>JANQIX010000060.1 GCA_028281925.1 Alphaproteobacteria bacterium
CACCGCGCACCGCGTGAACCGTGCCGCGCCGGGTCCGGAAGTTCACTGCAAGATCGTTGATGTCGAGCATCTCGGCCTAGGTCCTCCGCCTTGGATCGACCAGATCGCGCAGGCCGTCGCCCATCAGGTTGAAGGTGAAGACCGCCAGCATCAGCCAGAGCCCAGGGAACAGTGCTACCCACCATTGGCCCGAAACGATGAAGTTGGCGCCCTCGGCCACCATGATTCCCCACTCCGGCGTCGGAGGACGGACGCCCAAGCCGATGAAGGAAAGCCCCGCGGCATTGAGGATGGCCCAGCCGAGATTGAGCGAGACCTGCACCATCATCGGCGGCAGGGCGTTCGGGAAGATGTGAAAGGCGACCACACGGATGTGCGAGTTGCCGGCAAGGCGGGCGGACTGCACGAACCCCGCCTCGCGCCGGATGTTCACTTCCGCCCGCACCACGCGGGCATAGAACGGGATGTTGATGATCGCCGTGGCGTAGATGATGTTCTCGACCGTGTTGCCGAGTGCGGCGACGATGCCCATGGCGAGCACGAAGAGCGGAAACGCCATGATGGTGTCGAAGAGGCGGTTGAGGATCGCGTCCCACCAGCCGCCCCAATAGCCCGCGATGGCCCCCAGGACGCCGCCGATGACGAAGGACAGCGCCACGGCTGCAACGGAGATGGTGAGATCGAGCCGGGTCGCCACAATCACGCGCGAGAACACGTCCCGGCCGAGGCTGTCCGTGCCGAACCAATGCTGCCAGTTCGGCGGTTGCAGCGCGTTCGCCGCATTGGTTGCCAGCGGGTCGTAAGGGACCAGCGCTGGTCCGAAGACCGCCGACAGGACCAGGAACGCGAACATCGAGAACGCCACGAGCGTTACAGGATTGTCGCGCAGCACATAGGCGATATGCGCCCAGCGGCTCTGCTGCCGGGGGATCGCCACATCGCTCATTTGGCGCCGAACCCGATTCGCGGATCGATCAGCGCATAGCTGAGATCGATGACGAGGTTCAAGAGAACGAACAGAACCGCCATGGCCAGGACGAAGCCCTGCACGGCGGCATAGTCCGACGCCACGAGGGCTTCCACTGCGTAAGAGCCGATCCCTGGCCAGGCAAACACCTTCTCGACAAGGACGTTCGCGCCGAGGACGAAGGAAAAGACCATCCCCAGCGTTGTTACCACCGGCAAGAGCGCGTTGCCCAAGGCGTATCGGTAACGCACCGTGCGTGGGGTCAGCCCGGCCGCCCGTGCCGTGCGGATATAGTCCGAGGAAAGTGCCGAGAGCATCGCCGCCCGCGTCATCCGGGCGATCGGCGCGAGCGTGAAGAGCGCAAGCGTGATGGCCGGCAGGGCGAGCTGCCGTGCGGCGGCAAAGAAAGTCTCGGTATCTCCCGCGATCAGGCTGTCGATCAGATAGAAGCCTGTGACATGGGGCGGCGAGAGATAGATGAAGTCGAGCCGCCCCAGCGGAGACGGCGCCCAACCGAGCACGTAGTAGAAAATGTAGATCAGCAGGATGCCCGTAAAGAAGGTCGGCAATGAAACGCCAGCGGTGACCAGCACCCGACAGAGATGATCAACCCACGACCCTTGCCGGACCGCCGCCCAGACGCCTAGCGGTACAGCAATCAGGCAAGAGATGATCAGCGCCGTCAGGGTGAGTTCCAGCGATGCCGGGAGGCGTTCGGCCAGATCGGTCAGAACGGGCTGGCCGGTGTTGAGCGAGATCCCCAGATCGCCGCGCAACAGGTCGCCGGCATAAAGCAAGAACTGCTCGAACACGCTCCGATCCAGACCCAGGCGCTCGCGGGTTTCGGCGATCGAGGCCTCATCGGCCAGCACGCCGGCAAAGTAGGCCGCCGGGTCACCCGGCAGAGCGCGGGTCAGCACGAAGCTGATCAGCACCACGCCGATCAGCACCGGCAAGGTCTGCGCGATGCGCAGACTTATCGCCGTGAGTGTTCTTTTGAGATTGCCGGGGCCGGCGTCGCTGCGAAAACGAGTCAAAAGACTCATTTTCGGGCGGACACCGAGCCGATCGCTCATGCCGATTGCCGGGTCAGGCTGCGGGCATCGAGCTGACGGTGAAACCAGAACTGGTAGCCATCGGCGCCGTTCATCGCAACGTTCAGCGCCGGCTGATAAAGCGGGATGCGCGGCAGGTCCTCAACGGCGATCGCAAACATCCGCTGAACGTTGCCCGTATAGTCGGGATGGTCCATCGGCATATGGAGAGTCGCCTCGACCAGACTCTCAATCTCCTCATTGCGATAGTTCGAAGAGTTGAAGAGGTTGCCTTCGACATAGGCCCAGAAGAAGTAATAGTCGGGCGTGTCGAGCCAGCCGCCGAAGTTCTCAAGGTGAAGCGGCAGCGACTTCTCAACAAGGGCGGAGGTCCGCCAATTGGCACCCGGGATACGGTCGATGGTCGCCTGAATGCCGATCTCGCCGAGGGCTTCCTGAAGCAGAAGTGCCGTGGGTTCCATCCAATCGGCAAGACCGAGACTGATGGACAGGGGAACTTCGAACCCATCGGCAAAGCCCGACCGGGCCATATGCTCGCGCGCCATGTCCAGGTCGGTCGCATAGGGGAAAGGACGCGGCCACGCGATGTCGGAAATCTCCTCGGGACCACCCCAGAGCGGTGCCCCGCGACCATACGCGGCCGCCTGGAAGATCGCCTCGTACGGCACCGCGTAGGCGACGGCCTTGCGCACATCGGGGTCGCGGAAGGGCTCGAAGCTCGTGTTGAGCGCCACGCAGTGGATGCAGTTGGCTATCGGTGTCGAATGGACGGTCAGGCTTTCAGCCAGCTCCGAAGCATCGCGGTTTGGAATGTCGAAGGACATCTGCACATCGCCGCGCTCAATCAGCGCGCGGCGTGTCGCCTGGCTCGGCACCTCGCGCAGGATGACCCGCTGCACGGCCGGCAATGGTCCGCCGGTCCACTCATCATTGCGCTCATAGACAAGCTGCTGGCCCTGATCCCAGCGCGCCACGCGGAACGCCCCGGATCCCGCCGGATTCTGGTGCAGGTATTCCATCGCCCAAGGGTCGGCTTCCGTCGCGTTCGCGAGCGCCACGGCCGAATTGATGACAAAGGGAACCGGAACGGCCATGTCCGGCAGCGCCAGTTTGGATGGCTGATCGAGGGTGACCGTGAAGGTCTCCTCATCAACCGCGGTGAACTGGTCCGGGCGGCTCATGCCCCCGGCGCGCATCTGCACGGAGGGGAACCCGCCGACGCTGACGGCCCGGTCAAATGACCACTTCACATCCTCCGCCGTGACCTTCGATCCATCCCAGAAGCGCGCATTCGGATTGAGCTTGAAGGTCAAGGTCAGACCGTCATCGGAGACTTCCCAGCTTTCGGCAAGCTCCGGTTCGAGAACCGAATAGTCGAAGGAAACGTCGCCCGACGGCAGCACCTTGGTGCCAAACCGCACCAGCCGGTCATAGCAATTGACGGCCACCTGATAGCTGGCCCGGTTGGTGCCGGTGCGGTGCAGATCAAGACTGTTGATGGTCTGCCCGGTGACGACGACCAGGGTGTCGCCGTCCTGCGCATTGGCGGGCAGGAATTTGAGAAGCGGCAGCACAGCGGCGCTGGCTGTTGCGGTTGTCAGGAAGGTCCGGCGGTCGAGGCTCATCGGATGCTCCATCCAGAGGGGACGGTTCGCTCACGATGCGGCTTTTCGGGTGGTTCCGGAAATGCTAATAATTCACCTAGCTGGTGCACGAAATGCACCACTCAGGATCTGATGCGCCATCTCGATACCTTCCGCCTGATTGCGTCGGTGGCCCGGGCCGGTTCGATCCGAAAGGCCGCCGAGGACAGCAACATCACGGCCTCTGCGCTCAATCGGCGCATTGCCCGCTTCGAGGAGGAGTTTGGCAGCGCCGTCTTCGATCGCCTGCCGCGAGGGGTGCGGTTGAACACGGTCGGCGAGATGGTGCTTCAACACTACATGTCGCAGAAATCGGACCTGGAGCGGCTCAAGAGCCGGGTCGCCGATCTCGCCGGAGAACGCCGCGGCCACGTAACCATTGCCTGCAGCCAGGCACTGCTTCCTTACTTCCTGCCTGAGCAGATCGCGCTCTATCGGCGCAGTCACCCCGGTGTGACCTTTTCAATCCATGTCCGGGATCGCGAACAGGCCGAGCGGGAGCTTGCCCAGTTTGCCTGTGACTTGGCGCTGGTGTTCGAGCCCATCCTGCTTGTGGACTTTGACGTGCTGCATTCGGTGCACCAACCGATCCATGCGATCTTGTCACCGGACCATCCGCTTGCCGCAAACAGGGAACTGCGCCTGCGCGACTGCCTGGACCACGACCATGTTGCGCCATCGATGCAGTACGGCGTGCGCGCTATCCTCGAACTTGCCGCAAAGCGGATAAGGCGTCGCGTGGCGCCCCGGGTCGAAACCGACTCCTTCGAACTGATCCGCCACTATGTGCTGCACGAGAATCTTGTCGGCTTCCAGATTGCTGCAGGCTTGCGAAGTGATCGCGGCTTCGTTGTCCGAAAGGTGGCCCAGCAGGATCTACCCCATGGCCATCTGCTCTTGGGACAGCACAAGGGCGGCTCTCTATCGGTGGCCAGCTACCGCTTCGCTCAACAGCTTGCCGCATCGCTTGAGGCGTTGCCAGGGATCGCCCACTAGGAGCCTGTTCGAGCAACGCCGAACGGTCTTTCAGACAGCCGGCATGGTCGGCTACCGGTATGCCTCGAGCCAACCCACAGGACCGCAACAGCCGCATAGGGCCGTCAGCCGTCGTCAAAGGCGATTCGATGATTCCCGCACGGCAGGCTGACGAGGGAGCGCATCAGAGTAATCGCTCGCGCGGCATTAACCATAACTCGCCACAATTCGGTTTATGGTTAACAAACTGTAAATAATTAGATGGCGATCTTGACCTTTGGGGCGAATAGCCTTAATATTTTATTAAGATCCGATGCTGATAGGGCGGAAGAGCTGTGGCGCATCCGTTGAAGGATTTTCTGGAAGACTTTGACCGCACGGGCAACCAGGCGGCTGAGCTGCAGCAGCGTCTGCGCGAGGAAAATCGTGCGCTGCTGCGGGACGTCAAGCGCGTGCTGGCGCGGCGCCTGCATCCGGATCATTGCGCTGCGGATGAGGCGGAGCGGAGCCTGCGCGCCGCCATCTTCCAGGAAATCTGGCCCGAACTGGAAAGCCTCGCCCGCGGCCGGGCCTGATCGCCCCGGTTCCGGCGGCACAGCGTTCGAAGACCGTTTTGCTCCAAGCCTGATTGGTTACGCCGGCCGGCCGGCTGACTCGTCTCCGAGTTTCTGCAGCAGCGACAAGAGTTGCGCGCGCTCGCCCTCATTCAAGCCGCCGGCGAGACTCCGCTCATAGGCTTCCACGATCGGGGCGATCTGGCACAACAGCGCCTCGCCGTCCGGCTTTACCATCAGCGCGTAAGAGCGCCGGTCGTTCGGAGAGGCCTTCCGGGTGACAAGGCCGCGGGACTGCAGCCGGTCGATCAGCGTGACCATGGTCGAACGGTCGATCCCCAGGGCCTGCCCCAGATCGGTCTGGCTCAGGCCCGGATTGCGCTGGATCACCACCAGAATGCAGTACTGCACCAGCGAGATGTCCTGCGCCTGCAACCGGGCCTGGAACCCCTGGCTGAGCGTTCCGTGAGCCCGGCGCACCTGGAAACAAGCCAGCGATTGTAGCGGTTCCAGCGACACGGGGTCATGGGCGCGGCGGTGGCTCCAGACAGGAACGGCAGACGCCGACTGGATCTTGTCCTCACGACGGGTCGCACGGGTCACCGACAATGGCGCTCCCCCGGCAAGAATCATAAAGTCACATGACTTCTACGGGTAATATCTTCTCGAAACCGATGCCGAAAAGTCAACAGTTAGAGTTGTAAACGTAATTAGATTTCGGACTTTCCCGCCCTTGAGACCCATCGCCCAGCGCCTGCGCGCCGGCCGTTAGGGCTGATCGTATTGCTCGATCAGCGCCCGCGCTTCGGCCAGCAGGTCGCTGCCGCCGAGGCCTTGCGACTCCATCTCGGCCACCCAGTCGTCGATAACGGGTTGAGTCGCCTCTTGCCAGCGCAGGATTTCCGGTTCCGTCACTGCGGCGATCCGGTTGCCGGCTTCAACGGCGGCGGTCCGTCCGCTGGCTTCCGCGTCATCCCACAACCGGCCGGTCTCGGCCGCCAAGGGCAGCCCCGACTGCGCGTCAAGCACGTCCTGCAGATCCTGCGGCAGGGCCTCATAAGCGTCCAGGTTCATGGCGAACAGGAACACGGCCGTATACAGGCCGCGCGCGGCGTGGATCTCGGTGTGATGGTCGACGAGTTCGTGCGTGCGCAGTGGCAGTGCCACCTCCCAAGGCAGCAGGGCCGCGTCAATCACGCCGCGAGACAGCGCCTGGGGCACTTCCGGCACGGGCATGCCGACCGGTGTCGCGCCGAGCGCGGCCAGCGTGCTGTTGGACACGCGCGACGGTGCCCGCACCTTCAGGCCGGCCAAGTCTTCCACGACCGTGACGGATCTGTCGCGGATGTGGAACAAGCCGGGCGCATGCACATGCACCAGAAGCACATGGACGTCTTCGAACACGGCGTCGGCATGGGCTTCGTAATAGGCGTGGGCCGCCTGGCTGGTCGCTTCAGCCGAGGCGGCGACGAACGGCAGCTCGAACACCTCGATCAGGGGAAAGCGCCCCGGCGTATAGCCCGGCAGCGTCCACACCAGGTCGACAACGCCTTCGCGGGCCTGGTCGTAGAGCCCCGGCGGCGCACCACCCAGCTGCATCGAGGGATAGATGTCGATCGCAATCCGGCCCTCGCTCGCCTCCGCCACCCGCTCGGCCCAGGGGACCAGGAAATCGGCATGGGTGGTCGACGTCGTCGGCAGGAAATGGTGCAGCGTCAAGCGCACCTCTTGTGCTGCCGCCGGCACCACGGAGGATCCGGCAAGAACGGCCAGGGCGGCGGCAAGGCTGCGCGCAGCGCGGCGAAGGGCGGCGGTGTCTTTCGGCATGGGGCGATCTTGAGGTTACGGGAGAAAAGGAGAGCGAAAATCTACCGGATGACCCAGCAGTCGTCGCCAGCTTCGTTCAGCCGTCGACACACGGCGTCCGCCATGGACAGGCTGGGCATGGTGACCTGGACGCGGTAATGCGGCGGTCCGAATTCCGGCACCCAGTGCTCGATTGCTGGGCGATGGCCGCCCAAGAGCCGCGGGTGGGCCTCCGACAGTACGTCCCATGCCCTATGGGCATCGGCTTCGCGTTCGTAGACGGCCAGCTGCAGTATCGCGGGCGGCCCCGGGTGCAACGCCGCCGCCAGCGACCCGCCGGCGCGCACCCGGGTGGCAATCAGGTCGACCGACCCGAACAGTTCCCGGTCCAGCGCTAGCGATGGCGTCCCCCATGGCTGCGGCTGAAGGTCCGCAACCATCTGCATGCCATCCAGCCCCTGGATGTCCGCCTGGTTCGCCGGCCCTTCTACCGCCTGGGGTTCCAACTGCGAAAAGTTCAACGCCACCTCGGCCATCGGATCCGGCATCAGCTGTTCTTCGCGCAGGGCGATCTCGGCCGGGGGCGGCTCGCCTCCTGACGGGTTGTTGAGCCCGCCAATGTCTTCCTCGACGTGGGCAACCTCTGTTGCCAGCGGCGGGACAACCGCATCGAGAATGGCCGGAGCCGCCGTACCGAGGCCGGCCGGCGCTTCAGCGACCAGCACGGCTTCGAACCCCACAGCAGACGGAATGTCCGTTATGGGAAGCGACCCCTGCGACAATGCGGGCGCCACTTCCGCAAGCGCCGGGGCGGTCGACGTGTCGGTTGCGCGCGGCAGCCGACAGGCTTGGCCGCGCGCCTCCAGGACGGTGCAGGTTCGCACGGCGGCCACACGGTTCGATGGGAAGATCCTGAGGCCGTACAGATCCGATCCATCGGCGGTAGGGGCCACGGACCGGATGACCGGCTGGTACCGGGTCAGGTCGGAGCCCAGCCGACGGCTCAGCAGCCGCCATTCCGCCCGCGCACTCTGGCGGCTGGGCAACGCGGCAAGCTGCACCCACTGGCCCGTGTCCGCATCGGCCGGGCGGGTGCCCGAGGTCGATGGTCTCGGTGCAGACGACGGCTGGGTCCAAGCGGGGCGTGGTGGCGGTTCGGCGTCGGCCGCACCGTTGTCCACGCTGCTGACCACGGTGGCGGGGTCCTGAAAGCCGACGTCCAGAAGGGGTGAGGTGCGCTCTTCTGCCGGCGGTTCTTCGATCTCGGGGAAGCTCGAGGGCAGCGAAGCCACGCGTGCTGCGCCGGCATCCAGGGGTTCGAAATAGCAGTTGACGTTGGTGCCGATGCGCCCGGCAAACAGCACGCCGTCCGCCGTCTCATAGTACCAGTCCTGCAGGCCGTTCCGCATCCGCAGCACGCGGTAGAGCGGCGCTACGGTCAGGACCTCCTGGTTATCCTGGAAGCAATGGACGGCCCAGGCTTCGCGTCGTTCGCGGCGGGTGACCGGCTCGTCGGAGTCGTCATCCGGTGTCTCCGCCGGCTCACCCACCTCGGCCGCGGCGTCAACATCGTCCAAGTCATCGTTCAAGTTCGCGGGCAGGGCCACCGGCGGTTCGCTGTCCGGCTCGCTCGCGGGGCCGGTCGGGAGATCGAGCGTCACCGGTGCTTCACGGTCCACCGGAACGACGGGCACGGGCGTCAAGTCAAGCTCCGCCGCAGCCCCCCATGGCAGGAGGCTTGCGGCGACGACCGCAATGAACATCCCGGCCTTGCCCTTATGGCCCATGGGTTTGTCCTGTCGGCGACGCGGCGCGCGGGAGACGGGTTCTCCGCCGAAGCTCACCCTTTGTTGAAGATCTGCTTGATGTTCAGAACCTGAGCGCTGTCGTCCTTCTCCACCTTCGTCTGGCGCACGACCGGGATGGCCCGGCGCTGCGGTTCGGCCGAAGGGGCGGCGGGCTGCGTTGGCTCGGCGTCGATGTCTGCGCCTTCCAGCGCTTCGAAGGACTGGAACTCACCAGTGATCGTCTGGGTGCTGAAGTTGTTGATCTCGTTGGTCACGTTGACCATGCGATAGAAGATGTCGTCGGCCGCATCCATCCCGGTCTCGACCGCCGTGATCAGCCGGCGCAGCTTGTTGACCAGATCCCGGTTCAGCTTCTCCAGCCGGCGGATGTGATCGTTGGCGTGCAACAGCTCGTTGCGCTGCTGCACGAACCGCTCTTCGATCTTGGTCAGCAGCTCAAGGGATTCATGCTGCCGGTTCAGTCTGTGGCTGCGCACCGCACCAAGGCGGTTCTCGGCCATCTGCAGGCGGCGATTGAGGTCGTCCAGGCCCTCGGTATCCGCTACGCCATCTTTTGTCGGCTGATCACTCATTGATATGCAGTTTCCTGATCTGCCAGAAGAACAATGGTATCACCACGGCGATCACCGGGATAACGATCGCACCGATCGAGCGCCAAGCCGGGTATGGAAGCAAGTTCTGCCAATAGGACCATAAGGATCCAAGGCCGGGCGCACCGTCCAGTGCTGATACAATACCTGATCTTGCGGCCAATGCGAATTGTGGAATGGCCGCAAGCATCGCGACGACCGCGACGCCGGCAATGAAGAACCCGCCAATTCCCCAGAGGGCATAGGAATGGTGGGTCATTCGCGCGGCGAGCAGGCCGGCGATCAGTCCAAGCAGAGGGACCCCGATCAGAAGTATGCCTGCAAGCGTCGTCGACATGGGCAGTCGGCCATGATGCGGAGACCTGTTGGGGCGGAACGCCTGCCGGCGGAGCCGATATCCGGTCGATCCGACCCTAACCGCTTCCTCGTAGCCCAATCCCCGGCATACCGCCAGATCAAGCCTGCGCGTCCAGCGATTTGCTCGCGATCTCATAAACATCGGGAGACAGCCCCGGGGCTGCAAGGATCCGCTCGAGTGCTTGACGCATCAGCCCCCGCCGGCCCGCGTCGAAGCGCCGCCGGCGACCAAGCGGTCCGACCAGCCGGGCGGCCGTCTGCGGATTGATGGGGTCGAGCGCCACAACGATATCCGACAGGAAGTCGTAACCGCCACCATCGGCTCCATGGAACCGCGGCAGGTTGGCGTTTGCGAATACGCCAACCAGCGCCCGCACCCGGTTGGGGTTACGCAGCGAGAAGAAGGGATGCGCCGTCAGATCCCGGATCCGCTGCAGAGTCCCGGGCAGTGTCGACATGGCTTCAAGTGACAGCCATTTGTCCAAGACCGAGGGTTGGCCGCGATACCGGCTCTCAAACGCGTCCAGCGCCACCTGGCGGGCGGGCACATCCAGGTCGTTGAGGGCCACCAGCGCCGCCATGCGGTCGGTCATGTTGTCCGCCGTTTCGAAGCGGTCGACGATCAGCTGCAGCAGGGCCTCCTCACCGGGCCGGTCCGCGAGAGTGGCGACCAGGGACAGCGCAGCGTTGCAGAGGGCCCGCCGGCCGGCCGATGCCGCGTCGGGGCTGAAGGGCCCGTCTGCCCGCGCCTCTTCGATGATCGTCAGCAGCCGCTCGCGCAGGCCCTCCGCGATCTCGGCCCGCAGGCACTGCCGCGCGGCGAACAAGGCGTCGACATTGACCACGTCCATCCGATCGGCAAGGTATTCCAGGCTGGGCAGTGTCAGCACCTGTGCCGCCAGGGCATCGTCACTGGCGCTCGCCAGCCCGGTCGCCAGCGACCGCACATAGTCGCCGTCGCCGGCCGGCGTCTCACCCCGCGCGGCCGTCGCGGCCATGTCGAGAATCAGGTCGGTGGCGTATTGCTGGCCTGCGTCCCATCGGCTGAACAGATCGCTGTCATGGGCCATCAGGAACGCTCGGTCGCGGCGGCTGTAAGGGTAGTCGACGATCACCGGTGCGGCGAAGTCGCGGTTCAGCGATGGCAGGGGCAGCGCGTCCACATCGACGAAATGCCAGCGCTGTGTTGCGTCCGTCAGATGGAGAACGCGCGTTGTCGTTTCGCTGCCGGCCGGCTCACCCTCGAGGCGCAGTGGCAGGTCGCGGCCGTCCGGCCCGATCAGCCCCACCGCAAACGGGATGTGCATGGGGCGCTTGTTCGGTTGCCCCGGGGTCGGCGGGCAGGTCTGGGTGGCGGTCAGCGTATAGGTCCGGGACTGTGCGTCGTGCTGCCCGGAGACGCTGATATGCGGTGTGCCCGCCTGGCGGTACCAGAGCTGAAACTGACCGAGATCCGCCCCGCCGGCATCCTGCATGGCCGCGGCGAAGTCTTCGCAGGTGACGGCCTGGCCGTCATGGCGCTGGAAGTAGAGATCCATGCCGGCGCGCAAGCCGGCGCGGCCCAGAAGCGTGGCCATCATGCCGATGACCTCGGCCCCTTTCTCATAGACGGTCGCGGTGTAGAAATTGTTGATCTCGATATAGCTGTCCGGCCGGACCGGATGGGCGAGCGGGCCGGAATCCTCCAAAAACTGGCGGTTGCGCAGCTGCCGCACCGTCTTGATGCGCTGCACCGGCGGCGAGCGCATGTCGGCGCTGAACTGCTGGTCGCGCCAGACAGTCAGCCCTTCCTTCAGGCTCAGCTGAAACCAGTCGCGGCAGGTGATCCGGTTGCCGGTCCAGTTGTGGAAGTATTCATGGGCGACGACCGATTCGATGAAGGCATAGTCGGCATCGGTCGCCGTTTCCGGGTCGGCCAGAACGTACTTGGCGTTGAAGATGTTGAGACCCTTGTTCTCCATCGCCCCCATGTTGAAGAAATCGACGGCGACGATGTTGAAGACGTCCAGATCGTATTCGCGCCCGAAGCGTTCTTCGTCCCAGCGCATGGACCGTTTGAGAGCATCCATGGCATAGGCGCATCGTGCCTCGCTGCCGGGCGCCACATACATCCCCAACTCCACCTCGCGGCCTGAAGCCGTGGTGAAACTGTCCCTGACATGGGCCAGCCGGCCCGCCACCAGGGCGAACAGATAACAGGGTTTGGCGAAGGGATCGTGCCACACCGCTTCGTGCCGGCCGCCGCCGATTTCCCGCCGGCTGACCGGATTGCCGTTGGCCAGCAGGACGGGGCAGCTCTCGGCATCGGCCCGCAGGGTCACGGTATAAACCGCCATGGCGTCCGGGCGGTCGGGAAAGAAGGTGATGCGGCGGAAGCCTTCGGCCTCGCACTGGGTGCAGAAGGTCCCGTCGGAGATATAGAGGCCTTCCAGCTTGGTGTTCTTCTCCGGCGCGATCTCCACCGTGGTGCGCAGCGTGAAGCTCGCAGGCACGGACGGAATGACCAGCCGGCCGTCTTCCAGCCGATAGGCGTCCGGCGGCAGATCGCGGTTGTCGAGCGCAATGGAAACAAGCCGCAGGTCTTCGCCGTCCAGCACCAAAGGCGTGTCGGCCGGCATGTTGGGCGCCCGCTCCATCCGCAGCGTCGATGTGACCCGTGTAGCTGCGGCATCGAGTTCGAAGACCAGGTCCGCCTCATGCACGCGGTAGGGCGGCGGGCGGAAGTTGGCCAGAAGAGTGGGCTGGGGGGCGCGGGCGGTTGCCATTGGCGGCGGTATCCAGGACCGGTCATGAAGCTCAGCGAACCTGCCTAGCAAACCCGCCGGCCGATCCGCAACGCGCCAAGGCCGCGCATCGCCTCTCACTTCGCCTGGAATGCGAACACGTTGCCGGCTAGTTTGCGGCCCATGAGCGACCCATCCCTGCCGTTGAGCGGCATCCGCGTTCTCGACATCGCCACCTTCATCGCTGCGCCGTTTACGGCTGCGCTGATGGGCGAGTTCGGCGCCGAGGTGATCAAGGTGGAGCAGCCGGGGTCGGGCGACCCGCTGCGCCAGTTCGGCACGCCGACAGAGGCCGGCGATACCCTGGTCTGGATGACCGAGGCGCGCAACAAGACGTCGATCACGCTCGACCTGCGCAAACCCGACGGCGTGGCCCTGTTCAAGCGGCTGGCGGCGCGGTCGGACGTCGTGTGCGAGAACTTCCGCCCGGGCACATTGGAGCGGTGGGGGCTGGGCTGGGACGATCTTTCGGCGGTCAATCCCCGGCTGGTGCTGCTGCGCGTCTCGGCCTATGGCCAGGACGGGCCGTGGGCGGACCGGCCTGGTTTTGCGCGCATCGCCCATGCGGTCAGCGGGCTCACGCATCTGGCCGGCATGCCGGGCGGGCCCCCGGTCACGCCGGGGTCGACGTCGCTGGCCGACTATACCGCCGGTCTCTACGGTGCCTTCGCCGTCATGCTGGCGCTGCGCAGCCGGGACGCTACCGGGCGCGGCCAGGTGATCGACATCTCGCTCTATGAGAGCATCTTCCGCGTGCTGGACGAGCTGGCACCGGCGTTCGACCGGGACGGCACCGTGCGCGACCGCGAAGGCATGAGCACGCGCAACGCCTGCCCGCACGGCCATTTCCCGACCAGAGACGGCCGCTGGGTGGCGATCGCCTGTACCTCAGACCGCATGTTCGCGCGGCTCGCCGCCGTGATGGGCCGGGCAGACCTGGCCGCGGCCGATGCCTACGCCACCGCGGCCCAGCGCATTGCCGAGCGCGAGACCGTGGAGCGGCTGGTCGGCGACTGGACGGCCGGGCAGGACGCGGATGCCCTGATCGACCGCTGTGTCGCGGGCGAAGTGCCCTGCGGGCTGGTGCATTCCATCGCCGACATCTTCGCCAGCCCGCTTTACGCCGATCGCGGAACACTGGCGAAGGTTGACGATCCGCGCACGGGGCCGCTGACGGTGCCCGGCGTGGTCCCGCGGCTATCCAAGACACCGGGCCGGATCGACCACCTGGGGCCGGCCCTCGGCGACGGCAACGCGCGCGTCTATGGCGAGTTGTTGGGGCTGGATGCCGGAGAGATCGACCGGCTGGCCAAGGCGAAGATCATCTGAGATTGGCCTCTCAGGCCTTGCACGCCGGTCTACGCAACGCCTGCCATCAACAGGTTGTTGGTCCATCCGATGATCTGCAAGGCCAGCAACAGGTCGGCCACCACCAGGGCGACGGCAACGGCGGCGCTCGTCTCCAGCGAAACGCGGATGATGTAGCCTTCGTAGACCAGCAGCAGGATCGTCGCGAGGTCGATCAGGAAGAAGCCGGCTGTTTGCGAGAACACGCCGATGGCCGTCAGCGTGAAGAGCGGGAAGAGGACTGCCGTCCAGATCACGTTCGACCAGTTGTAGGCCGATACGAAATGGCAGAGCCGGTGCTGCCGGCCCATGGGATGGACCAGGAAGCTGATCGCCACCGGAAATGCCGTCCATTTCACGACATAGCTGATCGTTTCAACGAGCAGCAGATGATCGAGCGGAATGTCGACATCCATCCAGTCCAGGTTGACGATCCGCATGATCACCAGCGGCGGCAGCAGCAGCAACGCGCAATAGAAGCTGCGGGCCGCGCCGGTGGGCGTGCCGTCCAGGAACGACAGGCCGTTACGGTCGAACCGGGCAAGCCGGTACACGCCGAAGACCGACCGTACCGTCTCTGCCGCAGTGATCATGGCCAGCGCCTAGGCCGGCGCCGGGAAGACGGAGGCGAGGATCTCGGCATAGATCGCGGTCAGCCCCTCGATCTCGGCAACGGGAACGCGTTCGTCCGTCTGGTGCACGGTCGCACCCACCAAGCCACATTCGACGACCGGGCAATGGTCCTTGATGAAACGGGCATCGGAAGTGCCACCGCCGGTATCCAGCCGTGGCCGCGTGCCGCAGGCGGCATGGACGGCGTCGGCCACCCGCTCCGCCAGGCCCGCGGGCGGCGTCAGGAAGGCTTCGCCGCTGACTTTGACCGCAAGGTCGATATCGCCGCCGATCTCCGCCACCTGGGCGCGCAGCCAGTGCTCCAGCCCGGCACCGGTATGTTGATCGTTGAAGCGAATGTTGAAGGCGGCGCTCGCCTCGGCCGGGATGACGTTGCTGGCCGGATTGCCGACATCGATGCTGGTGAAGTTCAGTGTGCTCGGCTCGAAATGCGCATTTCCGGCGTCCAGAGGCTCAGCCAGCAGCAGATCGGCAAGGCGCAGAAGCCGATGGACCGGGTTGTCGGCAAGCTGCGGATAGGCCGTGTGCCCCTGCAGGCCACGGACGGTCAGCCGCCCGTTCAGGCTGCCGCGGCGTCCGATCTTGATGGTGTCGCCCAGGGTCTGCTTGCTCGTCGGCTCCCCCACCACACAGAAGTCCATGCGTTCGCCGGATTGGTGCATCCAATCCAGGATCTTCACGGTGCCGTCGACGGCGTCGCCTTCCTCATCCCCGGTCAGGACAAGGGCGATGCTGCCGCAGAAATCGGGCCCTCGGTCGGCGACGAAGCGCGATGCGGCCGCGATGAACGCCGCCACACCGCTCTTCATGTCGGCTGCCCCGCGGCCGACCAGATGCCCGTCGACGATCTCACCGGCGAAGGGATCGACGCTCCAGCGGTTGCGGTCGCCCGGCGGAACCACGTCCGTGTGGCCGGCAAAGGCGAAGACGGGCGCGCCTTTTCCCAGGCGCGCATAGAGGTTGTCCACCCGCGCGCGGCCGTTACCGCCGGAGGGCAGCCGTGTGCAGGCAAACCCCATGCCCGCAAGCGCCCGTTCGGCAACGTCCAAGGCGCCGGCGTCTTCCGGCGTCACGCTTGGGCAACGGACCAGCGCCTGCGTCAGCGCCACCGGGTCGATCGGCCGGCCCACCGCAGACATGGCACTCAATCCCGCAAGAGGTCGTTGATCGACGTCTTGGCCCGCGTCTTCTCATCAACCCGCTTGACGATCACGGCGCAATAGAGGCTCGGCGCCGGCTGGCCGTTTGGCATGGTCGATCCCGGATAGCTGCCGGACACGACCACCGAATAGGGCGGCACGCGCCCGTAGATCACATCGCCCGTCTGGCGGTCGACGATCCGGGTGGAGGCGCCGATATACACGCCCATCGACAAGACGGACCCTTCGCCGACGATCACGCCTTCCGCCACCTCGGCGCGGGCCCCGATGAAACAGTTGTCTTCGATGATCACGGGGGCTGCCTGAAGCGGCTCCAGCACGCCGCCGATGCCCGCACCGCCGGAGATGTGGCAGTCCTTCCCGATCTGGGCGCAGGATCCGATCGTAGACCAGGTATCCACCATGGTGCCCGCACCGACATGGGCGCCCACATTGACGAAGCTGGGCATCAGCACTACCCCAGGCGCGATATAGGCCGACCGCCGCACGATTGCGCCCGGCACCGCCCGGAAACCGGCCGCGCCGAAGGCATTCTCCGACCAGCCGGCGAATTTCGAGGGGACCTTGTCCCACCAATGGGCGCCGCCCGGGCCTCCGGAATAGGCGTGCATCGGGTTCAGGCGGAACGACAGCAGTACTGCCTTCTTCAGCCACTCATTGACCTTCCAGCCGTCCGGCGTCGGCTCGGCCACGCGGGCCTGTCCGCTGTCCAGCAGGGTCAGGGCAGAATCTACGGCGTCGCGAACGGGGCCTGTGGTGCCGGGCGACAGCCGGTCGCGATCTGTCCAGGCTGCGTCGATGACGGCTTCGGGGCTGGATGCGGTCATGGGGGTCATGCGTCCGTGGCGTAGGGAAGCAGGCCGAGCCTGTGCGCTGCAACGGCGCGCGCACGATGGCGCCGCCGGTAACGCCTTGTCAACCGGACTGAGAGGCCGACCGCCGGGCCGCGACGATCGCTGCCAACCATACCGGAAGGTCGTCGATCACGTGGTCGACATAGTCCGCATCCCGGGGCGGTGCTGCCCAGTCATGCTCGCCCCTGAGCCAGACCGTTGTCATGCCCAGATCGCGGGCAGGGGCCAGATTGCGGGCGATGTCCTCCACCATCGCAGCGGCCCCCGGTGCGATGGCGTGCTCGGCAACCAGTTTCGCATAAGGGGCCGGATCGGGCTTCGGAACATAGTCAGCCGCGACGATGTCTATGATCGCTTCGAACTGGCTGCTGATGCCCAGCCGGTCCAGAACGCGCTCCGCATGCGGAACGGACCCGTTGGTGTAAACCAGCTTGCGTCCGTGCAGGCCCGCAAGCGCTTGCCGCAGGGTCGGATCCGGATCGATCGGCGACAGATCGATATCGTGGACGAAGTCCAGAAAATCCTTCGGCTCGATGCCGTCGACCTGCATCAATCCGCTCAGCGTCGTGCCATATTCGCGGAAATACCGCTTCTGAAGGGCGCGCGCAGCGTCGGGGTCAAGGCCGAGCGTCTCGCTGATGAACTGCCCCATGCGCCGATCCACCTGGGCGAACAGATTGCATCGGCCGGGATAGAGCGTGTTGTCCAGATCGAAGATCCAGGTGTCGACATGCGCCAGCGGGTCTGTCGCCGGCGGTTCGGCCGAAGGGCTCTTGGGCATGGGCGCTTCCTGCATCAGATGCAGGAAACTGGCAGCCGACTGCCCCGCAGGCAAGGGCAGGCCGCCGTCTAGGGTGCCGCCGCGCACCGGCGCTGCCACATGTGACGATAGGCGGCCTCTACGGATCGTGCGAAGGCGTCAGCGTTGCACAGGCCGGATCGGCGCACGCGCGCCCGCATGCCCGCCCGCAAGCTGCGGCGGCGGGCCGGATCGCGCGCCAGGGTCACTGCGACGTCCACATATCCGTCGGTATCGGCGGCGATCAGCTCAGCCAGGCCGATGCGCGTCAACAAGCTGGCACCGACGCGTGCCGCATGCCGGTCGCCGACCAACGTGACCACGGGAACGCCCATCCACAGCGCTTCGCAGGTCGTCGTCGTACCGTTATAGGGAAACGGGTCCAGCGCGATGTCGACGCGGCCATAGGCGCCGAGATGGCCTGCCCGTGTCGGCGTACGGCCGGCCAGCTCCAGTCGGTCCTCCGCGATGCCGGCCTCAGCGAACAGTCTCACATAGCGTGCCCGGGTGCCCGGGTCGGCCAGGGGCTTGCTCTTCAACAACAGGCGTGAGTCCGGAACCTGCCGCAAGATGCGGGCCCAAGTCTCCACCACCAGGTCGTTGATCTTGGCCAGCGCGTTGAACGACGCAAAGGTGACCGGCCCGCGATCAGCGGGAAGCGTGACGGGCGGGCTGCTGCGCGGCATCAGGTAGCAAAGGAATCCGGGCAGTCGATGGAGCGTTTCGGAATGCAGCGCGTCGGCAGCCCCGGGCGGGTCAGCGACCGCGTCGGTCAGCCGATAGTCCATTGCCGCCATGCCGGTCGTATTCGGATAGCCCAGCCAGGTCACCTGAACGGGCGCCGGGCGACGGGCGAAGACCAGAAGCCGGTTGTTGGCGGTGTGGCCGGCGAGATCGACAAGGATATCCACGCCATCCTGTCGGATCCGGTCGGCGACCGCATCGTCGCCCAACCCGATCGTCGATCGCCAGTCGTCGGCGAGATCCTGGAAGGTCTCGGTCCATTTGTCGGGATTCGCGACCTGGGCATAGCAGATGATCTTCACCGCCGAACGGTCATGTGCGGTCAGCAGCGGCTCCGCGAAATGGGCGACGGAATGGGCGCGGAAGTCCGGCGACACATAGCCGATCGTCAGCCGCCGATCCGGATCCGCCGGTACCGGCACAATCGGAGCCTTCCCGGTCACTTCACCGGCAAACGTGTCCGCCCAGGCCGTATGCGCCCGGAAGATGTCTGCCGCATCCAGGTCGGCCCGGTAGTTCATCGTGAAAATCTCGTTGCTACGCGCGGAGACGCTTGCAGGCGACAGCGCTGCTGCCCGGGCAAAACGGTCACAGGCCTCCGACGCACGCCCCTGTTCCTTCAGCGCGTTACCCAGCGTGATCAGCGCGGCCACCTGACTGGGGTCCAGCGCCAGCGCTTTCTCAGCCGCCTCGGCGGCTTCGGTCACCGCGCCGATGTCGTTCAGCCCGTCCGCCAGATTGCCGAGGATGATCGCGTCGTCGGGCTTCAAGGCAGCGGCCCGCCGATGGGCATCGGCGGCATCCTCCGACGCCCGGCGGTCGCTCAGCACAAGGCCAAGGTTGCTCCATGCCTCTGCCAGATTTGGCGCCAGCTCCGTCGCACGACGCGCCACGGCGAGGCCCTCGTACACCTGACACCCTTGGCCGTCCTCGTAGAAGATGCAGTCGTTGTTCGCCTTTTCAATCAGGCTGTACCGCAGCCCGACCTGACGCACGAAGGTACGCGTGAACTCGTCAAAGTCGATCCCGAGGTGGGCGGCCAGGCGCGCGATATCCATCTGCGACACCCAGATAAAGCCCTCGCCCCACTTTCCGCTACAGCAGTCGCCGCACTCGACGCCCTCACAGCGGAACTTGAGACCGCCTTTGTACCACTTACGATTCTTGGAGCGTTTCAGCATTATTCGTTTCGTACTCGGTGTCGCTCGTGCCAGGCCTGCGCCCATGCTCGCTCAGCCGCGGTCATCGCGCTCGTGCCGCCATACTCGCGCTGGGGCGGTGCGGCGCGCTCAGGCAAACCGCGCGCCTCGTCTTTCCTGCTTGCGCCAGCCGCTTGCGCGTCAGGATCGTAGACCTCGCGCGTGACAGCAATCGTTTTCGTCGGTCCATCGCCTTCAACGTCGATTTTCAGTTCGTCAGTATTGCTGGTGTCAGCCTCGCCCGCCTCAGTTGGTGGGACTTGCGGTCCCTTGGGCTGAGCCTGTGCGTCGTCAGTTTGCGAGCTGGCCTCACCCGGCGTTGGCTGCTCAGGCTGCGTAGGCTGCTCCTGTGGTGCCTCGCCCTGACCGTGATT
>JANQIX010000001.1 GCA_028281925.1 Alphaproteobacteria bacterium
GCCGCGTTCGTGGCGGGCGCCGCGCCGGCGCTTGAGCGATTTGGGGGCTCCACGCCGGCGCTCAGCACGTCACCCACAGTGGAGGATTCCAGTTACGCGTGGCCCTAAACAGGGGGAAAGGTCAAGTCCACGAGACTTGGAATGAACTATAGCCGCCTGTGCAGCACCTCGTCGCCGTCGCTGACTTCGATCGATCCCAGGTACCCTTTGTATTCCAGCGTCGTGCTCATCTGGGGTCAGTCCGCCAGCGCGCGTTCGGAGTTGAGGGGACAGAGTACTTAATTGGCCGGCTCGGCACTCTGCAAAATGGAGCAGATTCCCCTCTGCCGGGCGCATTGTCCGAAGCGATCGATTGATCGGTCGCGCCGCCCCCCTCATCCAGGCAAAGTCAAACCACAGCGACAACAAATGTTGTCGCTGTGCGGCATCCGGCATAGGCTGCCCTTGGATAAGGAGACTGCCATGCCGCGCCTCTCGATTGATATTAGCGCCCAGGAACATCAGCAGCTCAAGGCCATGGCCACGCTGAACGGCCAGACCATCAGAGAGTATGTGCTGAGCCGCGCGCTCGCCGACATGCCCGACCCCGCCACCATGACCGACGAAGAGGCCATGCAGGCCCTCAAGCGGCTGCTGGCGCCGCGCATCGCGGAAGCGGAGGCCGGCCAAGTGGAGCCCGCGACGGCCGAGGACATCAAGCGCGAAGGGCGCAGGCGGCTGAAATCGTAAGGCGATGCTCCCCTACGCCTTCACGCGATCAGCGAGGGACGATCTGCTCGATATCTGGTTCTACACTCGGGAGAGATGGGGCGAGGCCCAGGCCGACCGGTACCAGGACGACCTCCAGGCGTGCTGCGAGCGGATCGCCTCAGGCGGCGTTCGCACCAGACCTGTAGCCGGCCTCTCTGGCGTGATGGCGCACCATTGCCGCCATCACTACATCTTCTTTCTCCAACGCCGCGAAACCATCGTAGTCTTCGCCGTGTTGCATGAACGGATGGACCTGATCAATCGCCTGCGCGACCGCCTCTAGGGTCTGTCGACAGTCGCAGCCGCGACTCACTTGACGCCCTCCCCCTCTTACGCAGGACCCGGCGGCCGGAAACTCGGGTCGATCAGGCCGCGGAGGGCCTCGTAGGCGCCGAGGTCGACGGCGATGTCGCCGACGAAGGGGTGGTTCATCATCACCGTGGTGAACACCAGCGACATGATCACGCTGGACAACAGGCCCGTCATCGCCGCGCGCGCGCGCACGTTCGCAGAGCCGAAGAAGAAGGTGAAGCCGACGGTGATCAGGCCGCCGAGCACCACCAGCCACCAGAGGATCGGCGTCAGCGAGCCCTTGGCCGCGTCGATCCGGCGGGAACGGGCCTCTACGATCGTGTGGTAGGTCTCTACCAAGGGGTCCAGCACCGCGTGCGAAGTCCCCCTGTCCGACGTCGCGGCCAAGAGCACCGATCGCAGCAGGCGCTGCAGCGTTTCGGAATCGGCGCCGAACCGGGTGCGGCCCTCTTGCATCAACGGAAGCTCGGTGTCGATCACGGCGTTGATGTAGTCGGCCATGGCGCCGTGCACGCGGTCGCGCCGGTCCGGCGGCAGGACGTCGGCGAAATGGTGCAGGCCGAACAGGGCCGTCGCCTCATCGTCGATGGCGGCCTGCGCCTCGTCGAATTTCTCCCACACCGCGACCATCAGGAAGGTCACCAGCACGGCATAGGCCACGCCCAGGGTTGCGTATTTGAACCCGGCCACCTCGTTGTTGACGACCAGGGCCTCGAACCCGACGCGCCGGTGGACGAACAGCACCACGCCGATCGCCAAACCGGGGATCAGCACGATCAGGATCAGCGCGGCGACGAACGCCGGGAGATCGGCAACCAGGATCTGCATGGCGGAACGCTAACCCGACATCGAGGCGTCCGTTGCGAACACCGGGGAACGGATTAGGCAATCGCCTCAATTAAGAAAATGTTGCCGTTCTCCGATCCGATATCGTGCAGAGTCGGGACGAAATTCGCTGCCGCCGGGCCCGGTCGGCGTGACGGCCGGAAACACGACTGCCGGTGAGGATGAACACCAGTGCCGGCGGAGGCGAACTCGGTGCGGATGGCTGACCAGCCCTTCCGCCGCCGCCCCGGCTCAGCCGAACAGCCAGTCGCCGGTCCCGGCGTCGTCGGCCCAGGTGTCCTCAGCCGGTTGCAGCGCGGTGTCGTCGGCCGAGGCGCGGATGTTGTTCAGCACCGCCCGGGCCGCTTGGTGCATGGCCAGGGCCTCGCCCTCCACATCCTCAGCGATGATCAGCAGCGGCTTGGTCTTCGGCGTGGCCGACGGTTCGCTGAAGGTCATGGTGTAGGCGTGCGAATAGAAGAAGCTGTCGCGGGCGGCCATGGGATCGCTGTCTCCGGCAGGGGTGGTCGCGATTGCCACCAAGCTGCCAGAAGGCCCCTTGGCTGCCAGTGACGAACGTCACCGGGCCTGCCGGTCCGGCGTCGATCTTGAGACGCGGGTCGGCCGGTGCCGGCTGCTAATCCAGGGTCTCGACCGTCTGCAGCAGTTCCTCCGGCGGTACCGGGTGGGTGCAGCGCACATAGCCCAGAACGCCGCGGCGGGGCTCATAAGGCGGATGATCCGGGTCGATGAAGAAGAAGTCCGGGCGGCGCAGCACGATGGTGCCGGTCTCGGTGGTCGGCAAGCCCGGGCCGGTGAACTGCCCGGCCACGACGGAATAGGGATAGGTGCGGGCGACCAGCCGCCCGCCGGCCGCCGGGTCGTTCCCGTCATCCGGCAGAAACGCCACGTGATGGGCCATGCCCGCGCCGTCAAAGGCGAGGGCTCCGCCCTCTTGCCCCGCGCCCAGCGGGCACTCCCGGACCCCGAACCAGTCGGAAAAGCCCAGATAGTCGCGCTCGTAATCCTCTGCCGTGACGGGACGCGCCAGATAGGCGTTGACCCAGTATCCGGTGATATCAGCGGTTTCGGTCGGCGCCGCCACAGCGGCCCGGAAGCTGGGGCAATCGGTGGGGATCCGTTCGATCCGCCCTTCTGAGGCCAGGCGGTCGATCCAGTCGGCCGGGATTTCGTGCTGGGCCTCCGCCAACAGGTCGCCGTCGACCACCCGGCCGTCCGCATGGTCGATCAGCGCCGCGGCCAGCTGGCCCGCCTGGATCAGCACCTCGATGGTTTCGCCGGGCGCCGGCGCGCGGTCGGCGATCATCCGGTTCATCCAGCCGCCGGCGATGTTCGCGTCCGCCAACTCCTCCGACAATTGCCGCAACTGAGGGTCCGCAGGTTCTCCGCCGATCGCGGCATAGACTCCCTCGGCCAGCATATCGCGCCCCGGCCTGTCTCCGTCCCGGAAGCCCGCGGGCACGGTCGTCGTCAGCCGCAGATGCGGCCAGAGCACCGCCTGTGGGTCGTCCGCGCAGAGCTCCAGCATCTGCAGCGGCCAGCCGATCAGGCAGGGATCATCGCCCGTGCCCGCGCATTCCTCATGGCTCCAGTTCCGCTGCCCGTCCTCGGGCACGATGAACTGCGCCGAGGCCGCGCCTGCCGATCCGGCAAGGGCCGCTAGAGCTGTGAGAGCCGTGCGCACTGTGCTGCCCCTCATCCGAACCCCCCTTTTCACTGCCGTTGCCCTGATCCGTCCCGCCAACCGCAGACTTTACCGGCGGAGTGGGTTGCGGCCCAGCGGCACCCTGAGGGGGTGTGTCCGATTGGATACGCCGCCTTCAGGCTCTTGGCCGCCGAGCCGATCGGTCCACAGGATCGCGGATGACCTCCGATCGCCGCCCCCCTCGTCGTCGTTGACCGCGACCGAGCCCGGATACCCCTTTTTGGGGTCCAGCATCGTGCTCCTGCCAGCCCCATCCCCGGTCACCAGCTGCGCAAGACGCCGCTACTCCAACGCCATCGCCCGCCCGATCGCCCCGCGCAGTGTCGCGATCACACTGGCCGGCGCCTCCCGCTCCGCTCCGCGCGCGGGCGTGTCGACCTGCACGAGATAGATGGCATCGGCGAAGAGCATGCCGCCGAGTTCCCGGTCCCGCAAGGCGCGGTCGAACCACAGGCCGACGACGCTGCGAAGAAAGCCCAGCACAGCATCCGGCGCGCCGGAGCGGACGGCGAACGGCTCGAGCGGACGGTCTGCGTCCAGTCTCTCCGATGCGCCTGGCGTCAGGTCGAGCTCGACATCTTCGGCGGCCGCCAACGTCCGCGACGTGAGGCCGGGTGCCGGCAGGATTGCGAGACCGCCCTCACGGATGATCGCCACATGCAGCCGATAGGATCCGTCGGCTTCCCGGCTCTCCAGCAGCGCGGTGCCGCGGGTCAATCGGGCGACGGAAAAGACGGTCCGAACGAACGGCGCGCCCTCCGCCGCGAGGTCGAGCCACCCACCCTCGACCCGTGCGCTCACGCAACTGCCCAGGGCGACGCTCGACACGTCACCGCCGCCGTCGGTTTCGATCTCCGCCACGCAGTACCGCCCCGGAGCAAGGTCGATCTGGCTCACCCGATCGGGGGCGGAGATGGCCGGAACCGAGGACTCGATGGCAAGACACTCAAGAGACACCAGCGCCGAGAACACGGCGGCCGCCAGTCGGAGGAGTACGCGCATTCCAGTTCCACAGGGCGTTCAGTGTGGCGGCAAGGAAGGTGCATCTCGACCCGGCGGGAGACCGATTGTCAATGCCGGCCGACTACTTCGCAGGCAGCCGCGGTGACGATTACCGGCCTCGGGAGCAGCCGTCCGGGACATTCCGGTCAAGCGGACCGGCCGCGGTCGGACGGCCAAGATCGGCGTCGCACCGTAGCGCCGTGTGAGGTATCCCTACGTACCCCCGCGGCGCGCCGATCAGCAGCCCCCCAAACGACCTGGAGTGTTGGACTGATGACCGAAGAGACGTCTCAGCCGTCCGTCGAGGACGTCAGCGAGAAGGACTGGCTTGAGCTGGAGCTGGAGGAGGCCTTCGACGAGACCCTAGAGGTCGAGTTGAGCGAGCCGATGATGACCACGGCGCTCCGCAAGCTCTATCGCCAGCACCATCCGCAAGACATGCAACGGCGACCGTACTTCCAGGAGCTGCTGAAGCTGCAGACGGAGTTGATCAGGCTCCAGTACTGGGTGGAGCAGACGGGGCAGAAGGTCCTGGTCATCTTCGAGGGGCGGGATGCGGCCGGCAAGGGCGGCGTCATCAAGCGCATCACGCAACGGCTGAACCCCCGCGTCTGCCGCGTGGTGGCGCTGGCGAAGCCCAGCGACCGCGAGCGCACGCAATGGTACTTCCAGCGCTATGTCCAGCACCTGCCGGCCGGCGGCGAGATCGTGCTGTTCGACCGGTCGTGGTACAACCGCGCCGGCGTGGAGCGCGTCATGGGCTTTGCCACGCCGGACCAGGTGGAGCAGTTCTTCCGCGACACGCCGGAATTCGAGCGCATGCTGGTGCGCTCCGGCATCCATCTTCTGAAGTACTGGTTCTCGATCACGGATGAGGAGCAGCAGCTTCGCTTCATGATGCGGATTCACGACCCGATGAAGCAGTGGAAGCTGAGCCCGATGGACCTGCAGTCCCGCGTGCGCTGGGAGGAATACACCAAGGCCAAGGAAGACATGTTCGAGCGCACGAACATTCCCGAGGCGCCGTGGTACATCGTTCAGGGCAACGACAAGAAGCGCCAGCGCCTGAACTGCATCGCCCATCTGTTGTCGAAGATCCCCTATTACGACGTGGATCGGGAAAAGGTCGACCTGCCGGACCGGGTCTTCAATCCGGACTATGAGCGCAAGGTGCTGTCGACCGGCCTGTACGTGCCGAACAAGTATTGAGCCGGGTAGCCCGCGCGCCTGGAGCGACGCGCGGGTGAATTCGGCCGCACGTGGTGGCGCGGCGCAAGCGCCCGCCTAAGCGCCGCAGCCGGTGGCGAGATAGGCCCTGAGAGCCTGGCGGGTCGCCGGGCCGACAATGCCGTCTATCGGTCCGGAATGGTATCCTTCCTGCGCCAGGAACTGTTGCAGGGCCGCCCCCGCACTCTGACCGCCGATCTCGGTGAAACGCACCCAGTCGGCCGAGGCGGCATCGGCATTGCCAAGCCTGCAATGGGCAAGGCCACGATCCTTGTAGGCCCCGGCACGGCCGGGATCGAGCTGAAGGGCGCGGCTGAAGTCGACGAGCGCCCGCTCGTACTGGTTCAGCCGCCCATAGGCCAGGGCACGATTGTGGTAGGCCGCGGCATAATCGGGATCGAGTTGGATCGCTGCGTCGTAGTCGGTGATGGCGCGATCGAACCGGCCCAGTTCACGGAAGGCGATGGCGCGGTTGTTGTAGACCTTGGACAGAAGGTCCGGGTGGCCATCGAACTGGCCGCTATCGATCACCACTGTACAGCCGTCGATGCGCGTGGTCGGATGGGGTGCCCGTTCGCACTCCATGGCGCCGGCCAACACGTCCTGTGAGAGCTGGGCCTGGGCCGGCGCCAGCCACATCGCCGCCAGCAACGAGAACACCGCCGCCGATTTACGCATCTGCCACTCTCCCGGGATTGCCGCGGCGGACATGATAGCCACCACTTGAACGCGAGCAAGCGCGGCATCCACAGCATCGAAAAGGGATGGCACGTTGCCTGGGAGAAACGGGCTCTGCGGGCAACCCTGCACCAAATCAGTCTGCCGACGCCAAAATGCGCGACTTAGGAGAGATCCCGCCGCGCCAACTGTCGCCGCGCCAGCAAACCGCCGAGGATCACATCTGGCAACCCTGAATGCACAGCGAGCTTTCCGGCAGTTTCAGCGCACCCATAAATACTACTTACTCTCCGTAAAGCATTAACCATCCATTCACCATGCATGTCGACATCATCTTTACTTTTCCATAAGCAATACAAGAGGATTCTCAACTTCACATGTTATTCATTATTCTGTGTCACAGTGATCAGGTTCGAGATATGCATGTGATAGAGAACGAGGTCCGAACATGATCAGGAAAATCCGCAAGTTCCTCACGGGCAAAGAGGGCGCGACTGCCATTGAATACGGCTTGATTGCCGCATTGGTGTCGGTGGCCGGCATTGCTGCGCTGGGCGCCATGGGCGACAGCCTGGAGAGCATGTTCAACACCGTCAGCAACGAGCTCGACAACGCCGTCGGCAGCTGACCGGCCGCCCGCCGCCTTCGCCTGCGGCCCCGGACCCAAGGCCCCGCTCGGCGGCGGGGACCGGGCAAGCGCCGGTAACGATCAGCCCCCCGCCGCCAATGCCCGGGGGGCGGTCATCCCGTGCACACCACTTGCCAAGTGTAAAGGTTGCCTCTGCTGATAATCACCTCGCGGTTCAGCGAGAGATTGAATGCGCGAACCGAAGGCAAGTCTTCGGATACGGCAGACACGCGCTTGTAACCGCCTGAGCAAAGCTGGCGGGCAGTGGCACCGCACTCCATGGTCGTTCCAGTACACTGGACTTCCCACACAGTCTGCCCGTTATCGAGCGTAACCTGCTCTGCATCCTCAGGGTCGCCATATCGGCCCCCTTCACAACCGCCAAGCAGGGCAGCGCAGAGCAGCAGATTTCGCACCAACATGGTAAGCCCACTTCACCATTTTTACCACTGAAAAGTGTGGCACAACCTCGCCGAAAGTGCAATGCGGCGAACCTATGTACACAACTCATGGTATGATGTCGTGTCGGGGTCGACCGTTGGTGCTGTGGCGTGTGTGGCCGTGCACGCTTCGGCTCAGGCCGAGGCGTTCCTGCCCGCTGCGGTGGGGAACAGAGCGGCGCTAATGCGCCATCAGTACCGGCAGCTTCGCCGTGGTCAGCACGTGACGCGTCGCTCCACCGAACACAAGCTGGCGCATGCGCGCGTGGGTATAGGCGCCCTTGATCAGCAGGTCCGCGCCACGAGCCTGAGCCTCCGCCAGGATCGTCTCGCCATGGGATCGCCCCTGGGGCCGTACGGTCTCGGCCGTCGCAGGCACGCCGGCACGCAGCAGATGCTCCGCCAGCGCATCGCCCGGCGGGCCGGGGAACTCCCACCCCTCCACCGATAGCACGACCACCCGCTCCGCAGCCGCCAACAGTGGCATGCCGAGCGCCACGGTGCGCGCCGTCTCCGTGCTGTGGTTCCAGGCGATGACGATGGTCCGCCCCAGTTCGGCCGGCGCCCCTTGCGGCGCCACCAGCACGGGCCGGCCGCTTTCGAACAGCGCGGCCTCGATGGTCGCCTCGCCACCCACCAGATCGCCTTCGGCATAGCGCCCGATGACGATCAGGTCGAACAGCCGGCCGTACTCGCCCACCACCTGGTTCTCGCGGCCTTCCATCTCGCGCCAGTCGGCCGTGGCGCCCTCGGTGCTCTGCGTGCGTGTCAGCATGCGCAGATCATGGCGCTCGACAATGCCGATGAAACGCTCCCGCGCCTGATCGGCGACGCGCCGCCATTCCCGAGTCATCTCGGCGATCAACTCGGGGTTGACGGCGATGTTCCGGCCGCCGAAGTCGCGGCCATACATGTGGAAAGCCGTGATCGCCATCATGCCTTCGACATAGCTGCCAAACTTCCTGGCAACGACGGCAGCGGTGGCAAAGGCACTTTCGGCAGCGTCTTCGTCACGGAACGGCAGGAGGATCGTCCGCATGGTGACCTCCGGTTCAGTGGTTTATCAAACGCTTAAGTAAACTTCATTGTACCAGATCTCAGCCGCCGGGTCCATGCAACCGCCCGCTTCGCGATGTGCGGGCTTCCGGCGCCCAGCCGGAACGCCACTAACAGGACACTCGTTTCTTTGCGCGGCTGAGCGGTCGCTGATGCCGCCAACAGCCAGCAAAACCAAGGCAACTGCCGGAGGCCAGCAAATACTTAGAATTCCACATATGCCGCAGATTCTTCCTACCTTTGGTGGTATCCGATTCTTAACAAATTTGAAGCAAAACTACGCTGACGAGTAGTCGCAGAGAGTCCTAAGCGCCATCGGAGAAGCGCTGAAAGAAGGGGTACGCCAGATGCGGTTCGCTGATTTACCGACGAAGATCAAGATCCTTTTGGGCGCAGCACCGCCGCTTGTGCTGCTGGTGGTGCTGGGCGTCGTCTCAATTGTCATGCTCGGCAGCATCCTGACCACAAGCCGCTGGGTCAGCCATACTCAGACCGTGCTGGGCGAGGCCAACGGCATCGTCGGGTCGGCCGTTGATATGGAAACCGGGATGCGGGGCTACCTGCTGGCCGGGCAGGAGCAGTTCCTGGACCCGTATCGGGGCGGTGAAGAGCTGGCCTATTCCGCCATCGCGTCGCTGCAGCAAACGGTCAGCGACAATCCGGCCCAGGTGGAGCGCCTCGGCGAGGCTGAGAGTATTCTCCGCCAATGGCAGGCCCAAGTGGTCGAGCCGGCGATCGAGTTGCGGCGCCTGATCGGTGACGCAGAGACCATGAACGACATGGCCGACCTGGTCGGCGAACAGCGCGGCAAGGTCTATTTCGATCAGTTCCGCGATCAGATCGCGACGTTCATCGAGCGGGAGACGGTGCTGTTGGCCGAACGGCACGAGGCCTTCGAAGCCGCCGAGGCTGAGATCGGCGAGATCCTGGTGACGCTGCGGGAGACGGCGGGCTGGGTCGACCATACCCACGCAGTGTTGGCCGATGCCGCCGGGCTGCTGGCCCATGCGATCGACATGGAAACCGGAATGCGCGGCTTCCTGCTGGCCGGCGACGAGACCTTTCTTGAGCCCTTCAACAGCGGCCGGGACGCGTTCTTCGCCGAGATCGCGGCCCTGCAGGAAACGGTGAGCGACAATCCCGAACAGGTCGAACGTCTGCAGGGCATCGACGCGACCATGCAGGAATGGCTCGACCGGGTGGTCGAACCGGCCTTCGCCCTTCGCAGTGACGTGCTGCGCGATCGCCGGACCATGGACGATGTCGGCGCCTATGTCTCGCAGGGCCGAGGCAAGGAATACTTCGACGCCATGCGGGCGGAGATCGCCGCCTTCGTGGAGGTCGAAACCGCGCTGCTGGGCCAGCGTGAGCAGGCGGCGGCCGAGGCCGATGCCCGCGCCGATGCCTTGCTCGCGGTCATGGCCGAGAATGAGGCGTGGGTCACGCACACCTATGAGGTGATCGACCGAGCCAATGCGATCCTGTCCGCTGCAGTCGACATGGAAACCGGTATGCGCGGCTTCCTGCTGGCCGGCCAGGACGCCTTCCTGGAGCCCTACACGGGCGGCGGTGAGCGGTTCACGGTGCTGGTCGCCGAGCTGCGTGAGACCGTCGATGACAACCCGGCGCAGGTCGCGTTGCTTGACGAGATGTCGGTCACCATCGGGGAATGGCGCGAGCAGGTGGTCACCCCGATGATCGCTCTCAGGCGCGCCATCGGCGATGCGCAGACGATGGACGACATGGCCGACCTGGTGGGCGAGGAACGCGGCAAGGAGTTCTTCGATGATTTCCGGGCCGTCATGGCAGACTTTCAGGCCGAGGAGCAGGCGCTGATGGAGGTCCGCCAGGCCAGCAATGAGGAGACATCGGACACCGCCAACATGCTGGCCTGGGCGCTGATGGCCGCGGGTATTGGCGTCGGCGGCGGCCTGGCCTGGCTGATCGGCAACGGCATCGCCCAGCCCATCGGCAGCATCACCAAGTCGATGGGCAACCTGGCCGGCGGCGACACGTCGACCCAGATCCCCGGTACGGGCCGCCGCGACGAGATCGGCGCCATGGCGGACGCTGTGCAGGTGTTCAAGGACAACATGATCAAGAACAACGAGATGGCCGCCGCTGCTGCGAAGGAGCAGGAGGCCCGCACCCGGCGCGCCGAGCGGGTGGATGAGCTGACGTCGTCGTTCGACACGGCGGTCTCCGCCACGATCGACACGCTGGCGTCTGCCGCCGGGCAGCTGCAGGCAACGGCGGAGTCCATGTCCGCGATCTCGGAGGAAACGAGCAGCCAGGCGACCACCGTCGCCAGCGCGTCGGAGCAGGCAACCGCCAATGTGGAGAACGTGGCCTCCGCCGCCAACGAGCTTGGCAGCTCCATCGACGAGATCAGCCAGCAGGTGCAGCGTCAGGCCGATATGGCCGAGCAGGCCGCCGATGCGGCGGAGACCAGCAACAGCCAGGTGCAGAGCCTGGCCCAGCGGGCCGACAGCATCGGCGAGGTGGTCAGCCTGATCACCGGCATCGCCGAGCAGACCAACCTGCTGGCGCTGAACGCCACCATCGAGGCCGCACGCGCCGGCGATGCTGGCAAAGGCTTCGCCGTGGTGGCCAGCGAGGTGAAGTCGCTGGCCAACCAGACCGCCAAAGCGACGGAAGAGATTGCAGCGCAGATCAAATCGATCCAGGAGCAGACGGGCTCCACGGTCGACGCCATCGCCCTGATCAACGAGAAGATCGAGGCGATGAAGGAGGTGTCCGCCGCCGTGGCCTCTGCGATCGAGGAGCAGAACGCCGCGACGCAGGAAATCGGCCGCAACGCCCAAGAGGCGTCGGTCGGCACGCGTCAGGTGTCTGAGGCGATCACCGGCGTGACCCAGGCGGCCGCCGAAGCCGGCCAGGGCTCTACCGACGTCTTGGCCGCCGCACGCGAGCTGTCGCGGCAGTCGGAGTCCCTGTCGACGGAGGTGAGCACCTTCACCAGCGAAGTTCGCGCCGCCTGACGGACCACGCAACAAAGGCGCCCGGTTGCCCGACGGGGTGGCCGGGCGCTTTCCATTTGCCCCCTGCCCTTCGGTCGCCCCGGCATTGGCTCGCCACCTGCAACAGAAGGGCATCGAAGCCGTAGACCGCGCCCGCTGCGACCGGTAGCGTTCCCGATCAGGCACTCCGCCTTACCTTTTCGTCCCCAGAAGATCCAAGACACGAACAGGAGAGAGCAGGATGCAACGATGCGTGCCCGTGTTCGCCCTGCTGCTGGCGGCCGCCCTTTGCCTGCCCTCTCGCGCTGAAGCGGCGGAGATCATCCTCTACGACCTGTTCAACTTCCAGGGCCAGGCGGTGACGTTGACCGAGAGCGCGCCGGACCTGGACCAGTACGGCTTCGACAACGACCTGGAGTCGTTCCGCATCCTGTCGGGCACCTGGAGCATCCACCGCGACGACAACTTCCAGAACGGCAACGGCCCGCCGCTGGTGCTGGGGCCCGGGCACTATCCCAACATCGAGGCGCTCGGCTTTCCGCAGGACCGCGCGTCATCGGTGCAGCTTGTACAGGATACGCAGCCGCCGGCCGCGGAATGCCTGCCGCCCTATCAGACCGTGGGCCGCGACGGACGCTGCGTGTTCACCTGCGGCGAGGGCACGGTGGGCAACCCGGCCACCGGTGAATGCGTGTGCGCAAACCGCGGCCTCGTAGAAACCGGCGTTGACGACCAGGGCCGGCGCGTCTGCGGGCGGCGGGGGGCGGAGGTGCCTGAGCCCAGCCCGCCCGTCGTCCTCGAGCCGCCGACGGCGCCGATGCAGGCCTTCTGGGTCGACATGACCGATCTGCAGATCAACGACGGCGCCTATCAGACTGACGACCGCGACGTGCGGCTGAGCGCGAACTTCACCGCATCGCCCAGCTTCGACCGGCTGTTTCTGGAATACCGGATCGTTGAGGGGCCGCTGGTCTATGACGACGCCAGCAAGCTGCAATTGCTGAACGCGGTTCCGTGGACCGGCTTCATCAGCACCGACATCCACTATGGCAGGCAGGATTTCTCCATACCGTTCCAACTGAGCGCGGCAGCGGGCGACAAGGTCGTCTATTTCCAGCTTCGCGCGGTCGACCTGAGCCATACGTCGCCGCGCACCGCCTTCCTGTCGCCGGTCTATCTCGACACCATCGTGCTGACGGCGGCCAGCACCAGCAACGTGGTGCACCAAGTGGCCGCGGCCGACGCCTTCGGTGTGGCCAAGGCCGCCGGCTTCACCTTCGACATCCAGGTGCTGACCCAGGATACGACGCTGTGCGCGCTGCAGAGCGTGGGCACCCGCCTGGTCTTCAGCGTCCGCCACGGACTGCCGCGCGGGCCCGGCCAACTCGTTTTCCCCGGCCGCTGCGTGTTCAGCCTGTTCGGTGGGCGCGAACTAACGCCAGGCTGGTCGTTCGGCCAGCCGACCCCGATCTCAGCCTTCCAGTGCCCCTCAGGCTCCGCCGAACACATGAACGTACCGGACGAGGCCGTACCGCCCTACCGCGTCTCGGTGTTCGCCGACTTCAACGAAACCCGGCCGGGCCAGAACTGCTCCGCCCACCGCTGGGCGATGGAGACGGTGCTGCTGATCGGCCCCGCCGGCGCCGATTGGCGGTTGGCGTTTGGGCCTTAGTGACCTTGAGCGTCGCACGGGGGCGGTGATGATCCCCAGGCTGGATGAAGAACGCATCGGCGCATGCTCACGCCAACACAAAGAGTCACATCCATCGGGTTTTGCGCAGCCAGTCCATTTTTCAGAATGTTGCAAACTGAGGTCCTACCCCCAATTCGAGCTACTTGTCCCCGACAGCGTCAAATCTTAGATCGTCGCACCAGCTATCGTGAGCTAAATAGTGTTCGACCATTAAGTCATTACGGCGCAGGAAACGGCGCGCCCTAACGTCCTACGCAATGACTGAGGCAACATCTCTGCTGACGCCCTCAGCAAATCCGCGTTGTCAAAGAGAACCAAAAACGGACCAAACGGCCTGGCCGAACTACTCACAATCCTGCTGACCATATCACTCCAAGAGGCAGGATTCGCATCGACCGACCGATAAGTCGCGAGGCCGAGCCGACCGAAAAGATCTACGTACTCCGCGCCGAGATTGTCGAAAAATCTGAATGCATAGCTTCGACTTCCGCCAAGCATATCGAGCCTTGGTGTTGCACGGGCATCAATAATCCATTTCGGCCCCATCGAGCGTAAAAGACTAACAAATCTATCAACACCAATTCCGTTAACGTCTAAAAAAAAAGCTGTGAACGGATCAGGATATGGAAGGGCCAGCTGCTGATTCCTGTCTCCACTCCTCGAATTAAGATTCCTCGTCGTAGATCGTGCCGAGTCTGCTTCATCTACGAGACGTAGATAGGGGGCGCTGTGGTCTCGATTCACCCGCTTGCCTCCTCCGTGGACGCTGCCAAATTCGCCTCCACCTGCGCGTAGCTAACCCGCAACGCCTCCGGTGATGCCATACCCTCAGGCGGCCCAAAGGACTCAAGCATGTCTCCAGACATATTGTCCTTCAATTCGCGATCTTTGTAAAACGCCCGGCGATAAATTCGGGGCGCAACGCCCGTGAAAGGCCGAAACAAAACCTGTGGAGACACCGCCATATCCTTGATTTCGTTCGATTTAATCAGGCTCGGTGGAGTCCATCCCTCTCTCGTCGTCGTTATTGCGTCACCATGCAGCGGCAGCGCCCGACTTTTCAGATAGGGCTCAATAAACTGCACTTCGTCAACACCAGCGGCAACGATGTGTCGAGCGCAACTGTGACATGGGAAAGTGGTCACAAACAGTCGGGTCCCAACTGGCGATATGCCTTGCCGCCCAGCTGAAAGAAGTGCCTCCATCTCCGCATGCACAGCTCGGCTAAACTCGATCAACTGGCCAATACGGGTCTTACGAATTTTTTTCCTCATACTTCCTTTGTCCGATGAATTTCTAAGCTCGTCAATACGATCCATAAGTTCATCAATTATGTGATTCTGCTCTCTTGTATTTCGACAAAATCTTCCATGCACTATACACCTATGATCATGATCCGGAATTGGGTCCGTATCTGAGAAGTCAATAAAAACACTTCCATGGAGGCCCCCACCCGCTTTAGGCACCTCATTAGTTCCTGTTGCTACGATATTGCCCTGACGGTCCATCAGGGCTGCACCCACTTGGCGGGACAAGCAGGCGCTTCGCATTCTAGCCCCGTAGGCGTGAAACATGGCTGTCTCGTTTGGACGCGGGCGGACTACCCGTGAATGCTCGAGTATATCTACAAGGCGTCCGAGCTCCTCCATTACGGTCCAAACGGGATTTGATTTCCTTTGACCGCCCGGAAGATCAATGAATCTCTTGGCCGTATTGTCGATGAAAAAATCCGCGAGATGGAAGGTGTCGGCAACATGCTGACCATGTTTTTCATCTGCGTGCTCGTCGCGCTCCATCAGCTGCTTTATTTTCATCTTTCCAGCATCGCTGTATTTATCTTGCAAACGAGCCGAACGTATCTCCTCCTCACATACTATTCCAACGAGGCAGAAAGCTTCCTGATAAACACTTCTTAGAAGTGCTACTTCAGCAGGATTCCGAAGAGAATCTAAAATGAACGCGCGACGTGTGTCATCAGGACTCACCGGCTTGCCCCTTTCAAGCGGCTCGCCCTTCTGTTGTGCGCGAAGCATTCGGATCTGCTCAATGAGACGCAATGCTACTGCTGCATTGTCCTTCGTTGCAAGCCGCATCGCGTCCCCTGCATTCTGAAGCGCTATAGTTTGGTCCATTTTTGGACTTTCCGGAATTGATCTTCCGTGTTTTTCTTCCCATTCTTCGATCACGTCGCGCGCCTTTATTACCTCTGTCCTGTATCCTGCCTTATCCAGAAAATCCTTAAGCGCGTTGGCAACTTCGCTAGTCCCCGATCCAACCGGACCCACCACAGAGAATACCAACTCCTTCGAAGCCAAACCGCGCACAAGCGTGCGTGAGTCCGTCGACGATTGATGGGAATCAGAATTCTGTAGAGATAAAGCTGTTTCCGACATTGCTCTATTTATCCATACATAGGAACTTTAGTGGTTTCACTCTGGAAGACTATAATTTGGCAATCTGTATGATGATCGCATTCCCACTGGCGGCCGCCCGATAGCGAAGATCGATCTGTGAGATCACTGTCCGCCATCCACGTAAGCCGTACTCGGAAAACATAATATTCAAATATTATCCCGCAGCGCAAGCAACCGAAGGCTGCTCAGCCTTGTCGTAATACCACGGAAATTTGTTGGAACTCAGTTACAGGCAATCCCCCTACCCCGCCGCCTCCCGATGCCTTTGCAGCAGCTCCATGATCATCGTCGCAGTCTGGTCGATCGAGCGCGAGGTGACGTCGATCATGGGCCAGCCGCGGGAGACAATCATGCGGCGGACTTCCTTCACCTCTTCGGTAACCGCGTCGATGTCGGAATAGTCGAGACCGCCGCCGCCCTTGGGCACGTCGAAGCGCTTGCGGCGGATCTCGGCGAGCTGGCGCGGGGCCACGGTCAGGCCCACCTTCAGGGGCTTCTTGGCGTTCACCACCGCGGCGGGCAGGGCCATGCCGGCGACCAGCGAGACGTTCGCCGCCTTGATGCCGCGATGGGCGAGGTACATGCAGGTCGGCGTCTTGGTCACGCGTGAGGCGCCCAACAGCACCACATCGGCCGTCTCAAGATCCTGCTGGCCGATGCCGTCGTCGTGGCCGAGCGTGTAACGCATGGCGTCGAGCCGGCGCTTGAAGGCCTGGTCCATCACCACGCGGGGGCTCGCGTCCTCCCGCAACCCGGCACCGAAATGGGTGGCAATCGCGCTCAAGAACGGCTCGAACAGGTACATGCACGGGATGTCCAGGCGGCGGCACCCCTCCTCCAGCATCTCGCGATGGGTGGGATCGATCAGGGTGTGCAGCACGAAGCCGCGTTTGTCCTCAACGCCGGTCAGCACCTCGTCGACGTTCTTGCGCTTGCGGACCATCTGCCAGAAATGGCGGGTGGTCGTGACGTCGTCGAGCTGGGCCACCATGGTGCGCGCCATGGCCTCGACCACCTCGCCGGAGGCCGGAGAGACCAGATGCAGGACAAGCGTCGTACTCATGACCGGGCCTAACGTGCACCCCTATTTGTGATAGCCGCCATCCAGCCGCAGCACGGTGCCGTTGATCATCGTATTCTTGATGACATGGGCGACCAGCATGGCGAATTCCGCCGGGTCGCCGAAACGCTGCGGGAAGGGGACTGAGCGGGCGATGCGCGGGTCCAGGTCCTGCTCCATCTTGAACAGGGTGGGCGTGCTGAACAGGCCGGGCGCGATGCCGACCACGCGGATGCCCAGCGAGCCCAGCTCGCGCGCCGCCGGCAGCATCATGCTGGCCAAGCCGCCCTTCGAGGCCGCATAGGCCGCCTCGCCCACCTGCCCCTCATAGGCCGAGACCGAGGCGGTGGAGATGATCACCCCGCGCTCCCCATCCCGGCCCGGGGTCAGGCCGGCCATGTCGGCGGCCACAAGGCGCATCATGTTGAAGGCGCTGATCAGGTTCACTTCGACCAGATAGCGGAAGTCTTCCAGCGGCATGGGCTGGCCGTCGGCATCGACGATGCGCTGCGGCCGGGCCTGTCCGACGCAGTTGATCAGCACACGCGCGGGGCCGTTGGCCTCTTTGGCCTTAGCGATCGCGGCCTCCGCGGCCGGGGCGTCAGCGACGTCACAGGGGATGGCGAGCGCCCCAATCTCCGCCGCCAGAGTCTCAACGCCCGCCTGGTCGATATCGATCGCCGCTACCTTCGCACCGGCCTCGGCCAGGTGCCGCGCGGTCTCCGCCCCCAAACCGGAAGCGGCGCCCGTCACCACCGCCGCACAATCCCACAGATCCATCGCCACTCGTCCCGATCGGGGCCGCCCGCACCGCAGGCGTCCCCGTTAGCCGGACGGCTGCCGCCGTCCGCAGTCGACGAGCCTAAAGGGTGACCCCATGGCGTGGCAAGCCGGCCATCCGTCAATGCGAAAAGTGGTGACGAAGTCCTTTGGATGCGAGCGGGGGCCGCACCCGCCGCTCAGCCGCCGGCTTCAGGCTGGCAGTGTAGAGATGCGGCCCCGTCGCGCCGTTTAGAGGCCGGCCCGCGGAGGCAGACCCAGGAACAGGTGGACGTGGCTGTTGTAGCCAAAGGCACCCGGGTCGACGCCATAGACCTGGCCGTCGCTGTGCCAGGCGATGGCGAGACCGGCCATCAGATGCTCGCCCGACATCTGCAGGCAGGGCGTGATGGTGCGCGTGAACTGCGCTTGCCCCTCCGAGTCGGCGTAGAACACGCTCTCAGCCCCATCGCGGCTGCCGAAGGGGATGTCGTAGGTGCCGATGAACGGATCGGTCGGCGGCGACGCCATGTAGAAGTTCCACATGGTATAGACGCCGTCGGGCACTAGGCCGGTGAAGGTGATGTCCACCTGCCCTTCCCCGTCGGCGCAGGCATAGGTGCCGTGGCCCTCGGCCTCCAGCCATTCGCCCAAGGTGAAGCCCAGCGCCTGCCCCTTCGGATAGGGGCCGTTCGCCGTCGGGTCGAACGGGTCGTGGCGCTGCGGCTCGGCCGAGGCGAAGACCGGAGCGGAGAGATCGCGGTCGCCTGGCGTGGCCCGCCAGACACCCGTCTGGTCCGCACGTTCGATGAAGACGTCCTGTTCCGGCATGTCCGCATCGATGTGGTCGACAAAGGTCAGTTCGATATCCACGGGAGGGTCGTAGGCCGTCGAGGAGCCGGTTGCCAGCGCCCCGCCGGCGGCGAGCACCCCGGCGGCGGCAAGCGCCGCGGCGGCTGTGGCGGTGGCTTTGGGCAGCCGTGATGGGTCGGTCATCGTCTAGTCTCCTTCTCCATTGGTTGGATGGTCGGTTGGTCAGTCGGCGACCGGAAGGCCGCTCGGCACGGTCGCGGGGACCAGATGGTCCAGCTCGCGGCTCGTCGGGTCGGTCAGCGCGTGCAGGAAGGCGATCAGGTCGGCGACCTGCGCGTCGCTCAAATCGCGGGCCGGCAGCTCGCTGGCGTCGGCGATTTGTTGGCGCAGAGCCGCGGTCTGCTGCACCCAGCCGTCACGCAAGGCATGGTCGGCCCGCCGCGCCGGATTGACCGGGCCGAAGCGCAGCTCAGAGCCCGTGCCCGACCGCTCGATCACCGTTGCCGCGGGTAGCAGCACGGCCTGATCGATGTCGTACGCCTCCAATGCGGCGATGGGATCGAGATGGTGGCGCACAACGGCTTCCAGTGTCGCATAGGCGCCGGCATGGCCCCAGGGGCCGGTCAGCGCCACGTTGCGCAGGCTGGGCGTGCGGAAGTGGTAGAGGTCGGCCGGATCGAAGGTGACGCGGTAACGGCCGAAATCCTCCAACCGCCGCTGGAAGCCGGTTTCCCGCCAATAGCTGTCGTCCGCGCCGTCGCCCTTGCCCGGGCCAATCTGCGGCATCGCGATTGCGTGGAAGCCTTGGTCGGTCTGCAGCGAACCGGAATGGCACGCCGCACACCCGGCTTCGCCATAGAACAGCGCCATGCCGCGCTCTGCCGCCTCCGGAAGCGGGTTGGCGTCTGGGTCGCGCAAGTAGAGGTCGAACGGGCTGGCATCGGCACGGAACGCCACCGTCTCGAACGCCGCGATCGCGTTCGCCGCGTGGACGTAGGTGATCCCGTCCGGGCCCTCGATCTCCGGATAGGCCGCGCTGAACAGCGCGACGTAGTCGGGAATGGCGCGCAGGCGTTGGGCCAGCAGGTCCCAGGCGCCGTCCGGCCCGCCGAGGCGGTTGACGGCGATCGCATCGGCGATCTCGTTCTCACCCTGGTGGCCCGCCATCTCGACGTTTGACAGCACCGGAAACAGCGCCTGTGCCGCAAGCGCGCTGTCCAGGCCGGGTGGCAACTGCTCGCGCGCCGGCGTCCAGAATCCGCTCGGCAGAGATCCGGTCGTATCCAGCTCCACCCGCCCGTCATGCAGCATCCTGACGAACTCACGGGCGCCGACATTGAACAGGGCCTGAGAGTTGCGCGGCACCCGGCCGAGCACCGGCTGATCGGGCCCGGCCGCACGCTCCGGCCCCAGACCGGCCGCCCCTTCGCCTAAGGTCAGCGAAACGCCGTCGCCGCTTGCATGGGCAGGATGGTGGCAGGTGGCGCAGGAGATGTTGCGGTTGCCCGACAGGATCTTGTCGAAGAACAGCGCGCGCCCGAGCGCGACCATCGCCTCCCGCGGCGCGCCGTCATGGTGGAAATCGGCGTCCGACACCGCGGGAACCGGCACGGGCGCGTCGTTTCCCGCCACCATCGGCCCGGCGAGGCCGACCGTCAGCCCAGCGGCAAGCGCAGAATAGAGGACGGGCCGGCGAGAGAGCGCGCGTGTCCGGGCCGAAGCCATGTGCATCTGGCGTCTCATCATCCAATCCCTCCTTCGGAACCGCAGGTTGCCCGCCGATGCCGCCAATGGCCGTCAGGCGCGTGCGGGCGCAGGCCGACGGGACAGGCCAGCGGTCATGCCGCCGCCTGCGCTGTCGACGCGTGTGGGATAGGCAGATCCGCGTTCCTATGCTTGAAGGCGAGTTGGAGGATTCTTGGAGATTTCATAGACTTCCGGGCGGGAGGCCCAGAAAGTGCGGCGAGCCTGTGGGGGACTGGCCGTATGCTGTACCGCTTCGCCGACTGTGCGCTGGATACCAACGCCGTCGAGCTGCGCCGCGACGGCGCGACCGTTGCGCTCGAGCCGCAGGTCTTCGCGATCCTGACCTATCTGATCGAGCAGCGTCACCGCGTTGTGCCGAAGGCGGAGCTGTTCGATGAGATCTGGGCCGGACGGTTCGTCTCCGACTCCGCATTGAGCAGCCGCATCAAATCGGTCCGCGCGGCCATCGGTGACGACGGCACGTCTCAGACTCTAATTCGCACGGTCCACAAGACGGGATTCAGGTTCGTTGGCGCCGTGGAAATCAGCCGCGCTGAGCCTGAGACCACCGCCGAGGTCGGCCCGGAGATCTCGCAGGCAGCCGCCCATGCCCAGTCCGGCGCGCCGGAAGCGGATTGGCAGGCGTCCCGACGACCGGATACCGGACCAGTGATCGCTGTTCTGCCATTCACTACCGAGGGGGATTGCGCCGGGCGTCATATCTTTCTCGACGGTTTGACCCAGGACATCATCACAGCACTTGGCCGCACCCGCTGGCTCTCGGTCATTGCCCGCGGCTCGGTCTTCAGGTTCCGCAACGCCGATCAGGATCCTATGCAAGCCGGCAGAATTCTGGGCGCGCGGTATGTCGTCTGCGGAACAGCCCGGTTCGAGGGGCCGAAGCTGCAGCTTCAGACGTCGCTGGTCGAGGTGAGCAGCGGACTGGAGATCTGGGTCGAACACTATGACCGGCCGTTGGAGTCCGTCTTCGAAATCCAGAGCGACATCGCGAATTCGGTCGGCGGTGCAGTTGCGAGCGAGGTTGAGACGGCAGAACGCCAGAGGGCGCTGCTGGTGCCGCTGGAGAGCCTGGACGCCTGGGAGGCCTATCATCGCGGCTGCTGGCACATGTACCGCTTCCAGCCCGTCAACTACGATCACGCCGAGCGGTTCTTTCGCCGTTCGGTTAACCTCGAACCGGCGGTGCCCCACGCCCACGCAGGGCTGTCGTTCGTCCACTGGCAGCGCGCCTTCCTGGGTCTGACAGCGGATCGTGACGGGGCGATCGCGCAGGCCCGCGTCCACGCCCAGCACTGCCTCGAACTCGATCCGCGTGACCCGAAGGGCCATTGGGCCCTCGGCCGCGTCTTCGTGCTGCAGGGCGACTTCGGGCAGTCGATCGACGAGTTGCAATGTGCCGTCGACCTCAACCCAAGCTCCATTATGGGCCTCTATTCGCTGGGCCGATCGCTGATGCTCACCGGCGAACTGGATGCCAGTAACGCGATGGTCGATACCGCGCGCCGCTTGAGCCCCTTCGACCCGATGGTCTTTGGGTTTGCCTCGGTCAAGGCCCAGAACCTGGCGCTGCTCGGCCGGACGGAGGAGGCAATCCACTATGCCGATCTGGCGGCCCGCCAGCCCAACGCCCATTTCCATATTTTGGCCGTCGCCGCGGTCTGCCACGCGCTGGCCGGTGGGGAGTACGCGGCACGCGGGTATCTCGACAAGCTGCGGTGCATTAAGCCGCGTTATGACGTAGGGCGTTTCCTTCGCGCCTTTCCACTGCAACGCGAAGAGCATGCCGCGGCGGTCCGTGACGCGTTCGCGCAGCTGGAAGGCGTGTGACGACCTAAGGGGGCTCCGAAGGGGCGGTTTACCTCTCTGGGGGGCCCGTCGGACTGCGCTCGGACACTCTGCATTTCCATAAGAAACGCGTGCAAAAGCGGCTTCGCCAGTATGTTTCCGTAATCCCCGCTCCAGTAATTCCATCGCGGTTTCCCTGAACACCGTACGTCAGTCGATGGTCGGTTGGCACCCAAAGTCAGTCGCATTTTGCGAGTATTTTATTTACATACTCGACACCAGCGACAGAATTAGTTGCTAGTGCTGAACTCTCTGAAGCCGGTAATTGTTTACACCGTGGCTCCAGCCTCTCATGATTGCAGTAGTATGTGATAAGGAGTACGGCCCGTGACAGATGAGCTGACAGAGATCCTCAAATCTGGTGAACGTGTTCGACTCTTTTCTATTTTGTCTGAAAGCAGCAGAGAAAAGAGGGTCATTTCAGCACTCTTGGCGAGCCTTGTGACCATACCGGATCTCTCTCGCCAACTGCTTGCCACTGTGGGTTTGCGCATCGGTCCGCGCAGCCAGGTCGACGCCTATACCGAGGTCGTGTTCCGCACGGAGAAGAAATATGTGAGAGATCGTCCCGACGGCCTCCTTGTGATCAGGACAGGACGACAGACATGGTCTGCGCTGATCGAGGCGAAGATCGGCAGTGCCGACCTGGACAGTGATCAGATCAAACGGTATGCGGAGTTGGCGCGTGAAAATGCAGTCGATGCCATTGTCACAATCACCAATCAATTTGTCGCTCGGGCGAATCATCACCCAGTCAGAGTAGGAAAGGCCCTCGCAAATCGTGTCAAACTCTTTCACTGGTCATGGACGTTTATTCAGACGCAGGCCTATCTGCTGGATCTTGAGCGGCAGATTTCCGATGCTAATCATGCCTACCTGCTACACGAGTTCGTCCGCTTCCTGAGCCACCCCAGCACGGGCGTCGTCCGCTTCCGCGCGATGAACCGAGAGTGGCGGGACTTGGTGCGCACCGTCCAGATAGGCGGTGTTCTGGGAAGGACCTCTGAGGTCGTGGAGAATACGATCGGCAGCTGGCATCAGGAGACCCGTGACCTATGCCTGCTGATGAGCCGCGTCGTCGGACGTCCGGTTCGGTTGAAGCTCCAAAAGAGCCATCGCGACAATCCGACCGAGCGCATCCGCGATGACTGCCAGAGGCTGGCTGAGCACAAGGTCCTGTCGTGCGTCATCGAGATTCCGGATGCGGCCAGCGGTTTTGCGCTGGTGGCCGACCTGCAGCGCCGCACCATTACCTGCAGCGCGGAACTACGGGCACCGGAAGACAAGGCGCGGCCAGCCGCCCGCGTGAACTGGCTTTTGCGCCAATTGGAAAAGACGACGGACCAGGACGTCATCGTGAAGGCGAAATGGCCCGGCCGCGCCCCGGCTACCCAGGACACCCTTGCAAACCTGCGGGCTGATCCGAAGCGGCTGTGCGGTGCCAACGCAAAGATGGCGCCGCGCGCCTTCGAAGTGCTGATGGTTCGCGACCTTGCCGGAAAGTTCACCGGTTCCCGCACCTTCGTGGAAAGCGTCGAAGACGCGCTCCCGAGCTTCTACGAGCAGGTGGGACAACACCTGAAGCAGTGGCGCCCCGCTCCGCCCAAGCTCCTGCCCGTCATGGCTGAAGACGAACCCCATGGGAGCGACGGAGCACACCCCGCACCCGCACCGGCGGAGAGCGCCGTAGCCGCCGGCTAGAACGGCAGGGTCTTAAGACGAAGCAGCGAGCGACGATATGATGATCGCGAGCCTCAATTCTCCGCCTCTGGTCAGGACGGATAGAAGTCTAGCCCTAGGTTCCCGTAACTCATCAGGAAGCCATGGCCCAGCACATCGCAGCCCTCGCGCTTGTCGTTCCCGACTATGACGATGCGCTAGCGTTCTTTGTCGGCACGCTGGGCTTCGATCTGGTTGAGGACACGGTGCTTTCGCCCGAAAAGCGCTGGGTGTTGGTAGCACCGCCCGGTGCCCGGGAGTGCCGCATTCTGCTGGCCAAGGCAGCGTCGGCCGAGCAGGCGAAGGCGATCGGCAGTCAGACGGGCGGGCGCGTGTTCCTGTTCCTTGCCACGGACGACTTCGACCGCGACCACAGCCGTATGCTCGGTGCGGGTGTGCACTTCCTGGAACCGCCGCGGACGGAAACCTATGGCAAAGTCGCCCAATTCCGCGATCCGTACGGCAACAAATGGGATCTCGTGGAGTATCGGCGCTAGCGCTCGGGCGTGCCCTAGCCCTGCACCGGCGTACCATCTTCCTTCACGAACGGCGTCGCCTGCGGGTTCGGCAGGATCTCGAGCGCCGTTTCCGACGGTCGGCAGAGCTTGACGCCCAGGGGGGTGACCACGATCGGACGGTTGATCAGGATCGGGTGCTGCATCATCGCATCGATCAGGGCGTCGTCCGTCAGCTCGGTGTTATCCAGACCAAGCTCGTCATAGGGCGTACCTTTGCGGCGCAGAAGGTCGCGGGGTGGGATGCCCATGGCTGCGATCAGGTCGACGAGTTTCTCCCGACTGGGCGGCGTCTTCAGGTACTCGATCACCTCCGGCTCTTCGCCGGAGTTCCGGATCATCGCCAGCACGTTGCGCGACGTGCCGCAGTTCGGATTGTGGTAGATCGTGATCGACACGGGAGGGGCTCCTTTCCGTTCAGGTGCGGCAGATCTCGGCCTGTCCCAAGTGGCCGCAATCTGTCAGAAAGCAGTGGACGCGTCAGGCGAAATGACCTGCTGCGAGACGCCTCGGCTGCGACGGAGGGCATCCTGTGGACGCTGCCGCACGGCTGAAACAGTGCACGCCGATCCCGCGCGTCAAGAGCGCTGCGGCGGCCGGCGACGCCTGATCGGTGGGCAGCAGCGGACGGGCCAGAGATGATCGGCATGACCGGCAAGGGGCGGCAGATCCGGGCGGTACGGCCGGCTAGGGCCGATGGGGACCTGGAAATGGTCTATGGCGACCCCCATCCCCGCCTTGCTACGCATGTGATGACATATTGCGGCTACCGAGAAGTCACCGGCGCGCCCGTACGGCGGAGGGAGCTGCCGTGGCCCGGCATCGTCGTAATCTTCGATTTCGGACCGACGCTGCGCATTCTCGACCCGACGACCGGCGCCAGGGTGGGCGAGCACGGCCGCGGGTTCGTGGCCGGGATGCACACGCGCTATGCGCTGACCGAAACGGCCGGCACCCAGAGTGGGCTGCAGGTCAACCTGACACCGCTCGGCGCCCGCCAGCTCTGCGGCATGGCCATGCATGTGCTGGCCGACCGGGTGGTGAAACTGGAAGACGCGTTCGGTGCCACGGCCGGTCCGATGGCAGATGCGCTACGCGAGGCCCCGGACTGGAGGCATCGGTTCGATCTGCTGGACCGCTTCATCGCACACCGCATCGCCGAAGGGCCGGCACAGCGCCGCTTGGCCGCAGCCGGCTGGCGCAGGCTGGAGGCAACGGCGGGCCGCCTTCCAATATCGGCCCTCGCGGCAGAACTGGACTGCAGCGCCAAGCATCTGATCGCCGTGTTCCGCGAACACTTCGGGCTGACGCCAAAGGCGGTCGCACGGATCTTCCGGTTTCACAACGCCATCCGCCTATACGACAGCGGCGCCTGTGCAGGCTGGGCCGATGTCGCCTGCGCAGCCGGCTATAGCGACCAGGCGCATCTGGCAAACGAGTTCCAGAGTTTCGCTGGCGTCTCGCCGCGGACCTTTGCGGAAGCCCGCATCCAGGCGGAGAACGCCGCCCTGCCCGGCTGATCCACCGGTGCGCAGGTAAAATTCCTGCAAGATCGATCTACACCGCACGGCCTATCGTCGACCTGCGCAACGCGCGCGACACGCGACAGAATGACTGCAGGAGACGGCAAATGAACGATCGCCCGAACATCTTCCCCGCTATCCGCTACCAGAATGCGCCGGCGCTGATCGACTGGCTCTGTACGGCGCTCGGCTTCGACAGGCATTTCGTCGTTCCCGGCGAGGACGGGAAGATCGCGCATGCGCAGATGAAGCTCGGCGCCGGCATCGTCATGCTTGGCTCGGATGAGAACCGGCACACGCCGGAAAGTCCCTGGGACAAGGTCGCATTCGGCATCTATGTCCGGATCGACGATGTCGATGCGCACCATGCCCGCAGCAAGGCGGCCGGCGCGGACATCGTCACCGAGCCACAAGACACGGACTATGGTTCCCGCGAGTACTCCGTGCGCGACCCGGAAGGCCGGCTGTGGAGCTTCGGCACCTACGACCCCTACGCCAATCACTGACCGTCAGGGAACATGCCGGCTGACGATGCGCTCCACTGCGCCGACGTAAGAGCTGCCGAAGATCCGCACATGGACCAGCAGCGGATAGAGGTTGTAGAGGTCGGCGCGCAGCTCGAAGAAGCCGGGGCGTATCGGCCGTAGTTCCGCATAACGGCGGAAGAACGGCTCCCCGAAGGTGCCGAACAGGGTTGAGAATGCCAGCTCGATCTCCGGATCGGCGTAGTAGATTGCGGGGTCGATGAAGCCGCTGATGCTGTCCCCGTCCACCAGCACGTTGCCGCCCCACATGTCTCCGTGGATCAGCGTCGCCGGTGCGGCGGGACCGATCAGCTCGCCCAGCCTTTCGGCCAGCCGCTCGATCCGGTGCATCAGCCGATTGCCGATCTCGCCTTCGGTCAGGGCTTTGCGCGCCATGTGCAAAAGGCGGTGGTCACGGAAGAATGCGATCCAGTCATCGCCCGGCGGGTTCGGCTGGTGCAGGGGGCCGATCAGCGTTGCGTGCTGAAATCCATACTCCGGTCCGGTAACGCCGTGCAGGTCGGCTAACAGCTCCGCCGCATGGGCCTGAGCGGCCGCACCCATCCGGCCGCGGTTGGCAAGGCGCGACATGACAAGCAGGTCCGCCTCGGCCAGGAAGACCTCAGGCACAGGCAGGCGCGAGTGCTCGGCCAGGTAGCGCAGCATGGTGCCTTCCAGGTCCAGCGTGGTGCTGGTCGTCGCCGCCTTCGCCACCAGTTCGCGTCCATCGGCGAGGACGATGCCATAGAGCCGCGCCCCATGCCCTCCACCGAGTGATCCGGCCTGATCCACCGCACTTCCGGTGGCATCGGCGATCCGTTGCGCTATGGTTGTGTCCATCTTTGCCGTGTCCGAACCGGGCGCTCCCGCCGCACCGGCATCACGCTGCCACGCATTCCGCCGAGTGAGGCCGACGTGGACCCTAACAGGCCGATCCTGTGTGTCACGCCCAACCCGTCGATCGACCGCACCTGGGTTGTGCCCGGGTTCGCCGCCGGCCGCGTCTGGCGTGCCCAGGATGTCTCGGCCCAGTGCGGCGGCAAAGGCGTGAACGTCGCGCGAGTCCTGGGCCGGCTCGGCCGGCAGGCGATCGCCGCCGGCCCAGTGGGTGGCCACACCGGACACCACGCCGCCGATCTCGCGGCACTGGAAGGCTTGGCGACGGCATGGACCTGGATCACGGCGCAAACGCGCACCTGTGCCATCGTTGTCAATCCTGAAACCGGCGACGCCACCGTTGTGAACGAGCCCGGCCCCACGCTATCGCCGGACGATTGGGACCGGTTGACCGACGACACGGCCGCCGCAGCCGGCACCTGCGCGGCCGTTGCCATCAGCGGCAGCCTGCCCCGCGGCGTGGCGCCTGACGCTGTCGCCCGGCTTATCGGGGCCGTCCAAGACCGGTGCAGCGAGGTCTATATCGACACCAGCGGCGATGCGCTCGCGAGCGCGGTGGCGGCTCGGCCTCTGGCCATCAAAGTCAACGGCGATGAGGTCGGCGCGCTCACTGGCCAACGCTGCTCGAGCCATACCGAAGCGGTCGCAGCTGCGCTCACGTTGCAGCGTCAGGGTATCGCTCTCGCAGCCGTCACGCTTGGCGCCGGCGGTGCGGTGCTTGCGGATGCCACGGGCGCGTGGACGGCCGCGGCACCCAGGGTCGAGGTCGTCAATCCCATCGGATCGGGTGATGCTTTTCTTGCGGCGCTGATCGCCGCCCGTGTGGCCGGCCTGCCCCCGACAGATTGGCTACGCCATGCCGTCGCAGCAGGCACGGCCAACGCGCTGCGCGCCACCGCCGGCGACCTGCACAACGCGGATGTCGAGCGGTTGCTTCGCGAGACAGTCGTGCAGCCTGCCGAGAGCTAAGTCCCCTACCCGCTCTCTTCGCCCTGCAGGTCGTCGTCATAGGCGCCGTGGCCGGCAACGCGGTACTCCCCGCCCAGCCACCGGCCGAGATCGACGTCCTTGCATCGGCGCGAACAGAACGGTCGGAAGTCGTGCGCCGTCGGCTTGCCGCAGATGGGGCAGCGGCGGCCTCGCTTCGCTGCCGACCCGGCCGGCCTCTCTTCGCGTTTGCTCATAACCCATGTCCAATGGTCCGTCGGGCCCTTGGTAGCCGTATGGCTAGGCCCCCGGCAAGGCTTCGCCGGACGGGAAGATCTCGCAAAGGGACCGGCCGCGCCGCATGCGCGCAAGCTCCACCAGGCCAAGCGCCGTCAAGGCCGTGCCCAGTCGCACAGGGACCGGATCTTCGCCCAGCGCCGTCCGCAGCACATCCACCACCGCACGCCGGTCAGCCGCCTTCGGCAGATTGATGAAGTCGATCACCGCCGTCCCGCCGATATTGCGCAGGCGGAGTTGGTGCGCCACCTCGCGCGCCGCTTCTCGATTGACCAGCGCCGGGTCTCGCGCAGAACCGGCATTCACGTCGATCGCCGTCAGCGCCCGCGTCGTCTCCACCACCACATTGCCACCGCAACGCAACGGCACCTCCGGCTGCAGATAAAGCGGCCATTCGTCGGCGAGATCGACCGGGCCGGTCTGCGGCAGAGGGCCGTCGACGCCGTCGCTCGGCGCCAGGGCCCGAGCATCCGCTTCGTCCTCGACCAGGATCTCGGTGATGTCAGCGTGGTCCATTAGCAGCCGTCGGCCGGGATGCGGTGCGGCCAGCAGCATTGTCGGCGGCTGCGCAGCGAACGCTGCCTCAACCGCCTCGCGCCAAACGCCGGCCAACGATCGCGCTTCGGCCGTGACGTGGTCGATCTCGACCTCGTTGGCCGCGCTGCGGACAACCCAGCCACCCTCAAGGGCCGCGCGCCACCGCGCCCGGCTCTCCGGCGGCATCGTCCGCGACACCGACACCGCAGTCCCATACGGCAGGTAGACAAGCGTCCGGCCCGGCAGCGCAACGTCGCGCGTGACCTCCGCCGGCTTGCCCTCCCTCGGCTCCGTCGTCACCTGCACGATCGCCGGTTCTGTGGTGTTCGGCGGCTCGCCCTTACGCACCGGAAGCGCGACCTGGCCAAGGGCACCCGCGTCGAGCCAGGCCGTCCGGGTGCCGGCATCCCATCGCAGCACACGCGCCTGATGCACCGAACCCGTCCAGCCAGGCCGATCCAACCGATCAGCCAGCAGGTCTGTCACACGGCCCCGCCGACGCACGCCGGCCAGCACCACAGGGCCACTGCGCGTCACCTCCAGCCGCACGCTCACCGGAAACCGAGACCTCTAAGCATGGCCGCCGTCTCATAGAGAGGAAGCCCGACGACATTGGAATAGGAGCCGTTGATGCGCTTCACGAACACAGCGGCGTGCCCCTGGATGGCGTAACCACCCGCCTTGCCGTGCCATTCGCCGTCGGCCAGGTAACGGTCGATCTCCATCGGCTCAAGCCGTTTGAAGCTGACCACCGTGTCGGCGACCCGGGCAAGGCGCCGGCCATCGGGCGCAATGACCGCGACACCACCCAGCACGTGATGTCGCGCGCCGGAGAGCAGCGCCAGGCACTGCCGCGCCTGCTCCACATCCTCCGCCTTCGGGAGGATGTGCCGGCCGCGTACGACCACCGTGTCGGCCGCCAGGACGAAGTCTCCGGCAAACCGGCTGGCTACGGCCTCTGCCTTGGCCAGGGCCAGCCGCCGGGCGTAGACCGTGGGCGGCTCGTCCTTGCCCGGCGTCTCGTCGATATCGGCAGGGGCAACGGCGGCCGGCTCGATGCCGATCTGGCGCAGCAGGTCCAGCCGCCGCGGCGAAGCCGAGGCCAGAACAAGGCGTGCTGCAGCGGGGTCGCGCTCCCGCGCCGCCGTTTCAGGTAATGGGCTCTCCGGCAACCAGCTTCTCGTACAGCGTCAGCGTCTGGGCCGCGATGCTCGACCAGCTATAGATCTCTTCGACCCGGGCGCGGCCCTTCGCCCCCATCTCGCGGCTCAATTCGGGCGCGGCGGCAAAGCGATTGATGGCCTCAGCCATGCGGCCGGCAAAGCCGTCGCCGTCGCTGGGGTCGAAGGGCGGCTCCGGGCTCAGGCCCGCATCGACCAGGAAGCCTGTCTCGCCATCCACCACCACCTCGGTGATGCCGCCGACGGCACTGCCGACGACCGGCGTGTTGCAGGCCATGGCTTCCAGATTGATGATGCCGAAGGGCTCGTAGATCGACGGGCAGCAGAAGACCGTAGCGTGGCTGTAGAGCGCGATGGTCGTCTGCCGCGACACCATCTCCGGGATCCAGACGATGCCTTCGCGCCGCCCCCTGAGATCGGCGACCATGCCTTCAAGCTCGCGCTGCAGTTCCGGCGTGTCGCTCTCGCCGGCGCATAGCACCACCTGCATGGCGGGGTTCAGCCCCTCAATCGCCTTCAAGAGATAGAGCAGCCCCTTCTGGCGCGTCATGCGCCCGACGAACAGCACATAGGGCCGCGCCCGGTCGATGCCGAAGCGGTCCATCACATCCGGCGCCTCGACAGCCTTGTACTCGTCCACATCGATGCCGTTGGGAATGATCGGCACCCGCTCCGGCGCGACGTCGAACAGGCGCAGCACGTCGTCACGCGTGCTGCGTGACACAGCGACGACCGCGTCGGCCATGGTCAGGGCCGTGCGCTCAACCCAGCTTGAGAGATCGTAGCCTCGACCAAGTTGCTCGCGTTTCCAGGGTCTAAGCGGCTCTAGTGAATGTACTGTGAGAACGAAGGGCACGCCATAGAGCAGCTTCGCCAGGATGCCGCCGAAATGCGTGTACCAGGTGTGACAGTGCACCAGGTCGGCGTCGATTCCCTGCCCGTTGAAGCTGAGACAGGTGGAAAGGGCCTTCAGCGGCGAGACGAAACCCTTCGGGCCGCCGGCATAGGCACTGCCGTCGATCTTCGTCCCCTGCACGGTCAGCTGGCCCTCGGTAAAGGCCTGTTCGTGGAAGCTGCGCACCTCCAGCGGGATCAGCTTCGCCAACTCCTTCGACAGGTATTCCACATGGACACCGGCCCCGCCATAGATGTTCGGCGGATACTCGTTGGTCAGGAACAGCGCGCGCATGGATGGGATCCCTTGTGCCCGGATGCGCCGGCAAGGCACGCCCGTCGGGCGGCGTCTTTCTCTCACGAGCGGCCGGCAGACGCAATCTTAGGGAGTGGCCACAACGACGAAGGGTGGGATTGCACAGCCGCCCGGGTTTCGGCATGAAAGCGCCATGATGGGCGGTGACAGTACCGACCGGTCGGGCTCAGGGAAGTCCGGCGGGCCGAAGGAGGACCGGCGGCTGCGGGAAGCCGCGGCTCTGCGCGAGAACCTGCGCAAACGAAAGCTGCAGCAGCGGGCGCGCAGCGATGGCGCCGGACCGCCATCAGACCCTGACGAGACCGGGCCTCAAGATCCGGATCGCAAGTGAACCAGCCGCACGGCTGCGCGAGCGCCGCAGCCCTTTGCCAAGCCGAGGAGAGCGCCACACCCATGACCATCATGTCGGATGCCTGGATCCGCGAGCAGGCCGTATCGAGCGGGATGATCGAGCCCTTCGTGGAGAAGCAGAGTGGTGGCGGCGTGATCTCCTTCGGCTTGTCGTCCTACGGCTACGATGCCCGAGTCGGCAACGAGTTCCTGATCTTCACCAATGTCGACAACGACGTGGTCGACCCCAAGTCGTTTTCGGAAACCAGCTTCGTCAAGCGCACCGCGGAAGTCTGCGTGATCCCGCCCAACAGCTTCTGTCTGGCCAGCACCGTGGAGTATTTCCGCGTCCCCCGGGACGTGCTGGTGATCTGCGTGGGCAAATCGACCTATGCGCGCTGCGGGATCATCGTGAACGTCACGCCGCTGGAGCCTGGATGGGAAGGCCATGTGACGCTGGAATTCTCCAACACCACGCCGCTGCCCGCGCGCATCTACGCTAATGAAGGGGCCTGCCAGTTCCTGTTCCTGAAGGGCGACCGGCCCTGCGAGACGTCCTATGCCGACCGTAGCGGCAAATACATGAAGCAAACGGGCGTCACCCTGCCCCGGCTCTGACACCCCATTTCCGCACCCCCAGACACCACGAGGATCCATGGACCGCATCCGCATCCGCGGCGGCACGCCCCTTAAGGGCACGATCCGCATCAGCGGCGCCAAGAACGCGGCCTTGCCGCTGATGACCGCCAGCCTGCTGACCGACGAGACGCTGACCCTGTCGCGTCTGCCGGAGCTCGCAGACATCAAGACGCTGTCGAATCTGCTGGGCCAGCACGGCGTCGAGATTGCACCGAACGGCGAAGCGCCCAACGGCGGGCCAACCGGCCGGGTGATCGACTTCACCACGAAGACGGTGACGAACACCACCGCGCCCTATGACCTGGTGCGCAAGATGCGCGCCAGCATTCTGGTGCTGGGCCCGCTGGCCGCCCGCTGCGGCGAGGCGCGGGTGTCGCTGCCCGGCGGCTGTGCCATCGGCGCGCGGCCCGTCGATCTGCATCTGACCGGCCTGGAACAGCTGGGCGCGGAAATTGAGCTGGACGGCGGCTATGTGATCGCGCGCGCGCCGAACGGCCTGACCGGCGGCCGCGTCGTCTTCCCCAAGGTGTCGGTCGGCGCCACGGAGAACCTGATGATGGCCGCCGCGCTCGCCAAGGGCGAAACGGCGCTGATCAATGCAGCGCGCGAGCCCGAGGTGACCGATCTCGGCGAATGCCTGATCGCCATGGGCGCGGAGATCGAAGGCCTGGGTACGGACAGCATCATGATCCAGGGCAAGGACCGGCTGCACGGCGCCCATCACGCCGTGGTGGCTGACCGCATCGAGACCGGCACCTTTGCCATGGCCGCGGCGATCACCGGCGGCGACGTGGTGCTGCAGGACACGCGCCTTGACCTGGTGGAGGCCATGAAGGGCCTGCTGACCGAGGCCGGCGTGGAGTTCGAACCGGTCGACGGCGGCTTCCGCGTGTCGCGCCGCAACGGCCCCCTGGTGGGCGCGGATGTGATGACGGAGCCCTTCCCCGGCTTCCCCACGGACCTTCAGGCCCAGTACATGGCGCTGATGACCGTGGCCGAAGGCGCCTCGATGATCACGGAAACCATCTTCGAAAACCGATTCATGCACGTGCCGGAACTGGCAAGAATGGGTGCGAATATCAATATACATGGGCGGTCGGCCCTGGTGCGCGGGGTCCGGCGCCTGACCGGGGCTCCGGTGATGGCGACGGATCTGAGAGCAAGCGTATCGCTGGTGCTGGCCGGGCTGGCCGCCGAAGGCGAAACGGTGCTGAACCGCGTCTACCATCTGGACCGCGGGTATGAGCGCGTTGAGCAGAAGCTGGCCGGCTGTGGAGCGGAGATCGAGCGGATCAGGGGATAGTAACGGTATGTCGGTCATGGAACGTCCCAGCGGCCCCTTGCGGCTTCGCGCCAAGGACCCGGAAGATCTGAGCATTCTGTCGGCCGCGCTGCAGGACGCGATCGTGCCGGTCGTGGACATGGCGTATCTGCAGAACGACCGCAGCTTCGTGATGGTGGTGAACCGCTTCAAGTGGGAAGACGTTCCCGCCGGCCCCAATGGCCACGCCGTCAATGGGCACGCTGATGGGGGCCACGCCGCTAGCGGAAACGGAGCCGGGGGCAACGGGTCGGCCGAGGCGCCCTATCAGCGTATCAACTGCGGCGTCACGTTCACGGGCATCGAGGCTGTGCACCGCCGCGGCGTCGACCCGCGCCGGCGGGACGAATTCCTGTCGCTCTTGGCCATCGAGCCGGCGGACGGTGCCGTTCTGCTGGTGTTCGCCGGCGGCGGCGAGATCCGGCTGGAGCTGGAGGGCGACGGCGAGGCAAGGATGGACTGCCGCATGCAGGACATCGGCAACCCATGGCCCACTGCCTGGCGGCCCGAGCACCCGTTTGAAGAGGCGGGCGATACGCCGTAATCTTCCGGCGCCCGTCTTCCGGACGCCCGTGGAGATCCCGCCCGTTGTCTGTCGCCGCCGACGTTTTCTCATCCGAGGCCCCTACCCCCCGGTCCTCCCCGAACGAGCCTCTCGTCATTGCCGTGCCCAAGGGCCGCATCCTGTCTGAGCTGCGGCCGCTGATGGACCGTGCCGGCCTGCACCCTGAGGCCAGCTTCGACGACCGCAACCACCGCGGCCTGCGCTTCGCCACCAACCATCCGGGCGTGGAGATCATCCGCGTCCGCTCGTTCGACGTGGTCACCTTCGTGGCCTTCGGTGCCGCGCATCTGGGTGTGGCCGGCAACGACGTGCTGATGGAGTTCGACTCCGGCGAAGTCTATGCCCCGCTGGATCTCGGCATCGGCCATTGCCGGCTGATGGTGGCCGAACCCGTTGAGCTGTCGGAAGCCGACGATCCGCGGCGTTGGAGCCATATCCGCGTCGCCACCAAATACCCGCAAGTGACGCGCCGCCACTTCGCCGCCCGCGGCGTGCAGGCCGAGTGCATCAAGCTGAACGGTGCGTTGGAGCTGGCGCCGCGCCTGGGCTTGTGCCGGCGCATCGTCGACCTGGTGTCGACCGGCAGCACGCTGAAGGCCAATGGCCTGCGCGAGATCGAGCACATTGCCGACGTCACCTCGCGCCTGATCGTCAACCGCGCGGCGTGGAAGACGCGCGGGGACGAGATCAGCTGGTGGATCGACCGCATCGGAGGCGTGGTCGCCAATGCCCGCTGAGCCACCCCGTAAGAACGCCGGCGCGGCAGGCGCCCCATGACGGAGGCCGCCGACCCACGCCGCATCATCCGCATCTCGCTGGACGAGCGCACGGTGATCCGGCGCAACCCCGAGATCGAGCATGAGCGCGCGGTGGCCATGTACGACCTCTTGGAGGGCAATTACTTCGAACCCGTGGGCTGTGGCGAAGGGCCTTACGTCGTCTCGCTGGGGGTGGAGGAAAATCGGCTGATCTTCCAGATCCGCGACCAGGCGGAGACCGCGCTGGGCCGCGTGCCGCTGCCCATGCTGCCGTTCCGCAAGGTCGTGAAAGACTATTTCACCATCTGCGAGAGCTATTTCGACGCCATCAAGACCGCCCCGCCCTCGCGCATCGAGGCCATCGACATGGGCCGCCGCGGCGTGCACAACGAAGGCGCGCTGATGCTGAAAGAGCGCCTGGCCGGCAAGATAGAGGTGGACCACGACACGGCCCGGCGCCTGTTCACGCTGATGTGCGTGCTTCACATCCGCGGGTGAGCTGAGACGCGGAAGGGCCCCCGACCATGGGCGACCTGCCGACCAGCGTGCTGTTTTCGTGCACCCACAACGCCATCCGCTCGGCCATGGCCGAAGCGATGCTGAAGCATTTGATGGGCCACCGCATTTACGTCGACAGCGCCGGTGTGCGGCCGGGCGAACTGGACCCGTTCGCCGTGGCGGCGATGGAGGAAATCGGCATCGACCTCTCCCGCCACCGCCCCAAAAGCTTCGACGACTTGGAAGACGACAGCTTCGACATCGTTGTGACCCTGTCGCCGGAATCGCAGCACCGCGCCTTGGAGCTGACGCGCACCACAGCCTGCGAGGTGGAATACTGGCCGACGCTCGACCCCAGCTATGTCGAAGGCAGCCGCGACACCCGCCTGCAAGCCTTCCGCGAGGTCCGCGACCAGCTCTTCCGCCGGATATCGAGCCGCTTCGGCGGCGAAGGCGGCCCGCAGGTGTGAGGTGCGGGATACGGGGCTGGGCCGCGGGGTCCGCCGCAAAGCTGGACGCCCCCGCCCGACTACGCTACACAAGCTCCCGCTTCGCTCGCCCGGCGACCGCCGGGCCGTGCGCATCGCGCCACGGATGCCGCCGTAGCTCAGGGGTAGAGCACACCCTTGGTAAGGGTGGGGTCGACAGTTCAATTCTGTCCGGCGGCACCAGATTGCTTAGTGATAACAAACGGTTATGGACTGGAACGGCGAGCTCATCCGGGGTCGTCTCGCCGCCGGGTAGCGAGTGGGGGAGCGGCGCGGAGACATTTGGACACGCGCGTCACGCCTCCGCGGCCCTCATCGCCACCACCAAGATCACGATCTTCGAAGCCAGCGGCTGCTTCTTGCCGGTCAACTGTGCGACAGGGCAGCGGGAACTTACGCTTGCTAAGCCGTGAATATCCGTAGTCGGCTATCCGCCGCCAGCTCGTGATCTTCGTTCACGAACACGTACGCAGAGCCCGATTCACGAGTATGAGTTGTAGTTGTCTCGCCAGATTGGGAGCTGAAGTAGGTTGCATGTCCGGGAGCAAAGTAGGAGACAGTATGCACTTGGCGCCAATCTTCTCGGTCAAACAAATTGCTCGTCATGCGCCTTAGCGACGATGCACCCTCGTCTTTGTCATATTGAGCTATTTCCAGAAGTTGATCTTCAGTAATATCCACAAATCTGACACAAATCAGGCCCGGTCGGCTGCCAGTTAGTTGCCTTTTTACAAGCTTCTTAAGTTGATTTTCGATTGACTCGGTTACGTTGTCAGGCTGAATACTTTCGATGCTAACTACTACCGCTGCGTTGCCCGGATCAACCTTCGCTAGGATATTGTGCGCGGGGTGGCCGAGAGAGTCAGTGATGAATCGACGAAGGGCAGTCTTTTCTACATCTTGAGGATCGGAGGCTTCGAACGGACTGCCGGCGAGATTGAAACTTCGATACTCGATCCTACAAGGGTCCGGCCCAGAAAAGGAAATGCCTTGTTCAAACACAGTCTTCAGGCAGGCAGACAATACTTGTAACTTCTGAGTCTTGCCATCAAGTCTCCCTGGCAATATGACTCGAGCAAATTGTCCGCCGCTGCGCAGGGTTAGAGCCGAATTCAACAAAGGAAGTATTTCTCCCCCAAATTGGTAAAGCTGACGGCGATGAACTTTGCGTCCAATGTCCGCGCTGTGGGTCTTGCACTCCACCTCCAATTCAATCCCACTCTTCTTTGCAAGAAAGTCAAAGCCGCCGCCTGATTCAATGTCAGAGAATGTAATATCGAAATCCTTTGACAGCAGAGCTGCGGCAATGATCATCTCGTGCTGAAGCGTAGCTAGACCAGATTCATTGTCAAGAGCACTTCGGAGCATTCCGGAAAGGTTGTTTTGGCCTGTGGGCGTCAGCATTCGATGCGATTTTGCGATCATTGCCATAAAACTATATAGGCAATATTCTTCGTATGTTCGTGGCTGTGTAAGAGGTCTTCCAGCTTGTATGCGGCGATGTAGTTTTGACATCTCCCACTCAAGGGTATAACGGTCGCTAACATAATCTTCAATCAATGGATTGTCCCGAATATTCTGCACTAGCGCTGCTATGCGTGATTGCCAGGGCCTCCATCCCGTTATCGCGACTAAATCTCTATACAGCCTGGGAATCTCTGAAATGCTTGCAGAAGGGCTGAAATACATGATACCGCCTTTTCGCTAATGCGAAGGAACTTGGCAGGAAGCTATCGCAGCGAAGTTACTTCATGCCGGTAGTCGCAATACATTAGATGTTGGCGCACATTCCACACGGTGAGCAAGAGCAGAATGATCCAACAGGCTTAGCGATGACGGATCCGGGTAGATCAGCCGGCGATCTGCCCCGCCTCGACCATCTCCCTTCGGATCGCCTCCAGTAGCTCATATAGGTACTTCCGTAGATCGACCTGAAAGTCGGTCAGCCGCGGCTGGAGGCCCGCGCCGGCCAGGCGATCTTGTTCTTCAATATGCGCGATCTTCGCCAGCACGCGTTCGTAGGCCGAACGGCGATGCACCGCCCGGACGCGCTCCATGTGCTCGGCGTTCCGCGCCCGCGCGCGCTCGGTCGGCGTCATCGCAGCATCTCCCGCAGTCGCCTCACGCTGGGGCTGACGTCCCCGTCGTCCGCCGCCGGGCCGGCCGCCGGGCGCGTCGACGCGAGGGCGTCGTCCAGCCTCTGACGGACGAACGCCTCGCCGTCCACGCCCTCGGGCCAGCCCGCCGGCCAGTTGAACGCCCTGGCCACAGGGTCCCAGTGCAGGGTGGCCTCGCTCCATGGACGCTCCGCCCAGGCGGCGTTTCGGCAGATCTCGACGTATTCGGCGTCGGCCGCCAGGTCATCCACGATGTCACCGGGCACGGCCGTACTCCTCCAGCGCCTTGACGTCCTGGTTCTCGGCCCCCCGCCAGACCGCCAGGCGCGGCGCCAGCGTCTGGGTCAGCCGCTCGGCGGCCGCCCGCGTCTTGCCCAGGGCGGCCGTTGCCTCCTGCAGATCGGCTTGGTGCCCGGCGGCGTGCGCGCTCACCGCCGCCTTCTGCACGACTTCCAGCATGCCGTCGTCCAGCCCGGAAAGGTATGGCGGGGCGGTCAGCACAGCGCTGGCGGCGCGGACGTCTCGCTGCACCGCCGCCACCAGTCCCTTGTCCCATCCTTTCTCTCGCCAGAAGGCCCGGATGTCGGCGGCCAGCGTCGACTCCACGCGGGGTCGCGTGGCCTCGACGATCCGCCGCCTCGCCTCGTCCGCCTGGCTCTCGATGGCGGCGGCCGCCCTGTCGGCGGCGGTCAGCGCGCGCTCCATGGCGGCCTGAGCGGCGGCGGCCAGCCGGGGCGCGGGCACGGCGGGGTCGGCCGCGGCGTCGCGGATGCGCGTCCAGGCGCCGTGGATCTCGGTCAGCGCGCCTCGGGCCGCGCGGGCGGCCGGACCGTCACCCCGAACGGCGTCCGGATGATGGTCGATCGGTATCTCGATCGTCCGTGTGTCGGACTGGATCGGTGGGCGGCTGGGACTGCCCCTCGGCCGGTCGCCCAGGTCGCGGTCGACGGGGGCGCGGATGTCTGTGACCTTGGACATGGCAATATCATCTCCTCTGATCTAGTAGGTCCTTTTGATTCGGCCGAACGTGACGCCGCGCTGCATGAGCTCGCGCAGTCCGTAGCCGAGAGCGTCCAGCCAGTGGTCGCGCGGCCACTTCGGGTCTATGTCCTCGGGCCGGAGCTGACCGCGCGGCGCCTCCGGCAGGGTCTCAAGCAGGTGGGGACAGCCGCTGGTCAGCCACAGCGCTGGACGGTCGGCCCCGTCGACGGCCGCCTGGAGCATGGTGCGGACCAGCGCCCAGGTGCCCACGCGGTCCTTGGCGTGGGGACGGCGGGCGCTGAGGCCGCACGCCAACAGCTCGCTCACCACCGTGTCGCCGGCCAGCCCGCGGGCGTCGTCGGTCACCACCTCCGGGCGCCTCCGGCCGTTCCTTGCCCCCATCTCCGTCAGCATCTCCGCCCAGGTGTGCACGCCGGCGCCCGTGCCCTCGCTCAGGTCGGTCGGCAGGGCCGTGTCTGTCTCGTCCAGCACGATCACGTCGCCCTGGCGAAACCTGTCGCCGATCGGCGCCTTCAGCCGGGCCAGCAGCAGCGCCGCGGCTGGGCTGGCCGTGCCCCAGTCGGCGCCGATGAGGTAGCGGGCGTCCAGGTACGGCGGCCGCCGGACGACGTGCACCGCGGGGTCGAACACGTCGAACATCACGCCGCCCAGCACGTCCCACCGGCCGTGTATCCAGGCGTCGGCCAGCGCGGCGTCGTGGCCGCTGGCCGCCAGCAGCTGCCGGCGGTAGGCCAGCTGGTCGATGTGCGGGTTCATGGTCAGGTCGCTAGTCGTCCAGATCCACCAGTCGCCCTCGTCGCCCAGGAAGGGATGCCACGGCGGAGCCTTGCTGACGTACTCCTTGAATATCCGGGTGTGGCTCCGGCCGTGCGGGTTGGCCGTGCAGTGGATCTCAACCCGGTGGCCGGGCGGCACCCGCAGGTTGGACCGCACCAGCTGGACGAACCGGAACGCCGACGGCGGGAAGTTGCCGATCTCGTCGGCGAACAGCGCGCTGTACGACCGGCCCTGGTGCCGGGCGTAGCTGTTCTCGTCCGACACGTTGCTGAACGTCACCACCGCGCCGTTGGGCAGGCTCAGCGTGCCCTCCGCCTTGTTCCGGCGCACCCCGCGGCCGAAGGCGGCCGTCGCCATCTCCAGCAGCTCCAGGCCCAGCTCGGTCAGGGCGTTCCACTGCTCGCGCAGAACCAGCGGCCGGGCCTCCGGCCCCAGCGCGCGGCAGTGGTCCAGGCAGTGCAGCAGCATGCCGAACGACTTGCCGCTACCGCGGCCGCCCGCGTTCATAATGTTGCAGTGACCGCGGAAGCGCAGCACCGCCTGCTGGAAGGCGGTCGGCGCCACCGTCCGGACCGTCGCGCTCGGCGGAGCCGTGGTGTCCGTCATCGCGTCGCCCCCTGGTTGGGGGTCCGGCCGGACTGTCGGCCCTCAGGGTCGTCCTGAGCGCGTTCGACGGAGGTGCCGTCTATCAGCCGCCGGAAGTCGGCGTCCGTCATCGGGGCGGGGATGTTGATGTTCACGCTCACGGACCGCTCGTCGCCGCCGTCGGGCGGCCCGGTCTCGCGGTAGCGGAACCGCGTCTTCAACAGGAACATAGCGGCCGGCGCGAAGCCGTCCAGCGCCTGCTTCAGCAGCGAGCCGACCAGCCTCTCCTCCAGCGCGGCGTTGCCGGCCTGGATCGCCTGCCGAAGGTCGGCCTGGCGGCGGGCGCAGTCGGTCAGCGTCACCCTCGCCATACCCAGAGCGGTGGCGGCGCTATCCAGGCCTCCGCCGGCCGACAGCACCTGCTTGACGACCTGACAACCGGCCTCCGTCACCGCCGTCACAGTTCGGCCGGGCGTGTCCACTGACGGCCGCTGCTCAACCAGCGTCGGGACGGGCGTTCGCTGTCCGGTGTCTCGCCTGGTCCTGGTCTTGCTCTTGGTCGCCGCCATGCCTGCCTCGCCAACGTAACGCGCGGCAGCTTAAGGTCGGCGTCTCGGGGCGCGCCTGGGGGCTTATCCGAGCGGAGCCGGCCCCTGCCAGGGTTGAGGCCTACGTTTCTAATATATTGATATGTATCATATTTCCACAGTCCGCCAGCGCCTAGGGGAGCCGGCGGGGAGCGAGCATCCGGTTCTTTTTATGCTCGACGGAGGGCCGCGAGAGTGTGCGCTTCAAGCCCAGGAGGGTGTGTCGTCGACGGCGCGTCCGTCATATCCGTCACATCCGAAACCCATTGTATTGTATATGCACGACCATGCACATAAGGGGAACGAGGTAGTGGTCGCGCGTTGAGTACAATGGGTACTTGATATGACGGATATGACAGATGTGACGGCGCTAACCCACCCGCCTCATCTGGGCATGCAGACGCGATGAACGATCCGTCCATGGCGAACGCGCCGGCTAGAAGGGTATCTCGTCCTGATGGCCGCGCAGTGCGAGCCCGACGTAGGTGTTCATCCTCTCGCCGTTGATCTGCCGCCTGCTCTTGCGGACGCGGCCGTTTCCGGCGGCGCTTAACCGAGCGCCGAAGTGCCGTATGTCGCCGGAGAGCATCTGCCGTTCTTCGCACCAGTGCTTCCACGCGCGCCATACGTCGTCCGTCGGTGTCGACGCGCTCGGATCCAGCACGCACGCGTCGCGCAGAAAGGCTGCGACCGGACTGCCCATCGTGTGCACGTCGTCGATGGCGTCCTTGGACGACTCTGGCAGCACGAAGTGCCCCCGATCGCGCAGCCGGCGCCACCCTTCCATCGCCCATCGCAGGATGCCCGGCAGTTCGGCGAATAGGTCGTTCTGCAGACCCTGGTCTTCGCGGCCTAGGAAGCTGCTGTGCATCACCAGCGGCACCAGTCGGCTGGCTAGCGCCCCGCTGTCGTCCGGCAGGTTCGGCAACTGATTGGTCAGTATGACGAATCGAACCGCCATCTGACCTGTCCAGGCGTGCTTGTACTTGCGGTCGATCGTCAGCACGTCCTCGCCGCTGATACGCAGCAGATTCTCTGTGATGGCGGCGCGATCGGTCCTCTTGCCCAGCCGCATGTCGGAGACGATCGCGAGCTGCCGCCCGATCAGGGCCGCCAGACTGAAGTCACGCTCCAGCGTGCTGAGCGTTGGCCCGGTGGTGTTGTGCTCGCCGACCAGCCGACGCAGCACACGACCGATGGTGCCCTTGCCGGATCGGCGTGGGCCGACCAGCAAGAATATCTTCTGCAGCGACGTGTCGGGCACTAGCAGGTAGCCGGTCACCTCCTGCAGCACGGCGATCTCGTCGCCGTCGCCCCATAGCTCATGCAAGAATGCCAGCCATCGTTCCGGCGGCGGCGCCTCCGGGTCGTAGTCGAAGCTCAGCGCGTTGCGCGTGAAGAAGCGCGGCGTCGGCGCCAGCAGCTTGCCCGTCGGCAGGTGCAGCAGGCCGTTGCGGCAGGCCAGAAGCTCGGCCGGCGGTGGGCCATCGCCCTCGATCCAGCACGGCGGCGCGTGCACGTCTCGCTCTACGTGAGCCAGGGCCTGCAACGCTTCTTCCACGTTGGCGACCTTCGGCTTCGTAGGATTGAAAGGCGTCGGCGGCTTGTCGCCGACGCCGGGCGCCATGGCGCGATCGAGAAACCGATACAATTCCGACTTGATCGTGGCTTCTTCCAGCTCGCGATAGGCCGCGCCGTCGTGCGCCAGCCAGTCGTCATTGTGGCGCATGAGCGTCGGCCGTTCGCGATCTCGAAACAGGCGCGCCGACCTCAGTGGCTCGTCCTTGTGGAGCAGCGGGGGATCGGCTTGGACGGCCCTCTTCGCCTGTTGGATCTGCCGCTTGGCGTAGCGCGGGGCGCCGGACTTCAGCTCCAGAACGCTCTCACTGATCCCCCAGTCCGGGTCCATGATGATCGCGAAGATGATCTGCTCTGGAACCCCATGCCTCACCAGGGCGCAGACGGCGTAGTACAGCCAACCCGAGCGGCTGGTGTCCCCCTTTAGCGGCTCGTCGGGGTCGTGACCCTCGGAGATCACGACCTTGACCCTGTCTGGCACGGACCATTCGTCAAGTTCGGCTAAATCCAGAATCCGGTTGACCTCCCCGCTTATCTCGCCCCCAGGGGAGTGCTCGCAGAAGCTGGTTTCACCGGGCGTCTGCACGGCCGGCGCCTTGCTGAACTGTTCTATGGGATAGGCGCGGTCCTCGAAGCTGTGCAGCGTGGCCAGGACCGGCTCGCGTCCCTTCTTCTTCTTCTTGACGTCGGGCAGGTTGACGGTCCCCGGCACGCGCATGATGCGATTGACGTTGTGGCACGAGTCGGCGCCGAACAGCGTCTCAAGCTGCAGGTTGTAGAGCTTGGCGTCCTCGGCCTTGGCCACGTCCCCGTCGATGGGCACCGGCTCCTGGAGCTTCCAGAAGCCTTGGTAGCCACCGCCGCTGAATATGATGCACGATGGGGGCGGCACGCCCTTCGGTAGATCGGTGGTCAGTCGTCGAAGAGCCCTGATCTGCTCGTTCGCGAGATCCTCGCCGGCCCTGGGGTCTATGTCGATGTGCAGCCACGCCAAAGCCGCGATCTCCTCGCGCTCTGGAACGTTCTTCACGACCTTGGTGACAGGATTGACCTGGAAGTAGATGTTTCTACGGCCGGTGTAGTGGTCTATGAACCGGCGGACCTCGCGTATGTCGGTGATCGTCCGCGTCTCGATGGCCTTGCGATCAGGCTGGATCGCCGTGAGAACCCAGGGACCCTCCGGACACCATTGATGAAGGAAGTCGACAGCTAGATCAGTTTCCGGCTGCACACCTGCGGCGTGCTCAGGCGCGGCGCTCACGGCCGATGCCCCATGGTCATCAGCAGGACCACCGCCCGGCGCTTGACGCCCTCGGGCATCATGGGCGGCAGGCGGCGCGCCATCTCCCGGAGGTCTGCTTCGCGGCGCCTCTGCACGATCTCAGCCCGGTCCAGCTCGGGGTCCAGCTCCAGCTCGGCTTCGACGTCCGCCTCGTAGACGGTGTTTGCGAACTCGACCGCCAGCGCCGGGTCGAGTTCGTAGAGCTGGTAGTCGCGGTGCATGTCCTCTTCGCCTACCCGCGGGCGTGGCGAGTGCCCCGCCCTGCCAGCCGGTCGGCCATCCACCTCGCCACCTCGCTCTCCACGAAGCCGACGCGGCGCGGCCCCAGCGGCACCTGGCGAGGGAAGCGTTCCGCCCTTATCAGGCGGTAGATCTCCGTCTTGGAGAGGGAGGTGCGGCTCAGGACCTCCCGCAGAGATATGAAGCGCTCGGCCATCGTCTCGGCCCTCCGACAGTCATTACTGTCGGCACGGTGCCTCACGGCACGACGCGGCGCCTGGGGGCTTATTCGAGCGACGTGTCCTGGTCGCGGCTGTTCTCCTCGTGCACGCGCCGGCAGTGTTCCAGCGTGCAGCGCGCGTCAACTTCGAACATGACCAGGATCAACAGTCGCGCCGCGGGGTTGAGTTCGGGCATCATCTTTCTGAGCGGCAGCTTCGCGTCGCAGGACTCCAGTCGATCGAAGCTTGGGCGAAACGCGTCCTTCAGGACGGTTCGCCACCAGCGATTGACCAGGTGATAGGTCGTTACGAGGGGTGACTTGCCCAGAGGCGGCTGCACGTTCGGAGGATCGCCCCTGAATCGTCCGGGGTTGCGCGCCCGGCGCCCTGTCTTGGAAACGGGCTTGGACCAGTGCTCATTCCACCATTCTGACCAGTTGAACGTTTCCCAACCCGAGTTCGCGTCGGCGCCATAGTCGTACCTCGCCTCTGGTTCGGTGGTCCGGTGTAAGTTCGCCTCGGCTCCGACCCGCCGGCTGGGTCGCCACGGGCTGCCCTCGGGCTCGGCACGGCGCAGCCAGTCGGAGTATTCCTCCAGATAGGTCCATCGGGCGTGCTCGATCAGCCGGCGAAGCGAGTCCTCGTGTGGCCCCAGGTCCATGCCCGGCCCGGCTGGCCCATCCTTCTTCATCTGCTCGACGACGATTGGGACCGGGTCCACGTCGTCGTAGAGTTCGTCCCACTCTAGCCACCTGTATTCTGCGCTCATCCCACTACCCCCATGACGTGGTCGGCGTAGGTGGTCAGGGCTGCCCGCTTCTGATCCAGGTAGTCGTGCTTGTTGTAGATCTTCTGCAGACCGGGCTTGGCGTGGCTCAGCACGGCGTCCCGGATCTCCGGATCGGCGCCCAGGTCGGCCAGCCTGGTCTCGCAGGTGACCCGCAGGTCGTGCGTGCGCCAAGGCGCCAGCTCCGCCTCGGGATCGTCCCTCTGGATCTCGACCAGCGCCAGTCTGTCCAGCCGCTGCTTGCCCTTTGAGAAGCCGCTGACAGGCTTCTCACCGTTCGTGCTGGACATCATGAAGTCGCCGCCTTCTCCCCTGGGCAACTCCTGCACTATCGCCCAGGCCGGGTCCGCCAGCGGCACGAGGTGGTCGCGGTCGCTCTTCTGGCGGCCGCGCGGAACGGTCAGCACGCGGGTCGCATCGTCTATCTCACTCCATCGCGCCTCCGCCCACTCCGCCCGGCGCTGACCGGTCAGCATCAGTAGCCGATAGAACGGGCCGAACGGGTAGCCCAGCCCGAGCGCGGCACGCCACACGGCTCGCAGCTCCGCGTCGGTCAGCGCGCGGCCGGCGTCGCCGTTGGCGGCCAGATCCTTCCGCTCCATGCCGATCAGGGGGTTCGCGGGGACTATCTCCCGGTCGACCGCCCAGTTGAACAGCCGGGACAGGTGCTTGCGAACCTCCCGGGCCGCCCCCACTCGGCCCTCGGCCACCAGCCCGTCCAGCAGCTGATGCACGTCGGCGCGGCGCACGTCGCGGATCGGCTGGGCGCCCAGGGTGGGCAGCACGTGAAGGTCCAGGGTGCTCTTGATCTTGCGCCAGCTGGGAACCGTGCGCTTGGCGTCCTGCTCGATGAAGCGGCGCGCCACCTTCTCCACGGTGTTGGTGTGGCGTATCAGGTTCTGCTCGCGTCGCTCGGGGCGGGGGTCGCGACCCTCGCTCACGGCCTCCATGATGGCGCGCGCCTGCTCTCGCGCCGACTTGAGGCCGACCATTGGATATCGGCCCAGGGTGATGCGGTGCTGCGGCCCGGTGAGCGGTCGGCCGGTGGAACTGACACCCCCCTCGCCCGGCACCTTGTACACCACGCTGAACGACTTGGCGCCGCCGGGGCTCACGCGCACACCCAGCCCCGGTGTTATGTCGTCGCCGACCTCCAGCCGCCCCGTCTTAGGCGGCCGCAGCCGCTCCAGCATCTGTTCGGTGAGCCTCTTCTTGTTCGGCGCCATGCACGATCCTCTTGCCGGGGAGCTATGGGGGAGCGAAAATCGTCGGGTCCCAGCGGTATCGCCTGGCACCAAGTGTGCCCTAATTATCTTTCAGGAACAAGACCTTATAATGAAAGGAGAAAGTACCACGCGGTGCCGGGCGGTGCCTGAGCACACCCTTGGTAAGGGTGGGGTCGACAGTTCAATTCTGTCCGGCGGCACCAGTTCTCAAAGTGATAACAAAGAGTTACGTGCTCGATCAGCGGGTTCTTCGGGGCCATTCCGCCGCGGGGAAGACGCGTCGAGGCATCTGGGGACGCGCATCACACCTCTCCGGCTTCCATCGCCTTGACGAGAAACACGATCTTGGCGGCCGATAGATGCAGCGCGTAGGCGGCGACATAGGAGGGGGTCTCACGAGGCAAGGCGCCCTGCCCATGCCCGCCCTCCTCATTACGGACCCTCGGCAGACCGGACATCAGTGTTGCGACGAGTTGGTCAAATGACTGCTCTAGATAGTCGGGGATCAGCCCCTTTGCTCGGAGATGCTTGACTAAGTGGCTGGCGGTTGCACCCTTCGCATAGTCCTCCCACCCCTTTGCCTTACAGATCGCCTTCATCGTGCTTTCAAAGGCGTTCAGCGCATCGGTCACACAGTCCTTATGCTCGCCGGCCCGATAGTGAGCGTGAGCAGAAAGGAACTCTTGCTCCGGCCCAGCAAACCTCCCGTCGCTAAGAAGACGAAGGGCAGGGCGAACCATCTCTGAGTGGATCAGCTCCGAGTCGACTCGGAGGATATGCTTCGCTTCGAACCGATAGCCGACAGCAGCCTGCCGGAACCGAGTATTAAGCTCTTCAATCGCCTTGTTGGGCGTCTGCTTAACGCCGAAACGCTCAGTTTCACTTGAAGTCAATCGTCGCCCTACGGTGTCAATATAGAAAAAGCTGTACTCAATAAGATCTAGCAATAGATCTGTATCTCGCTCATTCTGCAAAAATACCACACAATCTAACTTCGCAGACTTCTTCTGGGCTAACGATAGCTTGCCTATTTCACGGCAAACGGTTCTCCGGATAAGGGCCCATCCAGGGTGATCGCGGAGATCGCCAGCAAACGTTATAGGGTCATTCCCAATCGCATCATCCCAGATAAATTGAATCTGGGTTCTGAGCGACTCTGGCAGTAGATCATATTGATAGACGTCGGGCTCCGTCTGCTCCGCGCGCCTCTTGCGACGCGAATAGAGGTCATGGACTGGCATAGGATTGGTTTATCGCGTCGTGCGGCACTCGTCTAGTATAGGTGGGCCGCCCCGGCCCAGCGTCACTCAGTTGCGCGTCTTGAGTGAGCATTGCCATCCCCTTCTGGCGGAACAGGTCCCTCAGATGCCGATGCCGGAAGCCACCGCTTGAGACATCTACGCCCTGTGCTACATTGTCGTACAGCCTCATTGAGCAGGAACCCACCGATGGCCAGGAGGGAGAATGTAAGCGTCTCGTTCACACCGCAGCAGGCCAGGTTCCTGGCGGGCTGCGTGGCTTCGGGGCGCTACCAGTCGATCAGTGAGGCGGTGCGCGAGGCGGTGAGACTTCTGGAAGACCAGCAGGCGTTGCGACAAGCCGAGATCGAGCGTGCCCGCGCGCTGATCCAGGAAGGGGCCGATCAATTGGCCGACGGCCGGACCGTAGACGGCGAGACCGTCTTCAAGGAATGGGACGCTGAGCTGGCGGAGCTGGAATCGGGGGCACAGCGCACCGATTGAGTCTTCGGATGGCGCGCATGGCCTCTGCCGAGGTTATGGAGTCGCGTCTCAGATTGCCACTTCCTCGTCGGAAGCCGGCAGCTCAAGAGGCCCCCACCTTACCGTCGACACTAACCGAACGTCCGCAAAGCCGCCGCCACGCTGTCATAGAGTTCGGGGTCCGCGTGCAGGTCGGGGGCCCTCGGCCGGGCTTCGAGGCTGACTTGAAATGTCCGTTCGGCACGCTCCAGCATGGCCGGGCGATCGACAAGCTCGCTGACGCAATGGCGGATCGCCGCCACCATGGGCTCGCTGTCGGAGCCGTGCATGTCCTGCCAGATCATGCGGACCACCAGCGCGCAGTGATGCGCAAGCAGCGCCTGCTCGCGCGTGACGCACGCGGTGGCCAGGTCTTCCAGGCCCCAGTCGCGCAGGCGTTGCAGCAGGAAGGGCGGGGCCGACCCGGGCTCGCCGATTTTCGGCAGTCGATCGAAACTCATGGCTGCCTCCTTCAAGAATTGCGAAGCTCTGTCAGAACGCGGTGCACGGATTGGACGGAGACGGACCCCTCACCCACTGCGGACGCAACGCGCTTCACCGACTGGGCGCGGGCGTCGCCGACGGCAAATACCCCGGGCAGGCTGGTCTCCAGCGGCGTCGGCGCGCGCTCCAGCGGCCAGGCATCCATGACCTCCGCACCGGTGCACACAAACCCGTTGCGGTCGCGCTTCACCTGATCGCCGAGCCAATCCGTGTTGGGTGCCGCACCGATCATGAGGAAGACGTTGGTGACCGGACGGTCGGTTTCGTCCCCCGTCCGGCCGTTGCGGAACGTGACGCGTTGCAGAAAGCCGTCGCCGTGGAGCGCCGCAACCTCGGTGTTACGGTGCAGGGTAATCTTGGGCGACGCCTCGATCCGGCCGACCAGGTAGTCCGACATGCTGGCAGCCAGGCTGTCGCCGCGGATCAGGATGTGGACATGGCGGGCCAGTCTCGACAGGAAGACCGCGGCCTGGCCCGCCGAATTCCCGCCGCCGACCACAGCCACCTCATCATCCCGGCAAAGCTCGGCTTCGATGGCGGTCGCCGCGTAATGGACGCCGAAGCCCTCATAAGTCTCCAGATTGGCGACGCCGAGCTTGCGATAGATGACACCGGCCGCCACGACGATGCACCAGGTCCGCACCACGGCGCCGTCGGCCAGCCGAATGCGGTAAGGCCGCGTGCTGCAGTCGATGCCGACAACCTGCTGCGGCACCGAAATCACGGCGCCGAATTTCTGGGCCTGGACCTGCGCGCGGCCGGCGAGCGCCTGACCGGAGATGCCGGTCGGGAACCCCAGATAGTTCTCGATCTTGGAGCTGGTGGCCGCCTGGCCGCCGGGCGCTTCTGCCTCCAGCACCAAGGTCCGCAGTCCCTCCGACGCCGCATAGACTGCGGATGCCAGGCCCGAGGGCCCGGCGCCTACGACGGTCACGTCCCACAACACCGAGGGGTCGGGCGCTTCGAAGAAGCCCAGCGCCTCGGCAAGTTCGCGGTTGCTCGGGTTGGGAAGCGCCCCCTCCGCGGCGTCTATGACGACCGGCAGGGGCATGTCGGTCGCAGACCGCTCCGCCAGGCAGGCGCGCGCCTCGGCGCTCGCCGGATCGAGCAGCCGTACCGGATAGCCGTTGCGCCGAAGAAAGCGGCGGACACGCAGGCTGTCGCCACCCCGGATATCGCCAATCACGGTGACGCCGCCCTGAGCCTCCTCTATCAGCGCCACACGGCGCAGGATCAGGGCCCGGGTGATGATCTCGCCGATATCCGGCTCCGCCGTCAGCAGCTTGTGCAGCTGGGCACGCCTGATGCGAAGAACCTCACCCGCATCCCCCATGCGGCCGTCGACCAGGATCTTGCGGTCGTTGAACAGGTCCAGCTCGCCAGTGAAGCCGTGCCGCTGATGAACCGTGATGACCTCGCCGTCCTTGCTCGCCGGATCGACGATTTCGACGCAACCTTCAAGGATCACGAAGCAGTCGACCGTCCGCTCCCCCCTGCGGAAGAGAACCGCCCCCTCAGGCAGACGCTCCCGACTGCCGAAGGGCAGGCACCGATCGATCTGCTCGTCGCTGAGCACCGGAAAAATCTGCGCGGAGCGCGCGTACGCGCTGCCTTCCCGCGGCGATCGCACGGGATGCCGCTGATTGCCGTCGTCAATGGGTTCCGACATACGCCCGAACATTGATTGAGCGTTCGGCTCGCTTGCCGGACGCCACAGGGTGATGAAAGCGCCCTCTTGCACGCGCAATTTGCAGATAAGGCACAAAACGCCAGCGTCCAGGGCAAGGGGCGCGGGACGGAACAGGATGTCGAAATCGCCGCAGGCCTACGGTGTTGGGCCGTGCAGCCGCGCTGTCGCGGCGGCGCTACGCATTTCCGTATGGCCCATCCGGGCCGTTCAGCGGCGCTGCGGTGCGCCGTGCCGGACCACGGCGACGACAAGCAGGCCGAGCAGCGTGCCGTTCAGCACGTGCCACAGGAAATGCGTGCCGAGTGGGAAGCCGTCGCAGAGGGGGACGTCGATGGTGCGGAAGGTGAGAGAGAGCGCGAACAGCCCCGCGGCGCTGAGCAGCCAGGGGGCGACGGGCCGGCGCTGTGCGCCCGCCCAGACGGCGAAGCCGACCAGCGCCAGGAACGCCGGCAGATAGCCGACGGAGCTGCCCAGCGGGTTGAACGGCAGCTGGTTCACTGCCCAGATGATCCCGGCCGACGCCGGCACGAACGCGATCGTGGCCAGGCCCGCAAGCCACCAGGGCTTTGCGAACAGCCGGCCGAACGCGATCGCCAGATAGGCCAGGATGAACAGCAGGATCGGGATGCTGTCGGCCGCCCCAGCCCAGCGGGTGGCGAAGGTGTGGAACAGGAACGACCCGATGCCGATGATGGCGACCAAGGCGACCAGCACGGCCACGGCCCAGTCGGTGTGCCGGCCGCGCCGGATGGCGACCGCCAGCGCCAGCGCCGCCGCAATCAGGAAGGCCAGGTTGGTGACGGCATTCACCGGCTCCGACCAGAAGGCGAAGTCGGTGCGCTCGCAATAGCCGTCAACCTGCTCCGACAGACGGTCCCAATCCATCCTTGTTTCTCCGGCCTTCTTCCCGGCCGCGCATTCGCGGCCGGCCACACCCTGCCGGAGATAGGGCCCATACGGCCGGCCGGCGAGCCCCCTTAGACAACCCGAGCGATGCGGGCGGCGTGATACGGGCACTCGACCCCATGTCATCGGTTTTCCGTCTTCAGCCGGATCTGCCCCACCCTTGGCGCTGCCTTGTGCCACCGGCGTTGCGGGGCCAGCTGCCTTCGGCCCTGCTGACACCGTTCCTCAGCGGCACGCATTCGGGGTCAAATTCGGGAGTGTGCACGGCGCCGGTTCTTCGGCCGCGCGCAATAAGCGGAGATCAACCTCGTTCCCCTATGCTGACGCCTCGCTGGCTGGTGGGTCAGCGATGGCGCGCCGCCAGCTTCAACTTTGCTGAGCCAGGATGTCTCGCCACAAGAGCTCCGAGATGGCTCAGTCTCCGGTCATCTTGCCCGTTTGAGGGGCTGCCCAATCTCCCAAGACATCCCTCTTGCTGGTCGGGCATGCAATGGAAGGTTCTTGGTCAGTGCCGATTGGGAACTCAGCTCTTGGCAAAGAAATCCATGTGGTGGGCCACGCCCCCTTCAATCCTTGGGCCGTTGGCATCGGCCTATTCTTCAGTATAGCTCTGATAATCATCATAGTATGCGAGAATAATATCAGCTTATCTGAAGCCGCCTTCGGATTATTATTTTCAGTTTTCTTACTGTCTGCAATTACCTTCTACTGCTTCAGGAGTCGGGAAGGAAACACACTCGTTGTCTTCGAGACAGGGCTCTGGTATCCCGCGCCAGACGATGAGCCCGATTTTGTTCCTTGGGAGGACATCAAGGCAGTTCTCGTGAAGGGAACCGGTCACGCCGTAACGTACGCGTTCAACCTGGTGATCGTCCCGCACGATATCCAGAAATACTGGGGTCCCCTTCCATTGTGGAAGAAGGTTCTGCGCATCGTCGAACGATGTCTGTGGGGCACTCACATTGTCATTGGCATACCCAATTCCGCAAACATCGAGCCCGAGAGTTTTCTGGAGATGATCCGATCCAGAGTAGGCGCGTCCCGCCGCGGAAAAGATGGGCAGGTCTGACCCTTGATCGACCACGCATCCGCCCCTGTGTGTTGAACGCCCACCGATCGGCGAGGCTCTCGAGCGCCGGGTCGTGTCTTGCATTGCCACACAGCGATCACGGTGTGGCGTCGCAAGACACCACGCCGGCCAACCTACGAATGGAGCGTTGACCCGACCACAGTGTCTGCCGGATCCTGCTGATCTGCCAGCGATGGTACGGCGCGGCAGCCTTAGATCGGGCCTCCGGTCTGCCGGCCAAGCGCCAGTCCCGATTGACGATCCCCGAACCCTCAGGCCGATGGAGACCTCAAGTACATGCCCGTTTCCGCACCTCGTCGTTCCGGCAGCATTGCCCGCCTCGCCGCAGCCGCCCTCTTCGCTCTCGGCCTTGCCGCCTGCGTTCCGGCGACCAACCCGGCACCGGCGCCAGGGCCTGCGCCCGGCCCCGTCATGCCGCCGGGAGCCGTAGCTGGTCCGTCGGCCGGCAATGTGTGGAACACGCCCCCCAGCCTCTATCAGACGAGCGCCATGAGAACGCTGGCCACCAATTTCGGCAACATGACCATGGTCATCATGCCGGGCACGAACCTGGCGGTGGGCGTCTATACCGACAGGACCGGCCTGAGCTGGGGGCAGATCGACACCATCAGCGGCCGCTGGCAAGGTTATTGGGTGCGCACCAGCGGCGTTGCATGCCCGCTGCCGCTGCCGGCGCCGAACGAGCTGATCGCCGTCGGCTTCCAGTTCTACCAGCCGTTAGTGACGTGGGGCACCTTCGATGCTCAGGTCATCGGACAGCCCTTCGGCGTGAACGGCACTTGGGGCGGATGCGGCCTGCCCGTCGGCGGCCCGTGGACCGGGTCGGCCATCTGACCCGTCTTCCCGGACCGAAAACGGATCCGAGACAGCGTCTTGAATTCCAGCAGTGATCGGACTGGGGAATTCAAAGCGCGCGCCCTCGTCTCCCCATCGGGTCATCGGTTGCGCTCTGGCGATCGATAGCTGCAGGGGAACACGGAGCGCCATCGGCAATGCGATGGCGCTCACGCTTCCAATTTCGCATAGCGAACACTGGACAAATACCCCAATGGCAAGATCTCGCAGGCGAGCGCTTGCCATAAGGTTGTCCCGCTGAGATCATCACTTCGCAGCCAACGGCCAAGCGTCGGGTCATGGTCGGCACAACCCAGGCCGCAGACCTGCCAACGACGGGGAGGCGATGGGATGCGCAAGCGCAGCAACACGATCTCTGGGCCGACAAGCCCGCTCAGCGGCATCGAGGCGGTCGGTGCGCGGTTGAAGGTGATCAATCCCTATGCGGGCACCAACCCGCGCGGCCGGTGTTACCAGAGCGCGATCGAGACGGCCGAAGTTCTCACGACCAACGGTCGCAATCCGCAGAAGGTCAATGACGGCAACCCCGACGACCCCACGGTAAAGAAGCCGCAGGCCCATGACCGGTCCTTTGCCTACGACAATGGCCGACGCACCACCGAAGTCTGGGCCTGGCTGAAGTCGGGAGGAGTGCCTCGGGGCGCGGTCTTCGTGGTCGAAGAGGACGCGACGATTGGCGATGACGACTCGTTCCATTGCTGGAACTTCGTGAAAGGCCCTGACGTCATCCCGTCGATCTACCTGATCGACAGCAGCACACATGTCTTCAAAGAGGTCGTCGATCCTGGCGATTTTTCCGAATGGATGACCGAGTACTTCACCGAGCCCATGGAATTCTTCAACTACGCAAGCCCGAACGGCATGGTAGACGACGACCTTGAAGTCTATTACTGGGGCCAGCTTGTGCAGCCTTGGACAGGTTTGCTCCAGCGCGCGGCCCCGACAAAGGCGAAGGAAGCTCCGTTCTGAGCCGTCCACCCGCCTCAGATCGCGTGTCGGGTCCGGGCCGGGTCGATGGGTCGCAATTCTCCGTGTCTATATAATCGGGAGTCTGGAACGCTTAGTATGTGAGCGCCAGGATCCATGCGGGCCGTTGCGACTGCAACGCATCGGCATTCGCTTGCCTGTCTGTTCCCTCCGATGGCGCGGCCGCGTCACCGGCATCATCAAGACAACTCAGCGGTGATGCACCAGTCTTTCATCAACCGCGACGAACGGGAGACGATCACGTGACAATGCCCGAAAGGCCTTCCGGCATCATCAGTACGCCCCGACGCCTTGGCGTTATCGCAGCGCTTATCGCCTTCGCGGTCGCAGGGTGCATTGTCCCCCAGCCGGGCGGTGGTGGCGGTGGCGGTGCGCCCGGCCCGCAAATCGTCCCCGCGCAGTTCTCCAAGATGGAAAACTGCAGCGCCCGCGTCGGCGGCAATGGCGGACGCGGTTTCTGGGATCCCACGCAAGGCTGCTGGTCCTGCCCCTCCGGTTCGGCGCGCACGATCTTCGCCGTGAACGGATCGGACGCGTGCCAGGTCGGCGGGGTGTTCGGCAACATGATTAGTGCGGAATATCTCGGTGGCTCCACCTGCGAACCCTATGAAATGAGGGTCGGCAATGAGTGCTACATCTGCCCCCAGGGGCGCGGCGAAGTGCGCAACGGTCAACCGGTCTGCGTGTTTTGACCCTTTGATTGGCTTGGCCTGAGGGCGGCAGACATCATCGCCGGGGCAACCCGGCGATCCTGCTCCGACCTCAAGATACCCCTGCCCGACGCCACTGGAGCGCCATTGCCGCCGCGGACCTTCGGGGGCTGCCGGTATCCGCATCCGTCTCAGCAACGGTGTTTGATGGGGTGACACCATGGACAAGGCGCGGATCGAGGCAGCCTACCGGCAGCATATCGGCCCCAGGGCCGCAGAGCTTGAGGCTCTGCGCGGTCGGCTTCGGCAGCGGATACGCCTGATCTCGGCAGGCGTGGCGGTGGCGACCGCCGTCGTCGCCGTCGTCCTGATCGCGTACGGCGCGGATCTCTACAGCGTCGGCATCTCGGCACCGGTATTCGGCTTTGTGGCCTATTGTGTGGTCTATCAGCTGATCGCCAGCCGGTTCGCCAGGCAGGCCAAGGCAGTCGTGCTGCCCGCCATCGGCGAGGTATTGGGCGATATCGGGCCGCTGTCCGTAAAGAACGGGCGCACCTGGATGGCACGGGCCCGGCGCTCCGGCAGCCTTCCGCGAGGGGCGGTCGTGGTCTACGACGCATTCGTCGGCCGTCATCGCGGGACCGACTTCGTGATGGTGGAAACCGGGGTCATCGTCCGGGCGGAGAGGAAAAGCAGGACCGCTTTCCGTGGTCTCGTGCTCGCCATCTCTGTCCCATCGCCCGCTCCGAGCCAGACAGTGATGAGCTTCCGGTCCGGCGGTGTCAGCAACCCGCTCGCCAAATACGCCATTGACCCCAAACGCGTCAGCTTCGTGTCGTTCCCCGAAACCCCGGCATTCGAAGCCCTGTTCGAAGTGAACGCCGAGGACGAAGCGGAGGCGCGAACCCTGCTGAGCCCCGACCTGCGCGCCACATTGACGGGGTTCATGGAACAGTTCGGCAAGGGCAAGGTCCGGGCAGCCTTTCACGACGACGCTTTCTTCCTGGCCATCGACGACCGGGTCGAGCGGTTCGAGCCCGTGAAATTCAACAGGCCCGTCGGCGACCTTCAGGCCAGCACGCAACGCCTGTCGACGGAGATGGGCCTCGCCTTCCGGATCATCGACGACCTGCATGACGGCCCCTCGGCCGCGCGCTGACGCGCGCCGCCGGACATGACGTCTCGCCTGCCGCCTCAGATGACGTGGCGGCCCAGGTTGCGCTCCAGGTCGTGCACGATCGTGTGGTGGTGCAGCGGCTGGTTTCTGAGGGTCGCGAACTCGATCAGAAACGTGTCGCCGTGGATGCGGTAGTAGATGGAGTTACCGTCCAAGTCGGCACCCGCCCAACCGAAACGCACGGCTGGGAGGTCGTTCTCCGCCAGCCGAGCCTGCTGGGGCCCGGCGAGATCTCCGGTCAGATGGTCATGCGTGTAGACGTCGATCAGACGGCGCACGATATCCGCCTGACCCTGAGGCAGGTCGCCGAGCGCAACGCCCTGGCGCGCCGTGATCCGGTCTTCTCGCCCGGCCATCGTCTGAACGTTGCCGAACGATGCCTCCTGCAACAGCGCGTCGCGCCGGTGGGCGGGGCTCAGGTCGGCGAACAGCGCCCGGCCCAGGCTCTCGTTCTCCGGCAGCACGACCAACCCCTCATAGGGACCCGACGGCACGGTGTTCGGCTCCGACGAGAAGGCCTTGGGCGTGTGTGCAACCACCTGGTCGCCCATGAGCGTGAAGGTGATCGTAAGATGGTGGCCTTCCCAGCGCCATCCCCAGGGCTCAGCCGCGGACGGCGTGCCGAAGATCATCAGCGAGAAGCGCTCGCGATTGCGATCGGGACTGCCCTTGCCCCATTCGTCGCGCAGGATGTCCTGCTGGAGCATGATGTTCATGGCCGTGGTCAGGCCGCCGTCACTCAAGGCGGTCGCGAGCAGGTCCAACGCGGCGTCCTTCTGCTCGGCCGTCATGTGCTCCAGCGCCAAGCCCGGAGCAAAGCTGGACCCGAGCATGTAGTTCCAATTCCGCCAAGTGCGGCCGCCGAGTTCCATGACGGCTGCTGCGTGCTGTTCTGCCGTCAGCAGACCAAGCCAACCGTTGGCGCGATCCACCATCGCCGCCCCGACGGTCGCAGGCTGGGCAGCGGCCGGGCGGGACGCCGATGCCAAGCCCAGAGCTGACAGCGCCACCCCTGACGCCGCCGCTGCCAGAGCCTGGCGACGGGACAGCGGAATGCGTCGATCGTTCCCGAAAACTTCCCGTATCGTCTCCATGACGGCCTCCCCTCGGTTCAGTGCCAGCCCCAGCCAAGGGTGGGGCTGTCGCCCGCCTCCGCGCCTCCATGTGTGGGTACGTTGGCAGAGAAGAAAGCGCGACAAAAGGTACTTCGGGCCCTCAGCGAGCGCACACGACCGCGCCGACAGTGTTCCTATTTGATCAATTTTTGGTGGCATCTTACGCGAAACGCCGCGAAATTCCGCTGCCCAGCAAAGACCGGGCCGCACAGTGCTGAGGATTTCCAATGACCGCGAGATGGGCATTACGGTTTGGACGAAAGTTCTTTGCTGTAATGGCATCCATCGCGATCGGGTTCTGGAACATCCCCCAGGGCATGACACCGAGTTTCGCTGTGTTTAGAGAGTTCGTGTACTTTATTTTCTTCGACCATCAGAGTGATGCACTGGATGAGGACGCACTGGCTGCGATAGCTGAGGTCATGGACGAGTACCATGGTGCAGAAGACCCAGTTATCTACATCAGAGGTTATGACGACAGGTATGGGACAGCTGAGGAGAGCATGGAGATCTCGATCCGCCGAGCCGAAGCGGTCTCAGCCGAACTGATCAGCAGAGGGGTCCCGCCGGAAAGAATCCACACGCTAGGCGTCGGAGAGAATGACCCTTTGGTGGCGACGCCCGATGGCGTGCTGGAGCCGTCAAATCGCCGAGTGCAAATAAGTCTTCATTAAGGAGAAATCGGAGCAGCGTCCTGAGTTGTCACAAGCTGGTTAGGTCTTGGCGACACCAGACGCCTCCCATCCTCAGCCTCCTTTTGTCCTTTGCGCCACCAAGTCTGTTTCGCATTGCGCCGTGCGCGTGCACGATCGATCTGTCTCGGTGTCTCCGGTGGGACGCTCACGGGTCACGGACGGTCGAAGCGAAGGGGTTGTGAGATGGCAACGGCGGCAGAGCCACGCTCGAAGCGGTTCGAGCGACTGGCACAGCGCAATGTGAATAAAGAGGTGTTCATTACGGAGCTTGCGGAGCTCGGCCTGGTCGTCATGCAGAGCCCGAACGATCCGAAGCCGTCGCTTGCGATCGAGGACGGGCGGGTCGTGGAGATGGACGGGCGCACGGCAGAAGAGTTCGACGCCATCGACCGGTTCATCGCGCGCTATTCGATCGATCTGCAGGCTGCCGAGGCCCCGATGGCGATGACCTCCACCGAAATCGCGCGCCTGTTTGTGGACATTAACGTGCCCCAGAAGCGCGTGATGGAGGTCATGGCCGGCTGCACGCCCGCGAAGATCGCGGAGGTGATGGGCGAACTGAACGTCGTCGAAATGATGATGGCGATGCAGAAGATGCGCCAGCGTCGCAAGCCCGCCGACCAAGCCCATGTCACCAACTGGAAAGAGAACCCCGCACTGCTGGCCGCCGACGCGGCCGAGGCCGGCCTGCGCGGCTTCGCCGAAGCCGAGACAACGGTGCGGGTCGCCAGAAGCGCGCCGTTCAGCGCGCTGGCACTGCTGGTGGGCTCGCAAGTGGGCCGGCCGGGCCTGATGACCCAGATCTCGGTCGAAGAGGCGCTGAACCTGCGCCTGGCCATGAAGGGGCTATCGACCTATGCGGAAACGCTGTCGGTCTACGGCACGATCCCATCCTTTCTGGATGGCGACGATACGCCCTGGTCGAAGGGAATCCTGGCGTCCGCCTACGCCTCGCGGGGGATCAAGTCGCGCTTCACCTCCGGCTCCGGGTCTGAAGCACTCATGGGGTACGGCCTCGGCTGGTCGATGCTGTTCCTGGAGATCCGCTGCATCCTGATGGTCAAAGGCGCCGGCAGCCAGGGCATCCAGAACGGCTCCATCTCCTGCATCGCGCTGCCGGAATCCTTGCCCAATGGCGTCCGAGGCGTTCTGGCGGAAAACCTGGTTGCCGCCTCGCTGGGGCTGGAGGTGGCGTCGGGCAACGATGCGATGGCCTCACATTCGGAAATGCGCAAGACGGCCAAGCTGATGCTGCAGTTCCTGCCGGGCACTGATTTCGTGACCTCCGGCCACAGCGTTATGCCACGCAAGGACAACCTGTTCGGCGGCGGGAACTTCGACGCCGACGACATGGACGACTGGCTGGTGATCCAGCGCGACATGCAGGTGGACGCGGGACTGGTGCCCGTGCGCGAAGACGACGTGCTGCAGACCCGCGCAAAGGCCGCGCGCGCCATCCAGGCGGTCTATCGCCAGATGGGCTTCCCCGAAATCACGGACGCGGAGGTCGAGGCCGCCACCACGGCCTACAACAGCGACGACATGCCCGAGCGCGACAGCGTGCGCGACCTGGCGGCGGCGGACGAGTTTCTGGAAAGCGACCGAACTGCACTGGATGTCGTGGCGGCGCTAGCGCGCGCTGGCTTCGAGGACGTCGCGGAGCGCGTGCTGGAAATGCAGCGCCAGCGCGTGCTGGGCGACTATCTGCACACATCGGCGATTTTCGATGAAGACTTCCGTGTCCTGAGCGCCATCAATACGCCGAACGACTACTTGGGCCCAGGCACCGGATACCGGGTGTCGGGTGAGCTGTGGGAGCGCATTCGAGCGCTGCCCCAGGCGCTGGACCCGCGCGATCTGTTGGCCGAGGAGGCACCCGATCCTGGCCTGACGCTGACCCCGACGGGCGAGGCGGCGGCTGGAGCGGGGCCCGAGGTGGTCGTGGCCGTCGGCCCTGCCTTTGCCTCCGCAATGAACGAGACCCTGGCCGCGTTGAGCCATGCCGACGTACTGAAGGCGATCTTGGACGGGATCGAAAGCGAGGATGTGCGCTGGCGCCTGGTGAAGGTGCATCACGGCGCCGATCTGGCGGATATCGGCATCTCCGGCGCGCGGCTGAGCGGCTCCGGCATCGCCATCGGCCTCCAGTCCAAAGGCACGGCGCTGATCCACCGCAAGGACCTGGCACCGCTGAACAATCTGGAGCTGCTGAGCCAGGCCCCGAACCTGACGCTGGACTCCTACCGCGCCCTCGGGCGGAACGCGGCCTGCTATGCCACCGGCAAGGCGCCCCACCCGGTGCCGGTCAAGATCGACAACGAGGCGCGCCTGCGGCTGATCGTTCATACGACCCTGCTGCATCACCGAGAAGTCAACCAGATCGACGCGGACAAAGGCGTCGTTGAGATGGAAGTCTCGTTCCAATGAGCGACGATACGCCCGACCGGCCGATGACGTTCCCGATCGGCGAGCACCATCGGGATGAAGTGAAAACCGGATCGGGGCGCCGTCTCAGCGACTTGACCTTGGAGCGGGTGCTGTCAAAGGATGTCGCGCCGCAGGACGTGGCCGCGAGTGCGGAGACGTTGCTGCAGCAAGCCGCGTTTGCGCGTGCAGCGGGATATGATCAGGTGGCGGACAACCTGTCGCGTGCCGCTGAGATGACGCGAATACCAAACCGCGAGCTGTTGGAGGTCTATGAGGCGCTGCGTCCGGGCCGGTCGACGTATTACCAGCTTCTCTCGCTGAGCCAGCAGATCACCAGCCTCTACGGCGCGGAATTGACCGGCGCCTATATCCGCGAAGCCGCCGACGCCTATCGTGACACTGGCCTGTTGAAGATGGAGGAGTGATCCGGTCGCCTTCTTCGCATGCCCCGCTACGACACCGCGAAATTGCTCATCCGCAGCAAATAGTTCACCTCGTGCAGTTGACCCTTGTTGCTCTTGGTCACCTTGATCGAGGCATCAGTTTTCGCCAAACCATGATGGATCTGGACCACTTGGTTGTGGAATTGGTGATACTTGTGTACGTTTGCGGATGCATTTCCGCTAGCGTAATCCATCTTCTCATTGCGTTTGTAGAACACTTTGCATTTTCTCTGCGCGTAGTCAGGAATATATTCTACATAAGTGCCGTCCTTGGGTCCGATGATCGACGTGCAAAAGCCATAGACGTTGCCTGTGTAGCCCAACGTCGTGGCATGGCCTGTCATCTCGGTCTTCCATGCCGCCTTCTTGTCGTCGGCACCGTATCGCAACTGTCGGTTGCAGCAACCATAGAGCGCCTTCATATCATTGTCGGCGCCGTCCTGTACGATCAAGTCGCGCAGGACGCGGATCACATTCGCCGAAGCTGTGCCCGCCGACGCAAGATGGGCGCCGTAGAGATCATTGCTGGTCATGACGACTACGCCCATGCAAAGCACGATGTGGGGAAAACCAACGACGCTGTTGTCGTTGCCGAACTGGTCTTCATCCAGATAGATCCCCATGGAGCGCTTTCCCCTCTGCAGTAAGGCCGCAATCCCATTGATCCGCATGCATCGGCACGCTGCACCACAGAATGACCTAGGGGCGTCCGTCAATCCAGTTGCGAAGCTATGACAGAATGCTGACCGGCGCTTGGCCTGTCACGCCGACGCAACAGACTTCTGGTACTCAGGGGCTCTTCTTTAGTCTGCGCGGTCGACCCGGCCAAAGGTCTTGCTCGGCGAAGGCCGAAGGATGAGAAACCATGACCCTCGACGCCTTCCGGATGCCCGGCACCTTCTACCGCGGCAACCTCCACACGCATTCCAACCGCTCCGACGGGCGGCTGGAGCCGGAGGAGGTGTGCCGGCGGTATCGCGAGCGGGGGTACGACTTCCTCTGCCTCAGCGACCACTTCATGGCGAAGTACGGGTTCCCCGTGACCGACACGCGGCCCTGGCGCACCAACAGCTTCACGACGCTTCTGGGCGCGGAAGTGCATGCGCCGGCCATCCAGAACGGCGAACCGTGGCACATCCTGGCCGTCGGCCTGCCGGAGGATTTCGCGCCCACCGCGTCGGACGAGATGGGGCCGGCGCTCGCCCGGCGGGCGGCGGCCGCAGGGGCCTTCGTCGCCATCGCGCATCCCGAATGGTACGGGCTGACGCTGGAAGATACCCGCACGCTGGACGACGTTCCACACGCGGTAGAAGTCTACAACCACACGTCCGAGGTTCATGAAGACCGTGCCGACGGGGCCTATCTCTTGGATGCGCTCTTAAGCGAGGGGCGCCGCCTGACCGCGATCGCCGTGGACGATGCCCATTTCAAGCTTGCCGACACGCCGGACTCCGATGCGTTCGGCGGCTGGGTGATGGTCAAGGCGACAGCAAACGAGCCCGAGGCCTTGCTGGCTGCGCTAAAGGCCGGGCACTTCTACGCCACCCAGGGGCCGGAATTCCGGGACCTCTCAATCGAAGGCGGCGCGCTGCACGTCACCTGCACGCCGGTGCAGCGGGTCATAGCCGTCGGCCGCCCGCCGAAGTCGGAGCGCGTGGCCGGCGCCGCGCTGACGCGCGCCACCCTGCCGCTGGAGAAATTCAAGGGCTCCTGGGTCCGGATCGTCCTTACCGATGCCGCGGGCAAGCGGGCCTGGAGCAACCCGATCCACCTGGGCTAAACGCCGCTCGGCGGCACAAGCACCTGTTCTCGATCCCTATCTGCCGCCTTCCCGGATATCGACTCGCCATTGCCGGGGCGTCGGCTACCATGGCCGCGCCTGGGTTCGCAGGCGGGGAACCTCCGCCGACCGACTGCAGGTGGACCAATGTCGAACTTCGGGGGCTTCAGACATGGGTATCATTTCTTGGATCGTTCTTGGTCTTGTGGCGGGTCTGTTGGCAAAGCTGCTGGTGCCCGGGCGCGACCCGGGCGGGCTGATCATCACCATCGTCATCGGCGTGGTCGGCGCCGTCGTCGGCGGATTCATCGCCAGCCTGATCGGGCTGGGGAGCGTAACCGGCTTCAACCTCTACAGCATCCTGGTCGCCGTTGGCGGCGCGGTCCTGCTGCTGGTGGGGTATCGCTTCGTCAAGAGCCGCTGATATGTGAGACCGCGGGACTGCCGACGGCGGGCGCGGTCACGGACCTGGCGGCCGCAACCCCGCCGCTGTTCAGTCCAAGGCTCTCAGTCCCGAATGCCTGCCCCGCGCCCCCAGGCCGTCTCGGCCTCATATGCCGCATCCGTACTGGTAGTATTCCTGAGGCCCATCATACGCGGTGATCTCAGCAACGATCTGATCGCGGGAATTTATCAGCAACAGCGTGTCGTCCAGGCTCCATTCCGCCAGGTTGCAGCCGAAATGCGCGCTTCCCGAAAACCAGGTGCCATTGATGCAGAGCCGACTGCCCCGGACCGACCAACCGCCGACAAAGTCATCTTCCTCACCACTCCAATCAACCCAAAAAGATTCGTAAGATCCGTTCGCGTCAAAATATCCGCATTCGAAAGACCCATCCCATTGAGTGCCCTCAAAATACTCGATCAACGCACTGCCGTTGCTCAGATACTGGTTAATCTCCCGAGCGTTCGCCACGGGTGACTGGCTGGCAGGGCCAACACCGCCCCCGCCGCCGGGCCCCGGACCGGTCTGCACACCACCGCCAGCCGGCACGCAGGCGCCCAAGGCTACGGTCACAACAGCAACTGCAGCGGATTTACATTTCGTCATCGCCTACGCCCTCCCAATCTATTTCGTCGAATACTAGCATTGTCTTGACGATCCGCCAATTCATCGCGGCGCGCGGCGCAGCAGGCACCGTTGGCGCCATCCGCCCTGTGGCAGCCTCCAGCCGAAAGGACTAGGGTCCCAGCATTGCCGGCCTGCACTGGGCCCAGGACACATGCGAGGCGGCCATGTCACTCAACGTCTACCTGAACTTCGCCGGAAACTGCCGTGAAGCCTTCGAGTTCTACCGGGCTGCCTTCGGTGGCGAGTTCTCGCGCTTTTCGACCTACGCCGATGGGCCGCCCGGTATGACGGTGCCTGACGCCGAACGGGACTGGGTCATGCATGTCTCGCTGCCCGTGGGCGAGACTGTGCTGATGGGCAGCGACGTCAGCTCCGCGTTCGGACCGCCGCCCACAGTCGGTGACAACGTGTCGATCTCGATCCTCGGCGAGAGCCGGGAGCACTGCGATGCGATGTTCGCCAAGCTCTCCGACGGCGGAACACCCAAGATGGCGCCGCAAGACATGTTCTGGGGCGCCTATTTCGGCATGTGGACCGACAGGTTCGGCATCCACTGGATGATCAATTACGAGCTGCCGCAAGCCTGACAACGCGATAGACGCGCTGCCTGCCCAAATGGCGGGCGCCGCTGGTCGCCTGGCCCCTGCCGCTGTCCGAAACGGAGCCCGCGCCGTTTCCGCGCAGGGTGCCGTTGCGATGCAGGATTTCGGTCCACGCCGCCCATATGCCTTTTGGCGACGGCCAACACGCACGTCACAAGAAGAGCATTTGGATGCGCGCGAGATACGTTCCTTACTACGTCGGCGGCTTCATGCTGCTGCCTTATGCCATCTGGCTGGTCCTTTGGGCGACAGTCATTCCGGGCCCGAAGCATGGCTTCTACCAGCCGATGTCCATGGCCATGTTCGCGGTGTCCATTCCGCTGGTCGCGTGGTTCTTCCTCTCTAATCTGGGTTTCTTGTCGAACAGTATTGCCGGAGGCAACGCTTTCCGCCGTCCACAGGGCCGGTGGGTTCGCTGGACGCTGGATGGGCTTCCGTCCGCGGCGCTGCTGATCGGGTGTGCCTGCGTCCCCTACCTTTTGGCCGCGGGCGAACCGCTTGCTCTTGCGCCGCTGCCGGCCCTGATGGGGCTGGGCATCGCCTGGGCCATTCGCCGGGGCGAGGCCGCTCGCGCGCATGACGGCAGTCCACCCGATGCGGCCGGCGGCACACGGGCATTGGGGGCGCAGGCAGCCGGGCCTGGGCTGGGCCGGACGGCCATGAACGCGGTCTTCTTGCTGCCGGTTGTCGGATGGATGCTGCGAGAGGCGGTCCGCGGAAGCGAAGAAGATCAGAAGTTCTTCGCCCTCAACCTCTCGCTCGGGGCCGTCCTCGTCGCCCTGTTGTTCGGCATCCAGGGCCTGTTTGTCGTCGCTCTGGCACTGACGCCCATCGCTCTGCTGATGATCGTGCTGATCACGCGGGGATAGTGGTCGGGACTATGGCCGAGGCGCGCTTCGCCGGTAACGGCGGCTGAAGTGGCCTCGGCCAAACTAGCGGGCAGAGGTGACCTCTAGGTCGGCCAGCCGCTGATCGCCTTGACCTCCAGGAACTCATCGATTCCCCAATGGCCGCCTTCCCGGCCGTTGCCGGATTGCTTGTAGCCCCCGAAGGGCAATCCCGAAGCCCTGGATTTGCGGTTCATCTGGACCATGCCGGTACGCAGCCGGCGGGCAACGCGCCGCGCCCGCTCAGGATCGCCCGTCTGCACGTAAGAGGTCAGACCATAGTCCGTATCGTTGGCCATCTCGATCGCCTCGTCCTCTCCGTCAAAGGGCGTCATGGCCAGGACCGGGCCGAAGATTTCCTCCCGCCAGATGGTCATCTCCGGCGTCACATCGGCGAAGACGGTCGGCCGGACGAACCAGCCGCGATTGACCCCGTCGGGACGCCCTAGCCCACCGGCCACCAGCCGCGCGCCTTCGGCCATGCCCGTCTCGATCAGGCCCTGCACCTTGGCGAACTGCTGCTCCGACACCAGCGGGCCGATGTGGTTGCCGGCACGCATCGGCAGATCCACCCGCGTGGCGCTGGCGGTCTCGGCTGCGATCTCAATGGCCTCGTCATACACGCCGCGTTCCACCAGCATGCGCGACGGGGCGTTGCAGGATTGTCCGGTGTTGTTGAAGCACAGTGCTGCGCCGTAACGGACGGATTTCGCCAGGTCACAATCCGCGAACACCAGGTTGGGCGATTTGCCGCCAAGCTCAAGCGACACACGCTTCACGGTGTCCGCGGCAACTTTGGAGATGGCAATGCCGGCCCGTGTGGAGCCGGTGAACGACACTACGTCCACGTCCTTGTGCGTGGTCAGCGCCGTGCCCGCCCCGGCGCCGTCGCCATGGATCAGGTTGAAGACACCGGCGGGCAGGCCCGCCTCGTCCAAGAACTCCGCGAACAGCACGGCGGACATCGGCGCAATCTCGGACGGCTTCAGCACCATGGTGCAGCCGGCGGCAAGGGCGGCGCCGACCTTCAGGCTGATCTGGTTCATCGGCCAGTTCCACGGCGTGATCAGTGCTGCTACACCGACCGGCTCCAGCGCGATGTGGTGTTCCGGCATGTCGGGGCGGAAGGCGTGCTCCAACGACATGCCCTCTAGCGCATCCGCGAACGCCCGCAGGTGATCCACGCCGGCGGCCGCCTGGGCGTGCAGCGCCAGGTCCATGGGTGCGCCCATATCCTGCGAGATGACGGCCGCCATGTCGTCGATGCGCCGGTCATAGACGGCGATCACGCGGCGCAGCGCATCCAGGCGCTCGTCCTTGGTGGTGGTCGCCCAGGCGGGGAAGGCGCGGCGCGCGGCGCCGACGGCCGCGTTCACCTCTACCTCCGTCGCCCAGGCGATGTTGGTGAACGCCTCTTCCGTCGATGGATTGAAGACCGGGTGCGGCGTCGGCGCCATCGGCTGGCGCCACGCCCCATCGATGTAGAACTGCATACCTTTCATGATTGTCCCCTGTTGACGACGCCCGGCCGCTCCCGGCCGCCCGGCGTGCATTCCGGTGTTGCCCTGCCGAAACGGCACGGACCTGATCGATCCCTCGCAGGCTGCCCGGCCCATGCCCAAGAGACAGGGGCCGGCAACCCGCCTTCTCAACTCGCCTACGGCAGGGCGCCGATGGCCGTCAATGCCGCCCGCGCCGTGCCACTTCGTCTTCTCAGGTCGTGTTCTGGATCCGCCATGTCCATGTTGAAAGCGAAGACATAGGTCTCCGCCTCACCCCGAACCGTCGATTCCAGCCAGCCGACATGCCAGCCGATATCCATGAGCTCGCCGTCGCTGCGCCATCCGGTCTTGGCATAGAGTGTCCAGCCGTCCCCGCCATCGGCCCGCATGATCTGCGCTGCGGCCGCGTATGTCTGTTCCGACAGCGGCAGATCCTGCCGCGCCAGCCGTGCCAGAAAGTCCGTCTGCTCTCGTACGGAGATGGCAAGCGGCCCCGCCAGCCAGTAGGTCGTGAGATCCGCCGCGCCACCGACATCGTGGTTGCCGTAGTCGAAGCGCTCCAGCCAGTCGGCCATGGTGGCGCGGCCGAGGCTGGAGGTGATCTGCTGATACACCCACACGGCGGAACGGGCATAGGCCGTGGCCATGGTCTGGTCCTGGTTCCAGGCTGCGATGCTGCGTTCCACACCGTCCCAGGCAAACGATGTCTCGGGGCCGTCGACAAGGCCCGTTTCCAGAGCGATCAGCGTATGGGGAATCTTAGAGGTCGACGCAGGTTCCAAGCGCTGGTCGACACGTGCGCCGCCCGAAGCCCACTCGGCACCATCCTCCAGCCGCACGACCAACAGCGCCGAGCGGGCGGGATCCACGCCCTCCGCCATCACGATGGCCGAAAGGTCGGTCGCCGCCTGTTGCGCCGGTGCCTCGGCGGTCATGGCTACGGCTGTAAATGTGCCTGCCGCCGTCAGCACGACGCCCCTCACCGTCCTGTGCAACCGGGACCCGATCCCGGACTTGCGAAAGCCGATCACGAACACACTCCATTGTTCTCGGAAGCCGAAACGATACGGGCGCCGGTCTGCGCGCCGATTGCGGCCCGATAGCGGCCCGATCGTGTCGAGAGGCTGCGGTTGGCGCCTCAGGCGGCGATCAGCTCGAACCGGTCGACGTCGACCAGGCCGCGGTCGGTGATCTTCAGGTGCGGGATCACCGGCAGGGCCAGGAAGGCCAGGGCTATGAAGGGTTCGCCGAGAGGGCAGCCCAGGGCAGTACTGGCATCGTGAAGGCGGACCAGCGTCCGGCAGACCTCCTCCACCGGGCGGTCGCTCATCAGCCCGGCGATCGGCAAGGCGAGTTCGGCCACCGCTTGTCCGCCGCGGGCGACGACGAACCCGCCCTCCAACTCGATCAGCCGGTTCACGGCGACGGCCATATCGGCATCGTTGTCGCCGACGACCACGACGTTGTGGCTGTCATGCCCGACGCTGGAGGCTAGGGCCCCGCCGCGCAGGCCGAACCCGTGCACGAACCCACGACCGATGCCGCCATTGATGCCGTGACGCTCCAGCACGCAGACCTTCAGCACGTCCCGTTCGGGATCCGCCAGCCAGAGGCCATCGCGTACGGACGGCGACATCGCCAGCCGATCCGTCACCAACGACCCCGGATTGAGGCCGATCACAGGTGCGGTGGTCCCGCGCGCCGGTACGGCAAAGGCCTCCGGCGTCACGCGGCCGAGATGGACGGAGCGCCGGCCGACAGGTGCAAGCAGACGCCGCCCTGCAAACGTCGCATCGTCCACGGGCCGGCCGCCGGCGATCACCTGGCGCACGCCGCAGGCCTCCAGATCTTCCACCAGCACGATATCGGCGCGATAGCCGGGCGCGATCAGCCCGCGATCTGTCAGGCCGAAGGCGTTGGCCGGCGACCATGAGGCTGCCCGGTAGGCCGCGGTCATCGGCGCACCCGCGGCAATGGCTTTGCGGATGCAGTGGTCGATATGGCCTTCCTCGGCGATATCCAGCGGGCTTCGGTCGTCGGTGCAAAAGGCGGCAAAGGGCGAGGTGAAGTCCGTTAAGAGCGGTGCCAGAGTGTCGGCGTCCTTCGCCACGCTGCCCTCGCGCATGAAGATGCGCAGGCCGCGCTTCAGCTTGTCCGCCGCCTCCTCAGCCGATGTGCTCTCATGGTCGTTGCAGATACCGGCCACGGCATAGGCGTTGAGGTCGCGCCCGCGCACCAGCGGGGCATGGCCGTCGATGATCCCGCCGGAAAAGCCGGCGAGCTTGTCCAACACCTCCGGGTCGCCGTTCAACACGCCGGGGAAGTCCATCATCTCCGCCAGGCCGATCACCTTCGGATGGTCCTTCAGCGGCAGCAGATCCGCCGCCGTCAGCCGTGCGCCGGAGGTCTCCAGCGCCGTGGAGGGCACGCAGCTCGGCAGCTGCACCCGCAGGTCGAGGGCGAGCCCGGCGGCGCTCTCCAGCACATAGCGCACGCCCTCAAGGCCCAGCACATTGCCGATCTCATGTGGATCACAGACGGCTGTCGTCGTGCCGCGGGGCAGGACGCAGCGGTCGTATTCGCCCGGCACCGTCAGGCTGCTTTCGATATGCACATGGGCGTCGATGAAGCCGGGCACGGCGACGAGGCCCCGGGCATCGATCTCGCGTTCGCCGGAATAACTCTCATAGACGCCGACGATCATCCCGTCGGCGATGGCGATGTCGCCCGCTTCCAGGCGGCCGCTGGCGACGTCCAGAATGCGAGCGCCCTTGATCACCAGGTCGGCCGGCCGGCGGCCGATCGCCTGATCGATTCGCCTGGCAAGCTGGGCTGCCGTGGCAGATTTCGTAGGGATGGTCACGAGGGCTCGCCTGTTTGTGCGGCGCCGACCATGCGACGCATACTGGCCCCCTACCATAGCACAGACGACCGACGGACGATTGCGCGCGACATCGCGTGCCACGTCCGCTCACCCTGTCGACGCGGATGTAGGGGTAGTGTGGAAGCGGCTCGCGCGATACGTGCCGACAACTCAGGAGAGGGACCTGAAGACCATGGCCGCACGGCACCTTGCCCATGTCGACTCGCTGCGCGTGGCGCTGATCGTGCTGGTGCTGGCGCATCACGCGGCCCAGCCCTACGGCCCCACCGGTGGCGCTTGGCCAGTGACCTATCCCGACCACAGCGCCTGGCTGGGGCCGTTCTTCACGGTCAACTCGTCGTTCTTCATGGGCCTGTTCTTCATGGTCGCGGGATACTTTTCCGCCGCCGGCTGCGCGCGTCGCGGGCCGTGGGGGTTCCTGCTGGCCCGTGCGATCCGGCTGGGCCTGCCGGCACTCTTGGTCGGCTTCATCCTGCTGCCCGTGGCGCTCTACCTGTTGTCGGGGGACCTGCCGGATTTCTGGACGTTCTATGCCGACGGCTATATCGGGCAATGGCAGGTCGACTTCGCCCATGCCTGGTTCCTGCTGCACTTGCTGGCCTATTCCGCCCTGCTCTGCCTCGCGGCTGTGATCAGTCCTGGGATTCTGCGTCCGATGGCGACGGCAAGCGTGCCCAACGCGCTGATCCTGGGGGTGATGGCGGCAATGGCCGTCGCCACCTACCTGATCCGCCTCGACTACCCGGTCGACCGCTGGGTGACATTGGGCTTCGTGCTGCCGGTGGAGCCGGCGCATTTTCCGCAATACGCCATCCTGTTCTTCGGCGGCGTGCTGGCCGGCCGCTCGCGGCTGATCGAACGTATGCCGACGGGTCAGGCCTTTGGTTGGCTGCGGGTGGGCCTGGCTCTCGCGGCGCTGCCCTATGCCATCCACGCCCTGGAGATTTTTGGCGTCGACGTGCCGCGCCTGATGGCCAGCGGTGGTGAGAGCTGGCAGGCCGCCGTGCGCGCCGTTTGGGAGGCTGCGCTGTCCGTCAGCCTCGCCATCGGCCTGCCTGTGCTGTTCCGGCAGTGGCTGGCTGCCCCTTCCCCGCTTAGCCGCTTGGCGCCGATGACGATGACGGTCTACATCGTCCACGTCTTCGTGGTCGTTGTGGTGCAGGTGTTGCTGGCGCCCACCGGCCTGCCGGCGCTGGCCATGTTCGCGCTCGTCACCGCGCTGGGCACAGCCGCCAGCTTCGCCATTGCGTTCGGCTGGCATCGGGTCTGCGCCACCGCCCTGCCCCCGCGACGATCGCGCGCGGACCGAACAGCATGACCAATTATGTCGGAGGTGTTACTTGCAGGCTGCATTGCAAAGACTGCAAGCTAACTGAGGCTAGAAAGACCTATCTAACGATCACAACGGCCATGATCGCCCCCCACCAGGACCAACGATGACTGACCTCTTGGACAAAGCGGGTTCCCAGACGCACGAGACGTCCACCAACGACCGCATGGTCGTGCGCTTCGCCGGCGACAGTGGCGACGGCATTCAGTTGTTGGGATCCGAAACGGCCAAGGCGACCGCGCTTTCCGGCCATGACCTGATCACGCTGCCCGACTTTCCGGCGGAGATCCGGGCGCCCGTGGGCACGACCTATGGCGTGTCGGCCTATCAGATCCAGTTCGGCGGGCCGGAGATCCTGACCTCGGGCGATGCGGCCGACGTGCTGGTGGCCTTCAACCCGGCGGCACTGAAGACCAACCTTAACACCGTGCGCCGCGGCGGCCTGTTGATCGTCGACAAGGGCAGCCTGACCAAGCGCGGGCTGGAAAAGGCCGGGTACGACGCCGACCCCACAGAAGACGGCAGCCTGGCCGGCTACCGCGTGATGCTGATCGACGTGACCGGCTTGACGGCCATCGCCGTCGCCGCCACGGGCGTCGGCAAGAAGCAGGCAGGCCGGGCCAAGAACTTCTGGGCGCTGGGCCTTGTGTTCTGGATGTTCGGGCATGACCGCACGGCCACGCGCAACTGGATCGAGGCGCGCTTCAAGGCCACGCCGGACATTGCTGCAGCCAACATCGCAGCCCTCGACGCCGGCCACGCCTATGGCGAAACGGCGGAGATCGGGGCGGACATCGCCTTCCGCGCGGCCCCGGCCGTGCGCCCGCCCGGCCTCTACCGCACGGTCACGGGCACAGACGCCATGGCGATCGGCCTTTCGGCCGTCGCCGCCTGTTCCGGCCTGAAGGTCACATACTGCACCTATCCGATCACCCCGGCCTCTGCCCTCTTGCACGCCCTCGCCAAGCTGCGCGGGCATGGCGTGGTGACCTTCCAGGCGGAGGATGAGATTGCGGCCGTCTGCGCCGCCGTCGGCGCGTCCTATGCCGGCGGCCTGGGCGTCACCGCATCGTCCGGCCCCGGCATCGCGCTGAAGGCCGAGGCTCTGGGCCTGGCCGTGGCGGCGGAGCTGCCGCTGATCGCCGTCGACGTGCAGCGGGCCGGCCCCTCAACCGGCATGCCCACCAAGGCCGAACAGGGCGACCTGACCATGGCCGTGCATGGCCGCCATGGCGAGGCGCCGGCCTGCGTGATGGCCCCGGCCACGCCGTCGGACTGCTTCGACACGGTGATCGAGGCCGCGCGCATCGCGACGACGCACATGACCCCGGTGATCATCCTGTCCGACGCCTACATCGCCAACGCCGCGGAACCCTGGCGGGTGCCGGACGCCGATGCCCTGCCCGACATCACCCCGGCCTTCCGCACCGACCCGGAGAACTTTCAGCCCTTCCTGCGCGACCCCGACACGCTCTCGCGCCCCTGGGTCCGCCCCGGCACGGAGGATATGATCCACCGCATCGGCGGGCTGGAGCGGTCGTCGGACACCGGCCACATCTCCTACGACCCCGCCAACCACCAGCAGATGACCGACCTGCGCCAGCGCAAGATCGAGCGCATTGCCGACGCCGTGGCGCCGGCCGCGATCGAGGAAGGGCCGGATGCCGGCGACATCCTGATCGTCGGCTGGGGATCGACCTATGGCCCGCTGAAATCGGCAGCACGGCGGGTGCGCCAGCGTGGGCATGCCGTCGCGCACTTGCATCTGCGCCTGTTGTGGCCGCTGCCCCGAGGGCTTGAGGAGATCTTCAGCCGCTTCCGCCGCATCGTGGTGGCGGAGATGAATTCGGGCCAGCTGTTGGAGCTGATCCGCGCCCAGTTGCTGACCCCGGCGGAAGGCCTGAACCAGGTGACAGGCCAGCCCTTCCGCGCGGGCGATGTGGAAGCCCACCTGCTGCGGCTTCTGGAGGACTGAAGACCATGGACACCGTCACGCTGACCCCCGCCGACTTCACGACGGACCAGGAGGTCCGGTGGTGCCCCGGCTGCGGCGACTACGCCATCCTGAAGGGCGTGCGCAAGGCGCTGGCCGAGCTGGGCCGGATGCCGAAAGACGTGGTCTTCGTCTCCGGCATCGGCTGTGCGGCGCGCTTTCCCTATTACATGGACACTTATGGCTTCCACACCATCCACGGCCGGGCCGCGGCGGTGGGGACCGGCGTGAAGCTGGCGAACCCGGATCTGGACGTCTATGTGGTCGGCGGCGACGGCGACTTTCTCTCGATCGGCGGCAACCACCTGCTGCACGTCCTGCGCCGCAATGTGGACGTCAACCTGCTCTTGTTGAACAACGCCATCTACGGCCTGACCAAGGGCCAGGCCTCGCCGACCTCGATCATCGGCACGCGTTCCGCCTCCACGCCCGCCGGCTCCGCCGACCAGCCGGTGAACGCGGCCCTGTTGGCCCTGGGCTCCGGCGCCCGTTTCGTCGCCCGCACGGTCGACACGATGCAGGACCACCTGCCTGAGATGGTCAAGCGCGCGCACGCGCACAAAGGTGCGTCTCTGCTGGAGATCTACCAGAACTGCATCGTCTACAACGACGACGCCTGGGGCGGCCTGCACGAAAAGAAGAGCGCCCGCGAGATGACCATCCGCGCGGAACACGGCCAGCCCCTGACCTTCGGCCCGGACGGGGAACACGGCCTGCACTTCCTGCCCGAAACCGGCACCTTCGAGATCGTGGACACGGCCGAGGCCGCCGACCGCATCACCGTGCACAACGAGCGCAACTTCACCCTGGCCACGGCGCTCGCCCGCCTGCCCCACCCCATGGCGCTTGGCGTGCTCTACTGCGACCCGGCGGAGGATTTCACGGCGGCCTGGGAGCACAGGACGCCGTATCGGCCGATGAACCGCGACGACCTGCAGACGCTGATGACGGGCGAGAATACGTGGGTGGTGGGGTAGGACGGCCGGGCTAATTGCAGCAGTGCAGGACTGATTGCGCCAGCATGCTTCGGCCGCGATCATCAGGATTGGAACTCTGGGCCAATCGCGGTTCGACGAAGACATCAATCGTTCCAACGTCGCGCCAACGCGGAGGAACGACCGTCAACTTTCGGCCCTGTGCGGTCGAGCCGATGCCCGACGGGCATGGTCCGCTTCAGGTGGTAGACCTGACGCAAACAGACGGCTCAAACAGACCGCCTTGTGCCTTAATTCGCACGCATCTGAACAGCTTTGCGATTGCAGCGAACAGGCTCTCAAATGTGCCGTTGGGATGCTGTTGAAGAGTGGTTAATGGCTGCTTTTTTCGATCTGTTCATTGTCTTCAGACATCTAGAGGGCTGCAATGTTTGGCGCGCCAAGACCTGAAGAAATACCGACCTATCGCGCTGATTATAAAAGAATTACTGTGATGTTGTATGCCTCGACGTCTTTGGAGAGGTTCCATGAAGTCGTTGCGTTCAGTTGAAGCGCGTTGGTATATGGGTTGAGAATGAGAATTTGGAGACGGAGGTACTGATCAGCCGGACGCAACCTCCTGTTACTCGTGGATGACGCAGACGGGATCGATGGTTGAACTATCTCTTACGTTCCCGGATTTTGTTTCTGGCGCAGAGAAATCAGTCATCGGCGAGTGCGAGCTTGAGGGGCGCTCCGTCGAAACCGAACCGCTCCTCAATGGAGTACCCTACAAAGTCCATCGGCAGAGTTTCGACCTCGAGCGTCGACAGGCTTCCGGTACATTCTTCACAGGAAGCGCGAATGCTAGGCAGGTAGCGCACCAGCTACACGAGGTGCTTCCCGGCGGTGGTCTGGTGATGGATCCCACCTGCGGGATGGGTGACCTGCTTTTGGCCTATGCAGAGCATCTGCCGATTGAAGCGACGTTGCATCAAACCTTGGCCGCTTGGGGCAAGCAGTTGTCGGGCTTCGATCTTGATGCCGACCTCGTCCGGCTGGCGAAGGCGAGACTTGTTCTCCAGGCGCGGCTCAGGGGCGGTTTCGACGGCGAGATTGATCGTATCGACGGCGTTTTCCCTCACATCCGCGTAGGCGACATGATGCAGGCAAAGGATACGTTGGGAGAACCGAACGGATTTCTGTTCAATCCCCCGTTCGGCGTCGTGAGGGACGTCGGGGAATGCGCGTGGTCGGCCGGATCGATAAATGCTGCGGCGCTTTTCCTCGCCGAACTGGTCAGGCACAAGAAGGTTTCCGCACCAATTTCCGCGATCTTGCCGGAAGTGCTGCGTTGCGGCTCGCGTTACGCGGCCTTTAGGATTCATCTCGTGAACCAGGGCGTTTGGGGTAGCTACAAGTCGCTTGGCCGCTTCGATGCATGGGCGGACGTTGACGTGTTTTCGACCCTTATCGTGCCATCTCCGGACGGAAAGATCTGGGACAGTGGAGTAGAGGCTCGAAACGACTTACGCGTCGGCGACAGGTTCCAAGTCCACGTAGGTGCGGTGGTTCCGCATCGCCATCCGAAAAAAGGGGCCTGGCACCGCTACATCTGCGCCAAGACAACACCCAGGTGGTGCGACGGATTCGAGCCGAAGGCTAGCCGGCGGTTCGGCGGGACGGTCTTCAAGCCGCCTTTCGTGGTCATCCGCCGCACGTCTAGTCCCAGTGACCGCAACCGCGCGGTCGCCACAGTCATCGTCGGAAACCGGAACGTCGCGGTCGAGAATCACCTGCTGGTACTGTTGCCGAAGGATGGGGAGGTCGAAAGCTGTCGGAGGCTGACTCAGGTCTTGGCTTCAGACGAGACGAACGACTACCTGAATGTCGGCATACGATGCCGCCATCTGACCACTGGGATCGTTGCGCAGATTCCATGGCTCGAGCCCGATGGCTGACTATCTTAAGTTCTCTCCGGACATCCTGCGACGGCTCGGCGAAGAACTCGTACCGGATGTCGACCAAGGTATCATCGAACTGGTCAAGAACGGCTACGACGCCGATGCGACGAAGTGCGAGATTGCACTCGATGAATTGAAGTCGGGCAAAGGTTCCATCGCGATTGCGGATAACGGCGCGGGGATGACCGGCAGCCAGATCAGGAGGGGCTGGCTAGTCATTGGCCGGTCGGACAAGAAGAAGGATGCTCTTACACCAAAATACAAACGAGTTCCAGTCGGCGACAAAGGGTTGGGCCGCCTTGCTGCTCTTCGATTGGGGAACCGTGTCACGCTGACGACACGACCGGCCGCCGAGCCGGGCAAGGAGTACTCACTGGTCCTAGATTGGCTCGAATACGAGAAGGCCGATGTCGTCGAGGACGTATCGCTCGAGATCACTGAAGCCAAGACCGATCTCCCGCACGGGACGGAGATCCGGATTGAGGACATCGAAGCCAGATTAACGCGCTCCACAGTGACCAAGCTTGCCCGCAGCCTTCTTCTACTGTCCGATCCCTTCGCCCGGTTTGAAGAACAACTGATTACCGATGAGCCGAAATCAAGAAATAGGCCCAATAAGAGCGATCCTGGCTTTTCCGCCAGCCTTCTGACCGCGGAATTTAAGGACCTGCAAGCGAAAGTCGGTCAATCTTACTTCTCGGATGCCGAGTACCGAATTCAGGCCGAGCTTCATACGCAGGGTAACGCCACCTTCAGAATCCTGGATTGGAAAGGCGATATCCTGCATGAAGATTTGGCGGGAGACACATTCCATGCCCCACCCTTCACTTTCGATCTCTGGGTCTACCTCCTCAGCAGCGAAAGCTTCTCGACACGCTCCTCGACCCTGTCGGAAGTCCGCAACTGGCTTAGCGAACTCGGCGGAGTGCATCTCTACGAGGATGGAATTCGCGTCCCACCCTACGGGGGTGCCGAGAACGACTGGCTGGGCCTAAACCTGCGCCGAGCACGCAGTCCTGAAGTAAGGCCCTCGACCAATACCTCCGTGGGCCGGGTAAAGGTGATCAACACTGATGGCGCGCTGATCCAGAAGACGGACAGGATCGGCTATGTGGAGAACTTCGCATTCGGCGAACTGAAGAGAGCCTGCGGCGAGGTCCTCGACTGGGCCGCGCGAATCCTGCTAAAGGAGCGCGACAAGAAGCGCGAAGTTGAAAAGCAGAGCAAGAAGGAAAAGGCCAAGAAGGCGACCACCAATCTGGAACTCGTGCTGAGCAAGACTGTCAAGCCGACCGAGCGCAAGAAGGTGGATAGCGCGATCCATAGGTATGTGAAGGAAACCGAGAAGGAAGCGGACTCGCTTCGGGAGGACCTTGAACTCTACCGCACACTGGCAACCGCTGGCATGACTTCCGCAGTATTTGCGCACGAGATCGGCAGGCCGCTAAAGCTGATCGATAATGCGATCAAAGCACTGATCCGGCTCGTGCCGGACGAGGAGAAGGACAAGGCCAATGAACGTGTCGCACGCATCCAGACATCCAAGGAACGCCTCAGCTCATTTATAAGCATACCGCTTGGCCTACTAAGTAAACGTAAGCGCCGGACCGGCCGGGTCGATGTTAATGAATCGATCTGCGCCCTTGTTGAGATGCTGGAACCGATCACGGCTTATTATGAGACTGTGATTGACTTCAATCCGAGCGTGACGGTACTTTTCGTCAACGGTACTGAGGCGTTGCTCGATGGAATAATGCTGAACCTGATCCTAAATTCTTTTAACGCGTTCCAACGGGAGAATTTCGAGCAGGACGAGCGGAAGATCAAAATTGATACGTTGACCGACACTACCAATATCCTTATCCGGATTGAAGACAATGCGGGAGGGATCGACGGTGTGTCAGTAGAGGATATCTGGCTCCCCGGCGTGACCACAGTCGCCGATGGAACGGGTTTCGGACTTACGATCGTCAGGGATTCGATCAAGGATCTCAACGGCACCATCCATGCCGATCCTCTGACGGACTTCGGTGGCGCACGCTTCACGATCGCACTGCGACCGATGAGAGAGTTGTTTCCGAGGTAGCATGCTAGGCACGATTAATTTCTCGGATGTCGAGCAGCCGCAGTCGGTCACGATCGTGGATGATGACCCCGACGATCGCGAAGACCTGATGGATCAGCTGCGCGATCACAAGATCGAACCAAGGGCCGTCGATGGGCGGTATGGGCAAGACATCGATCGGTTGGTCGCCGATGTTCTCGCAATCAACAGCCCCTTCGTGATCTGCGATCACCGGCTGCAGGCCAAGAACCTGGCATCATTCAACGGATCAAAGGTGATCAAGGCGCTCGGCTCGTCGAAGCATCCAGCGATGCTGCTGACCATGTACCAGAAAACCCACCGCCTGGAGTTGCGAGAAGCACGCGCCGAGGTCCCCGTCATCGTGGGTCGTCACGACTTCCAGATCAGCCAGCTAGGAGTCTATGCCGAAATCTGCCGTCGGGAACTCGCGAACGACCCGGTGGACGAGCGGCGGGCGCATCGAACGCTTATCTGCATAAGGGAAATCGAGCGCGCGCACGGCACCAAGGAATTCTACGTGACTGTGACGAACTGGCGGCCCGACGAGGCCATCATTCTTCCGGCGGCCTGCATCGCAAGCGATCTCGTTCCGCAGTTGGAGGTCGGCGACTACTTGCTAGGCGATGTAAACGTCGGGGCGGCTGAAGAGGACGACCTTTTCTTCAAGAACGTGAACGAAATCGTGAAAGCCGACGAGAAATCCGGACTATGAGTGACATCGTCCTTTTCGATGTCGCGCACGGCAATTGCAGCCTCGTGAGATCTCAAGGCTCCTATTCTGTTATCGACGCGCCGCTCGGGGCAATGCTGCTCAACACGCTTGAGGACATGGGAATTTCCTGCGTCGACGTTGCGTTCATCTCCCATGCCGATAAGGATCATATCGCCGGCATAATTGGCCTGCTTACGAGCACAACGATCCAGCTGAAGAAGCTATATCTCAACCCCGACTCTCAGAAAAAAACAGGAATATGGCGTGCTTTGCTCGCCGCCGTCAGCGTGGCTGAACGCGAGGGCAACTGCGAGGTGGTCTCGACACTGACGACGACAACACCGGGGACCGTAACGGTCGGTGATGTCGCGGTCCACGTCGAAGCCCCATCAACCTCCTTCGCCTTGGCTGGATCAGGCGGTACAGATGCGCAAGGTCGGCACATCACTTCAAATTCGATTTCAGCGCTCTTGCGACTGAAGCATGCCGACAGGCCGGGCCTCCTGCTTGCCGGCGATATCGATGAAGTGGGCCTTGACGATGCGCTTCGTCATGATCGGGATCTGACAGCGCAAACGTTGGTCTTTCCCCACCATGGCGGCCTTCCTACCTCCTCTGATGCGGGGGCGTTCGTAGAGAGGATTTTGGGCGCCGTGAACCCGTCTCTGGTTATCTTCTCCAACGGAAGGGAAAAACACGACAACCCCCAGCCGGAAATCGTCTCGCAGGTTGTTCGGATCGGCTGCAAAGTTGCCTGTACTCAGCTTGCCAAGAGCTGCAGCAAATCGCCGATACTCGATGGCGGGCACCTGGAACCGCATAGGGCCCACGGCCGGCCCACCGGTGTCAGCTGCGCCGGGTCAATAACGATCGATCTGGCTGACCACGGACGCCGCCCCGCCGCGATTGAACGCGCGCACCAGAAGTTCATCAATGATGCGGTTGAGACACCCATGTGCCGTGTTGCGCCAAATGATGAATGAACGAGGGCTTCTGACAGCCATTCTCACCTGACGCAGCGAACGTTCGCTTCCCGCCCATCTCGGCCTTTTCCGGTGCCGTACCAAATGACCACGATGGGTCGCAAGCGGCAGAAGGGCGAGTATCCGAAGCTGAGAGATGAGCCGCTGTTCCACTCTGAACTCACAATCGACCGCAACGGGCCGATCTCGGACGCTATCGATGATCCGGCACCGTTCTGCGAATACGGTTAGGTTTCACCCCACGCTACCGCCCCGCCGCCATGCTCGATGGCAGCCAGGTGGCGATGTCCGGCACCGTCATCACGACGGCCAAGCCCGCCAGCATGATCAGCACATAGGGCCACACACCGCGGATGATGGCGGCGAGGTGGGCCTGGGTGATGCCCTTGATGACGTAGAGGTTCACGCCGACGGGCGGGGTGATCAGGGCGAGTTCCAGATTGATCATCAAGAGGATGCCGTACCAGATCAGGTCGATGTCCAGCGCCATACGCACCGGCAACACGATCGGCAGTCATTGGCGAAGCCAGCCCGAAAGCTGAAGCGGCGAAGTCTCTCGGGCCGCCTTGACCCTTCCCCTGCAATCCGCCGGAACAGACGCCTGTCAGGGTTCTTCACGGACGACTATCGACGTAGCTGCCGGATGAGACACGGATGGCCCGTAGCCGAACGCGGCGAGCCGGGCTGGCGTCACATCAGTTGAAGGGCGCTGCCCGTTCAAGCAGTTCGGTCAGGTTCGGCTCATCGGGATCGCGCGGCTTGCCAGGGTGGATGATGCTCACCTGGCAGCTCTCTGCCGCCTCTACCAATTGCCGGTAGGTTCCGGCATCGGGATCGGCGATGTAGGCCTGCCGATTGTCGTTGTAGGCGAACATCTTTTTGTTGATCTGCACGCACTCATTGCAGGTCGTGCAGCGCGGGGTCTCGATCCAAGGCGCGTCGCCGTCTGACGCGTCCGGTGCGGTTTTCCCGGCGCCGTTCGATGCCGCTGCCGGGGCCGAGGTCTCTTCCCGCTGCGGCGCTGCCGCGGGGGCCACGGGCTCCGCGGCACGGGCCGCCTCCTCCCGCTCGCGCCGCGCTTGCGCAAGCTGGCGAAGCGCATGGGAATTGTTGATCCCGGCCAGCTCCTGCAGCCGGCGCCAGGCGTCGTTGCAGCGCCGCGAGGCTTCGGTGATCTTTGCGTCGACCACGACGCGCATCAACCGGTGCTCGTCATCCACGCCGAGCACATAGGGATCTTGAACCATCCCGGAGTCGTCCGGCAAGGCGAGCCATTCGGGTACGGGAACCATCCCGCCCCCCCAGTCGGAGCGCGCACGCGGATGCGTGAAGCGCACGTAGCGCGTGTCGCAGATGGCGAAGTCGGCGAAGGTGAAGCGAAGGGTCTCGAACTGGCGCTGACCCTCGCGATCCTCGAACTCGATCCGGTGTTCGGGCCAGTCGACCTCGGGCTGCGGGTTGTGTGAGAGGTCGAAACGCGCGGCCCAGTCCGGCCCCGCCGCGGGGTCGTACGAGAAGCTCGGGAAGGCGCGGGATTCGGTCGCCGCCGCCGCCAGGATGTACGCAGGCACCCCCGGGACGGTCGTCGTTGCCCCGGAATAGATGCTGATCAGCGCCGGCCCTTCATAGCGGTTCCCGCGCAGCAGCGCCTCGCGCATCCGGTAGAGGTCGGCGCTGGTGGCCTGGAACACGAAGGCGTTGTTGAGCCCCATGGCCATCGCGGCCAGCCGGGCCGTTCCCGCGCCGAAGGAATTGGGCGCCGGCCCGGCTGCGGTGGTGCCGAGGATGTCGTCGGTCTGGATCACAATGGTGATCGGCAGGCCGCTTGCCAGCGCCTCGTAGGCGCGCGCGATCTCGGCGATTTCGGTCACGCCGTCGCGCAGGCAGATCAGGGCCGACGGCAGCAGAGCCAGTTGGTCCGCCGTCAGCTCGCTTTCGTCGAAGTGCTCGAAGATCGGGTCGTGCAGCTCAGGCCGGTACTTGTTCTGGACCTCAAGCTCGGCCACGGTCAGCGCCTTGGTGAACTCCAGCACGTCGGGCAGACGATCACGGTGTGCGTCGAGCGCTTCCGAGCAGCTGTCGAACACATAGCTGTAGGGCGCGGCTCTGTCGGGGCTCGATTGCGATGCGCGTCCCGGGCCGAAGAACGATTGGCGTTGAAGCACCTCCAGGGCGCTCTTGATCCGGCGAAGGCGGTCATCGGGAAGCCTGTCTTCGGGCCTGACCCGGTGCAAGACCTCTGACAGCGCCTGAAAATCGATCGTCCCATCGTCGTTCGACGCCATCGATGAGGCCAATGCCGTCGGCCCATGCGCTTCGTCGGACTTCATATGGTCGGATTTCAGGATGTCGTTGAGCCGCAGGATGAGGCTTTCGACGGTCTTGCGGAACCGGCGCGCCTTGGCGTCGTGCTTCACCCGCCACGCATGGGTCAGGAGCTTGACCGGGGTCGTCTCGTCGCAGCCGATCACCCGACCGTCGACGCGAAGGCTGTGCCGCGCCTTGTCGAGATTGGCATCGACCGGGCCGAAACGGTCTTCGCCGCTTTCGCGGACGAGCTCGGCGGCACAGGTCTGCCATAGCTCGCTGAGACGGCCTTCCGTTCCAAGGGCGACGCGGCGCCGGATCTTGTCCTCGAGCCCGAGCACCTGCTGCCGGATCGCTTCGCCCGATGCGTCCGGCGGTGCGGCCGCCTTCAGCACGTCATCGACGATCCGGGTGAGCGGCCGAATGAGCGTGTCTGCAGCCTCCTGCCCTTCGATCAGGACCAGCGGATAGTCGTATCGAAGGCTTTCGAGGTGCTGGTAGCGGGCAAAGAGCGCCGACCGCAGAGGCTCGCTGGCGGGAGCTGCGGAGGGGACGTCGGTTTCTTGGGGCAGGATGTCGGATACGACCTGGGCCTGTGACATGGCGTTACGCCCCGCTGCCGGAGGCGGCCGCCGTCGCGGGCCAGATGCCGACCTTGTCGAACTCCTCGTTCAGCACCGTCTCCACCAAGGCCGGGGTGCTCGGCCGTTCGCCGGCGCGAAGCTCGTCGTAGCAGGGTACCGAGGGGTCGTTGTAGAGGATGCCCACGGGGATCTCGTCTTCCAGCCGCGCCAGCGTCAAGGCTTCGGCCAAGTCGAGCGGATCGTGGGTCTGCTGGTTCTTGTAGACCCGTGAGAGCTCCGGCTTCAGGCGCAGTCCGTTCCCATGGGTGAGGATCCGCGTGCTCGACGGGTCGCGCACGTAGTCGTCGAAGCGGTGCTCCATGAAGTTCGGGCACCGCTGGAGGATCCGGATGAAGGAGAACCCCTTATGATGATAGGCCTTCGACACGATGTCGTAGAGCAGGTCCGGGATCCAGTCGACCGCCTGGGCGACGAACGAGACGTTGGTGATGCCGAGCGTCACCGTCAGCGGGTTGAGCGCGTTCAGCGTGGCGCCGAAGGGTGTTGTGTTGCTCTTCAATCCCTTCGGCGAGGTCGGGGACGCCTGCTTCTTGGTCAGCCCGTAGACCTCATTGTCGTGCAGAAGCAGCGTCATGTTCATGTTGTAGCGCACGGCATGGATCCAGTGCGCAGCACCAATGCTGCAGCAGTCGCCGTCGCCGGTGGTGACGAAGACCTGCAGGTCCGGGCGCCGGATCTTGATCCCTTCGGCGACGGGCAGCGCGCGGCCGTGAATCCCGTGGAAGCCGTACGCGTTCATGTAGTGGGGCAGCCGCGAGGCGCAGCCAATCCCGGAGACACAGACGGTCTTTTCGGGCGGCAGCTGTTCGTCGCGGCATAGCCGCTGCATGGCCGCGAGGATCGCGTTGTCCCCGCAGCCCGCGCACCAGCGTGGCGCGATCTCGCTCTGGTAATCGGACATCGTGTAGTCGGTCCGCACCATCTGCAGCAGGCATTGGCTCATAGACGCGGTCATTGGACGTTCCCCATTTCTTGCCTGGCCTCATATCCTGCCAGGCTTCATGCCTTGCCCAGTTTGGCCAGCGCGGCCGCCTTGATGGCGGCCGGTTTCAGCGGTTGTCCCCGCGCCGTGCCCCAGCAATCCACATCCACCAGCCAGCGGGCGCGCAGCATCGTCGCAAGGCTCGAATAGCGGCGGTTGTCCGGGGAGATCAGCGGATCGTCGGGCGGGTCGTTCCAGTTGTTCTCGATCGTCATGACCTTGTCGAAACGGCGCATCACCGTGTCGATTCCGGAGGCCATGGGCTGCAGGTATTTCAGATGCAGCGAGGACACGCGGTGACCTTCGGCCCTCAGGCGGGTCACCGCTTCTTCGATGGCGCCCTTCGTGCTGCCCCAGCCGATCAGCAGCAGGTCACCGTCGTCGTCTCCGAACACCGGTGCCAGCCGCAGCGTGGTCTGCAGCGCCGCGAGCTTCCGGCTGCGGTTCAAGAGACCCTCTTCGTTGATCTCCGGGTCGTAGGCGACATGGCTGCCACGGTCGTGCGCCAGCCCGGTCAGGCAGTGCATCCCGTTGGGCTGGCCCGGGATGAACCGCGTCATGATCCCGGTGCGTTCATCCCAGTCATAGGGCAAGGCGTCTTCCGGCACGGTGCTCTGGTCAACCGGCGGCGCCAGCCAGTCGGCGTTGAACTGGGGCCGCGGATAGGGCTGCTGCGCGGTGGACAGCGCGGCATCGGAGAGGATCACAACGACCATGTTGAAGGTCTCAGCGATCTTGCGCGCCGTGATGACCGAATAGAAGCAATCCTCGATCGAGGAGGCCGCCATCACCACCTTGGGCGCATCGCCGTGACTGCCGAAAACGGCGGACATCAGGTCGCCCTGCTCCACCTTGGTGGGAAGGCCGGTGCTCGGTCCGCCCCGCTGCACATCGATGACGACCAACGGTATCTCGGACATCACCGCCAGGCCGATCGCCTCCTGTTTCAGCGCGAGGCCCGGCCCTGAGGTGATCGTCACCGCGCATTTCCCGGCATAGGAGGCGCCGATGGCGAAGGTGCAGGCGGCGATTTCGTCTTCCGCCTGATGAACGACGCAGCCGACTTTCTCAAAAACGGCGCTGAGATAGTGCGAGGCGGAGGTCGCCGGCGTGATCGGGTACATCGCGCAGACCTCCATGCCGGACGCGACAACCCCGAGCGCCAACGCCGCGTTGCCGTTCATCACGACCTGCGGTTCGGTCACCGGCGGTGCCGGGATCTTGTAGCGCAGATCGAGGTTGGCCTCGGCCCAAGCACGGCCGGCGTCCAGCAGCTCGATATTGGCGTCGATGATCTTCTGGTCCTTCTTGGCGAAGGTGAAGCGCACCTGGTCGCGCGCCAGCGCTGCGTCGAGGCTGTAGATCGCGCAGAGCATGCCCAGCACGAACATGTTCTTGCCGCGCCGGGGGTCGGGCACGAGTTTCTGGCACTCGGCCTCCATCGGCACTTCGTAGAGCCGGTATCCGCCCACCCGTATCTCGGCACGAACCTTCTCATAGGCCCTGGCGATCTCCGGATCGGGATCGTTCGCCCAGCAGTTGTCGATGATAATGGACGCGCCCGGCTTCACTTCGCCCGTACGCAGGCGGCTCAACAGGACCTGTTCGTTGAAGGCGACCACGAGATCCGCCTCGTCGCCCACATTGGTGACGCGGTCCGAGGCCATGCGAACGCGGTTGCCGCTGGCGCCGGCGATCGAGCGGGGCGGCGGCTGGATTTCGGCGGGAATGATCTCAACCGTCCAGATCCCGTTTCCCGATCGCGCCGCTATGGCGGCAAGCGACTGGCCGCAGCGTTGTGCGCCCTCTCCGGAATCGCTGACGATCTCGACGATATGTTCCTGGAGTACCTCTGCGGGACGCGCCCTGGGGCCCGTTTCGCGTGCCTCGGCCGTCTCGCGTCGAAGCTCGAGGGCCTCGCCAAGGGGACTTGTACTGTCGGACGTCATTGCCGTTGCCCCGCCATTCTACGCCAGCCGCACATGGGTGAAGTTCCTTTCGGAGAGGTCTATTCCGAACAGCGTGTTGTCGAAGCCCGCCCTCTCCGGCCCGTAGACGACCGCGGTGTCGCGGATGCTCAGATGGCGCCGGATGCTGGCGGCAGCCTTGCGGCCCGCCCCCATGGCGAGGATCACCGTCGCCCCTCCGGTAACGATGTCGCCGCCCGCGTAGACGCCTGCCAGTGACGTGGCCAGGTCCTCGTCGGTTTCGATATAGCCCCACTTGTTGAGCTTGAGCTTCGAGGTCTGGCCGAGAATGGGGTTCGGGTCGGTGCCGATCGCATAGACGACGGTGTCGGCGGCGAAATCGAACTCACTGCCTTCCATGGGCACCGGCCGCCGCCGGCCGGAGCTGTCCGGTTCGCCAAGCTCCATGCGGATGCAGCGGATCTTAGCCACGTTGTTGTCGGCGTCGCCGATCAGTTCGACCGGTGCGGTCAGCCAATGGAACTGGATGCCTTCTTCCTGCGCGTGGTGCAGTTCCTCCACCCGTGCCGGGCATTCGGTATCGGTCCGGCGATAGACGCAATGGACCTCCTCGGCCCCGAGCCTGAGGGAGACGCGCATGGCGTCCATTGCCGTGTTGCCGGCCCCGATGACCGCCACCCGTTTGCCGATCCCCAGCGGCGTGTCGTAGTCCGGAAACTCGCCCGCGTGCATCAGGTTGCACCGGGTCAGAAGCTCGTTGGCCGAGAGCACACCGTTGAGGTTCTCGCCGGGGATGTCCATGAACCGCGGCGTGCCGGCGCCGACGCCGATGAACACGGCGTCATACCCCATCTCGCCCAGCATCTGCTCGATGGTGAACAGCCGACCGACCAGCGTGTTGCACTTGAACTCAACCCCAAGCGCTTCGAGGTTGGCGATCTCGGCATCGATAACGCTGTTCGGCAGACGGAACTCCGGAATGCCGTAGCGCAGCACCCCGCCCGGCGCGTGCAGAGCCTCGTAGATGGTGACGCTGCAGCCGGCCTTGGCGAGATCCGCCGCGCAGGCCATGCTCGCGGGGCCGGAGCCGACAATCCCGACGCGGTAACGGTTCGGCTCGAAATAGCTGGACTTCTTCCAGCCCTCGGCAATTGCCTTGTCGCCCAGCCAGCGCTCCAGCCGGCCGATTGCAACCGGCTCCAGCGTGCCGTTGATGGCCACCGCACAGACGCCCTCGCACTGGTCTTCCTGAGGGCAGACCCGGCCGCAGACCGCCGGCAGCATGGTCGCGTCGGTCATCAGGTCATAGGCGCCGCGATAGTCCTTCCGGATGATCCCCGCGATGAAGCCGGGGATGTCGATCCTCACCGGGCAGCCGATCACACAGGCGGGCTCGGGGCACAGGAGGCAGCGCTCGGATTCCAACAGCGCATTCGCCTCGTCGAAGCCGAGCGCCACCTCGTCGAAGTTCTGCGCACGCTCCGCCGGGTCCTGCACCGGCATGAAGGCCCGCTCTTGCGGGATATTGCGGATCGTCTTGCGGGCCATATCAGATCGCCTCCTGCCCTGCGGTGCCGGCCGGCTCCATGTCCAGGCGCCGACAGCTCTCCGACCAACGCTCCATCGCTTCCTGCTCCTGCGGCCGGTAGCGCTTCAGCCGCGTCATCAGATCATCGAAATCCACCGCATGGCCGTCGAAGTCCGGCCCGTCCACGCAGGCGAACTTCACGCGCCCCCCGACCCTGACCCGGCAGCCGCCGCACATGCCGGTACCGTCGACCATGATCGGGTTGAGGCTGACCATCGTCTTGATCCCGTGCGGCCGTGTCGCCTCGGCGCAGGCCTGCATCATCACCGGCGGGCCGATCGCGACGACCTCGTCGATATTCCCGTGCTCGGCGATCTTCGCCTCGATGCCGTCGGTCACCAGCCCCCGGATCCCGGCGGAACCGTCGTCGGTGCAGATCACGAACTCGTCGCAGACGTCGCGGAACTTCTCCTCCCAAAACACGAGATTGGCGCTGCGGAAGCCGACCACGCCGATGACATGGGCGCCTGCCTGCTTGAAGGCGCGCGCCTGTGGATAGATCGGCGCGACGCCGAGCCCCCCGCCGACGCAGATGACCTTGCGCGCGTCGGAGATCTCGCTCGGCATGCCCATCGGCCCGACCATGCCCAAGAGCGTCTCGCCAACGCGGCACCGTGCCTGCATCTCGCGGCTGGACTTGCCGACCGCCTGCACCACCAGCGTTACGGTACCTCTCTCGACATCGAAGTCGGCAATGGTCAGAGGAATCCGTTCGCCGTGGTCGTCCACCATCACGATGACAAACTGCCCAGGCCGCGCGGCCCGCGCCATCATCGGGTGATGGATATCCAACAGAAACGTCGTGTCCGAGAAATCCGCCCGCCCAAGAATGGGAAACCCGGTGCCCACCAATCCATCGGTGCTGGTTTGTGGGATCTGAGACGGCTCGGCGGACACCGTCCCACTCTGGTCCCTGGAAGTTGCCATCCGCATGTTCCTCCCGGCGGCGCGATCCGAACGCCCGCGTATGTGCGGCTTTCTCGGCGTTGGGAAAAGTCAGCGAGAATGTACCAAGAGATGGGTTACGCTTTCATTGACTCGGATCAGTCTAAGCCTGCCGATCGACCGGTGGCTCGAAGTTGCCGCCGGTCGTTGGATTGCAGACTGATGCCGGCCTTAATCCACAGTAAGACGATCGATTGGCAATCGAAATCTCGCAAGCGCACACACACTCCGAATGGCGCTCGCGGTGCGGCGAAAGATCGCTTTGGGCCGATACCGGAGCCTCAGAAGTACTTCGGCAACTAAGCACACTCTTACCGAGAATATGCGTTCCGCCGCCGGGATCATATGTTCCCTCTACAGCGACCGCGCCGCCGCCCGCCGGGTCGACACCACGCGGGAGTCCCCGCCCGAAATGGTGAAGCGCACGCAAGAGGACAGAGGCGCGTCGCTCTTGGAGATCCACCCGAACTGCATCGTCTACAACGACGACGCCTGCGGCGACCTGCATGAGAAGAAAAGCTCCCGCGAAATGATCGTCCGCATGAAGCAAGGCCGGCCCCTGACCTCCGGCCCGGACGCTTAACATGGCCTCTGCTTCCTGGCCGAAAATCGAGCTAGTTCTCGAAGGTCATGTTCTGCTCTAAGGCTACTCCACGCTGGCTGCGGCTGCCGTTGCCTGGGCCGTAGCAACGTCCCTCAAGGTCGCCCACCGGATATCAAGCTTGGCGATCGCCCGGATGGTCGTCGGGGCGTCATCGAACGCGCTGGCCATCGCCTGGCCGATAGCAAGCTGCCGGAGCATCTCCGAACGGCTTTCACCGCCGAGGACCTCGCTGGCGGTCTCCAGCGCGTCGGCGAACTGCCCCAAGGAGACTTGTGCAATGACGGTGTCTTGGGACGTGCGTTCACCGGGCGGAAACTCCGACACAAGATCCATCGCATCGGCCCGCAACTCCGCGTCTCTCATCGCAGCCGTGATCGCGTCCAGCGCCCGTGACCGGACTGCGTCGCGGGCGATCGCGTGCGCCACGTTCACGGCGGCGACGAACGTCGACTGCGCCTCGGCCACCAGGCCCGAAGCCGCCTGAGTTCCCGCGATCATGGCGAGGGCCTTTGCCCGCTGTTCTTCGTCGCTGATCGAATGGGCCAGTTCCAAGGCATCGGCAAACAGCCCGGCCTCGGCCTGTCGGGTGGCGACGGCATTCAGAACCCAGGAGTGAAGCGGCTCCTGTCCGATCTGGCTCGCCGTGGCCAGTGCGTCGGGGAACAGGCCCGCTTCAGCTTGCGCCCGGGCGAGCGCTTCCAGGACAAAGGGTGCATCTGTGGAACCCTCGAATTCCGGGAGCGTGCGCTGTACGACTTCGATCGTGTGACGCGCCCCTGCGATGTCCCCTGCCGCGGCCTGGAGATCTGCCAAATTGGACAGCATCAACGCACGCGGACCGTCGTCGCCGATCGCCGAGGCGCGCGCCACCATCTCGGCGATCGCCGGTCGTGCCTCTTCCGCCAGACCCGCGGCAATCTGTTGCCGAATGATCTCAAGAGCGTAAAGCCCGCCGCAGTCGCAGGCTGACGCAGCGGTATCAAGGGCATCGGAGAAGAGGCCGGCCGCCGTTTGAGCGCGCATGATCTCTATCCGGGACGTCCGGCGCGCGCCTGCGTCCGAACTCTGGTCGGCCACGGACAGCGCTTCGGCAAAGGTGCGGCGCGCGTCTTCGGTTAGGCCCGCCTCTGCCTGGAGAACGGCAATCCCGCGCAGCAGTTCGGCACGCGGCGGGGGGTTCGAGACTCCGTATGCACTGCTGATGGCCTGCGCGAAGGTCTGCCGCGCGTCTTCGACATCGCCGAGCGCCGCTTGCGCACTGGCTACCGCGCCCATTGCCTGCGAACGTCCTGCCCCGTCATCGATCGCGCGGGCGACCGCCATCGCTCTGGCGAGCGTCCCCTGCATCTCTTCCGTCAAGCCGGCCCGGGCTTGGACCAAAGCAATGTCGGCCAGCGCGCCGGAGCGGTGTCGTGCGTCCGGGATCTGGGCCGCAGTCGTCAGAGCGTCGGCAAAAAGCCGGCAGGCGGCGACGTTGTCCAAGCACCAGGGGGTTTCGGCCTGCGCAATACTGTTATCGAGCCCGACAGCATCCAAGGTCCCGACCGTCTGGCCGGCGGCGATCCGCATGGCAAGCTGTGAGGCTGGGTAGTCTTGGACAATGCGATCGAGTGCGGCCCGCGCCCGTCTCAGCAGGCTGAGGCGCGCCATGGAGTCGCCCGTCTGCTCGGCGTCTGCGACGTCTTGCATGGCGGCGACGAGGAGTGCATGGGCCGCCTCGTCTCCCGTTGCTGTCAGGTCCGAATCGTGCGGCGAGCCGCCGGTCGGTTCCGCGGTCATGGCCGCGGCGGCCTCGACCTGCGCGAGAACGATGTCGCGGAGGGTATCTGACCTGTGAAAGCGGGAAGAGATTTCGCCGGCCGTTCTGACAGCGTCGGAGAACGTGCCATTTGCCGCTTGAGCAGCAGCGACCGCAGCGAGGACCTGGGAGCGCTCAAGATCGTCAGTGAGGCCGGAGGCGGCTCTTAATGCCGTGGCGATAGTCTGCGCGGCATCGTCGGATAAGCCTGCCACGCCTTGTTCATGGGCGATCCTGGCCAAGGCCAAGGCGCGGTAGCGGTCATCTTCAATATCACCGGCTGTCGTCTGCGCCTCAGGCCAGTAACCGGAAGCGGCCTGCGCGGCGGCGATCTCAACCGCCGCCAGCCACCGGTACGTGTCGTCAAGCGTTTCGGCTGCCGCGGCGAGTGCACCAGAGAACGTTCGCCGCGCCTCATCCCCCAGGCCCCCTGACGCCTGAGCGCTGGCGATCTCGCGCAACAGCGGCTCGCGGTAGGCGCCCTGGCGGTGCGCATCCGCCATCACGATCAAAAGGCCAAACGTGCGAAGGGCTTCGTCCACCAGGCCCATCCTTGCCTGAGCACTGGCGATGGCGGCTAGGGCCCGAAGGCGAACATGCTCCGCCGGGTCGGCGTGGGCCGTATCGTCCACAATCCTGCCGACCGTGTCATATGCGTCGGCGAACAGTCCGGCGGCAGCCTGGTGTTCTGCGATTTCCCGAAGGGCATCCCAGCGACCACGGTCGGACCCAATCTCATCGGCCATATCCAGGGCATCGGCGAAGTCCTCCGCCCCGGCCTGGGCAACAGCGATCTGCGAAAGGGCCGAAAAACGCAGGCTGTCGACTTCGACATCGCGCGCCACGTTACCGGCATCGGCGAAACGCCCAGCCCCTGCCAGAGCTATGGCGATCTGGGCCATCGCTGCGTTGCGACTGTCGTCATCCGCGATGCCGGCGGCGGTGTCCAGCGCTTCGGCAAACATCCCCGCGGCGGCTTGCGTGGCCGCGATGTCGATCAGCTCATGCGTGACCGCGCCGCGGGCCGCGATCTCGCCGGTCACACTCCGGGCAGCGTCGAAGGTCCGCCGTGAGTCATCCGTCAGGCCCGCTTCCGCCTGCGCGACCGCTATCGCGCAAAGAACTTGCACTCGAGTTCGGGTCGGCGGCGTGTCAGATGCTGCGCTGATGGCGTCAGCGAACGTCAAGCGAGCCTGGTCTTCGAGACCCAACGACGCCTGCACGCCGGCGATCACCGCCAAAGCCAGCGACCGGTCCTCTGGGTCTTCGATCGACTCTGCCGTCTGCCGAGCGTCGGCAAGAAGCGAGCAGACGTCGACATGGCCCGCACACCAATCGCGATCGTCCACCCGATCCTCGGCAAACGCTACGCCGGACGGCATTAGGGACGTGACCTTTGGCAGACCTTGCGATGCAGCCAGCGCCGCCAGGAGCGCGACTGCTATGGGGAGCCTTTGCATGGTTCTGTCTGAGGTCTTGCCTGCCATCCCATCCACTTCCATCACGCAGCGAAAGCGGGACTGAACGATTATCTGAATTCTCGCTATTAAGATTCTACCAACGGGCGACTGATCCGTTCGTTACCGGCGTTCAAGCAACGGCCAAATCGCGAACCGCGAACTCTGGCGGCCCTACCGTCCTGACGCCATGCCGGGCGGCAACGAGGTGGCGATGTCCGGGCATCACCGCCACCGCCAGCCCCAGTGGCATGATCAGCAAATGGCGCCCTACGCCGCGGATGATGGCGGAGACATGGGCACCGGTGGTGATTACTGGTGTTCCAGGTACAAGGCGACTGCCGCCTCTGCCTGAGCGATGGAGATTTCTGCCAAGGCTAGCAACCGTGAACGGCCCACTGCCTCGGCCGCGGCAAGCGCATCGTCGAACGCCCCCGAGGAGGCCTGCGCACTGACAACCGCGAGCAGAGCCTCACGCCGATCTCCAGAGTTGTCTATTTCGTTAGCCGCCGCGCGGGCATCGGCAAACAGGCCTGCAGCGACCTGGGCCGCGACGATGGCATTAAGAGCCTCCTCACGCCAATGACCACCGGGTATCTCGCCAGCGGTGTCAAGGGCATCGGCTGCAAGCCCTCCCAGTGCTTGATCGCCTGCGATGCGAGCTAGCGTGCGCGAACGGTCTCCGTCACCGGCGATCTCGCCCGCCGCGGCGATGGCTATGGAGAACACACTTCGGGCCACCTCCGGATAGCCCGCGACGGCTTGCGCACCGGCAATTGCACTGAAAGCCTCTGAGCGCAGGTGGATCACGTCGATTTCGGCGATGGCCCGGACACCGTCTGCAAACCAGCCGGCGGTTGCAAGCGCGGCGGCCACACTGGCGAAGGCCTGGGAACGAGGAATGTAGCGGCGTTCCTCCGTGAATCCTGGGGGAAGAGCCGCGCGCGCCTCTGCCGACGCGATTTCGAAGGTTCGCCGCGCATCGTCTTCCAGTCCGGCCAAAGCCTGCGCTGCGGCGATTCCTGCCAGTGCTTCGACGCGCATGATATCCCTGGCAATGTCGCCGGCGGTGGACATGGCATCCTCGAACAGCATCGCTTCCGCCTGGGCGATCGCGATCTCGCGCAACGTCCGATAGCGCTCGTCAGGAGCTTCGCTCCAACCTGCGCCCCAGGCGTTCTCGCTGAATTCGATTTGGTAGGCAGTGGATAGAGCCCCCGCAAACTGCCCCTCCGAGGACTGCGCAACGGCGATTTCGTAGAGCACCCGGTTACGAAGTATCCGATCGTCGATGAGCGCTGCGGTTGCCAAGGCATCATCGTACAGCCCGTCAGACTCTTGGGCTTCGGCGATCCCAAAAAGGATCCGCGCTTGGTCCAGTTCACGCCCTTCTTCCCCGGCAGCCGCCACCGCTTCGGCAAGAGTCTGCCTGGCTTCCTCCGACATGCCGGCACGTGTCTGGGCTATCGCGACGATCGCAATAGGCAGCGCAGCATTGCCGTCGTACGTCCTGTCGCGCGCCGCCTCCAGCGCTAGGGCAAAGGTCAGCGTCGCCTGATCTACCATCCCGAGGACCGCCTGTGCCCGGGCGATCTCACTCAACGTCCGTGCGTACGTGATCGGCTGAACACCGGGCCGCCGTCTTGTGGCTTCCATCCGGATCGCCGTGTTCAACGCATCGACCAATAAGGCACATACATTAGGATGCTCAGTACAAAGTGGATCGTTCTCGGTCTCCTGAACTTGCTCGGCGAGAGTTGCCGGCTCAGGAATGCCGACACCTCCATGCGGGTCGGCAGCGAGACTCTGCCCCGCCTCCGCTCGTGACGGTCCAAAGGACGTGCCCCGTTCGCCCGTGAAGCCCGGCGTAACTGCCGCTGACAGACAGATCGCCAAGAAGGCAGAGGCCCTGTGCTGCCAGGAAGAAAGTGACGCCATGCCGCCCCCCAAAGTCCGATGACTACGGACCATCCAGGCCCCCAGAAATGCGGCTGATAAATTGATCTTCTATTAACGACAGCAATCAGGGATTCCCGATATTCCAACCTTTTGATAGATGGCTGAACCGCGGCTCGTAGGCTCTTCTGACGCTCTTGAGCCCCCTACCGCCCCGAAGCCATGCTCGACGGCAGCCACGTGGCGATGTCCGGCACCATCATCACTACGGCCAAGCCCGCCAGCATGATCAGCACATAGGGCCACACACCGCGGATGATGGCGGCGAGATGGGCCTGGGTGATGCCCTTGATGACGTAGAGGTTCATGCCGACAGGCGGCGTGATCAGCGCCAGCTCAAGATTGATCATCAACAGGATGCCGTACCAGATCAGGTCGATATCGAGCGCCATCAGCACGGGCAGCACGATCGGCGTGGTGATCAGGATGATCGAGATCGTCTCTAGGAACATGCCCAGGACGAAGATCACCGCCATGACAGCCAGCAGGAAGTGCCAGTCGGCGAGGCCCAGGGCCGTGATCGCCTCCACCAGCTCCGCCGGCAGGCGCAGGATGGTCAGCGCGTGGCCGAACATGGCGGCAGCGGCCAGGATCAGGAACAAGGCGGCCGTGGTCTTCACCGCATCCAACGCAGCTTCGGCAATGCCGCGCAGGCTCAGGGATCGGTAGGCGAGCGTGGCGATCATCAAAGCGGCGATGGCGCCGGCGCCTGCGGCCTCGGTCGCCGTGAACACGCCGAAATACATGCCGCCCAGCACCAGCGGCGGCAGCATCAGCGGCCAGGCCGCGCGGCGGATGGCGGCGAGCGCCTCTGCCACCCGCGCTGCCGGCAGGCGCTCGGTCGAGGGCGCGCGCCAGGCGGCGGCCAGGCAATAGAGGCTGAAGGCTGCGGCCAGCATCAGGCCCGGCAGGATACCGGCGATAAAGAGCGCGCCGATCGAGGCGTTGGCGACCACAGCATAGAGCACCATGGGTCCCGAAGGCGGGATCAGGATGCCCAGCGTGCCGCCGGCCGCGACGGCGCCGTAGGCCAGCGGCGGCGGGTAGCCGTGACGCTGCATCTGCGGAATGGCGGAGGAACCGATGGTGAGCGCCGTGGCGACCGATGAGCCGGATATGGCGGCGAACAGGGTGCAGCTCAGGATCGTCGCCACGCCGAGGCCGCCCGGCCAGTGGCGTACCAGCGTGTAGGCGGCGTCGTAGAGGTCGTCGATCACCTTCGCCTTGATCAGCACATGGGCCATGAAGGCGAACAGCGGGATGGCGACCAAGAGGTAGTTGGAGAGCTTGGCGAAGACGATCGGCCCCAGGCTGTCGATGGAGCCGGTGGCGATCTGCATGATGACGATCGCCGCCAGGCCCAGACCGGCGAACAGCGGCAGGCCCGTCAGCAGCAGGATGACGAGGCCGGCAAGGATCAGTGCCAGGGTCATGACCGCGGTCCGCCGCCCCCGAGATGACCGCCCCCGCCGCTTTTCCAGCCGGGCCTGAGCGCCTGCACCAGGCGGTAGAGGGCGGCGAGCGCGATCAGCGCGCCGCCCAGCGGGATGGCGAACTGCACCCAGGTCAGCGGCACCGCCAGATAGCCCTCGGAGACCATGCGGATGCGCGCGGAAAACGCCACCATGTCCCAGCCGCTATAGATCCACACCGTGGCGACCACGATCACAGCCGCCATGCCCCAGATCTCCACCGCGCGCTGCCAGCGGGGGCCGAGGCGGGTGGTCAGCAGGTCCACCGTAATGCTGTCGCCGCGGCGGATCACCTCGGCCGCCCCCAGCATGACGACGTAGACCAGCAGATAGCTCACCAGCTCGTCCGTCCACGGCTCCGGCGCGCCCAGCACATAGCGCACGAACACGCCGTAGCCGACGACGCCGGCAATCGCCACCAGCATGGCCGTGGCCACGCCGGCACAGGCGTAGGCCACCCAGCGGACGGCCCCGTCGATCAGGGACATGGGTCAGGGACTCTGCGGTACAGAACTGGGCCGTCGGGGTCTGTGTCAGGAGATCCCCGCCTTCGCGGGGGTGACGTTAACGGATTGATATTTAACATTTCAGGCCAACTGCATCGTCGTCCCCGCGGAAGCGGGGACCTCCTTGCGGCCAGGTACGGACTGCGTCACGCGATGCCGGTTTGCGCGGGCAAGACGGCTTGTGGCTGCGCAGGTGGCGTGCCGGCACCGGACCGTGGCCCGGTGCCGTTCCGAAGGCTGCATCCGTCGGCCGCCGACCGGCGCGCCTATAGCTGACCCAACAGGTCGATCATCTGCTGGCCGTCGTCGCCCGCGGCCTCAAGGAACGCGTCGACCACCGGCTGCACGATGACCTCGGCCCATTCCGCCTGCTCTTCGGCGGTCTGGGAATGCAGCGTCATGCCCTCTTCCTGCAGGCGGTCGAAGGCGGCGGCGGCCTCCTCCTCCGTCACGGTGATGGAGTCGGCTTCGGCCTGCGCCGAAGCCTCTTCGATCGCGGCGCGCTGGTCGTCCGTCAGCCCGTCCCACCAATCGGGGTTGACGTAGAGGTGGAAATAGACGCTGAACAACGGAGCAACGGTGCCGAAGTCCTGCACCTCGTAGTAACGACGGCTGTAGGCGGCGGAGACATCGGTCAGGCCGGCATCGATCACGCCTGTCTGCAGCGCCTGATAGACCTCCGAGCCCGGCATGGCCGTGGGCGCGGCCCCGGCGGCCACCAGGCCGGCATCGGCGATGCGGTTGAGGCCGCGGATCTTCAGCCCCTCGAAATCGGCCAGCGACACGATCGGCCGGCCGTTCGAGGTGATGATTGACGTACGCGTGGTGTAGAGCCAGGCGATGTTGCGTACGCCCACATCGGCCAGCAGCCCCTCAAGGTGCGCCGCGGCGTCGGAGCCGGGGAAGGCTTCGATCTGTGCAAGGTCCGTGAACAGATACGGCACCACGGTCACGTTCATGGCCGGTACGGAGCCCGCCCATTGGAAGTTGACCGAAATCGCGGCCTCCGCATCCCCGCCGGCCACGGCCGGGAAGTTGTCGCGCGGCCCGAAGAGCTGGTTGGCACCGAACACCTGCACGTCGATGCTGCCCTCGGACAGCGCCTCGACGTTTGCCGCAAAGTCGTCGACCAGACGGGCAATGTGGTGGGCCGGCGGCAGCTGGTGGCTGATGCGCATGACGGCCGCATCCTCGGCCGATGCCGTGCCGATGGCCGAGATCGCGAGGCCGGTGGCGGAAGCTGCTGTAAGCAGACGGTTCATTGACTTTACCTCCCTGTCCTCAAACGTACCGGTTTTCAGTCACCGCCCGTGTCGGCGGCGAAACGGGCGTAATCCTGCTCCAGCCGGCGCACCTCGGGCAAGCCGACGAGAGCATTGAACGTGTCGAAGGTGATCATCGAATCGTTCATGGGCACGGTCGTGCCCTGGCTCAGGATGGTGCGCATCAGCCGGTCGGCAGCGTGGGCGATGGCATAGCAGATGGCCACCGGATAGACCGTCACGGCGTATCCCATGCCCTGCAGCTCCGGCGCCGGGATGATCGGCGTCTGCCCGCCTTCCACATTGTTGGCCAGACATGGGGTCTTTAGTGCGGCAGGGATGCGCCGCATCTCTTCCAGCGAGGTCGGCGCCTCGACGAACAAGAGGTCGGCGCCGACCTCTTTGTAGGTCAGCGCGCGTTCGATGGCGCGGTCGATGCCCTCCACGGCATTGGCGTCGGTGCGCGCCATGATAACCATGTCCGGGTCCTGACGCGCATCCAGCGCCGCCTTCAGCTTGGCCACCATCTCTTCCACCGGCACCACGGCCTTGCCGGCCATGTGGCCACAGCGCTTGGGAAACACCTGGTCTTCGATGAAGAAGCCGGCGACCCCCGCGCGCTCGTACGCCCTTGTGGTACGGGCCACGTTGGTGACGTTGCCGAAACCGGTGTCGCCGTCGGCGAACAGCGGGATGTCGACGACATCGGCGATGCGGGCGTAGTGGTCAGCCAGCTCCGCCATGGTCAACAGCGAGGTGTCCGGCCTGCCCAGCAGCGAGGCCGTCGCGGCATAGCCGCCGCAGGTGATCGCCTGCGCCCCCGCCCGCTCCGCCACCTTGGCGGTCAGCGCATCGGCCACACCGGGCAGGATCAGGATCTCCGGCGCTTCGACCAAATGGCGGAACCGGGTGGTGCGTTTCATGCTCTCGCTCCAGACGACACGTCGCGGATTTCGGGCCTGCTTAGCACAGCTGAGCCGCCTGCCCCATGGCGCCGGCAAGATGGTCCGCCAGCAGAGCCGCCGGGCGCGGGATATCCGGTGCGCGGTGCAGACGGATCTCAGCCCCAGGAAGAGGCGGCAAGCCGTCGGCTTCCGTCAGACGGCACAGACGGGACGGGAAGGTTCTGGATTTGGCGACCGTCACCGCCAGCCCCTCTGCTGCAATCGCCTCCACCGCCGCCAGGCTGTGGCCGACGAAGGCCAGTCGCCAGGGCCGGCCGGCGGCATCCAGTGCCGCCATCGCCCAGGTACGGAACAGGCAGCCTTGCGGGTAGAGGGCGACCGGCAGCGGATCGGCCTGCTCGACCGCGTGCGCCGGCCCCGCCGCCCACACGGGCTGTTCCCGGCACAGCAACTGTCCGTGCCCATGCCCCTCGGCATGCATGGCGATCACCAGATCGAAGGCCTCACCCAGCCGGTCGACCATGGTCGAGGTCAGGCCCGTTTCCATCTCGACATGGATGCGCGGATAGGCTGCGATGAAGCCGGCCAACAGCGGCGGCACGATCGCGGTGCCATAGTCGTCCATGACGCCGAGGCGGACGCACCCTTCCAGCTTCCGTTCGCGCAGCCGACCCACTGCCTCTTCATTCAGCACCAGAATGCGACGGGCGTAACCCAGCAGTCCCTCGCCCGCCGTGCTGAGATCGACCTGCGTCGTCGTGCGGCGGAACAGGTGCACGTCCAGCCGCTCCTCCAGGCGCTTGATCTGCATACTCACCGCCGACTGAGTACGGTTCAGGCTGGACGCAGCCCGCGTGAAGGACCGGTGGTCAGCCACGGCCACGAAGGCGCGCAGGAGATCGGGATCGAGGGTCGGCAAGCTCATGTCGAGTCTTGATGAGAGAGATCAAAGAAATTCGATTCCTTGAATAGTGGCCCACCCCCTACCGTCCGCGCAAGTCATGACGATCGATGGGGGCAAGGTGGCGGAGATCCTGGGCGTACTGGCCGCGATGCTGTCCAGCGGCCTCGGCGGCACGGCGGTGGGGGCGACCCGGTACGTGGTCGGCGCCACGGACCCGCTGACGCTCGGCGCATTCCGCTTCGGCATCGGAGTCTTGCTCCTGCTGCCCGTCACGATGCTGCGCGGCGGGCCTTGGCCGGCGAGGTCCGACTGGCCCGCCGTGGCCGGCCTCAGCCTCCTGTTCTTCTTTGGCTTCCCGATCCTGTTCAACGCCTCGCTCGCCCACACCACGGCCGCAAGGGGGGCGCTGGCGCTCTCCACCCTACCGCTCTTGACGATGGTCGCCGGCGCCGCGCTGGGCGTGGAAGCGCTGACGCTGCGCAAGTCGGGCGGCGTGCTGATCGCCATGGGCGGCGTAGCCGTGGCGCTGCTCACCGGCCTGGCCCATGCCCCGGCGGGCGCGTGGCGGGGCGACCTGCTGATGGTGGCAGCGGCCCAGACCATGGCACTCTACAGCGTCTGGTCTCGCCCGTTCATCCGGACGCTCGGCCCGATCGCCTTCACCACGCAGGCGATGGGCGTCGGCGCCGCTGCTCTTGTGATTGTGGCCGCAGCCCGAGGGGGATTTGCCGCCGTCGGCGGATTCGGCGTGCCGCAATGGCTGGCCGTCGGCTATCTCGGCATCTTCGGCAGTGCGCTGGTGTTCTTCCTCTGGGCCTTCGCACTCAGCCGCACGACGCCGACCCGCGTGGCCATCTCCGTCACCGTCAATCCGATCACGGCGTCGATCCTGGGCGCCGTGCTGCTGGACGAACCGATCCGCTGGAACGTGGTCGTCGGCCTTGTGGCCGTCTTCGCCGGCATCTGGCTGGCGACCACAGGGGCAAAGCAGCAACCCTAAGTCAGAACACCGCCCCGCTTCGGTCGCATTGCCGCCCCTTTCCTGGGTCTAGGTGTCGCAGGGTTCACGACATCGTGAGGGCGGGTGAAGGTCATGGCCGAGCTCGTTGCACACGCCGCCGGCGCCGGGCGCAGCGCCGTCGCGCGGTTCGCCACCGATCCGCGCCACCTGCAGATCCTCAGCCTCGTCTCGCTGCTGGCGGTCACCCAGATCTGGCTCGATTTCCAGGCCTCGGCCTGGCAGTGCGCGGCCGCCGTCACAGCCGCCCTTGCAACGCAGTGGGCCGGCGACCGGTGGCTGGCCCGCCGGCCGTTCGAACCGCGCAGCGCCCTGATCACCAGCCTGTCGCTGTGCATCCTGCTCAGGGCCGGCGATGTTTGGTTGTTCGCCCTGGCGGGCCTGATCGCCATCGGCTCGAAATACGTCGTCCGATGGCGGGGACGGCACATCTTCAACCCCGCAAATCTGGCGATCGTCGTGCTGCTGTTGGCCGTGGCACCCGACGTCTGGATCTCGCCGGGACAGTGGGGCCGGCCGGTCTGGCTGATCTTCCTGATGATCTGCCTTGCCGTCGGCGTCTTGGGCAGTGCGCGGCGGGCGGACATCTCCATTGCCTTTCTCGCGGCTTACGCCGGCGCGCTGGCGGTCCGCGCGCTCTGGCTGGGCGATCCGCTGGTGATCCCGCTGCACCACCTGCAGTCTGGTGCCGTCTTGGTGTTCGCGTTCTTCATGATCTCCGACCCCAAGACCAGCCCGGCCGCCCGGACGGGGCGCATCCTGTTCGCTGCAGCCGTCGCAGCGCTTGCCGTGTGGCTGCAGTTCGGCCTGCAGATCCGCGAGGGGTTGCTCTACGCGCTCGTCCTGCTCTGCCCCGTCGTCCCGCTGATCGACCGCGTGTTTCGGGCCGAGGCTTTCCGGTGGACCTCGCCCGACACGCACCTGACCGTGAAGGAGGCCCGATCATGATCCGTCTCTTGACCGCCCTTGCCGCCATGGCGTTCGTCTGTCTGGCCGGCTCTTCGGCCATGGCATTTTGCGGCTTCTATGTCGCCAGTGCCGGCACCTCGCTGTTCAACCAGGCCTCAAAGGTCGTGCTGGCCCGCTCCGGCGACCGGACGGTCATCACCATGGCGAACGATTTCCAGGGCGATGTCGACGAGTTCGCGGTCGTCATCCCGGTGCCGACCTTCATCGAGCGCGAGCAGATCCACGTGACCGAAAACGCCATCGTCGATCACCTGGACGCCTATACCGCGCCGCGTCTCGTTGAATACTTCGACCGGGACCCGTGCGAACCGATCCCCGTGCCCATGACGTCCGCGCCGGATCTGGTCGGCGCGGCGGGCGAGGTTGCCCGCGGGGCCGGCGCAGCGGCGCTGGGCGTGACGGTGGAGGCGAGCTACACCGTCGGCGAGTACGACATCCAGATCCTGTCGGCGACAGAGAGCGGCGGCCTTGCCACCTGGCTGACGCAGAACGGCTATCGCATTCCCGATGGCGCCGGGCCAGTACTGGAAAGCTACCTGCGCCAGGGTGTGCGCTTCTTCGTTGCCAAGGTGAACCTGCAGGAGCAGGCGCGGCTGGGCTACAGCTATCTCCGCCCGCTGCAGGTGGCGTACGAGACCGACCGGTTCATGCTGCCGATCCGGCTCGGCACCGTGAACGCCAACGGGCCGCAAGAGCTGTTCCTGTTCACGCTGACGGAGAACGGCCGGGTCGAAACCACCAACTATCGCACCGTGCGTCTGCCCACGGGCCAGTCGATCCCGCTGTTCGTCGAGGACGACTTCGCCGACTTCTACACGGCCATGTTCGACCGCCAGGTGGCGCAGACGGGCATGCGCGCCGTCTTCCTGGAATATGCCTGGGACATGGCGTGGTGCGACCCCTGTGCGGCCGACCCGCTGAGCCCCAGCCAGCTTCGGGAACTGGGCGCTTTCTGGGTACGCGATGACGGGACCCAGGCGCGCAACGCCTTCGTGACGCGTCTGCATGTGCGGTACGACGCCGCGACCTTCCCGGAAGATCTGATGCTGCAGGAAACCGGCGACCGCGAGAACTTCCAGGGCCGCTATGTCCTGAACCATCCCTGGACCGGCTCGGCCGACTGTCCCGCGGCGGAGGACTATCGCGCCGCCCTGCCGCAACGGTTCGAGGCGGAGGCTCAGGCCCTTGCCAGCCTGACGGGCTGGGATATTGCCGACATCCGCGACCGCATGACGGAAGGGGGCCAGTCCCCGGCCGATTTCGGCGCCGACGGGGATTGGTGGGAACGGCTTTGGGACGACTGAGAAAGCGGATCTTCAGGCGGGAGAAATGGTCATGAAGCGCTTCCTGGCAGCCTTAACGGCACTGCTGGCGGTCAGCCTGACTGCGGCATCGGCCGAGGCTTTCTGCGGCTTCTACGTCGCCAGTGCCGACACGTCGCTGTTCAACCAGTCATCGAAGGTGGTGCTGGCGCGCTCCGGCGACCGCACGGTCATCACCATGGCCAACGACTATCAGGGCGACCTTGACGAATTCGCCATCGTCATCCCAGTGCCGACCTTCATCGAGCGCGAGCAGATCCATGTGACCGAGAACGCAATCGTGGATCATCTCGACGCCTACACCGCACCCCGGCTGGTCCAGTACTTCGACGACGACCCCTGCCGCCCGATTGTCATCTACGACGGACGGGTGGAGATGAGCGCCGGAGAGGTGCCGTCTGAAGGCGGCAGCCGCGCCCGCGGCGTGACGGTGGAGGCGAGCTATACGGTCGGCGAATACGACATTCAGATCCTCTCGGCCACCGAGAGCACCGGGCTCGCCGCCTGGCTGACGGAGAACGGCTACCGCATCCCCGATGGCGCGGAACCGGTGCTGGAAAGCTATCTGCGCCAGGGCGTACGCTTCTTCGTCGCCAAGGTGAACCTCGAAGAGCAGCAGCGGCTTGGCTACAACTATCTCCGCCCGTTGCAGGTGGCCTATGAGACCGACCGGTTCATGCTGCCGATCCGTCTCGGCACCGTAAACGCCAACGGGCCGCAGGAACTGTTCCTGTTCACGCTCACCCGCAACGGCCGGGTCGAGACCACCAACTACCGCACCGTGCGCATGCCCACCGGCCAGTCGATCCCGCTGTTCGTGGAGGACGACTTTGCCGACTTCTACACGGCCATGTTCGACCGCCAGGTGGACCAGACGGGCATGCGCGCGGTTTTCCTGGAATATGCCTGGGACATGGCGTGGTGCGACCCCTGTGCCGCCGACCCGCTGAGCCCCGCCCAGCTGCGCGAACTGGGCGCCTTCTGGGTGCAGGACGACGGCGACAGCCAGGCACGCGATGCGTTCGTGACCCGCCTGCACGTGCGGTACGACGCGGAGACTTTCCCGGAAGATCTGATGCTGCACGAGACCGGCGACCGCGAGAACTTCCAGGGCCGATATGTGCTGACCAGGCCCTGGACCGGCGCCGTCGACTGCCCGGCCGGCCGCGACTACGTAGCCGCCCTGCCGCGGCGCTTCGAGACAGAGGCCCAGACGCTCGCCAGTCTGACCGGCTGGGACATTTCGGACATCCGCGCGCGCATGGAAGCCGGCGGCCAGCCCTTCACCGTCGACAACGACGACGCGGACTGGTGGGAACGGCTCTGGGACGATTGAGGCGGCAGACCAGAAACACAAAAGCCAGGCGGGAGATTGGATCATGAAGCGCGTGTTGGCGGCCGTGGCGACGCTGTTGGCGGTCAGCTTGATGGCCCCATTGGCCGAAGCCTTCTGCGGCTTCTATGTCGCCGGCGCCGAGACCTCGCTGTTCAACCAGTCATCGAAGGTGGTGCTGGCGCGCTCGGGCGACCGCACGGTCATAACGATGGCCAACGACTTTCAGGGCGATCCCGACGAATTCGCCATCGTCATTCCGGTGCCTACCTTTATCGAACGCGACCAGATCCGTGTCAGCGACAATGCCGTCATCGACCACCTAGACGCCTTCACGGCACCGCGCCTGGTCGAATACTTCGACGGGGACCCGTGCCGGACATTCAGCGCCTTTACCGATCGGGGCATCATGTACCTGGCGGGTCCGTCCCAGCCGATAGACAGGGGCGATACTTTCGGCGTTGAGGTGGAGGCCAGCTACGCCGTAGGCGAGTACGACATTCAGATCCTCTCCGCGACGGAGAGCGACGGCCTCGCCAGCTGGTTGACCGAAAACGGCTACCGCATCCCCGAGGGCGCGGAGCCCGTTCTGGCGAGCTATCTGCGTCAAGGCGTGCGGTTCTTCGTCGCCAAGGTCAACCTGCAAGAACAGGCGCGGCTGGGATACAACTACCTGCGGCCGCTGCAGGTCGCCTATGAAACCAACCGATTCATGCTGCCGATCCGCCTCGGCATGGTGAACGCGGATGGTCCCCAAGAACTCTTCCTGTTCACGCTCACCCGCGAGGGCCGGGTCGAGACCACCAACTACCGCACCGTGCGCCTGCCGACGGGACAGTCGGTCCCGCTCTATGTGGAGGACACTTTCGCCGAGTTCTACAAGGCCATGTTCGATCGTCAGGTCGAACAAACGGGCATGCAGGCGGTCTTTCTCGAATATGCCTGGGACATGGGGTGGTGCGACCCGTGCGCTGCCGATCCGTTGAGCCCCGCTCAACTGCGCGAACTCGGCGCTTTCTGGGTGGAGGGTGACGATGGCAGCCAGGGGAGCGACGTGTTCGTTACCCGCCTGCACGCGCGCTATGACGCCGAACACTTTCCGGAAGACCTGATGCTGCAGGAAACCGGCGACGACTCGCCGTTCCAGGGCCGCTATATCCTGAATCACCCCTGGATTGGTCTCCCGCTGTGCCAGGCGGCCTGGGACTACCTCGCCCGCCTGCCGGAGCATTTCGACAGGGAGGCTGAAACCCTCGCCGACCTGACCGGCTGGGATGTCGTGGAAATCCGCGACCGGATGGACACCCAAGGCCAGGCCTGGCTGCTCAACTTGGGCAACGACGCGTTGTGGCCGGTGTTTCAGCGGCAGTGACAGATCACCTGGGACCGTCCTGCTGTGCCGACTGAGCCCCGTAGAGGTGCATAAAAGCGGTCGCGGCGCGGTTCGCCCGGGCCGCAATCTCCACCTCTTGCGGGACTGGCAGCAATCCCAGAAGGCGCCTCACCTGCAGATCGCCGACCAAAAGGCCGAGAAACTGCTCGGCCGCCTCGTCGGCGGCCCCGAGGCTCAAGAGACCTCGTTCCCGCTGCCGCTCGAGAAATCCGACGAAGGCCGGCAAGGTCGCCCCTCGCCCGGCTTGGGCCAGGCTGTCGGCCAGCGCTGGGTCTGACCGGGCTTCGGATATCGCGGCGCGATTGATGGCGACGGCGCTGTCGCCTAAGAGAAGCGTCAGAAGCGCCCGCCCGAAGGCCGTCAGTACGCATTCGGTCGGCGCATCCGCAGCGAGCTGCTCCGCCAGCGCGCTCTGCACGGCCTCGGCATTGCGTCGGATCACCGCCTCGAACAGGCCCCGCTTGTTGCCGAACCAGGCATAGAGCGTCTCTTTCGAGGCCGAGGCCCGCTTGGCCACCTCCAGCATCGTGGTGTCGCGATAACCGCGATCCGCCAAGACCTCGACGGCAATGTCCATGATCGCGTCCCGGCGCCGGTCGCGTGTCGCGGCGGCCATCCTCCACCTCCCCAGTTTGGCCGGTTTGTTGACAATAACCGTACCATCCGGTACGGTCGTCCGCAACCGTACTCACCGGTACGCTCTCGGAGGAACCATGCCGGATCAGACAAATCCGACGCGCCAGCCGGTCCCTGCCGTCTCGGCAGGCGTGATCGTGCTGCTGGTACTGACTGTGGTCATGCTGCTGGCACTTCTCACCCGCACGCCACCGCATCCGCCGCTTGAAGTCCCGCTGTTCGCGCTTGGGCCGTTTCTTGGGGCATCGCTGGCGGTCGGCGCTGCAGCGCTCTACCTGCTGGGCCAGGCCAGCCGCCATGGCGTGGCGGTGGCCATCCTGTTCGCGTTGACTGCTCTGGTGTCGTTCGGGCCCCAGAAATACCTCGACCCCAACCTCTCGCTCATCTGGCCGACTGTGGTCGCGGGCCAAGCCGCTGTGGCGGTGATCCTTGTCTGGAGTATCCTCGACCTCAGAGGAAGACGACGGTAGGGGACCCGGCCCATGACGATCCCGTTCGATGCCATCGGCATGGACTTCTTGGCGACCGCCGTCGTGGTGGTGCTGGTGCCCGGAACCGGCGTGATCTACACGCTGTCGACCGGCGTGTTCCAGGGCGCACGCGCCAGCGTGGCCGCCGCCTTCGGCTGCACCCTGGGCATCGTCCCGCATCTCTTGGCCAGCATGCTGGGGCTGGCGGCCCTGCTGCATGCCAGCGCCGTCGCCTTCCAGGCCGTGAAGATCCTGGGCATCGCCTATCTGCTCTATCTTGCCTGGGGTCTGTGGCGGGCGCGCGGGTCGATGGGCCTGGACGAGCAAGAGGCCGAGACCGGAACGCGGCCCCGGCGACGGATGACTGCCGGACAACTCTGGACCATCGCAGCACGCGGTATCCTGATCAACATCCTGAACCCGAAGCTCTCGATCTTCTTCCTGGCGTTCCTGCCGCAATTCGTTCCGGCATCGGCGCCGGACACGCTGGCGCGCATGGGCGTGCTGAGCGCCACCTTCATGGCGCTGACCTTCGTGATCTTCGTGGGCTACGGCTTCGCGGCGAACCTGGTTCGCAACGTGGTGCTGTCATCCACGCGGGCGACACGCTGGATGAGGCGCGTCTTCGCGGCGGCGTTTGCCGGCTTTGCCGTCAGGCTGGCGCTGACCGATCGCTGACGCTAGGCGCCACGCGCGTCCGCTGCCGCTCAGAACGCCGGCCGCCTATGCGGTCGGTGCCGTGCGGTCGCGGTGCTCATCCAGCAGCACGGGCGGCCGTTCGTCCCCTTCCGTTTGATCGACCGTCGCCTTGGATACCACCTCCGCCAGCGTGATCCCCATGATGCTGCGGTTGGTCTCCGTCACCCGCGACAGAACATTGGACAGCCGCGCGTACCATTCACCTTCCGTACCCGGCATGTCGCCGCAGGTGTCGGTGATACCGGCCTGAAGCGCGACCGACAGGTCGAACAGCGTCACCGAGGTCAGGTCGCGCGACAGCACCCATCGGTCACTGGCGGAACGCACCACATAGTTGGTCCGGCGCAGGTCCGACAGCATGGCATCGATCAGCGGCGGCCCCACCGGGATGCGGCGCACCAGCCGGCGGCGACGGACATCCACGCCCTCGCGGGCGCCCTTCGCCAACTCTTTCAGGATGGTGACGGCAAGTGACAGTCGCTGGGCATGGCTAAGCGTGTCGTAAGTGCCGCCCAAGAGCTTATCCGCCCGCCAGTCGGGCAGTGCTGCCGCCACGACGGCCCCGAACAGCACGATCGACCATGCCACGTAGAGCCACAAGAGGAAGATCGGCACCGTGGACAGTGCGCCGTAGATGGTCTCATAGACCGGGAAGGCTGCGAGATAGAGCGCGAACAGCGATTTCGACAGCTCGAACAGGGCCGCAGCAACGAAGCCACCGATCAGCGCGTCGCGGCCGCGCACCGAACGATTCGGGATGATCCAGTAGAGCAGCGAAAACCCGACCCATTCGAAGAGCGCCGGCGCGATACCGACCCATTGCCGTGTCAGTGGAATCTGCTCGCCCAGTTCTGACCCGCCAAGCAGCTGGTTGGTCACCGACAGGCTGGCGGCCAGCAGAATCGGCGTCAGCGTCAGAATCGCCCAGAAGGACAAGAGCCGGATCAACAGGGGCCGGGCCTCTCGCACCCGCCAGATCGCGTTGAAAGCGGCTTCGATCGTCCACAGCAGCATGACCGACGTGACGATCAGGCCCAGCAGGCCCACCGAGGTCAGGCGGCCGGCATTGACCGCAAAGCCCTCGAGGTAGTCCGCAACGGCCTCGCCCACTTGCGGCACGAGGTTGTCGAAGATCAGGTCCTGCGCGTTCTGCTGTACGTTCTCAAAGGCAGGAAAGGCCGAGAACAGGGCGACGGCGATCGTTGTCAGCGGCACCAGCGCCAGAAGTGCGGTGTAGGTCAGCGCGGCGGCGGCCTGCGCACATCGGTCGTTGAAGAAGCGGCGGATGGCGAAGCGACTGAACCGGCCCACATCGATCGCGCGTTCCCCGACGTGGCTCCAACCGGGCTGGGGTGTCATTCGCGCCCCTCCGTCACCGAGGCCGCCGGCTTGGATTTGACCGGTTGCACCATTTGTGTAGGATCACGGCGCTCCCCCGAGGCCCAAGGGCCCGATTTGAGGCGGTTTCATGACTGGTCCCACAGCTTTGATGGCCGGCAAGCGTGGCCTGGTCATGGGCGTCGCCAACGACAGATCCATCGCCTGGGGAATTGCCAAGGTCTGTGCCGCACATGGAGCCGAGTTGGCGTTCACCTACCAGGGTGACGCATTGGCCAAGCGTGTCAAGCCTTTAGCGGACAGTCTTGCGTCGACACATGTGCTTCCCTGCGACGTGACCGACGATGAGAGCGTCGATGCGGTCTTCCGCACGCTGGAACAGGACTGGGGACGGCTCGACTTTCTGGTGCACGCCATAGCGTTTTCGGACAAGTCAGAACTGACGGGCGGCTACCTGCAGACGTCGCGGGACAACTTCCTGCGGACCATGGACATCTCCTGCTACAGCTTCACCTCCGTCGCCCAGCGCGCCGTGCCGCTGATGGGCGAAGGCGGCAGCATCGTCACCCTCACCTATTACGGCGCGGAACGCGTGATGCCCCACTACAACGTGATGGGCGTCGCCAAGGCAGCGCTGGAGGCCAGCGTTCGCTATCTCGCCGCCGATCTGGGACCACATGGCATCCGCTGCAATGCGCTCTCGGCAGGGCCGATCAAGACGCTGGCGGCCGCGGGCATCGGCGATTTCCGCTTCATCCTGAAATGGAACGAGCTGAACGCGCCGCTGCATCGCAATGTCACGATCGAAGAGGTGGGCAATGCCGGGCTCTATCTGTTGAGCGATCTCGGCAGCGGCGTGACCGGTGAGGTCCATCATGTGGACTGCGGCTATCACACCGTGGGAATGGTCGCGGTCGACAACGCCCATGCCACGGCCGAACTGCTGCAGAGCTTGAAGCCGAAAGAGTAGGCTTGGCCGGAGATGGCCGGAAACAGTCTGGGCACCCAATTCCGCTTCACCACTTGGGGGGAAAGCCACGGCCCGGCGATCGGAGTCGTGATCGACGGCGTGCCGCCGCGTCTGCCGCTGAGCGAAGCGGTGGTCCAGCACGATCTCGACAGACGCCGTCCGGGGCAGTCGCGCTTCACCACCCAGCGGAAAGAGCCCGATGCGGTACGCATCCTCTCCGGGGTCTTCGAGGGTCTGACCACCGGCGCGCCGGTCTCCATGATGATCGAAAACCAGGATGCCCGGTCGCGCGACTACGGCGATATCGCTGAGAAGTTCCGCCCGGGCCATGCCGACTATACGTATTGGGCCAAGTACGGCATCCGTGACTATCGCGGCGGCGGCCGGTCCTCCGCCCGCGAGACGGCAGCCCGCGTGGCCGCCGGCGCCATCGCCCGCCTGATCCTCGGCAGCGAAGGGATCACGGTCCGTGGCGCAATGGTGCAGATGGGTGCACACGGCGTCGATCGCGGGCGCTGGGACTGGGCAGCCATCGATGCCAACCCGTTCTTCTGCCCCGATCGCGAAACGGCGGAAGCCTGGGCCAGCGAACTTGAAGCGCTACGCAAGGCCGGCTCCAGCATCGGCGCGGTGATCGAGGTGGTGGCTTCCGGCGTGCCGGTTGGTCTGGGCGAACCGATCTACGACAAGCTCGATGGCGATCTGGCCCGCGCGATGATGACGATCAACGCGGTCAAGGGCGTGGAGATCGGCGACGGATTTGCCGCCGCGGCCCTGTCGGGCGAAGAGAACGCCGACGAGATGCGGGCGGGCCCGGACGGTCGACCGCGGTTCCTTTCCAACCATGCCGGCGGTATTCTAGGCGGCATCTCTACGGGTCAGGACATCGTTGTCCGATTCGCCGTCAAACCGACCAGTTCGATCCTCACGCCCAGGCAGACGATCGACGTCCATGGGCATGAGACGGAAATTCAGACGCGCGGCCGCCACGACCCGTGCGTCGGCATCCGCGCCGTGCCGGTCGGCGAAGCCATGATGGCGTGCGTGCTGGCGGACCATCTGCTGCGGCAGCAGGCTACGGTGATCGGCAACTGAAGTGCGTCGAAGGCTTGCGCCGCTGGACCGGCGCGATAACGCTGCGGCGGAAATGCTGGGAGGAGGCGACCGATGCCACAACCCGATCACGTCACGAAGCTGGCGGAGCCGGCGCTCGAGCTTCTCGACGACGACCTGAAGGACTACCTCGCCCTGTGCGAGGAGAAGCTGGGGTTGGTACCGAACGTGCTTAAGGCCTTCGCGCTCCGGCCCCAGAAACTGCGTAACTTCATCGCCACCTATGACGAGCTGATGCTGGGCGAAAGCGGGCTCAGCAAGCTGGAACGCGAGATGATCGCGGTCATCGTCTCGTCGGCCAACCACTGCTACTACTGTCTAGTGGCGCATGGCCAAGCCGTGCGGCATCGGTCCGGCGACCCTGAACTGGGTGAGATGCTGGTGGCCAACTATCGTGTCGCCGATCTGGAACCCCGCCAGCGCACGATCCTGGATTTTGCCTGGAAGCTGACGACCACTCCGTGGCAGGCCGACGACACCGACCGAGCGCTCCTGCGCCAGCAGGGCTTGTCGGACGAAGACATCTTCGACATCTGCGAGATCGCCGGTTTCTTCAACATGACCAACCGGATTGCCTCCGGGGTCGACATGATGCCGAACCGCGAGTACCACCGGATGAACCGATAGGGGGTTCGTCGGAACGCGGCTCATGTGGCGGTTCTTAGTCAATCTGTTCGCGATACTCGGGTTCCTTGGCGTCCTTGCCGCGGTGGGCATCGGCGTTCTTGTCTGGCAGGCCGTCATCGCCGGCGCCAGACAGGAGCCGCCGCCGCTCAACACAGTGCTTGAGCTTGACCTCCGCTACGGCACGCCACAAGGCCCGCCACGGGACTCGCTGCTGCCCTGGGGCGACGGCGAAGCCACCACCCTTCGCGATGCGATCGAGGCCATCGACCGGGCGGCGGCCGACCATCGGGTCGTTGCCCTGGTGGCGCATATCGGGGACGACACGATCAGCTTCTCCGCAGCGCAGGAGCTGCGCGGCGCTGTCGAGCGCTGGCAGGAGACAGGCAAGCCGGCACTGGCCTATTCAGACGGCTTCGGCGAGTTCGGACCGGGCAACTTCTCATACTATCTGGCCAGCGCATTCGATGAGATCTGGCTGCGGCCACTCGGTCCGGTCGGCCTGACGGGCCTTCGCATGGAGGTGCCGTTTGCCAGGGATGCCCTCGACTCACTTGAGATCGAGGCGGATTTCAGCCGACGCGGCCCGTACAAGACGTTTCCCGAGATCTTCACGGGGCGGTCCTTCTCACCGGCCTATCGCGAGATGCTGACCAGCCTGACGCGAGACCTCTACGGCCAACTGGTCACCGGTATTGCCGAGGGTCGCGGACTGAGTCCGTCGGCCGTACGGGCGCTGATCGATGACGGCCCCCTTCTGGCGGCAGAGGCCGAAAGCGGTGGCCTTGTCGACTCGCTCGACTCAGAAGCCGCGTTCCGCACCGCGATCAGCGAGCGCCTCGGCGAAACGATGACGGTCGATCCGGCCGAGTATCTTGCGGGCACCGAGGGTGAGCAGGCCGCCCCAGCGGCGCGCGTCGCCCTGATCCATGCCTTTGGGACCATCACGCAGGGCGAGAGCCAGGAAACCCCGGGGATCGGCACAGCGATGATGGGTGCTGACACGGTCGTCGCCGCGATCGAGGAGGCCATCGCCGACACCGACATCAGCGCGATCCTGCTCAGGGTCGACAGCGGCGGCGGTCAGGCGGTTGCCTCGGCGATGATCGGTGCGGCGGTGCAACGGGCCGTGGAAGCCGGCAAACCGGTCGTCGTATCGATGGGCGAGACAGCGGGTTCGGGCGGCTATTGGATCGCGACCCATGCCACCGCGATTGTCGCCACACCCGCCACGCTGACGGGATCGATCGGCGTCTTTGGCGGCAAGTTCGCGACGGGCGCGTTGTGGGAAGACCTGGGCATCCGCTGGGGCGCCATTCAGCTGGGCGACAACGCGGATATCTGGTCGGGGCTGGAACCTTACAGCGAAAGCGGCCGTGAGCGCCTGGATACCGTGCTGGACGATATCTATAGCCGGTTCATAGCGCGCGTGGCGGAGGGCCGGAATCTGGATCGGGAGTCGGTGGAAGCCATCGCCGAGGGGCGCGTGTGGACCGGCGCACAGGCCGTCGGTCTCGGTCTGGTCGATACGCTGGGCGGGATGTCCGATGCCATGCAGACGATCCGGCGTGAGCTTTTCCTGGACGAAGATGCCCATGTCCAGATCGTCGTCCTGCCGGAGCAGCCGGGTCCGCTGGACCTGCTGCTGTCCCTCGCGCGTGGTGAACCGCCGATCAGCAGTCGGATCGCTCTGCCCCCGCCGATCGAGGAAATGGCGGCGGTGCTCGCCCCGTTGATGACCGACGGCTCCTACCCCGTCTTGGCAATGCCGCCGATGATGATGGCCCGATAGCGCACAGCTTGGCGCCGGCGGCTCAAGACGCCGCGGGACCACGCTCCCGGCGGGCTGCGATCAGAAACTCGCGATTGCCTTCGGGCCCGACGATTGGGCTCTCCACAGTCCCATCCACCGTCCATCCGGCGGTGTCGCTGAGCCACTGAGCCACACGATCGCAGACCTGCCGGTGCAGTGCCGGGTCTCGCACCACCCCACCCTTGCCCACATTGCCGCGGCCGACCTCGAATTGTGGCTTGATCAGCGCGATCAGCCGGGCGCCCGGGACCGTAAGAGCCAGTGGCGCCGGCAGCACTGTGGCAAGACCGATGAAGCTTGCATCGCAGGTGACGAAGTCGATCGGCTCGCCCACCAATTCGCGCGTCAGATGGCGGGCGTTGCACCGCTCCAGGACCACGACTCGCGGATCCTGCCGCAGTGTCCAGGCAAGCTGCCCGTGACCAACATCAACGGCATAGACGCGCCGGGCGCCACGCGACAGAAGCACGTCCGTGAACCCGCCCGTGGACGCACCCACGTCGAGCGCAGCCGCACCTTCGGGGTCATAGCCGAAATGGTCCAGCGCTGAGGCTAGCTTTACACCGCCCCGGCTGACCCAGGGATGGTCCGGCTGCTTCAGGTCTAGGGTTGCATCTTCCGGCAGCAAATCCCCCGGCTTGGCGACCACCCGGTCGCCGACGGTGACCTTGCCGGCAAGAATCAGGGCCTGGGCACGACTGCGGGTGTCGACAAGGCCGCTTTCGACGAGGAGCTGATCGGCCCTGCGGCGCTTGCCCACCGATCCCGGCGGCTTTACGCGCGGATGGAACCGTCGGCGATATGCTCCGTGCCCAGCGCGCGCAACGCCGTCTCAACGATCGCGCCAGCGTCGAGCTTAGCGCTGGCGTACTGTCGCTCGGGCTTGTCCTGATCGAGGAACAGATCCGGCAGGGTCATCGTCCGGATACGCAGTCCCTGGTCCAGCAGCCCCTGGCCTGCGAGGAAGTGCAGGACGAAGGCGCCGAAGCCGCCGACTGAGCCCTCTTCGACAGTGATGACCACTTCGTGATGCGCCACGAGCTGACGGATCAAGCCCTCGTCCAGGGGCTTGGCGAAGCGCGCATCGGCGACGGTCGTCGACAGACCTCTGGCCGCAAGCTCATCGGCCGCTGTCAGGCACTCGGCCAGACGCGTGCCGAAGTTCAGGAGCGCGATCTTGGATCCTTCCCGCAGCACCCGGCCACGGCCGATTTCCAGCGGTACGCCACGCTCCGGCATGTCGACGCCGACGCCCTCGCCGCGAGGATAGCGGAAGGCGCTGGGGCGATCGTCGATGGCCACGGCCGTCGCCACCATGTGCACCAGTTCCGCTTCATCGGCCGCGGCCATCAGCACCATGCCCGGAAGGCAGCCCAGGAACGACGTGTCGTAGGCCCCGGCATGTGTCTGCCCGTCGGCACCCACAAGACCGGCGCGGTCCATGGCGAAGCGCACCGGAAGCTGCTGGATCGCCACATCATGCACGACTTGGTCATACGCCCGCTGCAGGAAAGTGCTGTAGATCGCAGCGAACGGCTTGAAGCCTTCCGACGCCAGCCCGGCGGCGAAGGTGACCGCATGCTGTTCGGCGATGCCGACATCGAAGCATCGATCCGGGAACCGGTCCTGGAACAGGTTCAGGCCCGTGCCCGCCGGCATGGCCGCGGTGATCGCGACGATCTTGTCGTCCCGCTCCGCCTCGGCGGTCAGCGACCGTGCGAAAACGGAGGTATAGCTGGGTGCGTTGGCCTTGGGCTTGGCCTGGGCGCCTGTCACAACGTCGAACTTGCTGACGCCGTGGTACTTGTCCGCCGACTGTTCCGCCGGCTCGTAGCCCTTGCCCTTCTGGGTCACGCAATGGACCAGGATGGGCCCTTCTGCAGCATCCCGGACATTGCTGAGCACCGGCAGCAGATGGTCCAAGTTGTGACCGTCGATCGGCCCGACATAGTAGAAGCCGAGTTCCTCGAACAGCGTACCGCCGGTGACCAAGCCGCGGGCATACTCCTCCGCCCGCATCGCCGCCCGCTTCAGTGGGCGCGGGAACTTCTCGGCCACGTCCTTCATCAAGTGGCGGATCGACATGTACGACCGCGACGAGATCAGGCGCGACAGGTACGCACTCATGGCGCCGACAGGCGGCGCAATGGACATGTCGTTGTCGTTCAGCACGACGATCAGGCGGCTGTCCTGCGAGCCGGCATTGTTCATCGCCTCATAGGCCATGCCGGCGCTCATCGCACCGTCGCCGATCACCGCCACCACATTGTTCGCACCGCCAGACAGGTCGCGTGCCACAGCCATGCCGAGCCCGGCCGAGATCGACGTGGAGCTGTGGGCAGCGCCGAAAGGATCGTAGACGCTTTCCGACCGCTTGGTGAATCCCGACAGGCCGTTGCCCTGACGCAGAGTGCGGATGCGGTCCCGTCGGCCGGTCAGAATCTTGTGAGGATAGGCTTGGTGGCCCACATCCCAGATCAACCGGTCGCGCGGCGTATCGAACACATAGTGCAGCGCCACCGTCAGCTCGACGACACCAAGGCCCGCACCGAGATGCCCCCCGGTCACCGAAACGGCATCGATCGTCTCGGCCCGCAGTTCGTCGGCCAATTGTCTTAGCTGTTCCGGATTGAGCTGCCGCAGGTCTTCAGGATATTTGGCTTGATCCAGCAAAGGCGTATCAACAGACATCGATCAGCCCGTTCATTCCCCGTGGCTCAGGTGCGGTGCGCTTGCGGCTTCTTGTGGGCCCCCGTCCGCAATCACATCGTCACACTGGCGCTATTCATTTCATCTCTGCCGGGCAGTTTGAGCACGCGGGGCAGAACCACGCAATAGTAACTTGCTTGATGCGCAGTACCGGCAAGGCTGCTTCGTCAAGGACGCCTGCGGTGCCTTCGCATCATTGTAGCGACGGCGACGCTGCCGGCGTCACCCCTGGCGTCAAGTCCGGCAAGGACTCCGTCGCGGTCGGCATCCCTTTTGTTTTGCGACAGTTTCCACTGTCCGTCGATCCCGTCGACCGTCATCTCGATGCCGACGATGGCTTTCAGCAGGCGCTCAAGGGCCGGCGGCGAAAGCTTATCCAGTGTCCAGGGCCGTTTCGGCAGCAGTCGCTGCTCCTGTTCTGAGCTTAAATCTGAGAGAAGACTTACAACTTCTTGATCATAAATGATCTTTCCGGCACCAACACAGTGCACTGCGATATAGTTCCAGGTCGGCACCTGGTCCGCCGCGACATACCAGTCGGGCGAGACATAGGCGTCAGGCCCGGACACGCTGAGCAGCAGCCGCTGCCCCTCCTCCACCTGCCGCCAGAGGGCGTTGGCGCGTGCGACATGGAACCGCAGCCGCAGGTCACCGCCCGGGCCGGCGTCGACGACGAACGGAACATGGACCCCGAGCGGCCCCGCCCCACCGCAAACGACGACAAGGCCAAACGCCCGTTCGCGCAGGAAGTCCGCGACGTCACCGTGATTGTCGTTGCGATAGAGCGGCGGCACATACATGGGCCGGACCTGCCAAGTGTCAGGATTTCCGGTGGACGACGAAATGCGCGACGCTGCTCAGCATCTCCGCCCGATCACCGAAGGGTTCGAGATGCTGGCTCGCCTGCTCCACCAGCATCTGCGCTTGGGCATGAGCACGTTCGACCCCAAGGATGCCGACGAAGGTCGCCTTGCCGGCACCACCATCCTTGCGCACGGCCTTGCCCAGATCCTCCGGCCGCCCCTCCACATCCAACAGGTCGTCGGCAATCTGGAAGGCCAGCCCCATGTCGTGAGCGTAAGCCTGTAAGGCATGGCGGCTCGGCTCATCCGCGCGGCCCAGAATCGCGCCGGACATGCATGAGAAGGCGAACAGCTCCCCCGTCTTCAGCCGCTGCAGGCGAGTGACGGCGCCGATGTCGAATTCCTCGTTCTCTGCCAGCATGTCCAGCATCTGGCCCCCGACCATGCCCTGGCCGCCAGCCGCCTTCGCCAGGGCTGCGATCAGATTGCACCGCACCTGTGGGTCGGCGTGGGTATCGGGGCTGCTCAGAATCTCGAAAGCCACCGTCAGCAGTGCATCGCCCGCCAGGATGGCCGTCGCCTCGTCGAACCGCTTGTGCGTCGTCGGCCGGCCGCGGCGCAGGTCGTCATCGTCCATCGCCGGAAGATCGTCATGCACCAGCGAATAGCAGTGTACGCACTCCACCGCCGCCGCCGCGCGCAACGCGCAGCTTTCCGACACGCCGAACAGCCTGGAACTCTCCAGCACCAGGAAGGGGCGGAGGCGCTTGCCGCCACCAAGGGCCGAATAGCGCATGGCGTCGAACAATAACGAATGATCGTCGACCGGTTTGGGCAGAAGGCGGTCCATTGTCTTCTCGACCTGGGCCGCCGCCTCGGACATGGCGTCGGTGAGCTTGCTCAAGACTGCCCCCCGCCTACCAGGGATGGCTCGGGCACCGTCTCGATCGTACCGTCCGTTGCCCTGGTGATCCGCTCAACGGTCAACTGGGCATCGCGCAGCTTCGCCTCGCAATGGGCCTTCAGATAGGCGCCGCGCTCATATGCCCGAATCGACTCGTCCAGCTTACCCTGACCGCCTTCAAGGGTTCGGACGATGCCCTCCAACTCCGCCATCGCGTCTTCGAAGCTCATCGCTGCGATGTCCGGAGGTATCGCGTGTTCCGTCATTGTTCCTGCCTTATGCCGCTCCGCGCAATCTAGAACCGCGGTTGCCGCGGGAGCAAGCCCGCCGCGGGGCAGTACAGGCCCGTCAGATGCCCTAATCCGCCATCAAGGCGCGCACATGGGCCGTTACGCTCAATGACAGAGCGCGCAGGTCGTACCCACCTTCCAGCGCCGACACCAGACGGCCGCCGCAATGCTTGGCGGCAAGGGCGACCAGTTTCCTCGTCGCCCAAGCGAAATCGTCCTCCGTCAGGTGCAGGTTCGCCAGCGGATCCTCGCTGTGGCCGTCGAATCCGGCGGAGATCATGATCAACTCGGGCGCAAAGGTGTCGACGGCCGGAAGGACCGTCCGGGTCATGGCCGCCCGGAACTCCGGCGAGCCGGACATGGGCCGCAGCGGCGCATTGACGATGTTGTTCGAGGTTCCCGTCTCTTCCGGATAGCCGGTGCCGGGATAGAGCGGGCTCTGATGCGTTGAGGCATAGAACAGGCCAGGCTCCATCCAGAAGATGTCCTGGGTGCCGTTGCCGTGATGCACATCGAAGTCCACTACGGCGACGCGTTCGATCCCATAGGTCGCCCGGGCGTGCGCTGCCCCTACGGCGATGTTGTTGAAGATGCAGAAGCCCATGGGTCGGGTCGCTTCCGCATGATGTCCGGGCGGCCGCACCGCGCAGAAGGCATTGAGCCCGCTGTTGGATCCCGTAGTCTCGCTGAACACCGCGTCGACCGCGGCAATCAGGGCACCGGCAGCCCTGAGAGCCGCCTCCCGCGATCCGGGTGAGACACTGGTGTCCGGGTCGAACGCCACCTGCCCTTGCGCCGGCATGCTCTCCAGCACCCGCTCCACATACTCGCGCGGATGGCATTGGGCGATCTGCTCAACGGTTGCCAGCGGTGCCTCGCGCCTGTCGAGCAGATGAAACGCCTCGCCCTCCAGTGCCTGCTGAATCGCCTTCAGACGGGCCGGACGCTCAGGGTGGTAAGGCCCCGGATCGTGCTCCAGGCATGCCGGGTGCGTGAACAGAATGGTATTCATCTGAGCGGCAATCCGATCCTCAATCAAAACAGATGGCCCGAACTCCGCCATCTTTCTGTGATTGTTGCAAAGCTCCGTGGCCATTGCATGCGAAATGGTGACACGTCCAATTCCGACGAAGCACATTGACGCACGCACGCGGCGGACAAATCTTAAGGGCATCCATTGGCAATGTGCCGGCAATCCCTACCGCCCCGGCACGGCAGGAACAAAACAGCGGTCTTAGGAATGCGATCCCGTACGCTGACGGCTGCCGGCATTGCGCTGGTGGCCTGTGCATTGTTGTCCGTCTCGAACGCCGCGGCACAGCCGGCGGCGCTGGTCCATGTCGATGCCGTGGTCGATGAGCCACTGGTGCAGACGGCGCCTGTCATCGGCCGCCTTATCCCGCAGGAGGTCAGTGTCGTTGCCGCCCGGATCAACGGCCCCGTGGACGAAGTGATGGTCGATGTCGGGGACCGTGTCGTGGAAGACCAGACGCTGGCCACGATCAATCCAACCCGGCTTGCGGCAGAAGTCGCTCTGAGGCGCGCGTCGGTCAGCGAATACGAAGCTGAGCTTCTGGCGGCACAGGCCCGCCTTGAGCTGGCACGGCAGGAGTTCGAGCGGCTGACCGGACTGCAGGGCAGTGCCGCCTTCTCGCAGGCGCGCTATGACGAGGCGGCGGAGTCGGTGAACCGCGATCGCAGCCTTGTGGCGGTGGCCGAAGCGCAGATACAGGCGGCCGGCGCGGCCCTGCAGCAGGCGGAGATCGACTTCTACAACGCCACTATCCGCGCCCCGATCCCCGGTGTCGTAAGCGAACGGCATGCCGATGCCGGCGAGTATCTGAGCGTCGGAGCTCCGATCGTGACCATCGTCGACGACACGGCGCTGGAGGTGGAGGCGGCCGTGCCGACGACTCGAGTCTCCGGCCTTGCGCCGGGCGTGCGGGTGCAGATCACCCTCGACGACGATACCGCGCACGAGGCGGTGGTCCGGGCGCTCGTGCCTCTGGAAGACAGCCTGACCCGTACGCGGATCGTCCGCTTCGAGCCGGAGTTTGGCGAGACCTCAAAGGCGCTGGCCGGCAATCAGAGCGTGACCGTCATGGTACCGATCGGCGAGGCCAGAATGGTTGTCACGGTTCACAAGGATGCCGTGCTGCCGTCTCCGAGCGGGCGGCTGGTCTATGTCGTCGTGGACGGCGCCGCGGAACCACGGCAGATCGAGATCGGCGAGTCCGTCGGCAACCGGTTCGAAGTTCTGGAGGGCCTGAGCCCCGGCGACCTTGTGGTCGTCCGCGGCAACGAGCGGCTGCGGCCGGGCCAGGCTGTAACCGTGCAGACAAGCGGCTGACGCGTCATGAACCTGATCCGCCTCGCCATCGAAAGACCGATCGCCGTGATGGCCATGGTCATCATGGTGGTCATGTTCGGCTATGTGGCGCTGCAGACGATCCCGATTCAGCTCACGCCGGACGTCAATCGGCCGGTAATCAGCATCAACACCGACTGGTTCGGCGCCGCGCCGGCCGAGGTCGAACGCGAGATCGTCAACCGCCAGGAAGAGGTGCTGAAGGGCCTGGAAGGTCTGGAGGAGATGGTGTCGGCCTCCCGCAACGGCGAGGGGGAGGTCACCCTGACCTTCGCCATCGGCACCAACATGGATCGGGCACTGCTGCTGGTGGCCAACCGGCTCGACCGCGTCGGCGACTATCCGGAAGAGGCCGAAGAGCCGACGCTCAGCACCTCCGACAGCAACGAGAACGCCATCGCCTGGTTCACGCTGACCCGGCTCGACGGCAACGATGCACCGATGCACACCTTCGGCGAATTCGCCGAAGACGTCATCCGCGACCGCCTGGAACGCGTGCCCGGTGTCGCCCGCAGCAATGTCTATGGCGGCAGCGAGCGGGAGATGCAGGTGCTGGTCGATCCGTCGCTGATGGCCCGCTATGGCCTGACGGTGTCCGAAACCTTAGCGGCCCTGCGCAACGCCAATGTCTCCGTCTCCGCCGGCGATGTGGAGGAAGGCAAACGCCGCTGGCAGGTGCGGGTCGACGGGGAATTCGAGGCGCTGGACCAGGTGCGCGCCGTGCTGGTGCGCAGCAATGTCGATCCGGACACGGGCGCGATCAGCCGGGTCACCATCGGCGACATCGCGGACGTCCGCTTTGCCTATAAGGAACCGACATCGCGAATCCGGCGCCTTGGCGAACCTGCGATCGCGATCAACGCCACGCGCGAGACCGGCGCCAACGTGATCGAGGTGATGGAGGGCATCCGCCAGGCGGTCGAAGAACTGAACGTCCGCGCGGTGCCCGAACAGCAGCTTCTGTTCCAGCAGCTATATGATGAAACGATATATATCGACTCGGCGATTCGCCTGGTTCAGCAGAATATCCTGATCGGCGGCCTTTTGGCCGGCTGCATCCTGCTCTTGTTCCTGCGGTCGTGGCGCCCCGCCTTGGTGGTCTCTCTGGCGATCCCGGTCTCGGTCATCGGGTCCTTCGTCGCCATGGCAGCGCTGGGTCGTTCGATCAACGTGATCTCGCTGGCTGGGCTGGCCTTTGCCGTCGGCATGGTGGTGGATGCCGCGATCGTGGTGCTGGAGAACATCTACCGCCTGCGCCAACAGGGCCTGTCGGCTGCCGAGGCCGCGCGTCAGGGGGCGAGCCAGGTGTGGGGCGCGGTACTGGTCTCGGCACTGACCACGGTAATGGTGTTCATCCCGATCCTGACCATGGAGCTGGAGGTCGGCCAGCTGTTCCGCGACATCGCGGTCGCCATCTCGGTCTCGGTTCTGCTGTCGCTGATCGTGGCGGTCACGCTGATTCCGGCCCTGTCTGCCCGCCTCTTGGCACGGCAGGGCGTAGGCCAAAGCGCGCGGTCGGTTCGCATTCCGGTGATCGATGCGCTGGCGCATCGCTTCGCGGCGGGTGCTCAGGCTTTCACCAATGGCGTGGTTCGAAGCCGCCTCTTTGCGTTAAGCGTTGTCGGCGTTGTTTCCGCCACAGCCGTGGTCGTGGCCGTCCTGTTCCTGCCCAAATTGGAATACCTGCCGGACGGCAACCGGAACTTCGTCTTCGGCGTGATCCTGCCGCCGCCGGGCTACAACCTTGAGACCAGTACGGAAATCGCGCGCACCATGGAAGACAGCGTGCGCCCGATGTGGGCGTCTGAGACCGGGCCGGAGAGCGAGCCCGGGCAGCCGCCGAAGATCGAGAACTTCTTCTTCGTCACGACGCGGGCCAATACCTTCGTCGGCGCCAGTGCCGTGGAAGAAACGCGTGCGGGCGAGCTGATCGGCCTGCTCAGGGCTCCAGTGTTCCGAGAACCGGGCACGTTCGGGTTCATCCGCCAGTCTTCGCTGTTCGGCCGCGGCATCGGTGGCACGCGCTCAATCGATCTGGACGTCTCAGGCGGTGATCTTGAGGTCGTGCTGGGCGTAGCGTTGCAGGCGACCGGCATCATCAGCCAAGTGCTGCCCAACGAAGCCGGCAACCAATTTCGGCCGGTTCCGGGCCTTGAGCTGGGATCGCCGGAGATCCGCGTGATCCCCGATCCGGTCCGGCTCAGCGATGCCGGCGTCACCGCAAGCGAGTTGGCGGCAACGGTCGACGCCTACAATGACGGATTGCGCGTGGCAGAAATCACGGTCGACGGCGAACGGATCGATTTGACGATGCTGGGGCCGATCGCAGGCATCGACCAGACGCAGGGCATCGGCGACATACCTGTGGTCACGCAAAATGGCACGATCGTGCCCACAACCACGCTGGCCGATGTGCTGGTGACCTCGGGCCCGACGGAGATCCGGCACCGCGAGCGGGTCCGCACGGTCACCTTGGAGATCGTCCCAGCGCCCAATCTGGCGCTGGAAGAGGCACTGGACATCGTCGAGAACCAAGTGATCGCGCCGCTGACCGAACAAGGGTTGCCGCCGGGCATCACGCTCAACCTCTCCGGCACGGCCGACAAGCTGACCCAGACCTGGAATGCCATGGTGCTGGATCTGCTGATGGCGATCGTCATCGTCTATCTGGTGATGGCGATCCTTTTCGAGAGCTTCCTCTATCCGCTGATCATCCTGTTCTCGGTACCGCTTGCCGCGGCGGGCGGCGTTGCCGGGCTGGCGGTCTTGAACCTGTCCATCAACCAGCCACTGGATATGCTGACGCTGCTCGGCTTCGTCATTCTGATCGGCATTGTCGTCAACAACGCCATCTTGCTGGTGCACCAGAGCCTCTATCACTTCCGCACCGACGGCATGGCGGCGGAGGCGGCGATTCTGCAGGCAACACGCAACCGCATGCGGCCGATCTTCATGTCGACGCTGACCAGCGTGTTCGGCATGCTGCCGCTGGTCCTGTTCCCGGGTGCGGGGTCGGAGCTCTATCGCGGGCTGGGTTCCGTGGTGGTCGGCGGCCTGATGCTGTCGGCGGTCCTGACGCTGCTGATCATCCCGCCGCTGCTCACCGTGTTCATGGGCGTGATCGAGGGCCGCTCGGCACGTCAGCGCCAAGCCCTGGCCGCCCGCCCCGCCCAGGGGCCGGAGCCAGCACCCGAAGCCGCGGACTGACGCCAGCGCACGTCGTCGCCAACGTCAGCCGCCCGCGCGCTCGATCCGGAAGCTTGTGGCGCCGTCGGGCAGGGTTTCGGTGGCCAGCAGCCGATGGCCGGTTGCTTCGCAGAACGCCTGGAAATCGGCCTCGGCCGCCGGATCGGTGGCTTGCACGTCCAACACGGCGCCCGGCGGAAGGCCCATCAGGATCTTGCGCGCACGCAGCACCGGAAGCGGGCAGATCAGGCCGCGGGCATCCAACACGCGCTCATCCATGATTGTGTCCAAACCTCTTCGTCGTTGCCGTTAACCGCTTCCTGACGAAGATAGCCCGCCGTCTCACAGGCCACCATCCTTCGCTTGGCCCTCGCGCCCGTCCATAAGGGCAAACGTGCCCGCCGCCGCCAACGCCAACCAGCCGCAAATCAGCAATAAGCCGCCGATGGGCGCTACCGCGCCGAACGATCCCCAACCGGTGTAGGTCACGCCGTAGAGCGCGCCGCTGAACAGCAGGGCGCCGACGCCATGGGCAAAGATGGCGAAGGCGACCGATCTGCCCGCCCTTCGGGAACCGCAGCCAAGAGCCACGGCGGCCGCCCCAACCAAGGCTGCGGCGTGGACAAGCTGGAAGGCGCTTGCGGTCTCTACCCGCGCGATCGCCTCGGCGGTGAACTCCGTCGCCACGCCGTGCGCGGCATAGGCGCCGAGGGCGACCGCGATCGCGCCGTGCAGTCCGGCCATGACAAGTGCGGCTGCGGAGAGCCGGATGCATTGCTGCGATGCGGGCACGGTGACTGAAACCACCCGATACGACTGGACGGTCGCAAGCGACCTTGGGCCAGGCCCTTAGCCCCCCACGGGCCTAGTCGTCAAACAGAGCGTCGATTGCCGCCTGGTCCAGCGCCTGACCTTCCAGTTGCGGGCCGTTCAGCAGGTGACTCTCGTCATCCTCCTCAGCCTCATCTGCGGGCTCGGGCAGCACAACCTCTTCGGCACTCCAGATCGTCTCGAGCCGCGCGATGCGTTCGTCCACGAACCGCAGGGCGGAGACGACCTTGGTGATGCGCTGGCCGGTGATGTCCTGGAAGCTGGATGCTTCGTAGATGCCGCCGAGCGCCTGTTGGGCCTCGTTCAGAAGCTCGTTCAGCATGGGATTGGTGGCAGAATGCACCTGAAGATCGTCGATGACCCGCTCGATCACCTCCGATGCGAAGAGGATGGCGTTGGTCGCCGCTTCGGTTGCATCGACTACGGCGTCAAGCTCCCTACCCGCCGCGCTCAGCCGATCAAGACCGTCGGTACCGCTCTGACGCAGCACCGCGATCTCTGCAAGCGTCCCATCGATCCGTTCGCGATCGTTGACGAGAACGACGATCTCCTCATTCCCCTGATCGTCGGGCCCCTGATCGTTGGGCATGTCCGCTTCGCGTTCGGCTGCCACCGGCATCTCTGCGAGTCGGGCCTCGATACTATCCAGCCGCCGATGGATCGCTTGCAGGTCCGAAGCGTTTGCGCCCGAGTCGAAGCGGGCAGAGCCGTTGATGATACCTTGTCGCTCCGCCGTGAAGACCCGTTGCCGCATGGCCCGCCCCTGCGCCGATTGTCACTTAAATGCAGTTTAGATTCCGCCATACCCTAGCGGTGCGCGATTGACGATCCCTTAATGGCAGCGCTTCCCCGGCGGGTCTGGGCCGCAAGCCGGCGTCTTGGCGTGACGACGGCACTCGCCGACCGGTCATTCGAAAACCTGGACGACGCCAGAAATGTTGTCGCCTCCATAACCACAGGCCAGTGCGCGGGCAAACACGTCGCGGACAGCGCGCGTGGTCGGCAAGTCAGCGCCGACCCGATCCGCGCCTGCAAGAGCATAGCCGAGATCCTTTTCCACCAACGCCATCGGGAACATTGGCGCAAAGCTGCGCGCGACCATCATCTTGGCCAGCCCGGCCGCAGCGGGGCTGACGACCGGCATGCCCGCAAGAATGCCCATGGACCGCGCCGGGTCCAGTCCCGACCGTGTGAGGAACGCCAGCAGTTCGGCGACAGCCGAGGCCTGGACGCTCAACAGGGCGTTCACGGCAAGCTTAACGGCGGCGCCGCTGCCGGAAGGTCCGGCGTGGTGGATCGCCCCGCCCATGGCTTCCATCAGCGGTAAGGCCTGTGCAACCGCCTCGCCATCGCCCCCGACCAAGAAGATGAGCTGTCCGGCCTCCGCCTGCGGCCGCGAGCCCACGACCGGTGCATCGAGCAGCGCGCTGCTCCGCCCCTGGATCGCCGACGCCAGTTCAGCCACCCAAGCGGGCGTCACCGTGCTGCACTCAATGGCAAGTGCGTCGGGGTGCAGTCCTCCAAGGGCGCCGCTTGCGTCGTCCAGCCAGACGGCGCGCGACGCCGCATCGTCGCGCACCATGGAGATGACGAAATCCGCCTCCTCAGCCGCCGTCCGGGGGGTGGCGGCGACCCTCGCCCCGGACGCACGCAGTTTCGCAACCGGGCCGGGCGACCGGTTCCAGACGACCAGATCATGGCCAGCCTTCGTCAGATTGGCAGCCATACGTACGCCCATGGCGCCAAGGCCGAGAATTGCAATCCTGTGCATGTTTGACGTCCCGAGTTCCGTTGTGGTCGACGGCCCGTCCCCGCTGGACGGCGTCGTGTGAACGAAACTCTAAGGCTCGCATATCCAGCAATAAACTATCGACTACGCAAATCTTTCGTGCGTATCTTGCACGAATGGACACGGACCATCTGACTGTCTTCGTCGCCGTCTACCGCGCCGGTGGTTTCGCACCGGTCGCTCGGGATCTCGGCTTGGCGCCGTCGTCGATCTCCCGCGCCGTTGCCGGCCTGGAAGAGGCGTTGCAGGTGAGGCTCTTTCAGCGAACCACCAGGAAGCTGGAGCCGACGGAAGCCGGCACGGCCTTCTTCCAGCGTGTCCAACCGCTGGTGGAAGAACTGGAAGCCGCCTGCGCCGACGCGCGGGATACGGCAGGGGAACCGGCAGGCCGCTTGCGCGTGACTGCATCTGTCTCATACGGGCAGATCTGCCTTGTGCCCCGCCTGAAGCCGTTTCGCGCCCTTTTTCCGCGCATCGCGCTCGACCTGATCCTCTCCGACGCAGCCTTGGATCTTCTATCCGAACGGATCGACCTCGCCATCCGCCACGGGCCGCTGGCCGACAGCAGCCTGATCGCAAGCCGGCTTGCACCGGTCCGGTATCATGTTGTGGCAAGCCCCGAATACCTGGCAGCCGCCGAACCGATCCGCCGCCCGGCGGACATCAGCAGCCATCCCTGCGTTGCCTTTTCCTATGAAGGATTTCGGTCCTGCTGGCAGTTCCGACGCGGCCGCACGACCGCGGCCATCGACATCACGCCGGCAGTAACCGTCTCGAACGCTGCGGCCATTCGCCAATGCGCGGTGAATGGGCTGGGTCTGGCCCTGCTCGCCGACTGGACGATCGCGGCAGATATGGATGCGGGCCGGTTAGTCGACGTTCTGCCGGATCATCAGGCGGCCGGTGCTTCGTTCGACACCTCGATCTGGCTCGTCTATCCGTCTCGCAGCTTCATTCCGAAGAGGGCGCGCGCGTTCGCAGATTTTCTGAAGCAAGACGTCCATGATCGCGGGCGAGCGGCCTCGTGATCCGGCATCCAGAGCCTTCGGTGGCGGATCGTCATCCAAGCCCCTGCCCCGCCAACAGCCCTCGTTGGCATGGCGATCGGGGCTAACAACCATTGATCCCGGTCGGCCTATGGGCCTAGACGGGTCGCCGCGGCATGTCACCGCACATGTAACGCCTAACGTGGGAGGGAACGACCTTGAAGACACTGACCCTGGTGACCGCCCTCATTCTGTCCGGCACGGTTGCGCCACTGTCTGCCGGCGCGCAGTCCGATGCCACCGATCCTTACACGTTCACCTGCGCGGATCTCTTGAACGCGCAACCGGGCGATGATCGGATCCGGGCAAACATGATGATCTACTGGTCCGTTGGCTATATGCACGGGCGATTCGGTGGAAGCCCGGAGGCCCCCATGCGGGCCGACACCTACCAGCAAACCGTCGGCGATATGGTGAACGCCTTTCAGCAGGTGTGCCCCAACGTTCCCGATATGCCGATCGCAACTTTCGTCGAGAACCTCGGCAACGACCTGGAACAGTCTATGCAGCAGTGAATCCCGGGGTCTTGGCCGATACGTCCATACCCGGCATGAAACGATGAGAACCTCTGGACCGGTCGACGGTCCAGGCGCTATTGGATCCAATGCTGATGCAGGCCGCGTTTCGTATGCTGCGGCGCTGCCGGGGTCAGGTGACGGCTAGACGAAACGTGACCACAACCCTTGATGAACTCTCCGGCCGGCAGAGGGAGATTGCCGGCGAAAGCGACGACTTGGCGTCCAATGTCTCCCCGGACGTCAGCGTCGTCATTCCGGTCTATAACGCCTCGGCCGTCATTGGCCGCGCGCTGGCGAGCGTGGCCGCGCAGGCGTTCGAGAACTACGAGATCGTTATCGTCGACGATGCTTCCGATGACGATCTGGACGATGCGCTGGGGCCGTTCCGGCATCTTGGGCTGAGAGTGCTGCGGCATGATGCGAACCGAGGTGCTGCGGCCGCACGCAACACCGGGGCAGCGGCGGCGCGTGGGCGCCTGATCGCGTTCCTGGACGCGGATGACGAGTGGCTGCCGGCAAAGCTGTCGATGCAGGTGGCCCATCTGGACAGCGCGCCGGCAGAGATCCAGGCATCCTGCACCGGCCATCATATCGAACGTCCGACCGCGTCTTCGATCGAGGAGAACCGGCCCGACCTGACCCCCGATCAGGATCAACTGACCCGGTTTCTCTTCGGCTGCCGGATCAGCCCCGGGTCCACCCTCATGGTCCGGAGGGGCTGTTTTGAGGACGTCGGCCCGTTCGATGAGGCGCTCCGGCGATTGGAAGACTGGGACTGGCTCGTCCGTTTCGCCTGCCGTTGGAAGATCGGAGTTCTGGAGCAGCCGCTGACCTATGTTCATGTAGGCCGTCAGCCCAAGAGCCGGCAGGTTCTCCAGGCCCTGGAGTATCTGAGCCGGAAATACGTCCAAGAGCGCAGCCCGCTGTCGCCCGGGCAGATTCGCCGCTTCCGCTCGACCCTGCTCATTGAGCGAGCCGCGGTCTTCTATCGAAACGGCGCTACACTCCGGGCGCTGTCGCTCGTCTGCCGGTCTCTGGTCGTCTATCCGTTTCGCAACACCGCCTTCTTCCGTCGCATGGCGTACCGCTGGATCCGCCCCGTCGGCGTTCCCGCCGCCGCACCGGCTGCGAACAAGGTCGTCCACGTGATTACGGGTTTGGGCGTCGGCGGTGCGGAGAGAACGCTGACCTCCGTCGCCTTGGCCAAACACCGCATCGGGTTGCCGGTCTCGGTGGTCACGCTGACATCCGGCGGCAGGTTCGCGGCGGTGCTTAAGGACAAGGGCGTTCCGGTCACCAGTCTTGGAATGCGGCGATCTGTGCCCAACCCCTTCGCGATCCTGCGCTTGGCCCGGCTGCTGCGCCGGGAACGGCCCGACGTGATCCAGTCATGGATGTATCACGCGGATCTTGCGGCCTTGACGGCCAGCTATCTTTCGGGTCGGCGGCGGGCGACCCGGCTGTTCTGGGGCGTACGCTGTTCCGACATGGAGCCGCATCGCTACGGACTGCAGCTCCGTCTGCTGATCTGGGTCTGCAAGACGCTGTCCGGGCTGCCGGACGGCGTCATTGCCAATTCCGAGGCAGGCCGAAAGGTGCATCTCGGCCTCGGCTACCGGCCCAGGCGTTTCCACGTGGTGGACAACGGTATCGACGCGGTGCGGTTCGCGAGGGTCGAGACAGAACGGAAGGCCGTGCGCCGCGAACTCGGGATCGACGATAGCGTACCGGTGATGGCCATGGTCGCCCGACTCGATCCCATGAAGGACTATCCCAACTACCTTAGCGCGCTGCAGAGACTTCCCGGCGTACGGGCGCTGGCGATCGGGGCCGGCACCGAGGCGCTGCCGGCGACGGAAGGCCTGCATCGCCTTGGCCAGCGCGACGATGTGCCGAGGCTGCTGGGCGCTTGCGACATCCTGGTTCTGAGTTCGGCCTTCGGCGAGGGCTTCCCGAACGCGATCGTAGAAGGCATGGCTGCCGGCCTGCCTGTGGTGGCGACGGATGTCGGCGATGTCCGCCGCATTGTAGGCGACGGCGGGATCGTAGTGCCGCCGCGCAATGCCCAGGCCCTGGCAGATGCAGTGAGCCGCTTGCTGGAAGATCGGGAAGCAAGAAAACAGATGGGCGATGCTGGTCGGCGACGAGCCACTAACGAGTATTCGTTCGCCAAGACGCTTGACGCCTTCGACGAAATCTATTGGCCCGCTTTGGCATGAGCATAGAATCCAGATGGAAGGATAAAGGCGACACTCAGGCTTTCTATTGCATTGTCAGCATGATTTTAGAACAGACATCGAATACTAATATGCACATCAACAAACGCCGAAGTATGCAATCAAATTTCAGAGCGATTACTAAAAATACATTGACAATTTCCAGAGATTTTAATAATTAAAAACCTCTTAGTATACTATTTACCCAAAGATCGCAGATCTATAAAACAATAGAACTCAAACAGGAGAAAGTTTGATCTGATTAGCATTGACCCCTTATCGAATTTCATTACTGAATTGTCATGCACTAAGAAGCATGCAAGATGCCTTCTTGAGAAGGTGAACGGGTATCAGTATGGATACTGGACGGAACGCGGATTGTCTGTCGTGCACTTGCTGATCGGCGACCATGACATGGCGGTAAAGATTGCGGAGTCGGCCTCCCACCGATGTCCGAGACTCAAGCACTGGGCATGGCTTGAAAACAGGGTCCGACGGCGCGACCCGCCAAGTAGCGCGCCGCATGGGGAGCCGTGATGCCGGCGGTGGTCGTCGCCGACTACGGTATCGGCAATCTGTTCAGCGTCCGGCGTGCTCTTGAGGCCGCCGGGGCGGACGTCTTGGTCACCGGAGAGCCTAGGGTGGTGGCGCAGGCCGAACGCCTGGTCGTGCCGGGTGTCGGTGCGTTTGGCGATGTGGTCGCCGAGCTTCGGGTTCGGCATCTGCAGGAGCCGGTGCTGGAGATGGCCGCCTCCGGGCGGCCGGTGCTGGGAATCTGTGTCGGCATGCAGATGCTGTTCGAGGTGGGGGAGGAGTTCGGCAGCCATCCGGGGCTGGGACTGTTGCCCGGCCATGTGCGCGCCATCCCGGCGGCCGATACGGAGGGCAGGCCCCATAAGATCCCCCATGTGGGGTGGGACGCCCTGCATCCTGCCGGCACCCGAAGCGGGTGGCAGGGAACGCTGCTGGCTGATCTTCAGCCCGACGCGGCCGTCTATTTCGTTCACTCGTTTGCGGCCGAGCCCGATGACCATGGCGATCGATTGGCCGACACGGTCTACGGCGGGCACGCCATCTCCGCGGCCGTTCAGCGGGACAATGTGATGGGGTGCCAATTCCACCCTGAGAAGAGCGGCCCGGTTGGGCTTTCGATCCTAGGGCGTTTCCTCATGATGTAGTCCCGCGTCCCATCCCCAATGAGTCGGCGAGTGTTGTCTGCGGCTGCCTCTCTGGCCGGGGACCGGCCGTTGGCGGTGTCGGTGCCGGTCTTCGCGCTACGACGACCTGGATTTCCAGCATCGCATCGACTAGAGGCAAGGTGGCATCGAGCGCATCGACCCGGCTGCGCCGAAAGCTCGCGGGATGGACGGAAGCGGAACCGGCATGGATACATCGGCACACGTCGGCGCTGACGCGGACGGCCTAGAGACCCGCTACGGCCTGCCGCAGGAAGTCCGATTCTGCAAGAGGTGTGTAATCTCCAATCAGCGACCCAGTTCGGTGGTGGAGTTCAAGAACACCCCAGAGGCCCGCAAGCCGACGATCTTCTTCGATGAGGAGGGCATCTGCAGCGCGTGCCGGTACAAGGAGATCAAGGATACCCAAATCGACTGGCAGGCCCGCGAGCGCGAGCTGCGCGCCCTGTGCGATCGGTATCGCAGCCGCAACGGGTCCTACGACTGCATCGTCCCCGGCAGTGGCGGCAAGGACAGCACGTTCGTGTCCCACCTGCTGAAATACGACTATGGCATGAACCCGCTGACGGTGACCTGGTCACCGCACAAGTACACCGCCATCGGCTGGCAGAACTTCCAGACCTGGGTCCATCAGGGGTTCGACAACATTCTGCACTCGCCGAACGGCCGTGCGCACCGGCTGTTGACGCGCCTCGCGTTTGAGACCCTGTGCCACCCGTTCCAGCCCTTCGTCATCGGCCAGCGCCTGACGGGGCCGCGCTTCGCCGCACTCTTCAAGATCCCACTGATCTTCTACGGCGAGCACGCCGCGGAATACGGCAACGATCTCGAAGGCGCGATGCGGCCGACAATGGAACCCGAGTATTTCGACCACAAACCGGATCTCGATCGCCTCTTCCTGGGCGGTCACAATGCCCGACAGTTGCTGGCCGACCACAGCTGGCTGCGCGAGGCCGACCTGCAGCCCTACCTGCCGATCGACGGCGATCTGCTGCGGGCGCTCGATGTGCAGGTCCACCACATGAGCTACTACATCTACTGGGACCCGCAGGAAAATTACTATTACGCGGCCGAGAAATGCGGCTTCCGTGCCAATGACGAACGCACCCAGGGTTCGTATTCCAAGTACAGCTCCATCGATGACCAGATCGATCCGCTGCACTATTATACCACCTTTGTCAAATTCGGGATCGGACGCGCCACCTACGACGCCTGTCAGGAGATCCGCAGCGGCAAGATCACGCGCGAAGAAGCAGTGGCCTTGGTCCGGCGCTACGATACAGAGTTTCCCACCCGATACTTCCGGGAAATGCTCGAATACATGGAAATCGACGAAGACAGGTTCTGGGCGGTGATCGACGGCGCACGGTCACCGCATCTCTGGATGAAGACGGACAATGCGTGGGTCCTGCGCCACCAGGTCAGCTAGCAAGCGCCCGCCGGAACGGCCCGCCATGCCCTCTCCCTTCATGATCGCCAACCGCCCTGTCGGCCCGGATCATCCGCCTCTGGTGATCGCGGAGATCGGCATCAACCACGAAGGCGACGAGTCCAAGGCGGAGCGCATGATCGACGATGCGGCGGCGGCAGGCTGCGAATGCGTGAAGTTCCAGACCCATGTGGTCGAGGACGAGATGATCGAGAACGATGTCGTCCCCGGCAACGCGACTGAGCCGATCTGGGACATGATGAAACGTTGTGCCCTCGGCCCCGATGCAGAGGCGCGGCTGAAGCGGCGGGCGGAGGACAAGGGAATGATCTTCCTGTCCACGCCATTCTCCCGGGCCGCTGCGGATCGGCTGCTGGCACTCGGTGTACCCGCGTTCAAGATCGGATCCGGCGAGTGCAACAACTACCCGCTGATCCGCCACATCGCGGCATTCGGTAAGCCGGTTATTCTGTCCACCGGCATGAATGACATCGACAGTATCCGCCCGGCGGTCGAGATCCTGCGTGCAGGCCGGGTGCCGTTCGCGCTGCTACACTGCACCAGCCTCTATCCGACGCCGTATGACAAAGTCCGGCTCGGGGCTATGCCGTCGCTGGCCGAAGCCTTCCCCGATGCGCTCGTGGGCCTGTCCGACCACAGTCCGACCATCTATCCCTGCTTGGGCGCCGTCGCGATGGGGGCGAGTATCGTCGAGCGTCACTTCACCAGCGACAAGACCTGGCCCGGGCCAGATATCCCGGTCTCGATGGATCCCGGCGAACTAGCGCAGCTGATCGAAGGGTCGCGCGCGATCCACGCAGCCGGCGGCGGCACCAAAACGGTGCTGGCGGACGAACAGCCAACGATCGACTTCGCCTATGCCAGCGTCGTCGCCATCGCCGACATCGCACCGGGAGAAGCCTTGAGCGAACGCAACATCTGGGTGAAGCGCCCTGGCACGGGCGAGATCCGGGCGGCCGCCTATGACGCCCTACTGGGGCGCAGGGCGGCGGTGGCCATCGCCAACAACGCTCAGCTGCGCTGGTCGCAGATCATGCCGGCTGATGCATAATCGTTACGTCGAGATGACCAGCGTATGAAACGGATCCTGTTCCTGACCAGTACCCGCGCCGACTTCGGCAAGTTGCGCCCCTTGATCCACCAGGTCGATGCCCATCCGGATTTCGAGGCGGTGGTCTTCGTGACCGGCATGCACACGCTGGAACTCTACGGATATACGGTGCTGGAGGTCCGCAATGCGGGCTTCAAAAACCTGCATGTCTATATGAACCAGTTCCTGAACGAACCGATGGATCTGGTTCTGGCGAATACGATATCGGGCCTGTCTCGCTTCGTGCACGAAGACACGCCGGACCTGATCGTCGTGCACGGCGACCGGGTCGAGGCTCTGGCCGGGGCCGTGGTCGGCGCGCTGCGGAACATCCTGGTGGCGCATGTCGAAGGCGGCGAGTTGTCAGGCACCGTCGACGACCTGATCCGACACGCGGTCAGCAAGCTTTCCCATCTGCATTGCGTCGCCAATGCGGAAGCCGCGACACGCCTGCGCCAGCTTGGTGAGGACGCCGACACCATCTTTGTCGTGGGGTCGCCGGACATTGACGTGATGCTGGCGGCCGATCAGTTGCCGGACCTCTCCCAGGTGCGCGCGCATTACCAGGTAACGGCGGCGGACTACGCCATCGTCCTGTTCCACCCGGTCACCACCGAGAAAGCCAGCATGAGGAACCATGCGAACGCGCTGGTGGACGCCCTGTTGGGCAGCGATCAGGACTATGTCGTGGTCTATCCGAACAACGACGAGGGCACCAACCTGATTTTCGAAGCCTATCGGCGGTTGGAGGGTAACGCCCGGTTCCGCATCTTTCCGTCGATCAAATTCGAAAGCTTCCTGACGCTGATGAAGCACGCGCAGTTCATCATCGGCAATTCCAGTGCGGGCATCCGCGAAGCGCCGATCTTCGGACTGCCGACCGTCAATATCGGCACACGGCAGACGGACCGTTTCCGATGGCCATCGATCATCGATTGCCAACCCACGGCATCGGACATTCTTGCGGCCATCGGCAACGCGCGTGCGATGCAGCGGGCACCGGTCAGCCACCATTTCGGCAAGGGCGATAGCGCAAGGCGGTTCATGGACATGCTGATGCGTCCGGAAACCTGGCGAACCAACCTACAGAAGGGTTTCGTAGACCTTGCCGAGCCACTGCGTGCCGTCCGGTCGGTTTGACGGACAGTTGTCGGCCCACGGCCCAATACCCCGTCAATTCTGAAGCTGCGCTATCACGATGGATCTGGGGGCCGCAATCGGTCGGGCATAGTCGCACGGAAAGCTTGCGGCACGCGCGTCCATGTCCTGGCCGTGTGCTAGCACGCCGTTTCGCCTGAGGCACGGCATGAGACAGTCCTGGAGTCTGGAGACTTCGGCGAGATCGAATGCCTTGGCCGAAGAATCCCAGGCGATCCGGGCCGGATCCTGGCTGGCCTCCAAGGCAAGATGACGCAAATCGACCCGTCCCAGGCTGAATTTGTGCAAGAGGATCGCGGGTCCGAGAAGCGGGTTGGCCAATACATCTCGGGTCCGTTGTACAAGAGACCGCCGCGCTTGTACGGTGCCGCTCGCTGAGGGCATGACGATTTCGCTGTTCGAGGATTGTTGCTTCTTGGTCAACAGCGCAAGTTCCCGCAGTTGCGCCGCCACCCGTGCGCCCGCGTCGCCGTCGACCTCCCCGATCCATTCGTCGCAGACCGTCTTCAGTCCTTCATGGACGTGAGGGGGCAGCGGCACCGACGACGTGCTTGCCTCGCGCGCTCGCTCGCAAAGCGTCACGAGTGTAGGGCAGATGAGGCTGATGCGCGTCGGCAGTTCATCTTTGTCCAGCGGCGGAACCCAGCCCGGAGTCAAACTGAGCTTTCCCAACAAACCGGCTTCAATCGCAGTCGTGGAGCTTCTCTGAATGAGGGCCGACGCCCGGGCAAGCCATCCGTCGACTGTTCCTCGCTGCGCAACAATCAAGTTCTCTCGCCTCGCAGCGAGCTGAACGTAGGGTTCGGGGTTCTCGAAAGGATGCGGGCGAATGACGAATGTCAGATCCCCTGCCGCGGCCGCCAAATCCGAGGCCAGCGCCTTCATCGCCTCGAACCGGGATCGGTCAAGTTCAAGATAGGCGAGCGCCCCCTCCCGGCTGTATCCATTCTCCACCAAGACCTCGACTTCCCGATCCACGGTCTGAAATCTTGGATTGGCCAACGGATGATTTGGCGCGATCAGGACAAACCGATCCGGATAGCTGATATGCGCGGTGCTGCGCAGCAGCGCGTCCCGCCAAATGGGAGCGTAGAAGTCCATCCGCGGATGTCCGGTGACCGAGATCTGGGATGGGCGGAACTTCTCGGAAGAAACGAGCCGTCCGGCCAGCGAGCCGCCCCAGCACAGAACTCTATCGATCTCAGAGCGGATCTCGGCGCTTCCCGAAAGGGCCCTCTCGTACTCCTCAAAACAGGTCCACACGGCACCTTCATTGTCCAGCACGCAAACGGCTGGATAGCGTTCAAGGCAGAAGCGAGAAAATGAATCGAGGGTCTTATACAAATTATTGAGGAGGATCAGATCGAGATCGAGAACACGACATTCAGCAGTTCGCAGGTTGAAGGGTATCAGGTAGACGGTTGCGCCCCGGGCCGCGAGCCGGCCGGCGAGAAACACCGATGAGGGAAGGTCGCGCTGGGGATTATCGACAACAATTCCGATGCGCCTCGCCTCTGGCGCCTCCCCCTCAGGCAGCAACTTGCTAGTCCCCTCGCCCGATCAGCTCCCGGATCCGGTCCGCATGTTCGGTGACATCGACAACCGTCCTGCTGTCGCAATGCTGACAGGCTGTGAGAGATTCAAGGTTCCCAGAGAGGTGGGCTAAGCGGATATCTTTCAACGCTCGACTTTCCACAATGTCGTCAAACGATTGGCCATCGCCGATTTTTCCAATGACCAAATTATATGTGATGTCGAGGCAGCAGGCGGACACAACGCCATCGTAGTTTATCGCGATTTGGTAAAATGGCATCTCACAAGGCTTATTTATCTTTGGGATTTCACGTTCTTTTCCGTCGCTATACCAGGAAAATTCATTGCAGATATGAACGTGAACTTTGTCGGAATCCTCGGCGACGGTTCGGAATCTCTCGATAACGCTGTTCGAATCCTCATGCTCCAATCCATGAAATCCGCGTGGCTCCACACATTTGATATTGAATTGTACGGGTGAATTGTGCGCCGCTATGTGCGCAACCGCATCATCCACATTGGCCAGAAGATCAGGTAAACGATCAGACTTCTTAATGTCCTTGTACCGATCCAGCGAAAGCGTATCGACGCTCACGGTGAATTCATCGATACCAGCTTCGACAAGAGCCTTGAATTTCGTGAGCGTCAGCAGTTCTCCGTTCGTCGTCAGCCGCAAGCGGCTTAGTGGCAATCCGCTCTTGGCAATAGCGACCATTTCCGGCAAACGCTTGTTGACAAGCGATTCTCCATGAAGAAAGAAATTAACTTGATCAATCGAATAATTTGAACGACTCACTTCAGAAATTATATTCGTGAACGTATCTAGTTTCATGATCCCCTTCTGTTTCAAAAACGCAACATCTTCTCTATATTGAAAGTCGCAGAAATTACACTTCAGATTACAAGCAGATGCAGGTTCAATGAATAGGGAAATGACACGCTTTTCTCGAAGCGCCGTGAGTATATTTTGGATTCGGTAGTCGATATTGTCTTCGTTGCTGCCGTGATCTTTACGGATCATGGGTCAGCGCTCCTTCGACCCAACGAAGTGAAATTGCTCAGGAACGAACGCCTTTTCCCGGCAAAGATAGCTATCCACCAGCGCCAGCCATCTTGCCACTTCTGCCTCCCTCTCGGGCGATGACAGCCGTAGTCCACCGATAACGCGATCAAAAAAGCAGAAATCGAACTCGCATTCCAGCTCTCGAAACTCCGACGACAACACCGGATACATTTGGTCATAGCCGGCTTCATTGTCGTGCGGTGACTGTACATTCTGGCCGCTGTCGTCAACGTATGCGAATTCGTTGCGGATCGAAGTCAGAAGATCCGCCAACTGACCTTCGTTGGCCGGCAGCGACTCCATCGGCGGAGAGAACGCGCCGGCTGCGGCCAACGACCCACGGATCAGATGGATGATGGCGGCCTCACCGCGGCTCAGCGGAAATCGCGTCGGCTCGCTGGCGAAGAAGAGACCCGAAGGCCTCAATATGGCTTTGACCTGCTTCAGCGTCTCGGCCGTATCGGGGAAATGGTGAAGCGCGCAAGAAAAGAAAACGACATCAAAGGGCTGCTCGAACGTCGTGTTCATGAAATCGCCGCAGCGATAGACGGGCGCACGCACCGGATAGCTGCGATAGTGCTCCGCCGTTTCGCGAGCGACGCGAATGCATGCGCTGGACAGATCGATGCCTGTCGCCTGGTATCCTCGGCGCGCCAACTCCAGCGTCATGTGGCCGGGGCCACAGGCGATCTCCAGCACGCTGACATCGCGCGGCGGTCGGCCGACATGGGCATCGATCGCACGCTGCAACTGCGAAAGTATCTTCCCAAACAGAAGCGTCGCATAGGCGCCGTCGCGCCAGACGTTGGAGTGGAACCACTCATTGCGTCCGCATCGATCAAGATCGGGGACGTGACCATGGGCGACACGCTCTTCGATCTGCCTGTCGAACGCCTCGGCCTCTTCGCGGAGGCTTGGTGAGTAGCGATCGTAAGGACGCGTGGCCATGATTCGCGCAGTGGCTCGACTTTGGCGGGTGACTGAGATCGTCCGTGGACTATCAGCAAGAAGAGCCGATGCCAAGTCCGCTTGCGGCCGCATTTCCACTGTGGGTGCTCTGCTACCGGGGTATCGAACAGAAAGAACCACCGGCCCCCGGCTCAAATGGGCATTTCTGGGGCCCATGAGAGCTGGCGTCGATCGGAAGCGCACCTCCGGCGGGCCCGAGCGACGCCAGCGGCCTAGGCGTTGCAGGCTGTCTGCTGTATCTATTGCGGCAATGACGGTGCACAGCAGGTCGATTGAGAAGACATGATGAATATCGGCGCGAGACAGTCGATATCGGTCGTTAGCGAGCAGCCTCAACAAGCGGGCCCGCTATCGCCGGAAGAAATCTCTTTCTTTGCTAACAACGGATACCTCGTACGCCGCGATTTGATTGATCGCGATCTGATTCAGAATGTAGTCGCCTCGGCACGTCACCTGTTCGTTCGGTTCGGGGGCGACCACTTCGCACGGATTGATGAGCGGGGATTCTTTGAGAATCCTTTGGCGCATCAAGAGATGCTGAACCTCCGCAACGCCAATCCCAAGATGTTCGGTGTCATCTATGACGTCATGCAGTCCATGGCTTCGATGCACCGCCTCACGACGCAGGACGAGCTGCTGTCGGCTTGCGGCCAGCTTCTGACCGTCAACCGGGACCAGATGACGGTTGGCAACTTCCTCTGCCGGATGGATCCGCCCCATGACACCCGCAACAATCTCGACTGGCATCAGGACGTGATCTTTGACGGTGAGGTGGCCGACGAAGAGGGCTGCGACGGGCTGACCGCCTGGATCCCGCTGATGCATGTTCACCCCGGCAACGGAAGCGTGATGCTCTGCCCAGCAAGCCAGCAAATTGGCCGCATCAAGGACTACGTTCGCTACAAGAGAGATGCCGATCACGGTTCGGAGACACACCGGATCTCCGACGATATCGTGAATGCCTACGAGCATGTGGCACCGGATGTGGTATGCGGCGATGTGGTCTTTCTCGGCCTCAACCTGATCCATCGCAGCGGCATCAACGCAAGCAGCCGCATCCGGTTCACGGCACAAGGCCGGTACTACAACATCCTGTCCCCGCACTTCGTGCCAGGCAAACTGTACTACGTACCGGTAATGGGGACGTAAGACGCCAGCAGGACGGGAAACGGCTCTTCACGCAGGGGCACAGCTGGATGCAGCCCTTGCTCAAGGAATGTTCAAGCAACCATGATCACCGGAAGTCAGATCAGAATGGCCCGCGTAGGCTTGGGTTGGAAGGTCGTGACGCTGGCGGAGCGTGCCGACATCCCCTGGGCGCGGCTGCAGCACATCGAACGCGAAGATGGCGTTCCCTCGGCCCGGCCGGAGATTATGGAGAAGATCCAGACGACCTTGGAAGCCGAAGGGATCATGTTCCTCGACCCCGCCGATGGCATGGGGCCGGGCGTGCGCCTTGCCAAGATGGCGGATGACGGCTGACCCATGCAGCGTCCGGATCAACAGCGCAGCTTCGAGTATGAGAACGGGTACTTCTTGACGGCCCCGGTCGGCCGCATCAGCAAATTCGTCACCCATCTCGATCTCTACCGGCGCATTCTGGACCGGCCCGGCGAAGTGGTCGAATGCGGTGTCTTCCGCGCCAACTCGCTGATGCGCTTGATTAAATTCAGAGCGCTGCTGGAGAACACGAGCAGCCGCCGGATCATAGGCTTCGATACCTTCGGCGACTTCCCCGAAGCCGGGCTGGACGCCGACAAAGCACAACGCGACGCCTTCGTCGCCGAGACCGGCGGCGGCCATAGCCTGCCGCTGGAGGACCTGCAGGCCATGCTCCACGAGGCTGGCCTCGACGGCAATGTCGAGCTGGTTAAGGGCGACATCACGAAGACGGCGCCAGCCTATGTGGCGCAGCGGCCGCAGACGCGCATCGCCCTCTTGCATGTCGATGTCGACCTCTACGCCCCGACGCTCGCCAGCCTCGAAGCCTTCTATCCGCATGTGGTCCGCGGCGGCGTGGTCATCCTCGACGACTACGGGGCCTTTCCCGGCGCCAACAAGGCGATCGAGGACTATTTCGGCAGTAATGGACCGCAGATCCGCAAGTTCCCCTATTCGCACGCGATCGCATACCTGACGAAGGACTAGCGCCGACAATGCTCAAGGCTGCCATTCTTCGCGGCATCGGCGCGCTGGGCTATGAGTTGCACCCGAAGGGCAGTGCCAAGGCGGTGCAAGCCCTCCAGGCTGCACAGAAACAGATCACCATGGAATTCGACTCCGTCAATGCCGCGCGTTTTCTCTACCTGCATGGCCTGTTCACGAAGACGATGGACGTGGAAGGTGACATCGTCGAATGCGGCGTCGGCAACGGCCGCTCGTTCGTCATGCTGGCGGCCCTGCTCCGGCATCTCGGCGGCGAACGCAGTCTGTGGGGGTTCGACTCGTTCGAGGGATTTCCCGAACCTGATGCGGTCGATCAAGGCGGAATCCGGTCCAGGCCGGTTGCGAAGGGAGACTACACGGTCCCGCTGAAAGCCGTGCAGGACCTGCTGTCACGGTCGCTGGACGACGCCTTCCTTCGTAGCAAGGTCGTCCTCATGAAAGGATTCTTCGAAGAGACGCTGACCAAGTCCGAAGTTCGAAAGATATCCCTCTTGAACCTTGATGTAGATCTGCATGATTCCTACGAATTCTGCCTCAAGGAATTGTATCCAAAAGTGACAAGGGGCGGCATTATTACATTTGATGAGTTTCTGCGCGAATCCATCTACTTCCCGGGAGCCTGCAAGGCGATCAAGGATTTTTTTGAGGACAAGAACACGACGTTCGAGAAGGATCGATTCTACGGGAAATACTACGTGGTGAAGACGGAATAGACGAACCCTTGGCCGTCGGGACTTATCCGTGCCCGGGTCGGCGCATGCAGACAACAGACGGTGTTCCGATGGATGGACTGAAACAACGGATGGCGCGGCGGGAGCTCACGGTCGGCTCGTGGCTTTCCTTCGGCTATCCGCAGACCTGCGAGATGATGACCCGGCAGGGGTTCGACTGGCTGACCGTGGATATGGAGCACAGCGCGATCACCGATGCCGAGGCGCTGACGCTGATTCAGATCACCCGGTCCGCCGGCCTCGACGCCCTTGTGCGGGTTGGCGCCAACGACCCTTTGCTGATCAAACGGGCCATGGATGCCGGCGCCACCGGGGTCATCGTCCCCATGGTCACCACCGTTGAAGAGGCCGAGGCGGCCGTCGCTGCGGTCTATTACCCGCCGAGGGGCCAGCGCGGCGTCGGCCTGTCCCGGGCCCAGGGGTTCGGCCTCGGCTTCGATGCCTATCGCGATGCGCTGGATGCTTCAGCGGTCGTAGTTGTGCAGATCGAGCATTACCGCGGTGTGGAGAATGTCGAGGCGATCCTGGACGTCGATGGCGTCGATGGGTTCATCGTCGGCCCCTACGACCTGTCTGCGTCGCTCGGCAAACCGGGACAGTTCGGCGATCCCGAGGTTCAGGCCCTGCTGGACCGGCTGGGCGATGTACTGCAGAGCCACCGTAAGCCGGGCGGCTATCATGTTGTGCATAGCGACAGGGAAGCGCTGATGCGGCGCGTCGAGATGGGCGCCCGTTTCGTCGCCTATGGCACCGAGATGGTATTCCTGGCGGAAAAGCTGCGGGAGGCAGGCAAAGCGATTGCCGCCGTGCGTGCGCATGGGTCTGGTCAAGGGGCGCCAGGGTGATCGACGGGGCGAGCGTTCTGGCACTGATCACGGCGCGCGGGGGGTCGAAGGGCCTGACCGGCAAGAACCTGCGCCCCTTGGGTGGGCGACCGCTGATCGTCTGGTCCGTCGAGGCGGTGCACGGATCGACGCTTGTCGACCGAACCGTCCTTTCGACTGAGAGCGAAGAGATCGCCGCGGTCGCCGCAGCCGCCGGATGCGAAGTGCCGTTCATGCGCCCGGCAGAGCTGGCGACCGATGAGGCGGAGCACTTGGACGTAATCGTCCATGCCCTCACCACACTGGACCGGACCTACGACTACGTCGTGTTGTTGCAGCCGACTTCGCCACTGCGCACGGCCGCCGACATCGACAACGCCCTGCGGTTCTGCGCCGCGCGCGGTGCGCCGGCCTGTGTTTCGGTCTGCCCGGTCGCGAAGCCGCCCGAATGGTGCTATCGGCTGGACGGCGATGACCGGCTGCTGCCGGTAGCGGGCAGCTTCGAACGGATCACGCAGCGCCAAGGGCTAAAGCCCAGCTATGCCCTGGACGGCGCCCTGTTCATCGCGCGATGCGACTGGCTGCTCGCCGGGCGCGATTTCATATCGGCCGAAACCGTCGCCTACCGCATGCCGGCGGAACGCGCCGTCGACATCGATACCGCACTGGACCTGGCGCAGGCCGAATTCCTGCTGCAGCACGCCGCTGACTGACCGGCGCCTCAGGCATGCAGGAACGGCGTTCCTTCAAGAATGCCGCGGCAGACCACGTCGAGACCGTCGCAGGCACCGGGCATCAGCTTGTCCGCCCGCAGCGGCCGGTACCGTTCGGCGCGGAATGCGCCCTTGCTGGTCTTCATGGTCGTCACTTCGAAGAAAGCGGATAGGTCGATCGAGGCCTTGAACATCATGAAATAGAAGAAACGCCGCGCTTCGGCCCGCTGCGTGCCGTCCAGCAACGCCGCACCACCCTCCAGGCACTGCCGGAGCCGGGCCACATAGGCGTCGTCGCTCTCGGCGGAAAGAGCAAAACCGGCATCCGCATATTTCGCCCGGCCGGCACACAAAACCGGGCGTCCCAGGATCGCGGCTTCGATCCCGATGGTGGAGTTGTACGTAATGCACAGCTTCGCCGCGTTGATCAGTTCGTATGTGCTCACCCGGTTGGCAGCGTCGATCAGCACAACGTTGGGCCGATCGGCCCAGCCACGCGCGGCAAGCCAGCCGGCGACAGGCTCGTTGCTGTAAGGCTTCCCGTAACGCACCTCGTCGGGGTGGGCGCGCACCACGAACAGTGTGTCGGGGAAGCCCTCGGCCAGAGCGAGGGTCGCTTCAAGCCATTGAAACATCGACGCAAAAGCGCCGTCGGCATGGGCCATGCTGGTGTCATAGGGCGTGTTCGCGCAGATCAGTACCATCTCGCGATGGCCGGCCAATCGTTGTTGCAGGTCGGGCGCGAAGCCGGTCATCTCCGGCCAGAACAGCAGCCCGCCCATGTCGAAGCGGCCCTTGAAGCGGGCTGCGAGCAGTTCGTCCAGCCGTGCTTCCTCCGCCGGCGTCAGCGCAGAGTCCTCAGGCACTGGGATCTCGTAGTCAGTCGCAAAGCGATGCGAGAGGAACAGCGACATCGGCCGGTAGCCGATTTCGTACGTGACGACGGGAACCTCGGCCTCAAGGCACACAGCACGGGTCACGGCCTCGGGAAAGGCGATGCCGTTGAACACGACCATTCGATCCGGTCGATGCGCTTGGAGGAAGCGTCGCGCCGCCCGCGCGGTCATGGCGGCCGAGTGCAGAAACTGAATGGCGACCGTTCGCGTCACCGGATCGTCGTGGAGATGATACCGCCGCAGGCCCCGGCGCAAGGACGGCACACACATCTGCCCGAGCGGCAGACCCTCGAACTCGACAGCCAGCAGAGTTTCCAATGAGTCCGTCGACGGATCGAGCGGCAGAGCGCGCGCGACGCCCGGATCGAGCGGTGCATCGAAGCGCTGGTCTTTCGCAAACAAGCCGCCGCGCAGGGCCACACAGGGGTCACAGGGCGGTGCGGCCAGCGGATCGTCGCGCCGCACGGCCGGCTGGCAACGCACCAGACCGCGCGCGCAGTGCCAGCTCTGGACGGCGCCCCCTCTCAAGGCAAGTGCACGATGCATCAGCGGGCCGACCAAGCTGGGAAACCCGATGACGCCGGGGCTTGAGGTGACGTTCATCAGGCCGATACGCACGGCCCCGGTGGAGACGGCCCGTCGCGGGCCACCACGATCGACACGTTCCAGCTTGCGGTGGATATCGCGAACACCCGCCCGCGCTCGCGCCTTGGCAAGCGCCATCGACAGGCGCTTGCGAAGACGGTGTCGCGTAGTGCCGAAGGGCAGGCGCGCAAGAATTGCACCGGCCACGCGGTTCAGGTCGACTCCGCCCTTCCGGTCATCGGCCATGCGTCAGCCTTATCCGAACAGCGACAGGAGGGTTCCCATGGGCAGCATCCTGTCGTCCACATAGCAGTGGGCGGCGGGCTTGCCGAACCGGAGCTCATGGTACTGCACTTGCCAGCGGGCCATCTGATCGCGCGTCACCTGCTGCCAGTCTCTGCCCGTTTTGCTGCCCCTAGCGGTGAACAGGACGATACGATGGCCGCCAGCGTACAGCCGGTTGATCAGGGCGACGTTTTCATCGATCGGCTGGGCCAAGCTGTAGTCATTGCCTGGAACCGTCGTGGCGACCACGCCGTCGATGTCGAACACGAACTCGAACGGTCCCCTGCCCTGAAGTTCGGCGACGCGTTCGGCGCGCATGAAGTCGTCGCGGCTGTCGACATCCTCATAGTCCCGCAGCACCAGCCCGTGCACGGCGGTTCCCGTCATGGACCGCTGTTCCAGGATCACGCGGGTGCGGACGACATCGATCGACGCATTCTGCAGATAGGCCGTGGGCAGGCTCTGGCGCGGCGCGCTGTGAGCCTCCGCCATGCCGTCCACGGTGGCTACCGGCGTCAACCGGCCGGCCGCATCCCGCCACCACATCTTCAGCGGCGTCTGCGGCGCCGGCACCACGCTGCGGACCGAATCCAGGCTTGGATCCTCATTCAGAATCGCCACGGCCCGGTCGATATCCGCAGGGTCGCGGATCGGATGGGTGGGCCGCAGGTGGACGCAGAGGTCGGGCAGCCACCCTTCTTCCCGATCCAACCAGCCGAGCAGATGCAGGAAGGCGTCAAGATCGGTGGCAAGATCGCCACTGGCGGCTGCCGGGCGCAGGAACGGCGCTTCTGCACCATGGGCTCTAGCCAGGTCGGCGTAGTGCTGGCTGTCGGTGCTGACAATCACGCGCCCCACCGAAGACGCCGCAAGCCCCTGCCGGATGGAATGCGCCATCAGCGGCAGGCCATTGAACGGCAGGATGTTCTTGTCCTTAAGGCCGCGCGATCCGCTGCGCGCCGGAATGACTGCCAGAACCGTGTCGGTAGTTGCCGATGCCCCGGGCGTGCTCACCAGCGCTCCATCACCGTCTTGCGGGTCATCGGGTCCTTCGCCTTGATGGCGGCGTCCTGGTAGTGGGAGTCGTCGGGAAGGTGCTGCGTTGAGATCTCCTCGAAGATCACGCCTCCGGTCGTGGTGAAGCTGTGCCAGTCGCCACGGCGAATCAGCAAGAGATCGCCGGTCGTCAGGGTTTGGGTGACATCGTTCAGGCACACCGTCAGGTCACCGCACAGGACCTGGAACACCTCTTCCTTCTTCATGTGGCGATGGGTCGGATGGCGCTGGCCGGGAAGCTGAGCCACGAGCTTCTTGCAGTATTCGCGGTTCACAAGATTGACGATCAGCGCCCCAGTCTCGCGGAACTGCTCCAACCCGTAGTGATGGGAAAGCTCGATCGTGAATTCGCGGCCGATATTGATGCCCGCCTCGTTGAACATGGATTTGAACTCGTGAACGAAGTCACGCACCTGCTCCACCAGCGTCGGCTCGCGCGTCACGAACAATGCCTCGTCGGCCTGATAGCGGCGGTCGGCCCGCATCGTCCGGCGCCATTGGCCGCTGGTCAGCTGGCCCTCTTCGCAGGGGAAGGCGAAATAGATGGAATGGCGATCGAGCGGCGTGTCCTTACCCATGGGCCCGCGGGAGAAAGTGCCGCGCCGCAATGCCAGCAGCGACTGCTGCTCGGCCTCCGGCACTGTCTTGTCGGCGCCGTTCCCGCACATGCGGCCTGCCGTCTTGACGGCAGCGGCCCATTTCCCGGTCTGTTCCGGGTCCATTGAATAGGCGTTCAGCGTGATGTCACCGTGCGGAACGCCCACATGCCGCTCCAGCACCCGGGCGCCCTTGGCCACGGCGATCGCCGCCACCATGGTGTCGTCCGGATCTTCATGGCCGGAATAGCCGATGGTGACGCCGGGATAGCGCCGGCGCATCCGGTCGATCACGTTCAGGTGCAGCAGATCGGCCGGGGTGGGATAGATCCCCACGCAATGCAGCATCGCCAGCGGAATGCCCCGATGGGTGAAGAAGTTATAGACATTGTCCATCTTCGCGAACGGCAGGCCGCCGGTTGAGGCGATCACCGGCGTGTCGGTCTGGGCCACCCTTTCCATCAGCGGCCAGTCGTCGGCGCTGCAGCTTGCGATCTTGATGGCGTCCACGCCGTGCGCCACGCAGCGGTCAACCGACGGCTCGTCGAACGGGGTGACGACGACGCGCATCCCCTCCTCCCGGATCGCGTCGATGACGGCGCGAAACCCGTCGTCATCGAGGCGCGTTTCGAGGAACCGCTTGATATGCTTGTTGTCGGCTTCCTGCACCGCACGGGGATGCAGGAACGTCTCCAGATCTCGGTACTGCAGCTTGACCGCTGCGTTCAGGCCATGCTCACGGGCGACATGGCCCATTGCGCCGGCGATCCGCTTGCCGTGCTCCACACACCCCTGGTGGTTGTTGGCCATCTCGAAGATCACCAGCGGATCGCCGCCGGCGACAAGAGGGAACTCTTTCCCGTTCGACATTACCAAGGCCGGTTCCCGTCCACTGCCCCAAGGGCGCTATGATCGCTGGCTGACGAAACCGGACGTGCCGGCTTGCCAGCGCGATGAACGGATAACGGCGCCGTCGGCGCATTGCAATGACAGCGCAGCATGGGCCCCGGTGGCGGGTGCGCTTTCGCCATGCTAGATCTGCGCTGCGGCAGGCGCCGCCATGAGGGCAGGCTTCGTTATCGCGTCAAGACTGAAGGATCGTGCAAGCGGCACCCTGGCAGGATACGACCGACCGGTTCCGCAGGCGCACTGGACTCTGGCGCCACGACCGGCGCCTGGCCACGATCGAACGCCAGGTGGCGGTTCGCGCACCGGCGGCCGATGGCCCTCCGGTCCTTCTACTGTCCACATCAGCCCAACTGGCGAATGTGACCTTCAATAGCACGCTGCGGCAGTTGCTGGCCTGGGGGTTGCGCCTTGGCGGCCTTCCCGTGCGGCAAGCGTGGTGCGGGGGCGGGCTGGCGCCCTGCATGCTGGCCGCAGCCGCAGCGCCCGACGGGCCGCCCCCTTGTGCCGACTGCCGGCGTGCAAATGCCCGACGCATCTTGCCGGGCTCCGATCGGTGGATGTTTGAAGCCCCCGACTCTGACGACGCCGGAAAGGAGCCGGAGACCGCAGGCCTGGATTTTGAGGCCCTGGCCGCGTTGACTTGGCGCGGGCTGCCGCTAGGGCGGCTCTGCCTGCCCTCCGTTGCTTGGGCGCTGCGCCGCCATGATCCGGCGTCCGACCCCACCGGGCCGAGGATGCTGGCGCAGTTCATTCGCTCGGCGGCGCGTTGGGCATCCTGGATGACCAGCTTGCTGGAAACAGCCAGGCCGCGATGCCTGATCGCGTTCAACGGCCATCCGTTCCCAGAGGCCGTCAGCCTGTTCCTCGCCGGAGCCCGTGGTATCCCCACCCTCACCTACGAGATCGGATACCGCCCGGCCAGCGCATTCTTCAGCCGAGGCGTCGCGTCCGAATACAGGTTCGACGTCCCCGATCGGTTTGTCATGACCGAAGACCGTGAACGGAAACTCGACGGCGTGCTTGAAGCCCGCCGCCGCGGCCAGGTTCAGATGGGCGTGGTGCCATTCTGGCCCGAGATCAGCGGATTGCCGGCCGACCTCGATGCGGCGATTCGGGGTCACCGGCGTCTTGCCTCCGTCTTCACTAACGTCCCGTTCGACACGACTCAGTGGTCGGCAAGCACCGTATTCCCGCACATGTTCGACTGGCTGGACTCGATTCTGACGATCGCCCGATCCGCGCCGGATTGCCTGTTCGTGCTGCGCGTGCATCCCGACGAAGACCGGCCGGGCAAGGTCTCCCGCGTGCCGGTCGCCGGTTGGCTCGGCGGCCTGGGCGAATCGGTGCCGGTTAATGTCAGGCTGCTCGGACCGTCGGACCCAACCAGTTCCTATGCCCTGATCGACCGCAGCGACCTCTGTCTCGTCTACAATTCCACGGTGGGGATTGAAGCGGCCTGCGCGGGGAAGCCCGTGGTCGCCGCCGCGGCCACCCGCTACGACGCCCAGGCCATCGCTCACAGTCCGCAAAGCGCTCAGGCCTATCGCGAGCTTGTTCAAGCGCTGCTCGAGATCCCACGCCTGCCCGGCCCAGAGACCGAGGTAGTGGCGCGGGCGCGAAGGTACCTTTATTTCATGCTGTACGGCGCTAGTCTGGATTTCCGGCGCTTTGTCGAACGCGTGCCCGGCAGCGACCACGAGGTCGGGCTTTCCCGGTTCGAGGCCATGGACCTGCACCCGGACCACTGTCCCGAAATCGCCGGAGTCCACGGGGCCATCCTGCACGGCGACGATATCCGTTATGGGGAGGACACCATCTGATGCGAGTGGCGGCGATCGTGCCCATGCGCCATGTCAGCCAGCGGGTGCCCGGCAAGAACTACCGGAATTTCTGCGGCGAGCCGCTGTATCGCCACGTCGTGCGCGCCCTTTCGGCAGCACCCTCGGTGGCCGAAATCGTGATCGACACCGACAGCCCGGTGATCCGGGACGATGTGGCCGCCGCCTTCCCCGACGTGCGATGCGTGCCCAGGCCGGCGCATCTGACCGCGCCTGAAATCCCGATGAACGAGATCCTGATGCATGACGTGGGTCAGATCGAGGCCGACCTCTATCTGCAGACCCACGCCACCAACCCCCTGTTACGCGCCGACACGATCGAACGCGCTGTGACCATGCTGCTGGAGCAGCGGCCCGCGCATGACAGCCTGTTCGGGGTCACGCGGATCCACAGCCGGTTCTGGGACAGCCTGGCCCGCCCGATCAACCACAACCCGGCGATCCTGATGCAGACACAGGACCTGCCGCCGATCTTCGAAGAGAACTCGTGCCTCTACGTGTTCGACGCCGAGACGCTCTCCCGCCGCCGCAATCGCATCGGCGAGCGGCCCATCCTGTTCGAGATCGACCGCATCGAAGCCCTTGATATCGATGAAGAGGTCGACTTCGTAATGGCCGAACAGATCTATCTGAATACCCGCGCCAAGGCTTCGCGTCGCGACTGATGCCCATCAGATCAGAGATCGTCTCGCGGGTGCCGCCGGGCTTGCGGACCGGCCTGCGCCGCGTGCGGCGCTATCCCGGCTGGTACGCACAGGAAGACGGGCGGCGCAGCCGCAATGTGCTGGCGGGTCTGCGCGGCCGGCATGCGGGCGAGCGATGCGTCATCGTCGGCAACGGCCCGAGCTTGAACCGGATGGACCTGTCGGTGCTGACCGGTCAGACAACCTTCGGGATGAACCGGATCTATCTGGGCCTCGACAGGTTCGGCTTCACGCCATCCTATTATGTCTGCGTCAATGATCTGGTGTGCGAGCAGTTCAATCGGGACATTGCCGCATTGCCGGGCCTGAAGTTCCTGAGCTGGCGCAACCGCCGTTGGTTCGCGGGCAATCCGGATGCCGTCTATCTGCGCAGCTCCGCACCACGCCGGGCCTTCGCCACGGACGCGCGCGAGGAGATCTGGGAAGGCGCGACCGTCACCTATGTGGCGCTGCAACTCGCCTATCACATGGGCTTCTCAAAGGCAGTGCTGATCGGCGTCGATCACCGGTTCCAGGTGGACGGCGCCCCACATGCCGAACAAGTGGCGACCGGCCCGGATACGAACCATTTCGACGCCGGCTATTTCGCTGCCGGTACTCGATGGAACCTGCCGGATCTGGAAGCGTCGGAGACGGCGTACCGGCAGGCCAAGGCTGCCTTCGAGGCCGATGGCAGGCAGGTGATCGACGCGACTGTCGATGGCGCGCTGACCGTCATTGCAAAGGAGTCGCTGGCCGACGCTCTCCGCTCACACAACGAGGGGCTACAGCCTGCTGCCGTCCGGCATCAGGCCCAGGGCGTCGGCTAGGCCCCGCAGGTCCGGACGCGTCGGTACGTCATCCGCGAACCGGTTTTCCATACCGTCCGGCACGATGGCGAGAAAGGGCACGCCGTGTGCCGCTGCGGCCGCATGATCCTCCATCGCGTCGCCGATCATCAGGCACCGCGAAGGGGCCAGCGGCCCCGCCTCAATCAGCGACTGCACATGGACCGGCTTGCGGACGGGTGAGCCCAGGACGCTGCGGAAGAAGGGCGCCATACCGCGTTTCTCAACGATCTCGCGCATCTCCGGTTCGGGCGTGCCGGAGATGACGTGGCAGGGCACACCACAATGCAGTGCCGCTTCGAGCAGCGCGCCCGCCCCCGGCACTTCCGGTGCCGCGATCACCTTGTCGCGCACGCGGCTCCCAAACCGGTTGACCAGCCGGGCGATCTCCGCCTCGTCATCGCTGCCGCGCAGCGTTCGCTGGTAGTGGCGGATCTTGTGGACACGGGAGAGGCCGCCACGGGCCGCGTGATAGGCCCTAACCGCCGCCACGGCCTCCGGCCCCAGATCGGCGTAGATCTCGGCGAAGGCGTCCGCCTTCAGCGCCACCGACTGACACAGGACGCCGTCGAAATCGAGCAGCAGCGCCTGCGGCGGCCGGGGCAGCAGCAGCTCAGAAAGATCCAGTGGCGCCCCATCCTCGTCGCCGTCAGCCACCGTCTTCCTCCAGCACTGCCGCGGGAACTGTCTTAGCCGCATGCGCCAGCATGATCTCGTTCATGCAGTCCAGAAGGCCCTGGCCCATATCGACATGGGTGTCGGGCACCAGCGTCTGCGCCAGACGGGGCATGAAGGCGTAGGGGGTCAATTCGTAATGCCCGCTCGGCTCGGCATTGCGGAAGGTCACATCGATCGAATGGCCCAGGATCTCCTGGATCATGATCATCAGCTCGCGGATCCTCATCCGCTCTTGCCCGGTAAGGATCAGATGGGTTCCGGCATAGGACGGGTCCAAGGCCCGGACACTCAGCCGCGCGGCGTCAAGCACGTGGATGAATTCGCGCATCGCGTCACCGTTGCCAGGATAGTCGATGCTGCGCCTGGCCAGCGCCTCTGTCAGCATCTTGTGGACCCGGTTCCGCCCATCGGCCCGCGGCCCATAGAGAGTGCCGTAGCGCAGGATAGTGTACGGCAGGCCCAACTGCTGGCCGTAGGTCTCCACATAGGTTTCCGCCGCCTGCTTGCTGGCCCGATAGAAGGCGCCGTGCCGGGAATAGACATAGACGGTGGAGGCGAACAGGAACCGCTTGGCGCCAGCCTGGCGCGCGGCTTCCAGGGCGTTGACCGTGCCGACGACATTGACCTGGGCGCTGGCCACCGGATCGGCACTCGCCGCTCCGATATCGGCCATGCCGGCGAAATGGTAGACGACCGAGCAGCCGGCGAGCGCCTTTCGCATGCCCTCGGCATCGCAGATGTCGCAGAGCGCCATCTCCTGCCCATCCTGCAGGTAGGGAGAGGGCGCACGGTCGACCAAGCGGACACGGTGGCCGGCCCCGCTCAGGGCATCGGCCACATGGCTGCCCAGAAAACCGCTGCCGCCGAGGACAGCTGTGACATCCGCCATCATCACCTCATCTTCGCCCGTGCTTGCTAGAGCACGCCGACGTCGCGAAGGGCTTGCAGCAAGTTGTCCGCCGCCTCCGCCTCCATGGCACCGCGCACCTCGCGCGCCCGCGATCCCGCATGGGGCGAGAGAACCACTGCGGGGTGGCCGCTCAGCGGGCCGCGATAGGGCTCTTCTTCGAAGACATCCAGCGCGGCACCGGCCACGTGCCCCGCATCAAGGGCCGCCAGCAGCGCGGGCTCGTCCACAAGGCCGCCGCGCGCGGTATTGATCACGGCGGCGCCGGCGGGCAGACGTCCGATGAACGCAGCATCGACCAGGTGACGGGTATCGGACGTCAGAGGCATGTGCAGCGACACCACATCGGCGCGGTCGTTGAGATCCCCCAGTGAATGGACCGCGACACCCAGATCGCGTGCGGCATCGGCGTCCATTGCCGGATCGCTGGCCAGAATCTCGCATCCGAACGGCGCCAGCAGCGTCGCCACACGACGCCCTATACGGCCGAAGCCGATCAACCCGACGGTTCGGGCGCCGAGATGTGCGCCCGGCACACTCGGCCAGCGGCCGGCACGAACCTCACGATCGCCCTCGCAGATACGCCGGAGCACGGCGAGCATGAGCCCCATGGTAAGCTCCGCGACGGCGGCGCCCGGCGCTTCGGGCGTGTTGCGGACCTGGATCCGCCGGGCCCTGGCAGCCTCAAGATCGACATTGTCCACACCGGCCCCGCATCGAGAGACCACTCTAAGAGACGCCGCCGCCGCCAGCACCGAGGGCGTGATCGGTTCAAGACCCGCAATCAGGCCGACCGGGTCTATCTCGGCCATCAGGTTTCGGGCTTCGGCTTCGGTCAGCCGGCGTCCCATCGGGTTGACGACGACCTCGACACCGGCGTCTCGCAGGGTGGCAAGCGCCGTGCTGCGCTCTACGGCGAAACCGGAGGTCGTGATCAACACCCTCATTTGCCTGCTCTGCCGCCCGATTGACCCTTTGTGAGGCGCGACCTATACCAGCGCCCAGCGCGCTGGTCGACGGACCAGGCCAGCAGGGAGACGCGACACCGGATGAAGGCGGTGCGCCATGCTTCAACAATACCCCGCCATGCCCCATTGAGTGATCGGCTGATCAACTGGGCCAGCCTCTATTCGCCTCTGTCGTATCTGCAGATGGGAACGCGGGCCGCCGGACGTGCCGTGGAATCGGCGGCTGAGGGCATACGGTCGGCGGAACGGCCGGTGAAGCTGTGCATGCGCGTCTTGCTCGGCCCCGTGAACCGCGCGCAGATGGGGGCAGCGGCTGTCCGCCGGTTCCTGCATCGCCGCAGGGCTGCGTGGCACCGGCGCCGCACGATGGCGCTGATGGAACGGATCGAGGCCGAGGCGGAGGCTCGCGCGTCCGCCGACCCGACGGCACCGGTCATCGCGCATTTCAGCGTCACCGCCCGCACCGAAACGATCACTTTCTGCGGGCTGGCCATGCAGCTCGCCAGTTGGGGCCTGCGTCTGGGCGGTGTGCGGGTGGCCAACTTCGTCTGCACAGGCGGACAGGGTCGTTGCATGGGCGGACACCCGAGCCGCCTTCTGGAGGAACCGCCCTGTACCGGCTGCCGGGCGATCAGCGACCGCTGGTTCCGCGAAGGGCTGCGTGCGGACTTTTCCGCCACCATGCGCCCGGCGCCGGACACCGACAGGCCGCTTGAAGAGGTGCTTCAGGTGCAGCATGGGGGCCTGCCGCTGGGGCAGCTGATCCTGCCGTCGCTGCAATGGAGCCTGCGGCGCCTCAATCTGGTCGACGACGCGGCGACGCGCAGGCTCGCCGCCCACTACCTGGCCTCGGCCCGTGCTCTGATCGAGCCCTTCGAGGCATTTCTGGACCGCGTCAAGCCAAGGGCGGTGCTTGTGTTCAACGGCGTCTTCTATGCCGAAGCAACGGTCAGGGCCATCGCACTGGCCCGGGGTATCCCCGTCTACAGCTACGAATACGGGCACCTACCCAACACTCTTTACTTTTCAGATGAGCTGGCCTGCGAAGTCGCCATGCGTGTGCCGGACGATTTTCGCATGACGCCTGACCGGGACGCGCGCATGGATCGCTACCTGGCCGACCGTTTTGCGGGCGGCGCCACCATGGGGTCCGTCAGGTTCTTTCAAGAGGTGCGGTCGCTGGACCCAGCCCTGATCGCGAAGGCCCGATCTTATCGCCGCGTCGTCAGCGTCTTCACCAACGTGGCGTTCGATACCAGCCACATCAACGCGAACTACCTGTTTCCGTCGATGATCGCCTGGGCGGAAACCGTGGCCGAAGAGGCAGCGCGCCACCCGGACGTTCTGTTCGTCATCCGCGCCCATCCCGGCGAGGCGCGCCGTCAGAAGCCGACCGCCGAGCCGGTGGTCGACTGGCTGGCCGCTAAAGGGCTGCTGGATGCGAACAACATCCATGTCATCCGGCCCGACGAATTTGCCAATTCGTATGAGCTTGTCGGCCTTTCCGACCTTGTGTTGGTTTACAACTCGACGGTCGGTGTCGAAGCGCTGATCAGCGGCAGGCCGATGCTGAATGCCGGGCTTCCGAAATACCGTTTTGAGCCGTTCTTCCGGCGGCTCGATGATATCGGTGCCTATCTGGAGCAACTCCGTGCGGATCTCGAATCGCCCCCGACAGTCGATGCCGAAACGCAGGCACGCGCACGTCGCTTCATGTACTACCTGTACTTCGAGACCTCGCTGGACTTCGCGCCATTCCTTAAGCACGTGACCGGCGCCAGCTGGCTGCTGCGGGACGATCTCCAGGCGCGGGATTTCGACCCGGCGCACTGTGAAGAAACGGCGATCCTCCGCCGCGGATTGCTGGGCGAAGGCGGCCTCTACTATTCGTAAGGGTCAGCACATGGCGCCGGAGCATTGCGTGAGCCCGATGCAACCGCCCCGGCAGTCTCCGACGGGACTTGGCAGATGAGCAGGATTAAACGCCTGGTTCGACGCCTGTGGCCAAATCGCTATAGGCATTGGCTGTCTCGGTTCAGCGCCCTTGTCGCTTTGGCCGACCTCTATCGCCTGACGCCCAACGGCCCCCGCCTGCATGAAGTCCATCGGCTGTATCTTGCGCAGATCGCATACCGCCGGAACCTGGCGGCGGAAATGCGACGCCGCTATCCCGAGCTTGCGGACGAACCGCTGGAACAGCGACGCCTCATGCGGCAGAGCGAGCAGAAGGTCTTCTCCCAATGCGGCGAAGACGGGATCCTGCTGCATATCCTTTCAAAGATCGGGACCGAGACACGGACCGCCGTAGAGGTGGGCGCCGGCGGATACTCATCGAACATCGCCAATCTGGTCGTCACCTTCGGATGGCACGGTGTGTTCATCGACGCCAACCCTGAGGACCTGAGGCTGCTCGAAACCTGGACCCTCAATGGCCGGCCGGAGCGGAACCCGCTATCCTACAAGCTTCGCGAAGCCTGGATCACCCGCGACAACATCAACGCCGTGATCCTGGAGGAGACAGGCGGAAACGCGTTGGACGTGTTTTCGATCGACATCGACGGCAACGACTATTGGGTCTGGGAAGCCCTGGAGGTCGTCAAACCGCGCATCGTGGTTGTGGAATACAATGCGATCTTCGGCGACGACCGGGCATGCTCTACACCCTACAGTCCCGATTTCTCAAGAGATGCGTTCCATCCATCAGGCAAGATCTGCGGCGCCTCCTTGCCGGCCCTTGAGAAACTGGGCCGGCACAAAGGATACCGTCTGGTGTGCTGCGATTCCTGGGGGATCAACGCCATCTTTGTGCGCGAGGACCTCGCCAACGGCCGGTTCGATGCGCTGACGGCGTCGCAAGCGTTTTACGATCACGTCCAATGGCAAGCGGTGTATGGGGATTTGCGGCCTGAGCTTCCCAAGCTGGACCTGGCGGACATCAATTAACCATTTGAAAAATATGCCTTCCTGGCCATCTCTCACGGCCACGTTTCGGTGAAAAAACTTGATAGGGCCGCTAGGTTGATTTACACGGCGTGCACGTAAACTGCCTCCGGTGCTGCGTTGGCGCCGGCCCCATCGCCGCGACGGACGGAGATCCATGGCCAAACGCCTGCTTTCGGCGCCTATCGCCGTGAACTTGGAGATCACCGAGCTGTGCAATGTCAAATGCCGGCATTGCTACAACTTCTGGCGTGACGAGAGCATGGGGTCGGTCAGCCTGAAAAAGGACAGGCTGGACAGTCTGATCGACCAGTTCGTGGAAGCGGGCATCTTTCATGTGGTGCTGACCGGTGGCGAGCCGTTCTCCAACTTCGACCTGCTGGAGCATGGGTTCCGGCGCCTGCAGGAAAGCAACATCTCGATCAGCTGCAATTCCAACCTGATGCTGGCCACGCCGGAGAAATGCGAGCGCCTGGCGGCCGTCGGGCTGGACCATATCCTCACCAGCCTGCCCTCCAGCGATCCGGCGACCACGGACTACATCATGCACAGTCCGGGGTCGTTCGAGCGCATCATGACGGGCATCCAGAACGCGACGAAGGCCGGCATCCGCGTGTCGGTGAACATGGTCATCACGCGGAAAAACATGCACCAGGTGTACGAGACGGCGCGGCTGGTCTCCCGGATGGGTGCACAGAAGCTGTTCACCACGCGGGCCGTGCCGCCGACCTACAGCCACAATGACCCCGATCCCGACCTGCAGCTCGAGACGCATGAGATCAAAGCCGCGCTGGATGCGGCCATCCGGGCACGCGACGATTTCGGCATCATGATCGGCACGCTGGTCAGCTATCCGCTCTGCTTCCTGAGCGACCTCGAGAAATACAAGGATTTCGTCGGCCGCGGCTGCCCCGCACAGGCCGGTAACGTCATGGCGCTGAATGCGACCGGCGACAGCCACGCCTGCGTGCATGAGGAAGAGTCCTACGGCAACGTGTTCGAGCGCCCGATCGCGGAGATCTTCCAATCGCGCGAGATGCGCAAATGGCACGACGGCAGCTTCCACAATCCGGCCTGCGATGGCTGCCGCTACATCAACATCTGCGAGTCCGGGTGCAGCATGACGGCCTGCGCCACAAGCGGCGACCATTCCCACAAGGATCCGCTGTTCGTGGGCCCGAATGCATTCGCCAGGCACTACGACTTCCTGGCACCGGAGCTGCCGCGGCACGTCGACGACAGCATCCGGTTCTACGCCCCCAAGCGCCTGCGGTTCCGCAAGGAAGACGGGTTCCATGTGCTGAACATCCGCTGGGCGAACGCCATCAACGTCTCCGACGAGGTCGCGGAATTCCTGATCCGCCACCGCGACTCCGGTGAACCGTTCACGATCTCCGACTTCGGTGCCGACCGGCGCGATGTCCTGGCGGGCCTGTTGTTCAAGGATGCCGTGGAATCGCCGGACTTGGCCCGGGCGGACGACAAGCGCGACAAGGCCGGACTCAGCTTCAATATCGGCGAGGTGGTCGGCTTCGCCGCCTGACGGTCGTCCGATCCCTGCAGTCAGCCTGCCGAAGAGCTTGCAGGCAAGCTTCAGCGAGCACCGTCCGCGGGCTTCACCCTGCGCGGCCATTTGTAGTAAGACCGCCCGCGCCGAGCGCCTGGACGCCGGCTGCCGCGGGATCGCGAGCAGCAGACGGGCAGTCGCTGGCATATGCCGGGACACATGAGAGCGACGGCGTTGGGCGCAAAGTCAGTTTTCCAATCCCTGTTTTCCCGCCGTCCCGTTGCCGGTCAACTGGGTCCGACCAGCGAATGTTCACCCTTCCAGGCGGCAAAGATCGTCCGCCGTCACTTTGTCCGCACACGGTTTTTCGATACTGCCGACGTACCAGCCGAGATCTCGGGGTTTGAGGATCTGACATTTCTTTTCGGCACCTCACAGGCGAACTATGCTCTATGCCTGCTGGGACTTGAGGAAGCTGCCTATCTTTATCGGCTGGTTCGCAGCATGGTGTCGCCGCGCGTTGCCGAGATCGGCCGCTTCAAGGGGGGCACCACCTTCCTGCTGGCAGCCGCAGGCGGTCTGGTGACCAGCATCGACCTGCCTTTGCCGGACGGCAGAGAGGCTGCCGATACCGACGCCGGCCCGGTCGACGGGGAACGCTTGGATGCACAGCTGAGATCCGCGTTGCAGCGCTCGGGATTGGAGGATCGGGTTGATCTGATCCAGGGTGATTCCAGGGCACAGAACCCGCAGCCCCAGTCTTTCGACATCGTCTTCATCGACGGTGACCACAGCTACGCCAACGCCAAGGCCGACATCGCCGCCTGGTACGATGCCGTGCGTGTCGGCGGCGCCTTGCTGGTCCACGACGTCGTGCGGGCCGACGTCATGATCAAGGGCGTGCCCGAACTCCGACGTCTGCTGGACGAGTTCCTGGCGGAGCAGCAGGGCCGCTTTGGGAAGGTTGCGACGGCTGGATCGGTCGTGCATCTGCGCCGGCTAGGTTGAGGTCGCCTGTCCTCTGGCTACCTACGCAGCGGAACCTGATCGTCCCGCTTTCCGCACCCGCCACCATTTCGGCGCGGCCAAGACGGCGCGAAACGGCCAAAGCGGCTGCTTCGCAAACCCGTTGCGGACATATCCGACTGCATCGCGTACCCGCCCGGACGCCAGTGTGCCCGCGATCAGCTTGGCCCGTTCCAGCGCTTGCCAGCCGGCGAGCATCTCTTGCTGCAGGCCGATTTGCTGTGCCTCATCGATCAGATCCTGGGCCAGCCGAACATGTTCCTGATGAATCGCAAGGCGGTTCCGCCGCGCCGGATCAAGCGTGAGGCTGCTAGGGTGACGGCGATAAGCAGTCAGCGGCTGGCGTAACGGCCGACAGACACAAGCCGTTCGCGCCAGCTTCAGCAGCATCGCCCGGTCGCCGGCGATGGCGTATCTCGTGTCGAACCCGCCAATCGCGACAAGACGATCACGGTGGATCAGTTTGGCGTTCAGCGCTGGAATCCCGAAGCATAGGGTCTCCGTTGCAAGGTCGGCAGCGGCGGGGCCGATCTCGGCCAATTCGTCACCGGCTTCATCCACGTAGCGAACCGGCCCATAGAGCAGGTCGATCCTTTCGTCGGCCGACAGCGCCGCGCGGGCCGCCGCGATCGCGCCGGGCAGCAGCAGATCGTCGCCGTTCAGAAACAGGATGTACCGGCCCCGTGCCGCCGCCAGTCCCTGGTTCAGTGCCTGGTAGAGACCGCGGCCATCCTGACGAAGCACCCGAAGTCGGGGAGACGCTTCCAAGATGGAGAGGGTCCCGTCGGTCGAACCGCCGTCGACCACGACATGTTCGATGCCGTCGTCCCACTGGGCTTCCACGGACGCCAGGCAGGTCCCCAAAAAAGCCGCAGCGTTCAGCGTCGGCGTGACGACCGAGATCGGCAGCGCGCCCAGCGTCGTTGCTTGGTTGGCGGACACGGGCTTCCGATGGGGCCGGGCTCAGGGTCCGGCGCGCGCCGGAGCGCGGACGGGCTTCGCACGTGTCAGGGGCAATGGCGTCCCGTCCAGCGTCCAGTCGGCCCCCGCGAACAGGCTGGGCATGCGCTGGGTCACGTGCTGTGCCGGTGCGTGCGGGTACTCGCTCCAGAACGCGTCGGGCTGGACCGTGAAAGACAGCCTCGGGCGCATCCGTTCGATCCACTTGTCTCCGATGCGGCCGGTCAGGTTCGCGATGATACCAAGCTCTATCGCATAGACACCCGGCGTCAGCCGCGGCAGCGGGATCGTCACGGTCAGAACGCCATCCTCCGGCAGAGCATCAAAATCAATCTCGTCCCAGTGCATGGCATGCATCAGGCTCGGCTCGGCGAAGCCTGACTTGCGGAGCGCGACGACGACACCCTGATCTCGGGCGCTGCCGTCACGACCGGAATAGGCGATCTGCACGACGACGGGCATCGCCGCGGCATCCGACACCGTCGGCGGCGGGCTGACCAGCGTGATCGCGTCCAGCCGCATCTGCCCACCAAGATCGGTCTCGGTCACCTCATCGGTCGCCCCGGCCGTGAGGGATCTGTGAGCCTCCGCCGCCTTGGAAAGGGCTCTGGCTTCGTACTCCATCATGACATCCCGCACCGGCCCCTCGGTGACGGCCAGCCCATGGTCCAGCATGATCGCGCGATCGCAGATGGCTTCCATCAGGACCGTGTTGTGCGACACGAAGAGGATGCCGCCGCCGCGCCGCCGATAGCCGCTAAACCAGTCCGCGCAGCGCTGTCGAAAGGATGAGTCGCCGACGCTCAGCACCTCGTCGACCAGAAGAATGTCCGGGTCCATATGGATGGCGATCGAGAAGCCGAGCCGCACCTTCATGCCGGAGCTGTAGGTGCGCACCGGTGCATCGATGAAGTCACCGATCTCCGCGAACTCCAGTATTCGCGACATGCGCGCGTTCACGTCGGCGCGGCTGAGGCCGAGGAACGAGGCCGCGACGTGAATGTTCTCCCGCCCGGTGAGGATCGGGTTCATCCCGGTGCCCAGCGCGATCAGCGCACCAACGCGCCCCCAGCAGCGGATGCGCCCTCCGTCCGGCAGCAATGCCCCGAACAGCAGCTTCAGAAGTGTGCTCTTGCCGGCGCCGTTGTGACCGACAAGCCCAAGCGTCTCACCGGCGTTCAGGGTCAGCGACACGTCGCGCAGGGCCCAGAACTCGCCCCGGCGCAGCTTCGCGCCGCCGCGCGAGCGCAGCAGAAATTCCCGGGCGATGTCCTGATAGCCATAAAGCAGCGACCGCCGGAGATCCCGGCAGAACTTCTTCGAAACAGCGTCTACTCGCACCAGCATCAATTGCGTCTCCGCCGACCGGCAAGCCAGTCGGCTCAGGCCCCGCTGCGCTCGACGATGAAGGGGATCGTGATCCGGTACAGCATGTGGGCGGCAGCCAGTAGCACCAGCAACCCAAGGAAGATGCCCACCGTCACCCCCGGGGCACCGACTGCACCGCCGGTGATCAAGGCGCGCCCGGCATCAAGGAGATAGCCCACCGGGTTCCATGCGATCAGGCCCGCCAGAACGCCGGACTCGGGGGCCGCATAGACGACGGGCGTCAGCAGGAACAACCCGTTCAGCGCATAGGTCATGATGAAAGAGAAATCGCCGAACAGGTTCTCCAGCGGCGCCACCAGTTCGCCGACAAGCAGGCCCAAAACGATCATGGGCACAATAGCGAGCGGGTACCACAGCAGATGGGGCAGATGGCTGGCGTCGAGGAATACCAGCACCGCGACGGTCAGTGTGACCAGGCCGAAGCCGGCATTCATCAGCACTCGGTAGAGCTTCGCCAGGATCATGCCCTCGATCGGGAAGTTCAATCGGTTGAGCAATGACTTGCCCTGCGCCATTGCCTGCCGCGGGACGTCCGTCGAAAGCCGAAAGACCTGCCACAGCAAGGTGCCCGCATAGACGTAGAGCGGATACGGCAGCGCCGTCTCGCCAAGCGCCAACACGCCGGAATCGACAAGCGCGACGAAGACGGCACTGGCAATGATCGGCTGAATGAAGATCCAGAGGCCGCCCAGGATCAGGCCCCGGTACTGCGCGGCCAGATCCCGCCGGAAGATGGTCACCGACAGGAAGCCGGACCGGCTGAGGTCGGCGACGAACGCGCGCCAGACCATCCGCGGCGATCGCAGCCGCGACGACGCATTGATGTCGACGATGGGCGCCTGCTCACCCGGCTCCGGCAGCGTGGTGCCGCTCATGAGGCCCCCCGCAGAGGCGCGATCTCATCGTCGGCCCTCTCGAAGGGACCGGGATCGGCATGGGGCGAAGGGGACAGCGCTGTCGCCGGGACGGCCGGCGCTCCGCCAAGAACAGCCTCCACACATCGTGCCGTCGCGCCATCCGGGAAGAATGTGCGAATATGCTCCCGATCGGCCAGGCACGCCTCTGCCAGCCATCGGTCGCCTTCAGCGAGAGCGACCAGGATGGGCGACATCAACCGGCACAGATCGCGGTCCGGATCGGCGACGTAGAACTGCAAGTCTCGATAGAGATCCCTCAGCGCCGGCCATTGGGCGACATAGTCCATCGTCCGGTTGTGGACAAGCAAGGTCGGCACGCCGACCGCCGCCGGCACCAGCAGGATCGTGGAGTAGAGGCTGACGACCACGTCTGTCTGCGAGAGAAGCGGGTAGACTGGGGCGCCGGTCAGCGACCATCGGCGGATACCGGCGGCTGCCGCTTCCGCGGCAAAGGCCACGAAATCCGTCGATGGATGGGGCTTGAACACGATCTCGGCATCCGGCGCCGCCATGGCTATGGCGTCGGAAATCTGGCGCAGAACAGCGCGCAGTTCTTCATACTCAAGAAGATAGGCTTCCGAGTGGTAGGTCGGGTCGCTGGCTGCGACCACCTTGCGGCCCGGCGGCAGAAAGGCCCGCAGCAGAACAAGCACCCTGAGCGGCCTGTCCGGCTGCCTCCGGCCCTTTGGGAAGCCTTCCAGCCATCCCGCATCCAGCCCTGGATAGCCCACATACCGGAACCCTTCGCGCCGATCCCTGCACAGGCGCCAATGCGCGTCGGCGATGAACGGCATCCAATAGTGCGCCCAGGCCGGCAGCGGATCGTTGCCATGTGGGAACGGCGCGAAATCCTCAGGCCCGCCATGATTTGCGGCATGGGGCAGCAGATAGGTGGGGACCTTCGCCGCCAGCAGCCAGGCCGCATGGGCCTCCCTGCCATGGCCAGTGCCGCCGGCGCGGTGATCCAGCAGCACGGCCTGCGGCTGAAGACCGGGCAGCAGGTCTGCGTATCTGGCGCGCGCGTTCAGAAACCGCTCCAGCCGGGACAGCGCCCGCCTCAAGCGGGTCGGGGACCGGTGACCGTCACGCCGGGACCGGCGCAGCAACGGCCGCACCAACGGCGCGCAGAGCCGCCATGGCCACGGCAAGGCGCCAAGCCCGTCGACCACCGCAATCCCGTGCCGGCGCAGCAAGTCAGGGTAGAAGCGGTCACCCCGGAACACTTGGGTGGCGCTAAGTGCGCACATCACAACGGTTAGCTGAATGCCGGGATCGTACCGCCGCAGCCCGACCAGTACCGGGGCCGAGAAATCGAACGTGGCCCCATCCTTGGTGCAGATGAAGACGATCCTTGAGGGCTGGACAGCCATGGGCGCGGTTGCATGATTGTTGCGGTGCTGCCATTGACAAGAGGGCGCCCGGATTGTCAAGGCGAGCCCCGCCGGATCTGATACCTGAGCCCGTTTCCGGCGACCCATGTCAGGCGATGACGCCGAACGATGACGACGGAATTGCACAGCTTCGCAGACATCACCCTCTGGCGGCGGGCGGTCGTTGCTGCGATCGCGCGCAGCATCGCAAACGCCGGTTCCCAGCAATTGGTTGCCCTTCCCGGCGGCTCGACACCGCGGACATTTCTGCCCGCCTTGGCGTCCGAGATCCCGTGCTGGCCGGATACGACCGTCACCCTTACGGATGACAGGCGGGTTCCGCGGGATGATCCCCGATCAAATGCCGGGATGGTCCGTCAACTGCTCCTCGACACGTTGGAGGGGCCCACCACCTTCGTGCCGCCTCTGACCGCATCGGGCGAAGATGCAGCCGATGCCCGCGGGCTTCCCTGCCGACGGTTCGACCTCATTGTCCTCGGCCTCGGCGAAGATGGCCACATCGCCTCCCTGTTTCCGGGTTCGCCTGCCGTTGAAGATGGCGGCATCGACTGGGTATCGGTGGACCGTGCACCGGACGGCCTCGCCCGGATCAGCCTGCCGATGGCGAGTCTCGTCCAGGCCCAGTACCTTGTCATCCCGATCCTCGGTAATCTAAAGAGGCGTCTTGTGGAAACGGCGATTGCAGGTGCTGGTGACATGTCGCTGCCCCTGTCGCAACTGCTGAAAAAGCGAAATCTTGGCGAGACTCTTTTTCTTTGGAGTCCCTAGGATAGACCAAAATCGGCAATGTCTTTAGATTGCCCGCGTTCTCCTGAGATCTTATGGGGTTCATCAACATTCTTGTTTCTGAATTAACCACATGGATGCGGACACAAGGTCTCGGCGTCAAAGGGATGTATCCCATGAAGCCGCCGACCGCCTCGTCCTTTGCCTCAACGAAGCAACACGGGGGCCGACGTGGTTTCGCTGGCTGAGCGGCGGCTGAAACGCGGATTGGGATCGAAGTTCGCAAGACTAGCCTTGACGTCCGGGCCGGTTGGCAGCGCACTTCCGAACCGGCTGATCAAGATCCAGATGGGTCTCTATCGTGCCTTCGGGCGCCGTTCCGCCGCCGTCGAGCTCAACGGCCTAGCCTTTCGCGTCTCGACCGCAGACCTTTGGGCGTTCCGACGCTACTTCGCATACTGCAGCCTCGGAAAGCCGCGGGTGCTTCGCCGATTTCGGGATCTGCTTGGCAGCGATCCGGCATCCGTGTTCTGGGACATCGGCGCCAATTACGGCGTCTTCTCCATCCAGCTCGCGGACGCCGCCGGGACGGTGATCGCGGTGGAGCCGATTGCCGAAGTGCACCGGTTGCTGCGGCGGAATCTGGCCCCTTTCGGACCGACAGTTCAGCCGGTCAACGCGGCGGTCAGTGATCGCAACGGCAACGGGTCCATTTACGTCCCGCCCGACTTCTCCGGTGACGGAAGGATCTACCGGCCGGAGGATGAGCCGGACCGGAGGGTCGAACCCGTCGAGCTCGTGACCATCGACCATCTCGCAAAAACCATCGGCGGTGGACTGGCCGACACCATTGGCATGAAACTCGACGTTCAGGGCGCGGAGACGCTTGCCGTGCTGGGCGCGCGCGAGGTGCTGGGCGGCGCCCGTCGCGCGCTGATCATGGTCGAGATCTGGCGCAAGGGGCTGGAAGACGGCGGCAGCAGTCTCGGCCAACTGGCGCAGGCGTTCCTGGAATGCGGCTATGACGATGTCGAATGGGCCGGCCGTCACCTTACCTGGCCCGAGTTCTGTCGTGAGATAGAGGCTGAAGAGGAAACTCTTGTCGCCGATGTCTTTCTTTCCCGCGGGCTGTGAACGGCCAGTTGGCAAAGTCGAATGCGGTTCGCGCTCCCTGGGGCGCTGCCACCAGGCCGGAATGCCGCCATGGGGTGCCCGTACGGCGGCCGGCCTCAAGATGAGCCGAACCGGGGCGGCATCTGGTAATGAAGGGGATGCTGAGCCATGCGTGTCGGTGACGCCCGGTCCGTCGATGGCACCAGATGAGCGGTCTCCATAGCCGAGGGCCTGAGGCCCGGGATTGACACCGGCAATGCCGACCATCCGCCTGATCGCCCGGCTCGACATCAAGGGCCCCAACCTGATCAAGTCGATCAATCTGGAAGGCGTGCGGGTCATCGGCGACCCGCGGGAGCACGCGTGCCGCTATTACGCCGACGGCGCGGACGAGTTGATCTATATGGACATGGTGGCCAGCCTCTATGGCCGGAACAGCCTGGACGACCTGGTGCGCCGCACGGCTGCCGATGTGTTCGTCCCGCTGACCGTGGGGGGCGGCATCCGCACGTTGGATGATGTCGACCGCATGCTGCGTGCCGGCGCCGACAAGGTGGCAATCAACACGCAAGCCGTGGCGACGCCCGAACTGGTGACACAGATCGCCAGGCGCTTCGGATCCCAATGCATGGTTGTGTCGATCGAAGCGAAAGAAACCGCGCCGGGTACATGGGAGCCCTATGTCGATTGCGGCCGAGAGCGCACCCATCTCGATGCCGTTGAATGGGCGCACCGCGCACAAGAGCTCGGCGCCGGCGAGATTCTGGTGACCTCGGTCGACCGCGAGGGCACCCGCCGCGGCTTCGACGTGGCGCTGACACGCGCCATCTCCGACGCCGTCACGCTGCCGGTGATCGCCAGCGGCGGATTGGGAACAATCGACCATCTGGCCGAGGTCGTACACGAAGGCCGTGCCGATGCCGCCGCCATGGCCGACTGCCTGCACTACGGCCGCATCAGCCTGCCGGTGCTCCGCCAGGGCGCGGCGGATAGCGGGATTGCGGTACGACGGGTCGCCGATCACGGCGCGACGCGTCATACGCCATAAAACAACCTGCCGACCCGTGGCCGCCAATCAACTGGACATACACTACGACGCAGGCCATCATAAATAGGTGGTTCTTGCCTACATTGGCTCATCTCTAAATTTCTAACCTGCTAACCTGTTTCGAGTTAAAAAGCCTATGGAAGAGTGATGCACCGCCCCTGACTCTCTCCGCGCAGATGGGGCACCGTCGCAGACAGTTTAAAGGAGAGCAAAGGACGAACGGCTTAACCGTCAGAGCGGCCATGCGTTCCTTGTGCCGGGGCGGCACCGGCAACAGACCAAGTACGAAGACCACCAAATCAGAAGTACGGGAGGTAGCTATGCCAGCCGAAATACTACAGAAGCGCAAGCTGACAACCGGCGAGATAAATATTGTCGAGTCGATCTTCGGAGACGACATCACCATCGAAAAGGTCATGATTATCCTCACCGACGACCGCCATCCGAACGGCGGCGCGGCCTGGGTAGGTGCGGAAAACGGCCCGGATAGCAGCACGATATTTTACTCTACCAACAATAATTACTATGACATAAATCTGATTTACAGTACCGATATCTCGCACCTTGGACTGACCGCTCGGGTAGTTTTCGTCCACGAGATGGCGCATGTCTGGCAGCACCAACCCCAGAGTCCAGAGATCGGCAACAGGACCAGAGACACCCCGAATTCGCGGAACCAGCGAAGTGACTACAACTATTCAGATAGGCTAAGCGCGAATGGAATTTGGGAGCCTTTCGACACATGGGACAGAGAGGAACAGGCCAATCTCTTTGCCGATATCTACAGGCTCAAGAATAACAGCCCGTCCGGCAGAATCTTGAAGATCGATGGCGTCCGTCGGAAACTGCAGCCCGACATACCAGGCGACATCTTACTCTTATACAACGCAATCGGCACTCTCAGCCCTGATCCTTAATGCAGGCTGTGGGGGGCTGCTGCGTGACGTCCTCTCGGCTGGACAGCATTGCTGCATACCGGGGCCGAAGTGTCGCGTTGTTGTGCGACGAGGCGGCCGAGCGCCTGGCCTTCCTGCCCCCCTTCGCTCCTGCCGCCGAGACATGGGCGCGCACGATGGTGCTGTCGAACATCTGCACCAGATGGGCCGATCCGCTGAGATCGGCCAGCAGGGCGAAGAAGTCCTCGAAGACGCCGGACCGGCTGAGCCGGGAGAACCGCTTCCAGACGCTGTTCCAGTTGCCGAACCGCCCAGGTAGCGCCCGCCACGTCACGTTGTGGACGGCGAAATAGTGCAGTGCCTCAAGGAACAGCCGATCATCGCGCCCCTTGGCACCCCGAGCCGGCAGACAAGCCCGGAACACCTCCAGCGCCACCTGCCAATCCGCATCCGTCATCTTCGTAGACATTGCCGACCTCCAAACCAAGCCGGCTCTCCATGAATCAGACAATCATCAGGTTGGGAATCGCCAAACCGCTACCTGAGGCAATTCGTCCACACGACCTAGACTACTTCCTGAGCCATAGGTGGCTCAATTTCGATGGCTGTCCCCGTACAAAAGACGGTCTATCTCTGCCTCGGTAATTCCGGCATTCCGATCAACCAAGATTAGCTCTGCATTTTCAGAGACGCGATATCGAGGTATTCGCATGTTTCTGCCATCTGGCCCCCGATGTACCCTGCCTAAAATATCGAAATGCGCTCCACGTACCGGACAAAACCAAGCGTCAAAGTCACCCACTCCATACATCGCAACGGACCCAAATGGGCCGCAAATGCCCTCAACCACTAGAAAGGTGCCCTCAGCTTCAAACGTTCGATTTGCCACCGTAGCTTGTGCCCCATCAGACAGATTGGTATTTCGCGCATTCGGATCTGTGAGGTCTGCAACCGCCACCGATTGTGCATCCCGTAGTTGCTCATCGGTCAGCTTCAGCACAAAAATCAAACGCCCCTCGTAGACGATGGAAAGTGGGTCACCCGGCTCTAGCGAGCCTAAATCAACCTTTGTGGCCCATCTATCAGATGGCCAGGGTGCCGCTGGTGCCATGGTTTTCAAGAGTACGAACGCTGCGCTACCTGCCATAAGTACGGCCATGGCGAATGCCAGGTAGGTCAAGAAGCCGCGCTGGTGGGAGCGGGCCGCATCGCATCTTGAACCATCTTCATTCATTTGAAGCTCATCCAAACCGGGATTCCCCACGTGGCGACCTTGGACGACGTCGATCGTCGCTCGATGACCGTTGGGATGCAAACGGCAAGGCAACGGCATGACGGAAACGGTCCTGAACGGGCTGGATGACGGGCTTCCCATTCATGCTGCCTCGTCTCCTGACGTCTGTTTGGCCTCAGGGTGTTCGGTGGTGCGGATGATCAGCTCCCGCAGCCCATCGCATTGCTGCCGGATGCGATTGTATAGCTGATCTCAACCTCCTCAGTGGCGAACCCGGCAAAGGCCTTGACGTGGTCTTCACCGACAACGGTCGAGAATTCTGCGGCACCGAGCGGCATCCTTATGAGCTCTACCTGGCGCTCAATGACATCGAGCACCGCAAGACCACGGTCCGCTCGCCGCAGTCCAACGGCTTTGTCGAGCGCTTCGATGGCACCGTGTTGGAGGCATTCTTCCGACCAGCCATGGATCAGAAGCTGTTCGAGAGCGTCGAAGCGCTACTGACCGATCTCGACACATGGCTGCATCGCGAGAACGATGAACGACCGCATCTCGGCTAACGCAGCCAGGGGGCGACGAACCCTGGGAAACGGTCGAGCGATTTGTCAGGCAAGAAGGTTAAGCGGACAACTCACGGCCGCGATGATCTGCTCCTCCGTAAACCGGCTTGTCCGCATCGTCCGTCTCCTCTGGTGGCGGACTCCCCCTATGACCTGAGGAGTTAAACGGAGCTCGGGCTACGTAGTGGATACGGCAAACGCAATCAGGATAAGAGCTCTGTATTCGAACCTTTACATGTTCAGTCTATGCTTTCCCGATCGGCGCAACTCCCCAAGCTTCATCTTTCGGGGTCGAGACCGATCTATAGGGAATTACTGAATGGGATCCGAGATGCACAACCATGGTGCTTGCAACTGCGCGCTTGGGGAGACTTGTCACCCTAGCGTCAGCCATTATCATCAGGCCCGCAGAGGATCGACGCGGCCGCCTGCTCTCTACCCAGAACCAAATTGAATCGAAGGTGGATGACACACCATGAAATCAGATGCGTCTGCGACGGCTGAGGACTTGGAGCAAGCCAAGGTTCCATTGATTTTGGGAGTTGTCGGCAAGATTAGTCTCTTCGAGCCTAAGAACCACGAAGCGGCAAAGGTGATTGCGGCTGCACTCAAAGATTATCTACTCGACACGGCGACGCGCTATCCGAAGGCGCCGAAGCTAATTCTCTCTGCGCTTGCACCTGGCGCGGACCACATCGCCGTCTGGGCAGCGCTCAGGGCCAACGACGAGCTTTCGCGCTCGCACCCGGATGTCCGAGGATTCCGAATTGTTGCTCCCTTGCCTCTCGAGCGCGAGACATACGAACAGGATTTCGGCAAGAGCTTTCAAGACTACCTGGAGCCGTTTCGCGCTCTGATCTCACCTAAGGGTGACACGATTTGCGCAGAGGCATGGTGGTCGGACAGCAGCGACGATAACGTCGTTGGAAGCGCATCCGATTTGGAAGTCTTCTCTCTGCCGCTGCTCTGTGGCGTTCAGAAGGACGAAGTCGAGCGTGATCCAACGACCGGCGTATCCGAGACCTTTCGAAGCCTGCACTACGAGCAGTCCGGCCTCTGGATTGCCGACCGTTGCCAGGTCCTAATCTCGATCGCAGATCCGCTTGCAGAGGGGGATTTGATCGGTGGCGCCCACCGAACGAGGGCGGCGAAGCGGGACGGACGCCTGCCCGATGGAGGGGTAACACGCCAGGGCATGACGCTGGATGCGCTGATCGACCAGCTGGAGGCCAGAGTGCCAACCGATCGCCCAATCGATCCGGATGTACCATCACTCGATCCAGTCGGCATGCGGTTCCGACGACTTAGCAAAGTCCTGCAACAGGCAAAGCCGCTGGCACTCGTCGACGAGGGTATTGTCCTCGACCTCTGGCACAAGGACGGGCGGGCCATCTGGTCGGGCGAAGGACGGGAGAAGGCGGCGAAGATCTTCACGTGGATCAACCGTTACGATGCCGAAGTCGAGCGCTGCCCGAAGAAGCTGATCGACGCGGGGCGCATCAAATCCGACGACTGGCTTCGCTCCGGCCAGCCAATCTCCCAAGACGACAAGACTTGGCTTCAAGACGATGCCGCAATTGGCCGCTTGGCTGCGGTCAGGCTGGCTGACATCGAGAAGGCGAATGCCGAGAGTCCGCCTCCCCCCCTGAATGGCGATGACGTGTTCGGTGAACGACTTGTACGCATGCGGCGCGTCCTGGCCGATGTTCAACCGAGAGTGCAGGCACGATACAATCTGGCGGCCCGGCTATTGGCGGGCCTGTTCGTCGTGTCGGTTGTTGCGTTTGCGCTCTACGCGAAACTCTATGCAAAGACCGGGACGGAAGCGACCGTCGCGCTCTCGGTCTATGTGCTGATGATTGCGATTGCGTCGCTCATCGTTGCCGCGGCCGACCACGTCGAACTCGGAGACCGCCGTTGGGCCTATCGCGCGATCGTGGAGGCGCTTCGCGTGCAACTCGCCTGGCGAATGGGCGGCATCTCCGAGGGCGTCGACCGACACTATGCGCGAGGATCGGAGAGCCTGCAGGGCCAGGTCCGCACAGTCATCCGCAGCATCAATGCGACTGCCGAAATCGCGGCCATCGCCGCGACAGGTAAGGTGGACGCCGCATCCCGACAAATGCTTGAGCAGCCTGAATCCGTGGAGCGGAATTGGTTTATCGACCAGATGATCTACTTCCGTAAGAGGCATGCTTTGCGCGAACGCGAGACACACCGGCGAAAGGAGGCCGTCGTGGCCATCTTCACGGCCGCAATCGGTCTGGCCATCGTGCTGCTGGCAGCACATGTTTTGTACGCATTCGGCAGCCCCCTGGGCAAGAGCCTGATCAAGGGCATCGAGGAAGTTGAGACGTTCACCCATCCCGGATTCGTGGGCATCGTCGCCATCCTCGCGCTCGCTTTCGTGCTCGCAATCGGGACCTGGTGGTGGCACAGGCGGCCCAGACCCGGAGATCTGAGACCGCCGGCATCGGCTGCCCGAAACCCGGAAGGACGCACTGACGCGGATGCCGCGCCGCAGCAGCTCGTGCCATCCCTCGGGAAGCTTCATCACCACGTCGCGAAGCGTGCCTCGTGGATCGCGCCGCGCCTGATCCTCGGCTTTGTCGGCTTCGTCGCATTCGCCCTCATGGCGGCGGCAGTTCCCGCCTTCGGCCTGACCGCCGGTCTCGGTGTGGCGATCGCAATCGCGCTCCTCGCGGCGTTGGCTGGCGCGCTGAATTACGTGCTGGAAAAGTCAGCGATTGAGGTTGAGGCAGCCAATTACAAGGAAATGCTGCCGCTCTGCCGCGATTTCCATGCCATGTACCTGGCCTCCGGGACGACCGCCGAACGTCGTGCTGTGCTGCACCGCTTCGGCATGCTTTCACTCGAAGAGAATGTAGCATGGCTTCGCGCTCACCGTGAGCGCCCCCTTGAGGTGCCGCCGCCAGGCTAGAGAGGCCGTGACCCGTCTCTTGCTGGTCCGGCAGCGATAATGTGCGTTCTGGGGTCTCGTAGCCTGTCCGCGGTCGCGCCGGCGACGAGGTCCAGCGACCAACGCGGGTTCGGTTCCCGCGATACCGTCATCGGTGCCCGCCTGCCGGCGGCACGCCTGGGGCCACGCCGTCGGCGCACCCTCGCTCTTCATCGCTGCACAACCGATGGAGTTTCTTGTCGTCGCGCGTTCTCACCTTCGGTGGCTTCGGCGCCAGTCCGGTCCCAATGTGGTTTGCGTGTCGCCGTTCAGGGTGAGCCGGTTCGGAACACCGAAAGCTGACGGGATCAACGTGGCATGCGTCCCTCGGGACGCTGCCACGCCGCTGCGCCCGCCGGTCAGACAGGGGTCGGATAGGGCGCGAAGAACTCGTCGCCGTTCAGCTACATCCCCCGGATGCACCCCTGGTGCCAGACCTTTCAACGATCAACGGTCTGCTGGTGATCCCGTGCCGACGACAAACCTTCGTCGTCGTCGCGCCGGCCTTCGGTCAGCCCGCTCCTCCTCATCGTTCATCTCATCGCGATCAACTCTCCTATCAATCGACGCACCCCTGGAAGCAGACCATGGACACTCAAGATTGATCCGATTACACGGTTGATGGACTTGAACAAGACATGCGCGCCAACCCTACTCAGAATTTCACGCGGAGGGGCCCATGACAAGACGGCCGATCAACCGGATCTTTCTCAGTTCCAGCCTCTCTCTTGAGCTTCAACCCCTCCGAGCAAGCATAAAGCGCGCGATTGACGATCGGTCTCCATATGAGATCGAGTATAGAGATACAACTACTGGCGCTGGGACGGCTGATCCAGTAGAAGAAAGCTTGAAGCGACTTAGGGATTGCGACTTCTGCATCATATTGCTGCACCGTACTATCGGACCAGTGACACGTGAGGAATGGCGCGAGGCAATCCGCCTGAAGATGCATCGTCACGTGTATTTCTCGACAGACACAACGCCCACGGAGCGGCATGCGATCCTTGATTCTGTTCTCGAAGGGCTATCCAAGAAGGAACGTGGCTTAACAGATTCTTTTGATATCGCAGAAAGTCGAGCTGGCGAAAATGCCAGCAATATACTCTTGGACCTATTTAACAAAGAACGGGAACTGAATGAACCATCTTCGGTCGCCAGCGATCTTCCGCTGTTTGCGATAGAGATACATCAGTATTTGAGTTTGATCGGCTCGAACGTTTCGTCGATCTCGGCAGACATCAACAACTGGGGAGTCTTCACGGCCACGGACGACGCAGGTGAGGGTGAGCTCGTAGCCTGTCAGGCAAGTCAGGTGACCCTCGAGGGACTGGAGCGGGTCGTGGAGAGGGCAAGAGACCAAGGCCTACATCGATTCCGCGTCGTCACCGATACGAACTTCCCTTCTTTGTTGAGAGCGCGAGCCGAGGACGAAGGCGGCCAGATCCAGTTGGTCAACGACATGTTGATGGAACTAACGGACATCGAGGAATGGCTTAAGGATGTCGAATCAGAAATCAGCGCACTCGCTGTAAACGAGCGCTATGTCGAACTTAGCTGCAAGCTTCAAATACTTGATCGCGGATACAACGAATACGGAGAGGAGCCGGTTTCTTCGGTTCATGACTACATCGACGAGTGGATTAACCATCCCAATCGACCTCAATTGGCGATACTTGGGGAATTCGGCACGGGCAAGAGCTGGCTTTGCCTCTATGTCGCCAACGTGCTGATTCGGAAACTTCGGCAGGGAAATGCAACGCGGCTGCCCTTGTTCGTTCAGCTGGGCGTACTGCGACGCTGGATCGAAGGAAGGAGAACCACACCGAAGGCGTCTTCGAATGATGATGAAACCTCCTTGGATCTAGTCGCCTATATCGCAGAACGGCTCGGCCTCGAGAAGAAAACCCGAAGGCTAGTCGAATTGCTCAGTGAATATGGGCGTTTCCTGGTCATACTCGACGGTCTTGACGAAATAGTGCCTACCTTCAAAAAGGGCGATTTCTCTCAGGAATTAAATAGCCTTACCGAGCTCAGCAAAGGTCAAGGGAAGACCCTGCTAACATCGCGGCGGGGGCAGTTTTCTAGTCTCGTGGATGAGACGCGGGAACTCAACAGGGGTGGCGCCCATAGGGATGCAGTTAGGTTTGAGATCATCTACCTATCTAACCTAAATCTGAAACATATCAGGAAGATCGTTGAAAATCGTTTTGGTAGACTCGCGCCTCGCTACCTTGAGCGAATTGAGCAATCTGCACTAAGGAATTTGGTCACGCGACCGATTGTCCTCGATATGGCCTTGGATATCCTGATGGAGATACCTAAAGAAGATTCCATTATATTATTTGACATTTACGAACGATGCACGAGACGATGGCTTAAATTCGCAGGTCGACCGACTTCACCGCTGACAGAAGATCAGCGACTTCTATTGGTACAACGCCTCGCCTGGGAGCTTTATAACTCCCAGGAACGCGATTGGATCGACGAATCAACGCTCGATGACATGATTGAAGACGTCACTCCCGAGATTCTTCAGCACTTCAACATCAGCAGTTTCGGAGATGTTGAGGGCCACAATGGAAGTGCCCACGGTGTACGATCGTATCGTGCTAGCGAGATGCTTCTAGTGCGAGACAATCAGGGCAAGTTTGCGTTCGCCCACCGTTCTTTCATGGAGTTTCTTGTTGCTAAGAATTTGCTCGAAGCCATTCGGCGGCAGGACGGAGAAATGCTGGGTGCGGTTGCAATCACCGACGCGATCCTGACATTTCTCCGTGATCAAGCGTTGGACGCCCACCATCTGAAAAGATGGCTCGACGAAGAATGCGACGGGGCGACCGATTGGCGGGCAGGCAACCTCTTGACGCTTCTTCATGCGATGAAAGCTCCGCTTGCCGGCTCTGATTTTTCGGGTCTCTGTATCAAAGGCGCCATATTGGAGGGAGCCGACTTACGCAATACGAAGTATCGAGCAGCCGAACTCCATCGACTTCGCATAGGAGGGGCAGACCTCAGTGGGGCGGATCTGCGAGACGCAAACGTCAGCGGCCTCATTCTTGGAGTTAAATCTTCAGCAAAGACCATCGCCTGTTCTCCTGTCGAACCACTGGTCGCGGCCTGCAATGCCCTCAACGAGATTATCGTCTTCGTTCCACAGGATGACGAACCGCCAACGGTTCTCGGGGCACACGATGATAGCGTTACTCGCATCGCCTTCAGCCCCGATGGACGCTTGATCGGGAGCGTCGCCTTCGATCACAAGCTTAAGATCTGGGACGTTCGTTCGAGACGTCTCTTGCGAGAACTTCCGCTTGGAGCGAGCACGACCTACTGCGTCAGTCTCGACCTGCAACAATACGGCGTTGTGTTGACAGGCGGTAACGACAAGTCGGTAAGGTCCTGGTCGCTGGCGGACGGCAGTGAGCGGCTGTCGTTCACCGGGCACGAGGACACTGTTTACGACATCGCCGGGAATGCAGCGCACCGCCGGTTCGCAACGGCATCGTTCGACGGTAGAGTGATTAGCTACATCCTTTCTGAGTCGCGTTTGGGCTTTCGCGTCGAGAGAACAATGTCGTTTGAACATCCTGGAGAAGACGACTCGAGGAAGTTGGAACTTGTGAACGGAGTTGCACTCGATCCAGCCGGCGAGACTCTCGCGTGCTGTGACAACGATGGCCGATTGCACATACGTCGATGGAGATTGAGTGGAGAGCAATTCTCAAAGCGGCCCACGACATTCAAGGCCCATGAATCTCAAGTATGGAGCGTAGCGTTTAGTGGTGATGGAGCGTTTGCGGTGACTGCCTCCAGCGACCGTACCGTGGCCATTTGGGATTGCAGGCAGAACTGGCGTCGAGTGGCGACGCTCAATGGGCATGAAGGAGCCGTATGGCAAGCGGCGTTTGTCGCTGGCGGAGAGCTTGTTGCAAGCAGTAGCAATGACTCGACGATCCGCGTTTGGAATTGGCGCCAGGAACGCGAAGTTCACCAACAGGAAGTGGGAAAGCCCATGGATCACGGGATTAGCTGTGATGGTGCACAAATCGGCGGAGTCCGCGGCCTGAGCAAACTCCAAGTGGAGTTTCTGCGCAATCTCGGCGCACGATAATGGTGACACAGATGACAAGCACGAAACCGAAGGTGCTCGTTGCTGGGCTCGGCTTGATGGGCGGCTCTCTCGCCAAGTGTCTCAGGCGTAGCCGAAACTGGATTGTCGTCGGTTACGATCCCGATCCTGCACGAACGAATGACGCGCGGCGGGAGGGCTCAGTCGATCACCTCGCTGAGGAGTTCGCAAAGGAGGTGCATGACGCGGATCTTGTCGTCTTGGCGGGGCCAGTCGGGGTGATTCTGGATCAGCTTCGCGGGATGTCCAGCATGCCCGCCGGCAAGACAGTAGTGATGGACCTCGGCAGTACCAAGCGACAAATCTGCGCTGCCATGGAGGGGCTCCCGGAAGGTTGGGAAGCGATTGGGGGACACCCAATGACCGGCCGCAAGACAGCTGGGACGGCTGATGCCGATCCGAACCTGTTTCGTGGCCGAACGTTTGTGCTCACGACGACTTCACGGACGGGTGAGCGAGCACAAGAGCTTTCGGCACAGGTGCTGAACGATCTTGGTGCTTTGCGCAAAGAGTTGACAGCGGAGGAGCACGACCGTGCAGTGGGCCTTATCAGCCATCTGCCGCACTTCCTCTCTGTGCCCGTTCTCTTGACGGTCGCGGAAGACAAGAATCCCGCTGTCTGGGCGCTTGCGGCGGGAGGACTCCGGAGTGTTACCGTTGCAGCCGTCGACAATCCAATTATGTGGCGCGACATCGCCCGCTCCAACCAGGACTTCGTGGCCGACGCACTAAATCGGCTTGCCCGCCAAGCCGACCGCCTTGCCGAAAGGATGCGAAACGACCTCGTATCCATGGAGGCACTGCTAGCCGAGGCGACAAGCATCTACCAGCGTGAATTCGAAAGAAACGACAAGAAATCTGACGAGATTGCGAACAAAGATAGGCAATAGGAAATGAAGAAACTGATTTTCAGATGTATTTTGCGACGACGCTAGAGTTGAAATAGCGCCATATTTGTTCCGATTCATGCAGAAAGACTGATATGCTCCTTCATAGTGTGGATTCTTGCACTTTCGTCGAGTTTACGGTGAGATGTCATGCCATCCGGTGTTGAGTGGGCGCCTCACGTTGGGGTTTCCCAAGGTAAGCCAGACATGATTGACCATGGCAAATGACGGTGTGCTTGTCATGGCTGCCCCGCTCCCGCTTGACGACGATCATGATGGGCCGACGCTGCCCCAGTTGGCGAAGGCGTTTAACAATGCAAACCAGACGCGGCACTTGTTGGCGCGCTTCGCGCCCCCAGTGTCGGCCATCAAGCGTACCGAACGGACGCGCTCGCGCTTGATCGGAGCTTTCGCCGGCGGCACGATCTGTGGACGGAGCGCAGTTGGGGGATCCCGGTTTTTTGGACGGATTGGCGCGATGGGCGCAATCCTAAGACAATCTTGGCAGGAGGATCGAACGTGAGCAATACTTCAGTGCCTGTTAGTTACTTCGGAATGGAAGGATCTTATTCTGGACAGGCGGCTTCTGCCCTTTATCCTGACGCCACTCTTTCTTCAATCACGGCATTTAGAGGAGTATTGGAGTCAGTCGAACAGGGGAATTCTGTCTACGGAGTTGTCCCAGTGGAAAATTCAATTGCAGGACGGGTGGCAGAAGTACATCAACTTTTGATGACAACTTCATTAATAATAGTAAGAGAGCATATACTTCCAATTAAACACAACCTCATAGGGAAACACAGCGATTCTGCGGACTTCGAAATACCCTATCCAGATATTGAAACAGTCTACAGTCACCCTCAGGCGCTAGCGCAATGCAGCGAATTCATTGCCAGGGTAATGCCAAATGCAGCTACTGTGGCTGCAACCGATACTGCCGCAGCCGTTAAACACGTATGTCAATCGGACAACCCGCGCGAATTGGCGATTGGATCAGCCTTCGCGGCGCAGATATTCAGCGGGAGAATATTGGAAGAAAATATAGCGAATTCGAAGGAAAACTATACTCGTTTTTTCTCCATGTGCAAAGAACGGGACGTGCCAAGTGTCCCTTCGGGGAACATATCCTCGCTAATTTTCCAAACTGAACACACTCCCGGCGCATTGATATTGGCGCTAGAAGTTTTTAGGAATCACAAAATAAATGTAACAAAACTTGAAACATACATGGTGACTACTGCCGTGCGGCTTCCAACATTCTTTATCGATGTTGGCGCAGGGATATCTGACGGTCGGCTGGCTGGTGCGCTTTCTGACCTTGAATCTTTGGTGCCGTATATGAAGTTCTTGGGAAGCTACGCTGCCTCGGAAGATCGCTCAACATCCACGGGTTTTCTCCCGATCAGCTAATTCAAGCGGCACGAGTTTGTGACTCGGCGGTGTGATTCAAGGCTGGCGAAGGAGGATCGCCATGCCGACCGTTCAGCTCCGAGATGGCTATGACGCCGCCGAGCGTCGCCGACGGTAGTGTCCAGGATCTTTCGCACATTTGATCAGGCGACGGCTCCGGCGGTTTGGGCGGGTGGCGCATAGAGCGGCGCCACATCGAGGCCGACTGGGTGCTCGTGAAGAGCACCGGCAAGCGCTATCACAAGCTCACCCGCGGCCCGCGCCGTCACCGCCAAGCGCGCAGGAATCCAGGACTTGTGCAGGCACGATCTCATACCCGTGGCATTAATTAGCGACCTGTGTGAGCCCAGTCTCGAAGTCCGATGGACATGATGGTCTCGGGCTGTTCGATGAGCTTGTTCCAGGTTGACCTCTCCCCCGGAAGCCGGGCC
>JANQIX010000021.1 GCA_028281925.1 Alphaproteobacteria bacterium
GGTGGCCGCCGAGGCTGGTGTGCCGACCCATGTGGCCTTCTTCGGCGCGGCGTGTGCGCAGAGCCTGCTCGGCGAGCGTCGACCTGCCGACCTGATCTGCGGCAACAACGTGCTGGCGCAGGTGCCCGACCTCAACGACTTCGTGGCCGGCATCAAGATCCTGCTGGCGCCGGGCGGCGTGGTGACGATCGAGTGGCCGCATATCCTGCGGCTGATGCGGGAGAACCAGTTCGACACGATTTACCACGAGCATTTCTCGTACTTCTCGCTCCACACCCATGAGCGGATCTGGCAGCGCCTCGGCATGCGCGTGTTTGATGTGGAAGAGCTGACGACGCATGGCGGCTCGCTGCGTGTCTTCGGGTGCCATGCGGACGACGCGACGAAGCCGGAAACCGACCGCCTGAAGCGCCAGCGCGAGATCGAGCGCGTGGCGGGGCTGGACACGCTTGCGGGCTATGCCCGGTTCACCGAGCGGGTCGAACGCACCAAGCGCAGCTTGCTGTCGTTCCTGATCGATGTTCGCGAGCAGGGCAAGCGGGTCGCCGGCTACGGCGCACCGGGCAAGGGCAACACGCTTCTGAACTACTGCGGCATCCGCACCGACCTGATCGACTATTTGGTCGACCGAAACCCCTACAAGCATGGGCGCTTCACGCCGGGCACCCACATTCCCATCCATCCGCCCGAGCGGCTGGAGGAGACGCGACCGGACGTGATCCTGATCCTGCCATGGAACCTGAAAGACGAGATTGCGGCCCAGCTTGCCTACACCCGCGCCTGGGGGGCTCAACTGGTGGTGCCTATCCCTGAGCTTGAGATACTGGACGGACAGCCATGAAGGTCGTGCTTTTCTGCGGTGGCCAGGGCATGCGGCTTCGCGACTATTCCCACGACATCCCCAAGCCTATGGTCCCGATCGGCTATCGCCCGATCCTGTGGCATGTGATGAAGTACTACGCCGCGTTCGGGCATAAAGACTTCATTCTGTGCCTGGGATACAAGGCCGACTACGTCAAGAACTATTTCCTGAACTACAACGAAGCCATTTCCAACGACTTCGTCATTGCCGAGGGCGGCGCCCGGCTGGAAATGCTGGCCACCGACATCCATGACTGGCGCATCACCTTCGTCGACACGGGGTTCTCCGCCAATATCGGCGAGCGGCTGAAGGCAGTCGAACCGCATGTGCGGGATGAGGAGATGTTCCTTGCCAACTACAGCGACAACCTGACGGATTTTCCTCTGCCGCAACTGATCGATCTTGTGCGCGACAGCGGCAAGACTGCCGGCTTTCTAGCCGTGAAGCCCAGGCACAGCTTCCACCTCGTTGATTTCAAGAACGGCGATCTCGTCAGCCGCATCCGCGATTTCCGCGACACGGACTTGTGGATCAACGGCGGCTATTTCGTGCTGCGCCGGGAGATCTTCGACGCCATGGCGGCGGGCGACGAGCTGGTCTTGGAGCCGTTCGCCCGTCTGATCGAGCAGGATCAGCTGATGGCCCACCGCTATGAGGGCTTCTGGATGGCGATGGAGACCTTCAAGGACAAGCGCGCGCTGGACGACATGTACGAGCAGGATGACGCGCCCTGGGAGGTTTGGAAGCGGCGACCGAAAGGAAAGCCGCAGACGAAGGAGCCCGCATCATGATCTCCCTGCAGCTGCCCGCGATCGACCGTCTGCTGGTGCTGGGCGCCCATTGCGACGATGTGGAGATCGGCTGCGGCGGTACGATGCTGCATCTGATCGAACGGCATCCCGGACTGGAGGTCCGGTGGGTCACATTTTCCAGCAACCCCGAGAGGCGGGAGGAAACGAGCCGTTCGGCCGAAGCATTCCTGGCCGGAGCCAGTGTGCGGCACTACGACATCCACGAATACCGCGACGGCTACTTTCCGTGGTCCGGCGACGCGATCAAGGACCGGTTCGAGGAAATCGCGCAAGACTACCGGCCGGAAGTGGTGCTGACCCACTATCGCGACGACCGCCATCAGGACCACCGGATGGTCGCTGGCCTGACCTGGAACACCTTCCGCAACCAGCTGGTGCTGGAATACGAGATCCCGAAATGGGATGGCGACCTGGGCCAGCCGAATGTCTACGTGCCGCTGTCGGAAGCCGTCTGTCGCCGCAAGATTGCCAATCTCATGGAGTTCTATGGCTCCCAGCGATCACGCGACTGGTTCACCGAAGACCTGTTCTGGGGGCTGATGCGAATCCGTGGCGTCGAATGCCGCTCCCCCAGCGGGTTTGCGGAGGCCTTTTATGGTTACAAGGTCTCTATCGAAGGTTGACGGTACCGGGCCTTTACCAAGAATATTTGAAAAATCCGCTCTATCCGTATGCGACCAAATATTGTAGGCTCTTCTACAGGGCTGGGATTAATCAAGGTTAAAATCTGCCAAGAGTTCGGCTGAAAACATCCCGTAAGGAAAGGCAGGGCAGTGACATTGCGGAGTCCGCATGGGCCGGCATGCGGGCGCTCGATTTCGGATTGGTGTTGGGTGGGATTTTGTGATGGCGGAAATCGTAAGCGACGACTTCAACGCTGCGACGCTTGGCGACTCCTGGACTCTCGAAGGGCCGGCCGGGTCGGCCGGCGTCACCACCAGCGGCGATGAGGCGTATCTGGAGCTGACGATTCCAGAAGGCGACTACAATGTCTGGGGGGATAACCGTGCCGCGCGCGTCATGCAGGACGCGCCGGACGAAGACTTCGAATTTGAAGCCAAGTTCTTGAGCGAGCCCGATCAGGGCTATCAGATGCAGGGCCTCCTGATCGAACAGGATGCCGACACTTGGCTGCGGTTTGACGTCTATCATGACGGCTCGAACCTGCACATCTTCGGCGCCAGCACGGTCAACGGCAATTCCCAGGCGCGGTTCAATCAGGTCATTGCGGCCGGCGATGCGGCCTATCTCAGGGTTACGCGGGTCGGCGACACTTGGACATTCGCCTATTCCAGCGATGGCGAGACCTGGACGACCGCCGGATCCTACACCCAGGCGCTGTCGGTCAGCTCCGTCGGGGTGTTCGCCGGCTCCACCGGCTATCCGGGCGACGGCCCGGCCTTCACCGCCCAGGTCGACTATGTCAACAACACCGCCTCGCCGATCGTGGCGGAGGACGGGGGCAGCGCGAATTCGGCGCCGGTCGCGGGGGATGATGCGTTGTCCACGGCAGCCGACACAGCCCTTGTGATCAGCTCCGCGAGCCTTCTGGCCAACGACAGCGATGCTGACGGCGACGCGCTCAGCCTGTCCGGCTTCGCGCAGCCTGCCAACGGTACGCTGGTGGACAATGGCAACGGCACTCTGACCTATACGCCGAATGCTGGCTTCAGTGGATCGGACAGCTTCACCTATACGGTCAGCGACGGCACTGACACTGCACAGGCCACGGTATCGGTCGCCGTCTCCGCCCCCGATCCGGTCAACACGCCGCCCATTGCTCAGGACGATTCGGCGGCAACGGAGGCAGATGCCCCCGTGGTGCTGTCGGTCGCCAATCTTCTGTCGAACGACAGTGACGCCGACGGCGACTCGCTGAACTTGGTGGGCTTCGCTCAGCCCGCCAACGGCACGCTGGTGGACAATGGCGATGGCACACTGACCTATACGCCGAACGCCGGCTTCAGCGGCACCGACAGCTTCACCTACACGATCAGCGACGGCACTGACACCGCCCAGGCCACAGTCGCCGTCACGGTCTCAGCGCCCGACCCGGTCAATACGCCGCCGGTCGCCGGTGACGATGCGGCAACAACCGGCGAGGGCGCGGCCCTGGTGCTGTCGATCGCCGATCTTTTGTCCAACGACAGCGACGCCGATGGCGATACGCTGTTCCTGACGGGCTTCACCCAGCCCGCCAACGGCACGCTGTTCGGCAATGGCGACGGCACGCTGACCTATACGCCGGATCCCGGCTTCAGTGGCGTCGACAGCTTTACCTATACGGTCAGCGACGGGGACAGCACGGCGACAGCACGGGTCGACCTGACCGTCACGGCGGTTAACGGGTCCCCAGTGGCGGCCGATGACGTGGCGTCGACGGGCGTCGGCACAAGCGTCGTGATCGACGTGCTGGCCAATGACAGCGATCCCGACGGGGATGCCCTGACGATCACCTCGGTGTCGCAGCCGTCGCATGGGTCCGTATCCGTCGACGACAACGGCACGCCGTCCGATCCGACGGACGACCGCATCGTCTATGCGCCCGATGCCGGCGCGGGCGGGGGCACGACGCAGGTGCTGTCGGCCAGCTTCGACGGCGGGGCCAACGGCTTCACCTATCAGGACGACCTGTTCCGCGACACCTCGCGCGGCGACTACGCCTCCGGCGAGTACGAGGGCAATGGCGGTCAGTCGGCCGGCGGCCTGGCGGTGGATGTGGGCGGCATCAACGGCCGGGACATCACCGACGGCATGTCCGGTGGATGGACGACCAGCTTCACGCTGGCCGAGGACGGACCGGCAACGCTGACCTTCAGCTACCGCATCGACATGAGCCGTCGGTACGAGTCCGACGAGTATGTCGAGGTGCTGGCCTCCATCGACGGCGCCCTAATCGGCACGGACGGCAACGACTACATCAATCGCCTGTACGGCAGGGGCCCGACGACGGACACGGGATGGGTCACCGTCACGCTGGACCTGGGCACCCTGTCGGCCGGAACGCATACCCTGGCGCTGGGTGGCCACAACAACAAGAAGACGACCACGTCGGAGTCCGCGACCTTCCGGTTCGATGACGTCTCGATAGAGGCCGCCGCGAGCGGTTCCGACTTCAGCGGCACGGACAGCTTCACCTACACCGTCAGCGACGGCACGAACACGGAGACGGCAACGGTGACCGTGGTCGTGGGTGATGATCAGGCCAACACCGCACCGGTCGCCAACGACGATGCCGCGACGACGGCCACAGGCACAGCCCTGGTGCTGAGCATCGCCGGCCTTCTGGCAAACGACAGCGATGCGAACGGCGATACGCTGTCGCTGACCGGCTTCACGCAGCCGGCGGGCGGCACGCTGACGGATAACGGCAACGGCACACTGACCTATACGCCGAACGCCGGCTTTGTCGGTTCGGACAGCTTCACCTACACCGTCAGCGACGGCACCGACACGGCAACGGCCACCGTCACGCTGAACGTCGTGCCCGATTCCGGGATCCGGTCGGACGACTTCGACGGCGGTGCGCTGGACACCATGTGGTCGCTGGAAGGGCCGGCCGGCACTGCAACCGTGGCGGCGTCCGGCGGCGACGCCTTTCTAGAGCTGGCGGTGCCGCAGGGCGACTTCAACGCCTGGCACGACAACCGCGCGGCGCGCCTGATGCAGGATGCGCCGGACGGGGACTTCCAGATAGAAGCGAAGTTCCTGTCGGAGCCGACGCAGGCGTACCAGAACCAGGGCCTGCTGATCGAACAGGACGCCGACAACTGGCTGCGCTTCGACGTCTATCACGACGGCAACAGCCTGCACATCTTCGGCGCGCGGACCGTAAACGGCACCTCGCAGCCGATGTTCAACCAGACCATCACGACGGGCGATGCCGACTATCTTCGGGTGACGCGATCAGGCGACGGCTGGACGTTCGAATACTCCGCCGATGGGCTGACCTGGACGACGGCCGGGTCCTACACCCAGTCGCTCGCGGTCAGCAGCGTTGGGGTGCTGGCGGGATCGACCGCCAATCCCGGCGCCGGCCCCGCCTACACCGCGCAGGTCGACTATTTCTTCAACACGGCAGCCCCGATCGTGCCGGAGGATGGTCAATCCTCGCCGCCGGTGGCGCAGGACGACACCGCGGCCACGGCTGCCGGAACCGCTCTGGTGCTGGATATCGTCGCCGATCTGATGGCCAATGACAGCGACGCCGACGGCGATACGCTGGCCTTCGTCGGCATCACCCAGCCGGCCAACGGAACGCTGACGGACAACGGCAACGGCACGCTGACCTACACGCCGAACGCCGGGTTCGAAGGTACGGACAGCTTCACCTACACCATCAGCGACGGCACCAGCACGGACACGGCCACGGTGACTCTGTCCGTCGGCAGTGCCGGTGCCGGCATCATCGATGTCTGGTACGGCACGCAGCAGGAGTTCGCGTCGCACGGCGAAGCCCAGCAATGGGCCAATATCCTTGGGAATGTCGACGTTTCCCAGGTGGTGAGCCTTGCTTATTCGCTGAACGGCGGCGCGGACCGTGCGCTGTCGATCGGGCCCGATACCCGCCGCCTGGAAGACCCCGGCGATTTCAACATCGATCTGGCCTTCAACGACCTGGACGGGTCGGCCGTGGACGACATCGTGACCATCAAGGCGACGCTGGCCAGCGGCGAGGTCGTGACGCAGGACGTGGTGATCGACTATGAGAGCGGCCGCGAATGGGCGCAGACCTACACGATCGACTGGGCGACGGTGGCCGACATCCAGGATGTCGTTCAGGTAGTGGATGGCCTGTGGTCCGTCAGCGCCGACGGCGTGCGCACAGCGGCCCCCGGCTATGACCGCGCCATCGCCATCGGCGACCAGACCTGGGACAATTACGAGGTCAACCTGACGCTGACGATCCACGACATGGCCGCCGGCACCCCGCGCGACGGGGCAGGCCTGGGCTTCGGCATGCTGTGGAACGGGCACACGGACGATCCGCTCAGCGGCTGGCAGCCGCTCTCAGGCTACAATCCGATTGTCTCACCGTTCTACAACCGGGGTGATTTCACCCTGCACGACTATGCCGGCTGGGGCAGCCCCCATCTCGACCAGGCGTCGTTCACCTTCCAGGAGAACACGTCCTACAGCTTCAAGATCCGGGTCGAGCAGACCGGCGTCTTCGACCGGATCTACAAAATGAAGGTCTGGGAAACCGGGACGTCGGAACCTGCCGACTGGCTGTTGCAGGGTACCGAAGACATGTCGGACCCGGTGACCGGGTCGTTCGTGATCTTCGCCCATCACTGGGACCTGACCGTGGGCGACATCGCCGTCACCGAGATTGAGGGCAACGACATCGTCCCCGGCGCCGACGGGGCCGATACCATCATCGCCGTCGACACCGGCCAGACCCGCCCCGGCGAGGGCGAGATCGACGTGCTGTCGGGCGGTGCCGGCGCCGATGTCTTCGTCTTCGGCGATGCCGGCGGCGACTTCTACGATGACAGCAATGCCGGCAGCAGCGGCACCGGCGACTATGGCCTGATCTGGGATTTCGAGGCCGGCATCGACCGCATCCAGATCGCTGGTTCCTTCAACGACTACCGGATCACGGATGTGGGCGGGAGCCTCCCCGACGGTGCTGCGATCTATCGCGACAACGATGCCGGCCCCGATGAGTTGATTGGCATCGTCAGCGGCGTCTCCGCAGGCTCGCTTGGGTCCGACGATTTCATCGAGATCCTGATCGCCTGATACCGGAAACCCGCGGCGGGCGGCCGTTCACCGGCGGTCTTCATCGCCTGTATCAGTCCCCGGCGGATCTTGCGGTTCCACGGGGTTCGCAGACAGCTCCCTTGCGCGGCGCTGCCGTTGCATCGCCTTCACGTCCACCCCGACAAGCTTCAACGGCGCCAGCCAGTTGATGATGGCGATCAGCAGGCCAAGGCACTGGATCTTCTTCGCGGTCGGGATCGAAGAGCGCAGGACGGCGCCCGTCAGCGACCAGGTGTTGCGACCGAGGATCAGCGAGTGCCATGGCGGATTTCGCGGGTCCATCCATTTGGACCGGGCGGCGGCAGTGCGCAGGCTGCGCGACTGGCCGGCATGTTCGCGCTTGTAGAACAGCGTTTCCGGGATCTCGTGAAACCGCCCGTGCAGCGAGAGTTCCGCCAAAAGCGTGATGTCGGAGCCGTAGTAGGACCGCACAAGCTTGGTCTGCGCCAGCGCATCGCGCCGAACGACGCCGAAGATGTCGAACGCCCGCGAGGTATGACAGACGATGCTGACGAAACGCCGATACGGGTCGGGCGAGGCGCCCCGTCCTTTGACCGGCCGCACGCTGCGGGCGACGCCCCGCCAATCGACGAATTCCTCAGCCGTCGGGTCCGCCAGCAGCGGATCGCCGGTGATGCTGATCAGCTCTGTCCGGGCATGGCACAGCACCACCTCGTCCTCGGCCTCAAGCACGGCAAGGCAGGCTTCCAGATAGGTCGGCTCCAACAGATCGTCGTGCGCGCACCATTTGAAGTATTTGCTGTCGCCGGCAAAAAACGCGTCGTTGAAATTGCGGCGGGCGCCGACATTCGTGTCCCGCCGCTGATACCGGACCCGGCTGTCCTGCGCCACGAAGGCGCTGCAGATGTCCTGCGTCCCATCGGTGGATGCGTTGTCAAGTATCGTGAGAGTAAAGTCGCGAAAAGTCTGCTGCAGAATCGACTCTATGGCCGGCCCTATGAACTGGGCGCCGTTGTAGACAGGCAATCCAAGATCAAGGGAGGGCATGAATCCTGCGATCTCTATTCTGTGGAGGATGACAGTCTGGAGTGGCGTACGCTGTGGTGTCGACGGTCCGCAGCCATGCAGGGAATGGGTACGTCCCGTGTCTTGTCGCGCCTTTCCCGGTGCATCGCAAGGGGCGCCGCCGCGTCGGAGCGATCATTGACCTGCCCCTTGCTGCGGTGCGCTGCGAAGCCGCTTGAACTCCGCAAACAGCGCGCCTGTCTGCCGCCGATTGAAGAGCCGCTGCGCGCCCGCATACAGCAGAACGCCAAGCGCCACGGCACCGATCAGTATTCCGGTCCGGTCCAACCACATCGCAGCGAGGTGTTGCCAAAGAAGAACGCCGCCGGCCATCACGCTGAGCGCAGCGGCCGTCGGCCCCCAGATCCTCAGCGCATCGCCTGCGGTCAGCCCGGTCGTGCGGTGAACCAGCCGCATATAGACCGGACACGCAGCAATGCCGGCAACGATCAGCGTGACCACCGGCCAGATCACCCCATACCGTGTCAGGGCGACAAGGCCCGGGATGTTGATTGCAAGGGTCAGCGCCGACAGCCAGACGATCCATTGCGGCTTGCCGATCCCTCTCATCATGGCGTTTGCCGTCATGATCGGCGCCAGCAGAAATCCATAGACCATGTAGAGGCTGAGCACCGGCACGGCCGGCGCCCATTCCGGCCCGAACACCACCGGCACCAGTTGCGGGGACACCAGTGCCGCGCCCGCGAACGCTGGCGCGGAGATGAGTACGACCGCCTGCATCACAGTCGTCACCGCGCGGGACAACCGCTCGCGGTCCGCCTGCAGCCGAGAGAAGACTGAGAAGGACACGCGCGTGATCGGTGTCACGACCACGGTGACCAGCACGTCGAAGCAGCGCACGGCCATGGCGTAGTAGCCGACGGCGTTGGCATCGAGATAGAGGCCGATGAAGAAGGCGAAGCTGCGCTGGCCGCCGATTGCCAGCAGCTGCAGCAGCATCACATTGCCGCTGAAATGCCTCAGGTCGCGCAGATGGGATGCCCGGCAGCGCCATTGCGGGCGCCATGGAACCCGCCACCACACGACGGCTGCGGCAAACCCCCGAATCACCAGTTGATGGGCGACCAGGGCCCAGACGCCATGGCCCGACAGCGCCATCGCCAGACCGACAATGCCACCCGCCACCACGCTGCCGGTCGACCGGATCGCCAGCGTCCGGAACTCGAAATTCCGGCGCAGGAGAACGCTCGGCACCGTGGCAAGCGCGGTCAGCACGATCGCCGGCGCCAGGGCCAGCATCAGAGGCTCGACGGCCGGCGCGCCCATGATCGCCGCCATCGGGCCGGCCAGCAGAGCCGCCAATGACGCAAGCAGGCCCGCCACACACATCAGCGCCCAGAACGCTGCATCGATATGACCGTCTTCGATCGTCTCGCGCTGGACCAGCACATCGGCCATGCCCTCCGAGATCCACATCTCGGCGAGGCCGATCACCACCAGCGCCAGCGCAAGCAGGCCGAACGTCTCAGGTCCCAGCAGCCGGGCGAGAACGATGAAGACTGCCAGCGCGATCCCCTGACGGCCGATCAGCTCGACCGCCGACCACGAAACGCCGCGGACGGCACGATGCTTCAGATCCACATTCGTTCCAGTCGGCTCCCCGGAAGGCTTCAGCAGTGCCGGCGGCAAGGATCACGGTACGCACTCGGCGACGGCATCTGCCGGCAGCGGGTCTAGTGCATATGCTGCATTGCATCCAGCACGTTGAGCAAACTCATGGTGTGAACCGATGTCGGCACTGTTCGCGCGAATCCGCGGCTTCCCTTGGAACTGCCGCTTCGGTGCACTTGCGCCGAAACGGCAGACAGAAAGATGCAATCCGGTCGAGTGGCCGGCCCGCGACGCGACGACGGGTTGCGGCGGGTTGAAGCGCCGGATCTGGGCAGGCATAGTGGCCCTGTGAATTCGGCCTTCCGAAAACTCTCAATTCGGGTTGCGTGTTGCGCTGACTGCGGCCGATCGTCATCGGATCCGACGGTACTCCGAGGCGCCCATTTTCCCTCGATCGAGGGACCGACGTGTGAGCTGGCCGGCGTGAACTGCCATGCCATAGGTGGCGTATACGAGGGCCGCAATGATTTGCGCATCTGTCTTCATGACGCCGGCCGTTGATGCTAATGCTTATGCGTTCTTGTATCCACTTTGCCGATTTCAGAAAGAAATCAATGACGCTGGAATCAGGCTTGGCGTGCACATGCACGATGAGCGCCGCGGCGCGGAAGGGGATATCGCACTTGTTACCAGCAAGTATTTACTCCATAAATTTCAGGGGCTTGTTAACAAATTCTATCAATCAGATAAAGAAGAAGAATATAAATCTGCAGCACTTGAAGAAATTACATCAATAAAGAAGAGATTTAATAGAGTCATATTCTGCGACATTCAGGATAGCACTGGCACAATCCAGAATTTCATTATTGACCATGTCGATGGATACGCAAAGGGCCAACTTTGCAAGGACAGAAATCTCTATCTCGACTCTTGGGTTGGCTCTCGTATTTTTACTGATTTTGCCTATCGGCAACTCGACTCCAGCGTAGCTTCCGAAGACCTGAGCGTATCCGCTCCATTGCGCCAGGACCAACTTGGGAAACTGAAGCTGCTTTGGAATTCGGGCCTTGGATATCATTCGCTGGCGCGGCCCCTATGGCAGAAGATCCACTATCTCTTTCTTTCACGGGGCATCATTCCCCCAAGGTGGTTTTTCCAGAGGCCGGGTTTCTGCGAAGTCAATCGTCGACGGGAGGTCGAAGTCTCGTGTCGTGTGAGCTATGGCGAGCGCCATGTCCTTTATCAGTACTTTCGAAGGCCATTGTCGGAGCAGCTCGCGTATCGCGAGGTCAATTCCGCCAGACTGGACCGTGTTTCATTCTTCAAAGAACTCAAGAACTCAAAAATCGCAGTTTCGCCCTTCGGATTTGGAGAGATCACACTCCGCGATTTTGAGACTGTTTTGTCTGGCGCCGCTCTGGTCAAGCAAGACATGTCGCATCTGGATACCTGGCCTAATATATATGTCAATGGCGACACCTATGTGCCGATAAAATGGGATTCCTCAGATTTTGTTGAAGTCATAGAAGATCTTCTTACTTCCAATTCATACAGGGATGTCGCCCATCGATCGCAGGCTCTATACAGTGCATATTTCGAGACGGAACTTGAGGCGAAATTCATCGACCACTTCGTCGGGCTCATTCAGCCGAAAGCCGTCCAGTAATCTGCTGCCTCATGTCGCCCTCTGCCCACGCAGGCTCCGATGGGGCGGGCGTCAGGCGCGATCATCCTTCGGTGATCCCATGACCACATAGGAGGTAATCGATGTCACCTGCGGCAACGTGCCAAGGACGTCGGTATGGAACACCTTGTAAGCCGCGAGATCGGACACCTCGACCCGCAGCAGGTACTCGATCGTGCCGGTGATGTTGTGGCATTCGCGCACTTCGGGCGACCGCGCGATGGATGCCTCGAACGCCTCTTGCGACGCCTTCGTATGGTCGTTCAGCCCGACGCCGATATAGGCGACGAAGCCTATGCCCAGCGCCGCACGATCCAGGACAGCCCGGTAACACTTGATGATGCCCGAGCGCTCCAGTTCCTGCACGCGGCGCAGGCAGGCCGACGGCGACAGGCCGACCCGGTCCGCCAGTTCGATATTGCTCAGCCGTCCGTCGCCCGACAGCTCCTGCAATATCTTCTCGTTCATACGGTCGATCTTCGTCATTCGTTGTGCAAGCATGGCCATCTGAGCACCAGAATGCAATCCAATGCCAGCAGCGATCGGATATCGTTGCGGCATGTCATTCGAACTCATCACCGCGCTTGTCGCCTTCGCCTTCGTCACCTCCATCACGCCGGGGCCCAACAACCTGATGCTGATGGCGTCGGGCGCCAATTTCGGCTTTCGCCGCACCATCCCGCACATGCTGGGGGTCGGCCTCGGGTTCGTGTTCATGGTGGTGCTGGTCGGCGCCGGACTGGTGCAGGTGTTCGATGCCTATCCGTTGAGCTATACGGTGCTGAAGGTGTTCAGTGTCGCCTACCTGCTCTATCTCGCCTGGAAGATCGCGACTGCCGCCCAGCCGAAGGATGCCGCTCGCGGCGGCACTCCGATCACCTTCATCCAGGCCGCCCTGTTCCAGTGGGTGAACCCCAAGGCCTGGGCCATGGCGCTGACGGCGGTCAGTGTCTATGCGCCGTCGCAGAGCCTCGGGGCGATTGTCCTTGTGGCCGTGGTATTCGGCGCGATCAATCTGCCGTCGGTCAGCTCATGGACCGTGCTCGGCCAGCAGATGCGGCGCGTGCTCACCAACCCGGACCGGCTGCGCGCCTTCAACGTCACCATGGCCGTGCTGCTGGTGGCGTCCCTCTATCCGGTCGTCCTTCCCTAACCGGCTTGCGGTAGGCCCACCGCGGCATTTCTTCGAGTTCGGGGCCGCCGCGACCATGATCTGCCCCGTGCCTGGGCCTGCGGCCGTTGCTGCGGTCACGCCCGTTCGGCGGCTGGAATGATATCGTCGGCCAGCATGGCATTCAGGTCACCCACATGGCCCTGCGATCGTCCCGGCCGCGTCGGGTCCGAGGTGACGACGACGGTCAGCGCAAGCGACGGCACCACGTACAGCATCTGGCCACCATAGCCGCGGGCATAGGCGACGTCGTGGCCCCCCGCGCGGGTCAGAAACCAGCCATAGCCGTAGTCGTCGCCGGAGAAGGGCGAGCGCGTGCGCGGTATCCACGACTGCTCGATCCAGCGTCGGCTCAGCACCTGCGTATCGGCCCAAAGGCCGCCCAAGCGCACCATCTCCCCAAACCGGTAGAGCGCCAGCGGTGACAGCACCATCTCGTTGCCACCCAAATAGAAGCCCTGCGGGTCGCGTGTCCAAGGCGGGATGTCGATGCCGAGCGGCGCGGCCAGCCAGTCGCGCGCCAGAGCCAGCAGGCTGCGGCCCGCGGCCCGGGCCAGAGCCGCACCCAGCAGGTGATAGCTGCCGGTGGAGTAGAGCATGCGCTCGCCCGGTTCGGCCACGAAAGGGCGGCTGAGGGCGAAGGCCACCCAGTCGCCGCTTCCAACCCAGGCGCCGTAATTGGGGCCGGATGTGCGCTCCAGCCCCGCCTGCATCGTCAGCAAATGGCCGATCGTGATCGTGCGCACCCGCGGGTCAGCTTCGGGCGGGATCAGGTCGCCGATCAGCTCTGCCACCGGCTGGTCGACACTGCCGAACACGCCGCGATCGACTGCAGCACCAGTCAGTGCGGCGTGGATCGTCTTCGAAACCGATTTGACGTTCACCGGCCGGTCGAGATCGGGGCCGCGAAAGGCTGCGCCGAAGCCGATCTCGCCATCGCGCGCCACGATCAGGCTGTGCAACTGGTCCAGCTGTGCGGCCCGGTCCGCAGCGCGGCCTAGCAGCACCGGATCGAGCGCAGCGGCGTGTCCCACGCGGGAAACGGGGACGGTCGCGCCGATGACCGCCCCGGCGAGGCCGCCCAGGAGCGTTCTACGGCGAAAGGACAGGCTGGAAGACGCGGTCGGACGCATGCCGCCTAAAGTAGGACATTGCCGCCGCCTGCCAAGCAGGGGGGTCTGCCATGGCATGGCCGGTGGCCTGCATGGCGCGTTTCGACAAGACAGGGGTGGAATCTGCTGCCGATACTTCCCGATCGACTGACGGCGAGCGGAGCAGCACCCCATGGACGGCCGCGTACCTTCCCCGCACCTCACCATGGCGGATCGCGAGCCGCCGGCCTATGCGTCGATCGATATGAACGCCGTGCGCCAATACCGGCTGGCCCGCGTGCGGCAGGAGATGGCGCGGCGCGACATCGCGGCCTGCGTGCTGACCGATCCCCTGAACATCCGCTATGCCACCGACACCACCAACATGCAGGTGTGGGTGATGCACAACGCGGCCCGCTATGCCTTCGTGCCGGCGGACGGACCCGTGGTGCTGTTCGACTTCCACAATTGCGAGTTCCTGTCCGACGGGCTGGGCACGGTGGACGAGGTGCGGCCGGCCGTCAGCACCTGCTATTTCCTTGCCGGCCCTCGGCTGGAAGAGCGCGCCGGCCGCTGGGCGGCGGAGCTGGCCGATCTTGTGCGCGCCCATGGCGGCGGCAACCGGCGGCTGGGCGTGGATACGGCCAACCCGCTCTGTATCGAGGCTCTGGTGCGCGAGGGCCTTGCCGTCGTCGACGCCGGCCAGGTGATGGAGGTCGCGCGGTCGATCAAATCGGCTGAGGAAATGGCGTGCATGCGGGCGTCCATCGCCGCGGCCGACGAAGGCATGCGCCGCATGCGCGAGGCGCTGACGCCGGGCATGACGGAAAACGCGCTCTGGTCGCTGTTGCACCAGACCAATATCGAGATGGGCGGGGAATGGATCGAAACCCGCCTCTTGGCCTCGGGCACCAAGACCAACCCGTGGTTCCAGGAATGCGGCTTCCGCGTGATCGAAGACGGCGATCTGGTGAGCTTCGACACCGATCTGGTCGGCCCGTTCGGCTATTGCGCCGACATCTCGCGCACCTTCCTGGCCGGAGACGGCCGGGCGAGCGACGAGCAGCGCCGGCTCTACGCCACCGCGCGGGAGCAGATCGAGACCAACCTGACACGCCTGCGCCCGGGCATGGGCCTGCGCGAGTTCGGCGAGGTGGCCTACGACCTGGCGCCGGAGTTCCGCCGCAACCGGTATTCCGTCGTCGCCCACGGCGTCGGCCTGTGCGACGAGTACCCGCATGTGCCCTATCCGGAGGATTACGCCAAGAGCGGCTATGACGGCATCATCCAGCCCGGCATGACGCTCTGCATCGAAAGCTATGTGGGGGCCGAAGGCGGCCGCGAGGGCGTGAAGCTGGAACAACAGGTGCTGATCACCGAGACGGGGATCGAGGTGCTGTCACACTTCCCGTTCGAAGACCGGCTGGCGTAAGAGAGGGATCGACGCCCCAAAGCCAGCTGTGGGCAAGGCTGCGGCGTCTTGGAGGCCGCATGCGCACCGAAAAGGAAAAGATGCTGGCCGGGGAGCTGTACCGCGCTGTCGGCCCTGAGATCGAGGCCGACCAACTGCGGGCCGAGCGGCTCTATCGCGCCTACAATCTGACGACCGCCGACCAAGCGGACCAGCGGAGGACGCTTTTGAACGAGCTGCTTGGCGCCGTCGGGCAGGGGACGGTTCTGCGCCCGCCCTTCTATTGCGACTATGGCACTAACATCCGCATCGGAGACGGTGTCTTTGCGAATTTCGGCTGCGTGTTCCTGGACGTCGTCGGCATCGACATCGGCGACCAGTGCCAGATCGGCAGCTACGTTCAGATCCTCACCGCCGATCATCCGCGTGATCCCGCCCTGCGCGCGCAAGGCTTCGAGTGCGGCAAGCCTATTCGTCTCGGCCGCAATGTCTGGATCGGCAGCGGCGCCATCATCCTGCCGGGCGTAACCGTCGGCGACGACGCCATCATCGGCGCCGGCAGCGTCGTCACGCGCGACGTTCCCCCCGGCGCCACGTCGGCCGGCAACCCGGCCAGGATTCGTAACCGCTAGAGCTGCTGGTGCAGGTGACGCCGGTGGGTACCGGGCCGCTATGCCCCGCCGCGGCGGGCGGCGAGCACGGGGCGAAGGCCGGTGAGGTCGTAGCCGGCCTCGGCTGCCGTGGCGACAAGGCCGTCGGCATCCTGGCGGCGACTCTCCGCGAGTGCCCAGAGCATGGTGCAGCGTGTGCCGGATCTGCAAAAGGCCAACACCGGCCCAGCGGCCGCATCCAGCGTGTCGCCGAAGGCCGCAACATCGTCTTCGGTCAGTTGGCCGGAGATCACCGGCTGGAAGTGGTAGGCAAGGCCAGCACGCTTCGCGGCCTCTTCGATAGCCGCACCCGGCGGCTGGCCCGGCGCCTCGCCGTCCGGGCGATTGTTGATGATGGTCTTGAATCCCTCAGCCGCCAGGTCCGCCACCTCCGCTTCCGTGATCTGCGAGGCGACGGAAAGCGACGGGGTGAGCTGTGCGATCTTCTCCATGCCGGTCGGGCTCCCGATGGCTGCATTCCTTTGGCTCAAGCAGATGCGCGCTGGGCTTCGTTCCGTCAATCGGGATCTTCGGTCGCGGGGCGATAACGCCTGCCGCCGAACCGGGATACTTCGTAGGTTGAACCGGTTCGGGTCGAGTTCAGAGTGCGTCGATGGGGATCTTGATGTAGCGGACGCCGTTGTCCTCGGCCGGCGGCATCTGCCCGCCGCGCATGTTGACCTGGATGGACGGCAGAATCAGTTTCGGCATGCCCAGCTTGGCATCGCGTTCGGTCCGCATGGCAACGAAGTCGGCCTCGATGACGCCATCGTGGACGTGCAGGTTCTTTGCCCGTTCTTCCGCGACCGTCGTCTCCCAGGCATAGTCGTTGCGGCCCGGGGCCTTGTAGTCGTGGCACATGAACAGCCGGGTCTCCGGCGGCAAGGCGAAGATCCGTTGGATCGACCGATAGAGCTGGGCCGCGTCCCCGCCGGGAAAGTCGCATCGCGCAGTGCCGAAATCGGGCATGAACAGCGTGTCCCCGACAAAGGCGGCATTGCCGATCACATAGGTAATGCAGGCCGGGGTATGCCCCGGTGTGTGCATCGCCCGGCCTTCGATCCCGCCGACCCTGAACGTGTCGCCGTCTTTGAACAGCACGTCGAACTGGCTGCCGTCCCGCCGGAACTCCGGCCCGATGTTGAACAGCGTGCCGAACACGCATTGCACGGCCACGATCTCCCTGCCGATCGCCACTTTGCCGCCCAGCGTCCGTTGCAGGTAGGGCGCGGCCGTCAGATGGTCGGCGTGGACATGGGTCTCGATGATCCAGTCGACCGACAGATCGTTCGCACGGACATGGCGGATGAGGCGGTCGGCCGACGTCGTCGTCGTACGTCCGGAACTCGCATCGTAGTCCAGCACGGGGTCGACGATCGCGCAGGTCCGAGTCTCCGGGTCGGTGACGACATAGCTGATGGTGTTCGTCGCTTCATCGAAGAAGCCGCTGACGTCGGGATGTCGCATACCGGTCTCTCGCTCCTCATCCTGTGCTTGCCCGCTCCGTACCGTCAGCCGGGGACGGCGCAATCGTCACCGTCGGGTGGTTCGGCAGCAAAGGGCTCGCGCCATCTATGTCGTCCCTGGCATAAGCATGCCCCGAAAGATGTCCTTGGCAGGGTCATGGCCCCGAGCCGCCCCATTGGAGAACGAACGCCCATGCGCGCCCTTCGCACAGCATATGGTCTAGCGCGTCTGGTCGGCCAATTGGCGCGGGGTGGGTCGCCGCAGCCTTGTGAGCTTGCCCAGCGGCTTGCGGCGGTCCCGACGCGGGCCGCACCGCTGAAGGCGCCGGTGCGCATTCGCTGGAACCGCCACCATGTGCCCTTCGTCGAAGCCGAACATGATGTCGACCTGGCGGTCGCGCTCGGCATCGTGCATGCGCATCTGCGCTTGGGCCAGATCGAGATCATGCGCTGGATCGCGCAGGGGCGGCTGTCCGAGGCGGTGGGACCGGCGGCCGTCGAGTTCGACCATCTGCTGCGCGTGCTGGAGTTCGGCCGTGCTGTCGACGGCATCGCGGACGAGCTACCGGACGAAACCCGGGACTGGATCGAGGGATTCGTCGCCGGCCTCAATTGCACGATCGAGCAGGCGCGCGACGTGCCGCCGGATCTGGCCGCGCTCGGCGTGGCGCCGCGGCCGTGGACGCTGCGCGATGTCCTGACCGTCTCACGACTGGTGGGGGCAGACTTCAACTGGAAGGTCTGGGTGCGCATGCTGAAGCTGCGCAAGCGGCCGGACTGGCCGCAGCTCTGGCGACGGCTGGTGGGTGGGGGGCTGCCGGTGCCCAGCTTCAGCGGCGGCGGCGATGCCGTGCTGGAACGGCTGTTCGGCGCAATAGACCACAGCGGCAGCAACTCGCTGGCCGTTGCGGCGCAGAACGGAGCCAATGGCGGAGCGCTGATCGCCAGCGATCCGCATCTGTCGTGCATCCTTCCCAACACCTGGTTGATCGCCGGCTATCGGTCCCCGGGCTATCACGCCGTCGGCTTCATGATCCCCGGCATGCCGGTGATGGCGCTGGGCCGCAACCCCTGGATCGCGTGGGGCGGCACCAGCCTGCATGCGGCCTCCAGCGAGCTGTTCGACGTGAGCGACGTGCCCGCCCATGAGATCACGACCCGGCGAGAGCGCATCAAGGTCCGTTGGGGCGCAGACCGGCACATAGACGTGCGGGAAACGCCCTATGGCCCCATCATCACCGATGCCCATGCCTTGGGCGCGCCGCGCGACCGGCATCTGGCGCTGCACTGGATCGGGCATCTGCACACGGACGAAATCACGTCCATGCTCGCCGTCAGCCGAGCAAGGACGTGGGCCGAATTCCGAACGGCCATCGACGGATTCGCGATCCCGGCCCAGAACATGGTGTTCGCCGATGCCGAGGGCCGGGTGGGCAAGGCGATGGCCGCGAAGCTGCCCCGGCGGCCCGCATCGGCGCCGGAGGATCTGGCCCTGGAACCGCATGCCCATGAGCACTGGGCGGAATTCGTGACGTCGAAGGATCTGCCCTCGCAACTGGATCCCGCCGCGGGCTTCGTCGCATCCGCTAACGACGCGCCGCCGGAAAGCGCCGTGACGATCGGGTACTTCTTCTCACCCGACGATCGGGTTCGCCGCCTGGCACAGCTGCTGACGGAAACGCAGCCGACAACGGTGGAGTCCCTTTCAGCGCTGCAGCGCGATGTGCATCTGACCTCGGGGTTGGAGCTGAAGGCGCTGGTGCTGCGCCTGGCGCAGCAGGCAACCTTGCCGGCCGGCGAGCACGACCCGCGGCGCCGGCTGGTGGCGGCGCTGGAGGCCTGGGACGGAACGTTCCCCGAAGACTCCGCCGGCGCGCTTGCGTTCGAGCTTCTGGCCTTTCACCTGATTGCCGAGTTGCACGGACCCGGCAATCTGGAAATCTACAAGGCCGTCTACGACCCCTGGACGCTGCTGCGCGACGATCTGGATCATGAGCCAACGGAGCGGCTGCAGCAGGCCAGCACCCGCGCCCTGCAGAAGGCCGCGAAGCCTTTCCACAAGCTCGGTACCTGGGGCCGCGCGCACCGCCTGCGCCTGTCTCACCCGCTGGGGGCCATCCCCCTTGTCGGGCGACGCTACCGTTTCGCCGATCTGCCCGTCGGCGGCACCAACGAGACGGTGATGAAGACGGCGCACGGCCTTTCGGGGCGGCAGCATGGCGTGAGCTTCGGTGCCAACGCCCGCCACATCTCCGACCTCTCCGATCCCGACGCCAACCACCTCGTGTTGTTGGGTGGGCAGGATGGCTGGCTCGGCAGCGCAACCTTCGTGGACCAGGTGAGCCTATGGCGGTCCGGCACTTACGTGAAGGTGCCGATGACGACCGAAGCGGTCGCGGCGGAGTTCGAGCACATGACGGAGGTGAAGCCGGCGTGACTCCCTAAGCGAGAGCGGGCGCCACCCGCCTCAAGAGGCAGCATTATTCCCTTCTGCATCGAAGAAGACGTTCCTTCCGCGGGCATCTGGCGTTAAACGGTCTTCAGCAGGGGGCCGGTGCCGTTGGCCGGGTCCCGGCAGAACTGAGGGCTCCGCAGCCGGATCCTTGTCCAACGGCTATCAACGCTGCCAGTCAAAGGCAGGAGGTCGCGCTCGTGCAGAAGATCACGTTTCCCACCAGCAGCCCGGTCGTTCTCGGACAAGTCAACAGCCAGGCGGCGCAATCCCGCATGATCGACGCGGTCGGCGAACTCTATCTGCCGCAGGCCCATGATGGCCCGCGGCCGGCCGTCATCCTGGTCCAGGGGCTCGGGGGCGTGAAGGATGCGCGGGAGCGCACCTATGGACCCATGCTGGCCGAATTGGGCTATGTCGCCCTGGTGGTCGACAGCTTCGCCACCCGCAACGCCGACAAGACCGAACACACGCTGAGGGCCTTGAAGGTCACCGAGGCGATGATCCTGGCGGACGCCTTCGCCGCACTGGGGTATCTGGCAGACCATCCTGCCGTCGACTCGGACCGTATCAACATCGCCGGCTTTTCCTATGGCGGCATGATCACGGTGCTGACGGCCTATGACCAGATCGCCCGCCTCTACCGCCCGGACGGGCTAAGATTTGCCGGCCATGTGTCGTATTACGGCAGCAGCATTCCGCGTCTGGACGACCCCACGGCGACCGGGGCACCGGTGCTGATCATGCTCGGCGGGCTGGACCGCAATGTGCAGATCGCGCGAACGCACCAGATTGCCGACGACCTGCGCGGCGGCGGCGCGCCGGTCGAGGTGATCGTGTTCGAAGACGCCTACCACCAGTGGGATGCCGACGATATCGAGCGGCGCTTCGTCCTTTTCAGCCTGCACGACTGTCGCATGCGCGTCGGCCGCGACAACCGCATTCGCGACGAAGGGCTGGGCGTGCGCTATGGCGGCAAGTTCCTGCGCGGGTTGTGTATCGCTCGGCAGACCAGCATCCGCGGCTATCACATCCAGAGATGCGAAAAGACGCTCAGCCGATCGAACGCACTGTTGCTGGACTTCCTTGCCAAGGGGTCGGACAGCCAGTCCCAGTCAGCCGGCAGTGGCCTTGTCAGGGAATCGGCAGCCTGACCTTGGATCGGCGAGCCGTCAGGTCGTGCAGCGGTTGCCAGTGACGACCTCGCCGAAGGCGGGCGTATTGCTGCCGACAATCCAGGACGAGACGGAGCCGTCCGGATTGAACGAGAACTGCTTGCACACCGGCGGCCCATCGAGTTGCTGACAGGCCTGCGAGCCTTCCACCGTCCAGCTTCCGGTAGCATCGCGCCCGGCATTCGATACCGTCACTTCGCCGTCGGCCCGATAATACTCACAGGTCGGCGCACCCGACGTCGTGAAGCCGAGAATGCTGTTGCCGGCCAGACCGTGATAGAGCGCCTCGTCGCTGGCAAGGTTCGTCGGTGGCGCCTGCCGTGGCGTGGAGGGTGCGGGCGATGCCGATGATCCCGAGCTTGAGGATTGGCACGATGCCGCGAAAACCCCTGCGGCGATGACCATTGCCAGACGATATGCCGGCTGCCGTGCGCTGCCCATGTCCTGTCCTCCGCGTCCCGGCCGCTTACGCAGATCGCAGCCTTCTACAGGCACGCGCTGGCGGATGTCGAGCCTGCGACGGTCAGGCCGTGCCTACATGGGCGAGGAACATGGTCGACCAGATCTCCTGCCCGGTGAATTCGCGCCGCTGGCCGCCCATAGCCGGGTCGCGCACCACCATGCCGGTCAGCTCCTGCCGGCCGGCGGTATCCTCCGCCCAGGTGAGGGCCGTCAGCACCGTAGCATGACCCAGCGAGCCGATGATCAACGGCTGCTCATCGCGCAGGTAGCGGGCGGCGATCACAGGGTCGATGGGTAGGGCCTGAGCGAAACCGCGGAACGGCTTGCCGTGTTCGTCGCGCCAGTCGCGGTTGACGGCCGTCAGGATCTGAAGCGGGTTGGCCGGCATGTCGACGATGCGCCCGAAGGTTTCCTGCACCACACGCTCTTGCCGCACGGGCCGTTCGTAATAGTCGAAGATCATCGAGATGCAGGCGGCCCAGCACCACTGGCTCTGGTATTGCGGCAGGGCCGATTGCCCGACGACGGGCGTGGGAATGCCGACCTGGCAGTACTGGATGCCCCATTGATCGAAACCGCTGCATTGCTGCGCGGCGCGAGCACCGCCGGCAACCGGCAGCATGGCGGCAACGGCAGCAGCCCCGGTCAGGCCCAAGAGCCGACGGCGGTTGAGATTGGCGGGACCATGCGATGCTTGAACCCCGGTCATGTCGAAACTCCTCCCCGAACCGGCAACTGACATGGAGGGGATGATTTCGCGATCCGCATCGTCCTTCAGTGACGTCGGACACATCCGCTCAATGTCACCCGGATGCCCGCGGACAAGACCGCAAGCCCGTGCCTCCGGATCCTAAGGTTGCGAGGATTTGGGGTGACTTATGGGCGCAATTGAGACAATCGCACGGTATCGGGATGCCGTGCCATTCCGACGCAGCACGGCCACAGGCGCCACGCGAGCTGCCAGGCCTTCGAGGAAGCAGGGCTCTGAAGGGGCGCCAGCTTGGTGGTCGTCCAGAGGCCGTCGACGTTCATAGCCCCAACCCAGTTTAAGCCCTCCCCCTTGATGGGAGGGACTTCCGAACGGCGAAAGATCCTAGATCTCGAACTTGATGCCCTGCGCCAGCGGTAGCTCGCGGGAATAGTTGATCGTGTTTGTCTGGCGCCGCATGTAGCCCTTCCAGGCTTCGGTGCCGGACTCCCGTCCGCCGCCCGTCTCTTTTTCGCCGCCGAAAGCACCACCGATCTCCGCACCCGACGGGCCGACATTCACGTTCGCGATCCCGCAGTCGGACCCCGTGGCGGAAATGAACTCCTCAGCCTCGCGCACATCGGTTGAGAAGATGCAGGACGAGAGACCCTGCGGTACGCCGTTCTGGATGGCGATGGCCTCGTTCAGGTCCCGGTACTTCAGGACATAGAGGATCGGCGCAAAGGTCTCATGCGTCACGATCTCGGTCTGGCCCGGCATTTCCACGATGGCCGGGTGGACGTAGTAGCCGTCAGGGTAGGTGTCGGTGAGCGCCCGCCCGCCGCCATGCAGCCGGCCGCCGTCCGACGTCGCGCGCTCCAGCGCCCGTTCCATGCCGTCGAAGGCGCCCTTGTCGATCAGTGGGCCAACCAGCACCCCGTCCGCCAAGGGGCTGCCGATCGGCAGTGTTTCGTAGGCGGCCTTCAACCGCGGCACCAGATCGTCATAGACGTCTTCATGCACGATCAGCCGGCGCAGGCTGGTGCAGCGCTGGCCGGCAGTGCCGACCGCGGAGAAGACAATGGCCCTCAGCGCCATTTCCTGGTCGGCCGACGGGGCGACGATCATCGCGTTGTTGCCGCCCAACTCGAGAATGCAGCGCCCGAACCGCTCCGACAGCTTGGCTGCGACGGCATGGCCCATGCGGGTGGACCCAGTGGCCGAAACGATGGCGACGTCGCGGCTGGTGGTCAGGATCTCGCCCACATCCCGCTCGCCCACGATCACCTGGATCAGGCCATCCGGCGCATCGCCGAATTTCGCCATGGCGCGCTCGCAGATCTTCTGCGTCGCCAGGGCCGACAGCGGCGCCTTTTCCGATGGCTTCCAGATCACAGGGTCACCGCAGACCAGGGCCAGCGCGCCATTCCAGGCCCACGGCGCCACCGGGAAATTGAAGGCCGTGATGATCCCGCAGACCCCCATGGGGTGCCAGCTCTCGCGCATGGCGTGACCCGGGCGTTCCGACGCGATCGTCAACCCGTAGAGCTGGCGGGAGAGGCCGACGGCGAAGTCGCAGATGTCGATCATCTCCTGCACCTCGCCCAAGCCTTCCTGCAGGATCTTGCCGCATTCCAGCGAGACGAGCCGGCCGAGACTATCCTTCTCCGCCCGCAATTCCTCGCCCAGCAGGCGGACAAGCTCGCCACGGCGGGGCGGCGGGACATTGCGCCAGGCTTTGAAGCTCTCGGCAGCCGCCGCGATCATGGCGCGGACATCTTCAGGGGAATGGGTCTTCAGCCGTGCGATCTCAGACCCGTCCACGGGTGTGAAGATGGGAAGGGTGCCGCCTTGAACATCGGCCGCGCCGAGGCCGGCGGCCGTCAGGATCGTTTCGTATGTCATCGTCCCATCTCCTCGAAAGTCCTGCTAGACGCTCTTCGCAAGCTGGTTTGCCGTGAACACTGCCTGATAGAACCGCGACATGAGCCCGCGTGCCGTCGCCGATTTCATGCCGGTGATCGGGATCGGCAGATCGGCCTCCTGCCCGCCGGACAAGAGCTCGGCCATCGCCTTGCCGAAGATGGTTCCAGGCGTGATGCCGCGGCCGTTATAGCCCATCGGCGTATAGAGGCCCTCACCCAACCGGAAGATGCGCGGCAGATGGTCGGGCGTCAGCGCGATGGGGCCGTGCCACGCCTCCTCAAACGCGACCTCACCCAGATCGGGGAACAGGCGTTTCAGCGTGCGGGCGGCCCAGCGGCGCGACAGGCCCATGGTGCCGCCGATCGCCTTACCCATGGAGCCGATGATCAGGCGGCCGAACGCATCCCGGCGCAGCGAGAACATGATCGGGCCGGTATCCCAGAGGCCCTGGCCTTCGCTGAGAATGCCGTTCGCGCGGTCGCCCAACGGCGGCGTTGCAAGCTGGAAAAAGTAGATTTCCGTGAAGATGGTCTTCAGCCCCGGCCACAGGTCACCGGAATAGGCATTCGTGCCCAGAACCACCCATTTAGCCGTCACCGTGCCGCGATCGGTTTCCAGGACCCATTTCCCGTCTTCACGGCTCAGCCGCTGCACCGTCACGCCGGTGGAGATCTTGGCACCGGCGCCAAGGGCGGCGCGGGCGAGACCGCGGGCGTATCCCATCGGGTTGATGGTCCCGGCACGATGGTCCAGAAGGCCACCATGGAAGGCCGTGCTGCCGATCTTCACGGCGGCCTCTTCACGCGACAGCAGGTCGACCGGCGCGCCGAGGCGCTGCCATTCCTCCGCCCGCCGGGCAAGGCCCCGGAACCCCCCGGGGGAGTGTGCGGCGTGGATCGTGCCGCTGCGCGTCGCCTCACAGCGGATCTGGTGGCGTTCGATCAGCGAGAACACATAGCTCGGCGCCTCGCCCAAAATCTTGATCAGGCCGGATCCGCATTCCTCACCCAGCTTGGCCCGCACATCCTGCGGCGGCAGCCAGAGCCCGGCATTGACCAGCCCCACATTGCGCCCGGACCCGCCATAGCCGATGCGCTTCGCCTCCAGCACATGGCAGTCGATACCGCGCTCCGCCGCATGCAGTGCTGTGGAGAGCCCGGTGAACCCGCCGCCGACGATCGCCAGATCGGTCGTGATGTCGCCATCCATCGCGGCGGTGTATTCGGGTTCCTCCGCTGACTCGTCCCAAAGCGAGAGTGTCGGCTTTTCGGTCATGGCGTCAGACGCTCCAGCGCTTGCGGGACACGTCCCGCGGCATCGGCAGTCGGCCTTTCGAAAGCTTGTGACATATGCTAAAATGTGTCAACATGCAAAATACATGTTCCATATATTGGCACAATGGGGTGTTGCGATGCCCGCACTCAAAACACCGGTGGCCGAGATGGTCGCAGCCGCCCGAGCGCGGATCGATGAGGTGGAAACCGTGGACGCCATCGCGATGGTGGCCGATCCGTCCGTTGTCCTGATTGATCTGCGCGATGTGCGCGAGCGTCAGCGCTCGGGCTTCATCCCGGGAAGCTTCCACTGCCCTCGCGGCATGGTGGAGTTCTGGGTGGATCCGGAGAGCCCGTATTTCAAGCCGATCTTCGGCGAGGACAAGAGTTTCGTCTTCTATTGCGCCTCCGGCTGGCGCTCGGCCCTGACCGTGGCGACCCTGCAGGACATGGGCTTCGAGGCAGCGCACCTGAAAGAGGGCTTCTCAACCTGGGAGAAGCACGGCGGCCCCGTCGAACGCGCCATGCCGAAGTCGGAGTGAAGCCTGGCGGTCGGAATCTAGTCTCCTGCTTTCATTGGCCCGACTCGGCAAAGCTGGCCCAGACTGTCAGCAACCCGCCATGAACGGTCGCGGCCAGAAGCCGTTGGTCGCCGACAATGATCAGGTCGAGGTTGGTCCAGATCGACGCACAGGTCGCCCGCCCGGGACGCCAAGTCGTCCTCCAGATGGCTTAGGCTGCTTTGCCCCGTTCGGTCTTCCCGGGGATCATCGCACTGATCGACGAATTGCGTGGGCCGCCAATTACGCAAGCGACCGCTGTCACCGCCTCTCCCCGCGGTGGCTACTTGATCTGAGCCGTGAACTGGCCCGGGGAGGTAATGCTGATCACGCCGCCCCAGTTGCAGGTGCATTTCGATGCGTTGCTGAGAGCCGGCATGCCGCCGATCAGCGTCGTCGGCGAACCAGGGGCCCAGGGAGAGAGGGTCACCGGAATGCATGGCATCGGCGTCAGTACGCCTAGGGCCGCGGAGGTGGCCGACGCGACGGTCGGATTGCTGAGGCTGGAGCACACGCCGAAAGGGACGATGTTCATCATGGGGATGTTGTCCATGATGTTGGCGGCCGGCATGCCCCCGCACATGGTTCGGCTTTTCGGCAGCACGGAGAATACCGACGGCGCCGCTCCAAACGTGCACTGCAGCGTAGCCGTGGCGACTGTTTCCTGGCCCATTGCCCTCTCCTTGCCAAGAACACCCGTTCGGGATGGCCGGCGTTAGTCGGTCGCACGTCTCGTTGCCCATGGCCTACATGGCGGAAGTTCCGACCGCCCCGCCTTCTAGCGAAACCAATTGACCGGTTATGACCGTTCGGCCCGTTTCCAGACCGGAAACGGGTCCTTGAGCTTTTTCCAGGCAGCAGGCTGCATGGCATTGGCATCGCCGACGAGGCAGGCATCGAGCCGGCGTCGGATCGCGGCCTCGTCCATATCGGTGCCGATGAAGACGATTTCCTGGCGGCGGTCTCCATAGACAGCATCCCAGGACTTGGCGATGTGCTGACGCCATTCCGGGTGATCCGGCCAACGTTCCTTCGGCACGTTCGCCCACCAGAAGCCCATGGCCTCATGGCGCACAAGCGCGCCGGCCTGGCTCAATTCACCGACCCATTCCGGGCGGGTCGCCAGCCAGAAGTGCCCCTTGGCACGAATGACACCCGGCCACGACGAATTGATGAAGGCGTAGAATTTCGCGGGATGAAAGGGACGGCGTGCCCGATACACGAAGCTGCGGACCCCATACTCCTCCGTCTCAGGCTTATGGTCCGCGAAGCCGTAAAGTTCCTTGAACCACAGCGGATGTTCTTGGGCCTTGTCGTAATCGAACCGGCCAGTGTTCAGAACCTTGCCCAGCGACACGCGCGACATGCTGGTTTCGATCAGTTCCGCTTCGGGATTGAGCGATCGGATGATCTTGCGCGCGGCATCGAGCTGTTCCGACGATGCGGCATCGATCTTGTTCAAGATGACGACGTCGGCAAACTCGATCTGATCGACGAGCAGGTTGACCAGCGTACGATCATCCTCCTCGCCCAGCGCCTCGCCCCTATCCTTGAGGAAATCGGTCGACGCGTAGTCACGCAGGAGGTTTGCGGCATCGACCACGGTCACCATCGTATCGAGGCGTGAGACATCCTCGAGGCTTTCTCCATCTTCAGTGCGGAAATCGAAGGTGGCCGCCACGGGCAGCGGCTCGGAAATGCCGGTCGATTCGATGAGAAGGTAGTCGAACCGGCCATCCTGAGCGAGCCGACGCACTTCCTTCAGAAGGTCATCGCGCAGCGTGCAGCAGATGCAGCCATTAGTCATTTCGACCAGAGTCTCTTCGGTGCGGCTCAGATCCGCGCCGCCGTCACGGATGAGATCGGCGTCGATGTTCACCTCGCTCATGTCGTTGACGATGACCGCGACGCGCTTGCCCTCGCGGTTGTTGAGGATGTGGTTCATCAAGGTCGTCTTGCCGGCTCCGAGGAATCCGGACAAGACCGTCACGGGCAGCTTGGGTCGTTCTAACGGCTGGGTCATGGCAATTCCTCAGAGCGTTACGACGAAGTCGGGCGCATTGGGTGCGAGTGCGGCGTAGAGCTGGGGAAAGCAGCCGGCCTGCACGCCGGCGACCATGCCTTTCGCCGTGACGTCGCCCTTGCCGCATTGCTCGAGGGTGCCTTCGGCCAGGTTGCGACGGACAGCGCACTGGTCGCAGATCATGAGCAGAATGTTCTGGTCCCTCGCGACCCTGGCCAAGCGCTCGCCGACTGGATCGCCCTCGCGCAGGCAGAACAGGTTGTCATCGAAGAAAAACATGCCGATGACGCTCGCTCCGTGCGAACCATCCTCCAGTTGCGGAAGGATCATTGTGGCGAGCTTGAACGTGGCCGCCATGTCGGTGGCGAACACATACGCGACCTTCATTGCCTATGCTCCGTCATGTCGTGTTTCCTGCTCATGGTTTGGGTGTGCACTGCTGTCACCTCATCTTCGGTGCGACATCGGCTCCGTCGTTAGCGCGGCAATCAGTGTATCGCTGGGGACGCCGGCCTGGTCGCAACGTGCAATTGCGGCGCGCCCATGTTCCAGCGCCTCGGCAACGTGGGGCGGCAGTTTGACGCCGAAGGCGTCATGGACGGGTTCAAACAGACCTTGCGCTGGAAGCATGAGGGGCATCTTGCCGTTCTTCAAAGCTGCGTCGGGTTCGGCGCGTCGCCATAGACGGCCTTCGGATCAAAGGACTTCCGTGACTCCGTGAACACGAGCCGAGCGGGTCCACCGGAAGGGCCGCCGAGCTCGACCGATCGATAGAAGCAGGATCGGTATCCGACGTGACAACTTGCGCCCGAACCTACGACCCGGACGCGCAGCCAGACGGCGTCCTGGTCGTCGTCGATGCGCATCTCGACAACCTCTTGGACGAGGCCACTGGTCGAGCCCTTGTGCCAGAGGCACTGTCGGCTTCGGCTCCAGTAGTGAGCCTCGCCGGTCGCGACCGTTCGCTGTAGAGCCTCGCCATTCATGTAGCCAAGCATCAGCACCTCGCCCGTGTTGGCGTCGGTTGTGACACAGGGGATGAATCCGTCGGCGTCGAATTTCGGTGCCAAGGCGAGGCCTTCCTCCACCTGCTCGACCGTGGTGCGGGCGGCGAAAGGAGTGGGGGTGGCCGTGACTGCCTTGTTAGGACTCATGCGGAGCGCTCCTGGGACTGCCGATCATCGCGAGAAACTCCCGACGGGTGGTCGGGTCGTCTCGGAACGAACTGAGCATGCGGCTCGTGACCATGTTGACTCCCGGCATGCGGATCCCGCGTGTGGTCGTGCAGTGCCCCGCAGGGCTGCTGCTGAGGAAGTACAGACGGTTCAGAAAGCTCGACGACGAGAGTACACGCCTGAAGAAACGCGTCGGCGAACGGAGCCTCGACAACGAAACACTACTTCACCAGCGGCACGAAGAAAGCGGCGCCGAAGGCCACGGCCTCGTCAAGTGTGAACTCAGTCTTTTCGCCTTCGCCCTCTTCCATCCAGCGGCGAGCGGCGTAGCCGTCCTTCAGAAACACCATCTCCAGGCACATGCTGTGGGCGGCACAGGCCCCGGGTTGCTGCCAGCGCACCCCGACCCGGACGTCGGCGGATGGCTCGGCGGACAGGATTCGGTGCCCGTCCTGGTGGACCCGGATGGGCTCGCCAGTGACCTGGCAGCGAGACTCGATGGTCACCTCGGCGTCGTACATGGGCCCCACCGCCACCGCGTCCAGGGCACAGATGGCGTTCACGGCGCAGTCGTTCACCGTCAGGTGATGAACGGTTTCCTCCACCGTCATGGGGTAGGCCCCCACCACCGCGGTCTTGTCGGCGTTGAGCACCGATAAGTCGTCGCCGCCCAGGCGTTCGATGGCCATCGCCACGCCGTCGGCGCCCACCAGGGTAGCCAGTTCGTCGTTGGTGAGGGCCCTGCCCTCCTCGGCCAGAGTTCGCAGGATGGCGCGGTGGGCCGCCACCAGCCCCGGGGGCAGCGCCCGCTGTCGTGCCAGCAGCGGCAGCTGGCTGTTAAGTCTGTCGATGGCGACGGCGATCTTGTCGTTGACCTCGGGCATGTCGCGCTCCTCGTTGGTTGCCGCTTGCAGTGATCGTTGCAACTAATGCTGGAACAGACTTATCAGGAGCCATTGGCGCCGCTCCTGGGGCTTCCGATCATCGCGAGGAATTGCCAGGGCATCGCGAAAGGAGCCGAGCATGCGGCTGGTCACCACGCTGACCCTTGGCTTCCGATCCCCGCTGTGTCCATGTCAAACCCTCTACTGCAGCCACGGCCGGCTTTCAGGGGCACTTGGATGTTGTAATCAAGGAATGCAACGTTATAACATTACCTACTCTAGTCGCAAGAAGGGATAAGGTCATGGCGCTCACGTCGATCCAGCCCCAGCCCTGCACAGATCCCGATCGCCGGGATCAGCATGCGCCGGCTGAACGGGTTGCGCTGGCAATGTCCCTCTGCGACGCGCGGGGCGCACAACTTACGAAGCTCAGGCGCCAGGTGTTGAAGCTGCTCTGGGAGAGCGGTCGCCCGACGGGTGCTTACGAACTGATCAAAGCGCTGAAGCTCAGGGACTCCCGTCCGGTCGGGCCGCCCACTGTGTACCGGGCGCTCGAGTTCCTGATGTCCCAGGGGCTCGTCTCGAAGATCGAAAGTCGCAACGCTTACGTTCCCTGCGCCCATCCGGAACGCCAGCACGATTGTCTGTTCTTCGTCTGCAGTAACTGCGGGGCGTCAGCCGAAATCGAGGACCCGCGGGTTGGGCGCCTGCTTTCCGAGCATGCCGCCGTCCTCGGGTTCCGCGCTACACGGCACGTGGTCGAGGTGGTGGGTACCTGCGCCAGTTGTATCGCGGCTGGCGCGCCCTGAACGGGCAGGAGAAGCCCCATGGAAAGCTGGAATCTCGATGGGTCGTCCCCACGTCTGCCGGTCTCGGTGCTGACCGGGTTTCTTGGCAGCGGCAAGACGACTGTCCTCAACTATCTGATCCAACAGCCCGCGCTGAGCCGGACCCTGGTGCTCATCAACGAGTTCGGGGAGATCGGGCTCGACCACGACCTCGTGAGCCACAGCGCGGAGGAAGTGGTCATCGAAATGGCGAGTGGCTGCCTCTGCTGCACGATCCGGGGCGACCTGGCCAAGACCTTGCGAGAGGCCCCCGGACGCTTTGCGCGCGGCGGCAAGCTATGGTTCGATCGGGTGGTGATCGAGACCACCGGGCTCGCGGATCCGGCCCCGATCCTCCACACCCTGATGACCGA
>JANQIX010000019.1 GCA_028281925.1 Alphaproteobacteria bacterium
CGCCGGATGGGCGGGAAAGGTCCTCCAGGTCGACGACCGGCGGCGTGTAGGCACGCGGCTGGAACTGCTGGTAGGTGTCGAAGATCAGGTCCTGCAGGCGCAAGAACGGCACCGGCGCCGCCGCCTTGAAGGCCACGGCGCCGAACAGGATCAGCAGGGCGACGGCATAGTGCAGCCATCTCGGAATTCGCATGGTGCCGACCCTGCCGCCCTTTCGCGCCCCCGTCAGGCCGGGCAGCCCACCATCACGGTCGGCGCCGGCCTGTGCAGTCTACGGGGTCAGCCGCACCAATCCCATGCCCTGAACGCCAACGGCACTGAAGGGCGGGCCGGACTGATCTCAGTCGTCGTTGGTGCTGGAACCGCCACTAGGGGCACCGGCGCCTGTGGAGTTGTCGGCATCATTGCCTTCCGAGCCCGTCCTCGGGAAGTCGGACTCGTCGCTCCGGAACAGGGTTCCGCGCGCCCAGCCGGGCAGCGGTGGGGCGCCGGAGATCTGCGGCGTGGAATTGGCGGTCGGAACCATGGCCATCCTGCCGACGGGCACCTGCGTGACGGTGTCCACATCCCGCGGTCGGATCCAGGCCTCACCGATCAGCACGATCAGCCGCGTTGCCCCCGTGAGGGCCGCGACCAGCACGGTTACGTCCGTTCCGCGCAACCCGATGACGGCCGTCGGCGTTTCGATGATGTAGGCATCGCTCGGCATCTGTCCGCTGATGAAACGCATGCCACCGACGGAAATGCGGCTGACGACGTCGCCGTTGCCCGACGAGGGATCGAATAGAAACTGGTCCAGCACCACCTCGCTCTGCGGCCCGACGGTGATGACCGTATCGTCGATCATGTCCAGTCGTGCGGCGCCCCCGCTGTCGGTCGCGATCTGATCGAGGGTGAACACCGCGTCATCCTCGCCAAGGTTGACGCGCGCGCCCCCGGCCGGCGTGCGGAAAGATTGCGTCTGCACCTGCGATGTGGCGCCGATGGGCTGCGCAGAAGCGAATGTCGATGGAAGGATCGCGCCGACGCACAGGGACAAACCGATAACGGCCAGACGGTAACGCAACTGCTCGCCTCCTCTTTCTTGCTCAAGGGCCGGTCGCACCCTTGCGGGCACGGCTCCGGCCAAATCGTCCGCGCGCCAGGGGCACGCCGGACAAGCGGGGGCCGCTTTGTGCGGCGTTCGCCCTAAGACAGTGATCGTGATCATGGGCATACGGAACGGCGGCACTAGGGCATCGCACGCCTTGACGGCCCAAGTCCGGACGTTCTTTCGACAAATATGCGAACAATTCGACGAGGTCGAGAGGGTTCGTTAACCTTTTGTCTATAAGATACCGAGGGCCGTGTTGCCGCTATTCGGCCGTCGCTGCTGCTGGCCGCCGGCTCCGCGTCAGCAGTGCCAGCACCAAGGCGAGCGCCGGATAGACCGCCGACAGGCGGTAAAGCTGCTCGAAACTCAGGATCTCTCTCATCGCCCCGAGCGCAAAGGATCCGACGCCGACGCCCACCATCAGAGCGGCGATCATCAGAGACGACACCAGCGCGACATGGCTCGGGAAGCGCTGTGAGACCAGGGCGATGGTAAGCGGAAAGAAGGCGGAGCAGGCAAGACCCGCAAATGCGAACAAGCCGACGCCGGCCGTTGCCGTGTTCGCGAAAGGCAAGAGTTGGAACGCGATGATCATCAGCACCGGCAGGGCGAACCACACGGGCGCAGCCGGCAGCCGCACCAGCAGGGCGGAGACGGTAAGGCGTCCCGCCACCATGGCGCCCCAGAAGACGGATAGCGCCAGGCCTGCAATCCCGGGGTCGAGCTGCTTTCCGTCGCGCAGATAGATGACCGCCCAGTTGGCGAAGGTGCCTTCGGCAAAGGCATAGAGCACGGCGACACCGATGAAGATCCACAGAACCGGCGCCTTCAGCACTCCGGCCGGTTCGGCGTTGCCGCCTTCGGGTGCAGTATCGCGGGGCAACGGGACCAGCGTGCCGGCAAGCGCCAGCAGCAGCGCGATGGCCAGCAGCAGCACCGGGAACCCGAGCCACTGGTCCGATGCGACCAAAGCTCCCGCGATCAGTGGGCCGGTGGCAAGGCCGAAGCCGAAGACGGTGTGCACGGCCACGACGGCCGCGTCGCCCTTGGCCGGAAACAGCAGCCGCGGATAGGCGTTCAGCGGCGCACCGAACAGCCCGAAGCCCAGGCCGAGGCCGGAGGTGCCGACCAGAACCCAGGCGAAGGCGGCCCCCGGCCCGGCAAGCCCGCTTGCCAGCAGAGCGGCCTGTGACAGGCCGTTGGCCACCATCGCCAGCACAAGGAGGCGGCGCAGGCCCAGACGTCGGGCCAGCGCCCCGCCGATGACCGCACCGACGGCAGCCAGCGCGACCTGTGGCAGGAAGATCGTGCCGTACTGCGCATCGGTCAGCCCCAGCGTCGCCTTCAGAACGTCGCTGAGCGCGGGGAAGCTGACCAGCGTCAGGCCCTGCAGGAACCCGGCGGCATAGACCAGGCCCGTTGCGGGCAGGCGGCGCGTCTGTTGTTCCATCACCCGGGTACCTTTCGGGATCACAGTGATACGGTGACGATACGGCAGCGCCCTCAGACCTGCATCGTGTTGCGGCTGCGGCAGTTTGGCCGGCTCGGCGGGCCGCCAGAGGGCGTCGCCGCTTTCGATGCGCGCGCCGCCTGGCCCGTTACAAGGGCGTGCGCCGAGTACCGCTTTCCGTCAGTGGACCCTGGCGCGGTGCAGGAACTGACGGTTCACCGGACTGTGCGGCTTCAGGGCCAGCCGCTCGTTGGCGAGCGCTTCCGCCATGTCGGAAAGGCCGCCGCGCAGGGTCGCCTCGGTCAGCGTCCAGTCGATCACGTCGCGCTGGGCGTGGCTGCCGCCGAAGCGGTTGGCGATGTGGCGCGCCGGGTGCAGCCGCATGGCGCAGGCGGCATAGTCGCCGCGCCAGAAGGCCGCGAACCCGTCGACCAAGGGCAGGCCCGCCGTGCGCGCCCAGTGCGCGATGTCGGTGCTGCCCGCCGCGGTTTCGCTCAAGGCCGCGCGGACGCGCTCCACCTCCGTATCGCGTCCGGCACCGAGATAGGCCATCACCGCATGCCAGTCGTTGAACGGGTACGACTTGCCGTCGGCATGCTGGTCCCAGGTCTCAGACAGTTCCGTCCAGCGCTCGCCGACCCCATGGCCGGCCAGGTGCAGGCGCCAGAGCAGGGCGGAGGCGTCGACCAGGTCCAGCACCACTGCGCTCTTCTCGCTGCGGATCGGGCCGTCATAGAGCGCCAGCACCTGGTCCGCCTCGCCCAGGTCCAGATGATAGAGCGCGCGGTGCCACCAGTTGTGCACCTTGAAGAAGTTGTCGTCGCCCGACCAGTGCGGCTCGCGGGCGATCATCCAGCCGATGCCGTCCTGCGCGCGCCCCTGCATCTCCATCACATGGGCGACAGCGTGATGGGCCCAGCAGTCCAGCGGCTGGAGGTCGATGGCCTGGCGCCCGGCATCTTCGGCACGTGCGTAGTCGCCCATCTCCTCCAACCCGAAGGCCTGCATGCCCAGCACGATGGGGTAGCCGGGTACATCAGCCGACCATTTCGGCAGGGCGCGGGCGATGCGGTCGCGCAGGTCGCGGGCATTGGCGCGGTAGAAGTCCATCAGATGTCCGCACTGGAGCGCCAGAATGTCATGCGGGAACCCGATATTGTGCAGGTCCAGCATGGTGGCCGCAGCATCCCAGTTGCCGGCCAGCAGGTGGTTCAGTGCCGCAATATGCGACGCTTCCCGCTCGTCGGTCTTCAGCGTGCGCGCATGGTCGACGATCGACTTGGCCTCGGCCGTCGCTTCCGGCTCGGTCGCCAACGCCATCAGATGCGCCTTGGCGAGATAGGCCATGGTGAAGTCGGGCGCCGCCGCAATCGCCTTGTCCAATGCCTCCAGAGGGTCGCCGCGGTAGATGTTGAACCGCTCAATGCCCAGGTCGTAGTGCCGCACGGCTTCGGGTGTGGCGCCGGAGACGGGGTTTCCTTGACGATCGGCGACCATTTCTGCTGGCTCCCTTTGCTGTCGAACCGGGGCGGGCGAGCCGGCTCGTCGACAATGCCGTGGGGAGTCTAACAGACGATGTCATCGGTGCCAGAGAACAGATGGCACGCAGATTCACGTGGCACGCAGATTCACAATGGAGGTGCGGTGGGCACGTTTGCACGTGCCCACCCATTGAGCCTTGCTTTGAATGGCTGCAGAGGACCGATCCGGTCAGAGCATGCCGAGCTTGTCCTTGAGCACCATGTAGCCGCCCGGCTCCCGCAGGAAGGCCTTCACCTTCTCGGTGGGTACGAAACCAGTTGAGAGGGTGTGGTTCATCAGCTCTTGCGCCATGCGGCAGGCCGGGCCATAGCCGCCGCCGTGGATCCGGCCGATCGCCAGTTCTTGATAGGCGCGCCAATGGACCTCGCAGGCGACCCGATTGACGATCTCTTTCAACAGCACCGACGCGCCGGCGGCACCCAGGGAAACTGCGATCGAGACGGCATTCGACGCAATCGTGTTCGGGATGGCGGCGGCCGCGATCTTGCCGCCGCGCACCGTGGCCTTGGCGGTCTTCACCTTGATCATGTCGACCACGAGCCCCTGCAGATACTTGCTCTGCTTCACGGTCTGGGCGATCACGCCGAGACGGGTCAGATGGGCGAGGGTGGACGCTTCCGAAGCGCCGTGCTTGGCCAGGCCGAAGGCGTCGACACCGGCCATGCCGAAGCCGACGACGTCCAGGCCGGCCTGGATGCCCGTCCCGGCGAAGCTGTAGAGCGCGCCGCCGATCTTCTTGGCCCGCCGGACCCGCTGGTAGTGCTCCACATTTGGCGACGGCCCGTCACCCAGCCCATGCAGCAGCAGGTGCGGGTTGGGGATCACCGCGTCTCTCTTGGCGGCATCCATGATCTCTTTCATGGTCATGCCGGCTTCGAGCAGCAGCGTGACCGGGAAGCCCGTTGCCTCCTCCAGCGCGGTGGCGGCTTCGCTCAGGCCGATCGCCGCGATTTCAGGGGCCAGTTCCTGACCGAGTTCGACGGCCTTGGGCTTGTGCCTAGATATGAATGACATGGTTCGGTCTCCTGTTCGTATCGAATGTTGCGGCATTGTGCGGACGGATCGCCGCCGGACTCGCGGATCTGTCCAACGCGCTTCGCGGCAACTGCGGACCGCGAACCGGGAAATTTCTCAAGCCATCTTTGGTTTTTGTTTCTGATAAGAAAAAATTACCCGAATTAACGAATCTGTTCGAATCAACACGCATTCACGAAACAGCGAGTCGCGGCTGCCCTTTGTGGCCTTCGATTATTGCGGCGTTGTCGACTGGGATGAGCTGATGCTCAGGGCGCGGTCGCAGGTTCGTGATCAGGATTACCCGCGAGCAGCAAGAATCGAACCGTCATAGGCAGTGGCGCGCGGCTTTGGTGGCTCGTCCACACAGGCGGCAGACGGGTCAGCATCCGCCAGGTGCGATCAGGCAGATAGTTGGAGGATTGTCGGCGAGGGACGGGCGGTCGCCGTTTGGTCGGCAGCTATGGGGCCGTGACCCACAGGATCGTTGCGTCTTCTTCGCTCACGGAGATGACGGCGTGGCCCATACCGCTGTCGTAATAGACGGAATCGCCGACATTGAGCACCACGGGCTCATAGAACTCCGTATAGAGCTCGACCGCACCATCGAGCACCAGCAGGAACTCCTCGCCGTCGTGGCGCACCCAGTCGGGAAAATCGGCGAAACTGCGGGCATGCACCCGGGTCTTGAAGGGGATCATCTTCTTGCGGGACAGCTCGGTCGACAACAGCTCATGCTCGTATGTGGCTGTCGGATAGGGCTGCCCGGCATCCTTGCGCGTCAGCGTGCGCCGGCCGGACGAGCGCGGCTGAGTGGACGGCGTGAACAGCTGCGGCACGTCGATCGAAAGACCGGCGGCCAGTTTCTGCACCGCTTCGAAGGTCGGGGACATCTGGTCGTTCTCGATCTTCGAGATCGTCGACTTGGCAAGGCCGGTCCTGCGGCTGACCTCGTCCAGCGTCCATTTCCGCTCGCGTCGGATATCGCGGATCCGCTGCCCGAGTTGGAGCGGCTGCAGCGCAGGCGACGACAGGCCTTGTGCGGCCATCAAGACGGGCGGCGTTGATGGTTTTTCGTGTTTCACGCCGTTCCCTCCCAATTCCGGTTCGCGGGCCATGTTCCGCTGCGTATCTTGAGTTTCCTTTACGAAAAAGACGATATGGCGGAGAAGCCGGTCATTTCAAGCGCCGGCTCTGCTGTTGCCTGTCGCCGGCAGGAGCCACAGAGGGTTACATGACAAGCGCGCGCTCGCTTGCGGGGGGCGGATAGCGTACCTTCAGTCGCATCTCTGGTCGTCGCCATCAAGGAATCCACCGATGACCACCACATCGTCCGTGCTCTTCCGTTGGTGTTCCGCTGCGCTGACGCGCGGCCTTTGTCTGCTGGCGATCGCCTCGGTGGCGCTGGCGACCTCTATGAACGCCATGGCGCAGGACGAATTTGAGGAACTGGTGCCCGTCACCCCCATGCTCGGCCTTTGGCAGCACGGGGAGGCAGAGGCGATCGAGATCGCCGAGGACCGGCACTGGCGCATCCAGGGCGGACAGCGTGTCGAGACATCGGAAGCCGCCTGCCCCATCAGCTTCGAGTATCTGGGCTATCTGCGATCGGGAGACGACATCCTGTTCCCCTTTGACGCCAACGGCACGACCGACGCGCAAGGCAAGCCATTGGCCGCCCGTCTGCGTGCAATGCTGGGAGCGGGGCCCTATCTCACGCTCACGTCCGCCTGCTGCTGCGCGGGCGACATCAATCGCGGTGCACAGTTGATCCAGATCGACGAAGCGAATCTCGTTGGCGTCTTCTGGCGAGAGGGTGTCTTCGACCTGCAGACCTACACGGCCGCGGCGCCATAGCGACCTCGTATAGAACCTCCGGAACGGATTGGATCCGGGGCACAGGTGATCGGCTGACGGCTGCCTGCCACATCCCGCCGCAGCTTTGATGCGAATGCCGGCTTGCATCTGAAACCGAAGAGACGTCACCCTCTCGACTGCAGGGGTCGGCCAAGGTGATGAAGGGTCGGGATGTTGGCTCAGCCACCGCCCGCTGGAAACAGGCACGCGACGGACCGGGCGGCGCCCGGATTCAGCTGGGCGGCCGCCGCCGGTGGCCTGCGCGACGTCTTCGGCAGGCGCGCCTGGGTGAAGCTCTTTTCGTGGCGGGCTGTGCTGGTGGCGGTCGCCATCGTCTTCTTGCCGATCGGCGGCTCGCTCTACCTCTCTTACGAAGCCGGTCTTGAAGAGACACGTCAACAGGCCACCAACCTTGCCCAGCGCATCGCCGTTCGGGCCCGCACCATCCTGCTCAATGCCGAAGCCGCGCTTGCCGACACGGCTTTCGATGCTTCGCAAGGGTGCACGGAGGCGCTGATCGAAGAGTTCCGGGCGTCGACGGCCCTGAACTTCGCGATCCGCAGCATGGGCTATTCCACCGCAGGCTTTGTCGTTCCGTGCACCGCCTGGGGCGTGTTGGAGCCCCCCCATCGCGTGCCGGAAAGCCCGACCTTCCTGCAGACGCCCGGCGGCCTCGTCCAGTTTGTCGTCCCGACCGAAGCGTTTCCCACGCCCGGCTATTCCATCGTGATGGCGCACCGGCTGCGCGACGGCAACTGGCTTTATGTGCTGATCGAGCCCGAGGTCTTCATCGATCCCGCCGATTTCAATGTCTTCTTCGCCGATGTGCGGATCGACCTGTTCGTTGCCGGCCAATGGCTCGCAGGCTGGGGCAACCGGCAGATCGGGGACGACGACGTCCTGGGGGCCGATGCGTCGGTTGGGGTGTTCGACGGAACCGTTCACGTCGCCGTACCACGGGCCTTTGCCGTCGGCGACTGGCGGCAAGAGGTGCTGGCGAGCGTTGCCGTCGGGCTTGCCGTCTCCGCAGCGCTGATCTTGCTGCTTGTCGTCACGCTGCGCCGGCGGGTGCGCCAGCTTCAGCGTGCCGCCCTGGCGCGTGAGATCGAGGCGGCGTCCCAGGTGCAGCGCTCTCTTCTGCCGCCGCCACCGCCGCCGGGTTTCCCGATTGACGCGGTCAACCGCCCGCTCGGTTTCGTGTCGGGCGACTTCTACGATTTCTACCGGCGCGATGACGGGCTGATCGCCTTCACGCTGGGCGATGTGGCCGGCAAGGGGCTTGATGCGGCATTGCTGATGTCCAAGACGGTGGCCCTGTTCCGCCATCTCGGCAAGGCGCAGCGCGATCCGGGCGCGGTGCTGGCGACCATGAATGATGAGCTCTGTGAGACGGCCAGCCGGGGACGGTTCGTCACCTGCGTGGTCGGGCTGTTCGACGAGGGAGCGGGCATTGTGCGCTTCGCCAATGCCGGGCACGTGCCGCCCCTGCTGCTGGTCCCCGACATCGTGCCGCTGAGTTTCGAGGCCGAGCGGCCGCCGCTGGGGATTCTGCCCGGTCTCGATTTCCCAAGCGAAGAGGTGATGCTGGATGGCGGCGCGTTCTACGTGATCACCGATGGCCTGCTGGAATGCCGCGACAGCGCCTCACGGGAAATCGGCATGGACGGTGTGACGGAGGTCCTGGGCCGGTTCTGCGCCGCCCATGCCTGCGGACAGCCGGACAATGTGGTGGCGGAGGTCGAACGGCGCGGCTGGGTTACCCGCGATGACCTGACCGTACTGGTGATTTCGCAATCGACCGCATAGATCCTCGGCCGGCGGGGGCCGGTTATCGGAGTCCGATTTCGGCGAGACCCGGATTGGCCCCGGACGTATCTTCGGGCTATGATGATTGAGACGCCAGACCGGCTCTACGAAGCGATGACGGCGCGCGATCCGCGCTTCGACGGGCGATTCTTCGTCGGCGTGCGGACCACTGGCGTCTACTGCCGGTCGATCTGTCCGGCACCGACGCCCAAGCGGCCGAACTGCCGCTTCTTCGCCAGCGCTGCGGCTGCGCAGCACGCAGGCTTCCGCCCCTGCAAGCGTTGCCGGCCCGAGACGGCGCCCAATTCACCGGCCTGGACGGGTACCGAGGCGACGGTGCGGCGGGCGCTGACGCTGATCTCGGACGGCGCGCTGGACGGCGGCTCCGTCGAGACTCTGGCTGCACGGCTGGGGGTCGGCGAACGCCACCTGCGGCGGCTGTTCGAGGCTCATCTCGGCGCCTCCCCGATCGCTGTGGCTCAGACGCAGCGGCTGCACCTGGCGAAGCAGCTTCTCGAGCGCACCGGCCTTCCCATGGCCGAGGTGGCGCTTTCCGCAGGTTTCGGCAGCGTGCGGCGGTTCAATGCCGCCTTCAGGGCTGTCTTCGACCGGCCGCCGCGTGCGATGAGGGCCAGAGCCGGCGCGAGGGAAGGCGCGACCGCCCCGATCGAACTCAGGCTCTGCTACCGTCCCCCCTATGACTGGCCGGCTCTCTTGGCCTTCTTGCAGTCGCGCGCGATCCCCGGCCTTGAGACGTGCGACCACGGTTATGCGCGCACCATCGCGTTCGACGGTGCGGTCGGCCTGCTTGCCGTTTCGCCAGAATCGCGGAACGCACTGACGGTGCGCCTGTATCTGGAGTCGCCGGCTTCACTGCTGCCGGCGGTGGGCAGGGCCCGTGCGATGTTCGACCTGGATGCCGACGTGGCGGGCATCGAGGCGCATCTGGCCGCCGACCCCCGTCTGGCGCCGCAGATCCGTCGTGCGCCCGGTCTGCGCGTGCCGGGCGCTTGGGATCCGTTCGAGCTGACCGTCCGCGCCATCCTGGGCCAGCAGATCACGGTTGCCGGCGCCCGCACCATGCTGGGCCGTCTGGTCGCGGCCCATGGCGAACGGCTGCCGGCCGGCCCGGAGGGTGAAGACCGGTGGCTGTTCCCCGGACCTGCCCGTCTGGCAGAGGCCGACCTGACCGCGATCGGCCTCACCCGCGCCCGCGCCCAGACGGTGCGTGGTCTGGCTCAGGCCGTGGCAAGTGGCGTGCTGCATCTGGACGCCGCCGACGATCCGGATGAGGCCATGGAAAGGCTGAAGAGCCTGCCTGGGATCGGCAACTGGACGGTCGGCTATGTTGCCATGCGCGCGCTGCGCCACCCCGATGCGTTCCCGACGGGCGATGTCGCCCTGGTGAAGGCGGCGAAGGCGCTGGGCATCGCCGACACGCCGGCGGCGCTGGACAAGGCCGCCGAGGCGTGGCGGCCATGGCGCGCCTATGCCGCCATCCATCTCTGGCACAGCCTGAGCGCGATTGGATCGGACCATGCTGCACGAACCCCAGAGCCTGTCTCTTGACACCGTTGCGTCGCCGATCGGCGACTTGCTGGTGGCCATGGATGGCGAGGCGATGTGCCTGTTGGCCTTCGCCGATGAAGGCGACTGGGCGGATCGGTACCTGCAGCGTCATTGGCCCACGCATCGGCGGGTCCGCCGGCCGGCGCCGGCCCACATCCGCGATGCCCTCGACGCCTATTTCGCGGGTGATCTGAGCGCACTGGACCGGATCCCCGTGCGGGCGCGCGGCACGGCGTTCCAGCAGCGCGTCTGGGACGAACTGCGCCGCATACCGCCGGGACACACCGCAAGCTACGCAGAGGTCGCAGAGCGCATCGGCCACCCCAAGGCCATTCGGGCGGCGGGGCTGGCCAACGCGCGCAATCCGGTATCCGTCATCGTGCCCTGCCACCGCGTGATCGGCGCCAACGGTGCGCTCACCGGCTATGGCGGCGGATTGCGCCGCAAGGCCTGGCTATTGCAGCATGAAGGCGTGCCCTTGAAGACCGCGATGGACTAAGGCGCGGACACGGGCGGCCCTCGCACGAGAACAGCCCCCCAGGTCAGACCGAATGACGCTTAAACCCTCAGCCGGTTTCACCCATTGCATTCCGGTCATTCCGATTGCGGACCTGGACGCGACCCTTGCGTACTATCAGACGACGCTGGAGATCCTGCCGCAGTGGCGGGACGGAGACGATTTCGCAGCGGTCTGGGCGGGCGATGTCGTGATGTTCCTGCGTCCCGCACCCGCCGGCTTCACGCCTGCGGAGATCGTGCTGAACCTCGACGATGTCGATGTGCTTCATGCCCGCTATCAGAGGGCCGGTGCCGATATCGTGGAGGGGCTGGAGACCCGGCCTTGGGGGATGCGTGAATTCGCCGTTCGCGAGCTCAACGGCCATGTGTTCCGCATCGGATCGCTCGACGAATCACGAGCCGACTACAACGGGTTCGGGTCATTACCGTCGGAAGAACCGTAGCCGTTTAAGGCTCTGCGGCCTCTGCCGCGCCTGTGCCCGACTGCACCGTTCCGGCTATTCGCCCCTCCCGCACGGGTTGACCGGCCGCACGTCCGGTGCTCCAACGCTCCGGCGATGGCGAAGAAGCAAGGTCTGAAGCTCGACGAGGCGACGTGGCATCTGGCGCGCCGCCTCTGGCTGGATTGGGTTCAACCGCACTGGCGGCGCCTGGCCGTCGCCATGCTGCTGATGCTGGTGGTGGCGGGTGCCACCGCCGCCTATCCGCTGTTGATCGAATGGGCGTTCGCGCTGTTCGAAGCGGGCGACATGCGCATCGTCACCATGCTGTTGCCGCTGGTGGTGCTGGCCACGGCGGTGAAGGGCGGGGCGCTCTATCTGCAGACGGTGATGATCGGGGCCGTGGTGTTCCGTGTGATCACCAACCTGCAGAAGGCCATGTTCGGCCATCTGCTGGCGGCGGACCTGGCGCGGCTGATCCGCGACCCCACGGGCACGCTGATCTCACGCTTCGTCAACGACGTGAACGTGATGCGCGACGGCATGCAGCGCGCGGCCACCAACCTGGTGCGCGACACGGTCACCGTGGTCGCGCTGGTCGGCGTCATGATCTACATGGACTGGGTGCTGACCTTGATCGTCATGGTCGTCTATCCGTTGGCGGCCATCCCGATCATCGAGATCGGGCGACGCCTGCGTCGGGTCTCCGCCGGCACGCAAGAGCATATCGGCGAGATGACGGCCTTCCTCGGCGAAAGCCTGGCCGGTGCGCGCATGGTCAAGACCTATGGACTTGAGGGCTATCAGGAACGCCGTGCCGGCGACACCTTCGAAGGCCTTTACCGCTTCATCATGCGTGCCGTGCGCGGCCGCTCCGCCATCGATCCCATGCTGGAGGTGCTGGGCGGCATCGCCGTCGGCGGCGTGATCGCCTTTGCCGGCTACCGCACGGCCGTGGGCGAAGGCAGCGTGGGCGAATTCACCGGCTTCATCACCGCGCTGTTGCTGCTAGCCCAGCCGGTGCGCGCGCTCGGCACGTTGAATACGGCTGTGCAGGAGGGCCTGGCCGCCGTGCAGCGCGTGTTCACCCTCTTGGACGAACAGCCTCAGATCGTGGAGCGGCCGGATGCCAAGCCGCTGCAGATCACGGATGGCCGGGTGACGCTGAGCGAGGTGGAATTCGGCTATGGCACGGACGCAAGCGCCCTCGACCATGTGAGCCTGGACGTGGCACCGGGCAGCACCACGGCCCTGGTGGGCCCCAGCGGTGCCGGCAAATCCACGGTGCTTAACCTGATCCCACGCCTGTTCGATACCCGTGCGGGCACGGTGCAGGTCGACGGGCAGGATGTGCGCGACGTGACCTTCGCCAGCCTGCGCAGCGCCATGGCATTGGTCAGCCAGGACGTGGTGCTGTTCAACGTCTCGATCCGCCAGAACATCGCCTTCGGCCGCCCCGACGCGACCGAGGCCGAAATCGTTGAGGCCGCCAAGGCCGCCGCCGCCCACGATTTCATCGCCGAACTGCCGGAAGGCTATGACACCGTGGTCGGCGACCGCGGCGTGAAGCTCAGCGGCGGCGAACGCCAGCGCGTTGCGCTGGCCCGTGCCATGCTGCGCGACGCCCGCATCCTCTTGCTGGACGAGGCTACCAGTGCGCTGGATGCGGAATCGGAACGCCGCGTGCAGGAGGCGCTGGAGCGCCTGAAGACCGGCCGTACCACGCTGGTGATCGCCCACCGCCTGTCCACTGTCCGCAATGCCGACCGGATCTATGTGCTGGACCAGGGCCGCGTGGCCGAAGCCGGCACCCACGACACCCTGATCGCCCAAGACGGCCTCTACGCCAAGCTCTGCCGCATGCAGTTCTTTGCGGATGCCGGGCCGGACACGGAGGGCGTGCCTGACGAGGCGGCGTAGCCTGAGTTGAGATCGTGTTGATCTGACGGTCAACGAACTGGCCCGGCTCGCAACCGGTCCGCATCGGCTAGCGAACTGTCGCTGCACTCACTCCCGCCTGAGGATCGAGTCCACCAAGGCGCGGGCCCACCATTTTGATGTGAATGAAGCTTTCAGGGCGACGGGGTCGTAGACGTCTTCGACCCAGGTCATGAAGTCGATCGGGTGTTCGGCGTTGTAGTCCCGGTAGGTCTCGAAGAAGCGGTCGATGATGCCCGTTGGTGCCCCCTTAAGGTGGCCGTATTTCCAGCTCAGCTGATCCATCGCCCGGTCCAGCGGCACACCTTCGTGCAGGAACAGGTAGAGCACGCTCATCAGCCCGGCGCGGTCGGCGCCGGCCTTGCAGTGCATCATCGCCGGGTATTCGATCGTCTTGAACAGCTGGTTGGCGCCGCGCAGATACTCCTTCTTCGGCGCCGCACGTGAGTTGACCGGGAAGTTGACCAGCGTCACGCCGTAACGCTGACACGCCTCTTCTTCCAGGATGTAAGAGCCGCAGTCCCGCTCGCCGCGCAGGTTCACCAGCGTCTTGATGCCCCGGCGTTTCATGCGGGCGATCTGGTGCGGGGCCGGCTGGCCGGCACGCCACATCTTGTCCGACAGGCGCAGGTCGCTGTGCCAGAGATAGCGGATGAACTGGTGGTCTTTGAACTTGCTGTCCAGATGGGTGCGGAAGCGCCGCCAGGGTGTGGACAGGTCGTTGCGCCAGCCGGTACGGTCCATCGTAGCAACGGCTTGGGGTGTCGTGGTCTCGGCGGTCATATCCTGCAGTATTGCATGAGACTCCGTGTCGGCGCGGCGTCCCGTGTCTTGCGTGAGGTCTGCCGGCAGCGCGCCGAAGTCTCCGGAACATTGTGCGGAATGCGGTGGACGGTCTGTCTCACCCGCATGGATGTTCCCCACACGGCGACCGTGGGTAGACCAAATTCCGGCTATGCTCAATGACTTTCGGTCCATGGGAGCGGGTCAGACGGTCACGGCGGGGCATCGGCGATGGTGCCGCGCAGGGCCGCCAGGGCGGAAGCGATGCGCTCCAGCCGCTCATCGGAAAGGCGATAATCCCACGGTCCCAGGCTGCGCGCGAGTTCTGCCGCGCGATCCTGCTCATTTGCCGTGGCATCTGCACCAGCCGAGGCGGCGAAGCGCACCCAGGGCGCCTCTCGCCCCTCCGGCGCGAGCGCAAACCGGGCCCGCACCGTCATGCCGTCGAAGGTCGTCAATGCAATGGTCAGGCTCTCCCCGGCGCCATCCTCCTCCGCCGGACGCAGGTCGGTGAAGTCAAGCGTGGCGAACAGGCCGGTCAATGCTTCGGCCGGCGATTGATCGGCGGCGTCCAGGATCGCGAAGCCGGCACCCGCGTCCGGTCGGGCGAGCTGGATGGAAATGCCGCCGACATCCGTCACGTCGACGGCCGCCACTTCGGCCGGCGCAATGTCGACCAGCCGCCGGTCCAGCCAGGTAATGGGGTCGTCCGGCACGGCAATGTCGCCGGAGGCAAGCCAGGACCGCGCCGCGAAGGCGTGACGGACATAGAGGCCGTCCAGCCCACCCCGGCGATGATAGCCCAGCAACAGACGGCCCAGCGGCGTGCCATCCGCGGTCTCGATATCGATGCGTGTGGACCGGCTGTCGGGGTCGATAATGCCCTCAAGCCCCAATCGGGCGTACCGGTCGGACCGGATGGTCAGCGGGGCCGCCAGTTCCAGCGCGCCAAGCGCGGTCAGCAAGCCGTCCACGCGCTCCGCCGGTACCGGGAAGTTGTCCCTCTCAGGCCAGACCCAGCCGTCACCGTCCCGGGCGAAGCTGAACCGACCGGTGCCCGTTGTCACCGTCAGCCGCGCAGCTTCTTCCATTCGGTCGGCAAGGTCGGGAAGGGCCGCCTCGCCGATCCGGGCCGCGTCGGGCTGGGCCGATCCGGCATGCAGCAGCGTCGCCGCCAGGGTGGCCATCAGCGCGGCTGCCGCCAGCGCAATCGTCGTCCGAGGCCCGATCATGCCTTCAGCCTCCGACGGCGGCCGCGCGACGGCGGCGGACCCAGGCGGCGGCCCCGGCCACGGCTGCCAGCAGCAGCGGCACCGCCAGCGTGTTGGCGAATTGCAGCCAGAGCTGCAGCCGGTCAACCTCTTCGCGCAGGGCGCGCTGCACCGTGCGCAGCTCTTGCCGGATGGCGATCACGCGCGCCCGCAGCGCCGCCAGAGCCTCTTGCCTGGCGGCCGTCAGGGCGGCTTCACCCTCCACGGTGCGTTCCAGCGCCTCAAGCTCGGCCTGGGTGTCGGCGAGATCCCTGATCAGGGTCTGTTCCGCCGATCGGAATTCCGTATCGGCGCGTGCCTGCACTGCCGCGATACGCCGGAACGGGCGCGCCAGGTCGGCCCGGCCGCGCAGCGAGGCCAGGTTGACAGCCCCGCGCAGCGACTCGATGGCATTGATCACGAAGGCGTCGTTGTTGGCGAAGGTGGTGGCGACGGGCTGCCCGTCCTGCTCCGCCACGCTGGCCCACAGGGCATCGGCCAGCATGTCTGTATCGGTCACGACCACCAGGTCCAGCGGCTCTGCGCCCGCGGCGCGGTGGGGTTCGCCGGTACCGGCTCCGTCGGGCGGGCCGTCAGGGAAGGCGGTGCGTGCGGGGCCGCGGACCCGTGCGGCAAGCGTCAGCGGTCGGTCGCCAGCCCGGTAGATCGCCAGGATCTGCTGCGGATCCGCGTCCGCCTGGACATGGTGCAGAGGCAGGGCCATCGCTGCGGCGCTGGTGGAGACGAGAGGGGACGTGGTCGTGGCGGCTTGCGGCAGGGCGTCAAGAACGCCAGCCGTTGCGACGGTGAGCGCATTGAGCTGACTGGCGATGGCATCCGCGGTCGAGAAATGGGGCCGCCGGACGGAGATCAGCAGCACGTCATCCACCGTCTCAGGCCGGTCGTCGCCGACGGCCACAGGCACGGCGAGGCTGCGGTCGGCGGCCACCCGCTCTGCCCTGAGGCGTACCCCCCAACTCTGCGCGAACGGGCCGAGGTCGGAGCCGTTCGGTGCGAACACCTGCGCTGCCGGGCGCAAGGCGCGCTCGATCTCCGAAAAGGGGTCGACGAAGACCACCGCCTTGCCGCCCGCCATCAGATACTGGTCCACGGCGTAGAGTGTGGCATCCGGCAGACCGCGCGGGTGGGCCAGGAGCAGGACGTCGACCGATGGGTCGATGGCGATGGCGTCGGCCGGCAGCACGGTGAGCTGGAAGAACTCTGCCAGGCGCAGCGCAATCAGCCAGGGCGGGCGGTCATCGTCGCCGGCCATGGGCAGCGGGCTCAAGATGCCGACGGTCGTGCGGTCGGGTTCGGCAAGCGCTGCGATCACCGAGGTCAGGTCGTATTCCAGCTCCGGCTCCCGCTCCATGGCGAACAGCGGTACGACGGCCTGATCGTCGACGCTGTTGGTGCCGATCAGGCCGAAATACCCGGTATCGCCGTTGGACAGCGGCACGCCGGTCAGGGCGAAGGCCAGCGCCTCATCCTCCGCCGGGCTGAACGGCGATGGGTCACGCTGGCGCACGACCAGCGCACCACCGGCGGCATCGGCATATTCGTGCAAGAGCTCACGCACCCGCGCAGCATAGGCGGCCAGCGCCGGCTGATCGCGTTCCAAGGCCCTGGAGAGGTGTAGGGTCAGCACGATCGGTTCGTCGATGCGCTCCAGCACGGCCGTCGTGGCGGGCGCGAGCGTGAACAGGCCGCCTTCGGTCAGGTCCAGGCGCCAGCCCTCAAGTGCCCGCAGGGCCACCAGATTGGCGGCGAAGTAGAGGACGACCACCGACAGGATCGCCACGGCAAGACGGAGGCCAGCCTTGCCGAGCCATCCCGAGAGGATTCGCCGGATCCTCACGACCGCCCCCCGGCCGATACCAGCACAACATTGAAGAACAGAAACAGCGCAATCGTTCCGGCGAAGAAGACCAGGTCGCGAGCGTCCAGCACGCCGCGGATGATGGCGGCGAAGCGTGCCTCGAAGCTGAACCAGGCGAGCGGCTGCACCAGCGCTACCGGCAGCCAGTCGCCGAGGAAGCCCAAGACCGGCGACGACCCCGGTGCGGTGAAGGCGAAGCAGGCGGCCACGGCCAGGATGAAGGCGACTACTTGGCTGCGGCCGATGGCGCTGGCGGCTGCGCCCACGGCCAGATAGGCACCGGCCAGCATCAGGCTGCCGAGATAGCCGGCCAGGATCACGCCGTGATCGGGTTCGCCCAGATAGCCGACCGTCAGCCACATCGGCAGGGTCAGCGCCAGCGCGCAGGCCACCAGGCACCAGGCAGCCAGAAACTTGCCGAGCACGGCCTGGGTCGGTGTCACGGGCAGGGTCAGCAGGACCTCGATCGTGCCCGAGCGCCGCTCTTCCGCCCACAGCCGCATCGCCAGCGCCGGGCCCAGCAACAGGTAGAGCCAGGGGTGAAACCGGAAGAAGGGCACCAGATCGGCACGCCCGCGTTCGAAGAAGGCGCCGACCTGGAATGTCAGGATGCCGTTCAGGATCAGGAAGATGACCAGGAACACCAGGGCCAGCGGCGTGGCGAAATAGCCGCCAAGCTCGCGCCGGAAGACCACGCCGACGGGACGCGCCGCAGCCGCCAGCCCCGTCAGGTCACGGCCCAGCCGCCGGCCGGCCGGTTCGGGCAGCCGGCGGCGGTATCGCGTCTTGGGGCGGCGGTCCGCGGCCATCAATCCGTCATCGCCTCCGGCCGGCGGCCGCCCTGGGTCAAGGTGCGGAAGCTGTCGTCCAGCGTCTGGCGGGGCGACAGCCGGGCCAGCTCCCGCGGTTTCCCGTCGGCCAGGATACGTCCGCGCGCGATCACCACAGCGCGGCTGCACACGGCCGTCACCTCTTCCAGCATGTGGGTGGAGATGATGATCGCCTTGCCGGGTGCCATGGCCGTGACCAGGCGCCGCATCTCGTGGCGCTGGTTGGGGTCCAGGCCGTCGGTCGGCTCGTCCAGGATCAGGGCCGGGGGGTCATGGATCAGGGCGGCTGCCAGCGCCACCCGCCGGCGATAGCCCTTCGACAGGGTTTCGATGCGCTGTCTCCAGACCGGGCCGAGATCGGCCAGCGCCGCGACGCGATCGAGGGCCCGGCGCGCCCTGCCACGCCGCAGGCCCTGCGCGCCGGCAACGAAGCCCAGGTAGGCTGCGGTCGTCATGTCGCCATAAGACGGCGCGCCTTCCGGCAGATAGCCCAGCGCCCGGTGCGCCTCGGTTGGGCGGGCGCGCACATCTGCGCCGCAGATGGTGGCGGTTCCCGCCGTGGGCTGCAGGAAGCCGGACGCCATGCGCATCGCCGTGGTCTTGCCGGCGCCGTTCGGGCCGATCAAGCCGACCACCTCACCCTTTGTGACCGTAAAGCTGACATCCTCGACCGCGGTCAGCGGTCCGAATCGGCGGGTCAGGCGGTGGAGCTCAATCGAAACCGGGGATACCGATGCTGCCATGCGGGGGCGCAATCTGGATCTATGAAGGCGATGCTGCCGTATAGTAGGCGCAGCGCATCAAACGCAAAGGGGGTTCAGTGATCCGACGGCTCGGCCTGGGCAGCGGCTTCATCATGCTGGCCTTCGTCCTCGGCCATTTCCTCAATCACATGCTGGGCCTGATCTCGCTGGACGCGATGAACTGGGGCCTGCAGTACTCCATCGCACCGTGGCGGACCGTCACCGGGCTGGTGCTGCTGGGCGGCGCCCTTGTGGTGCATGTCTTCCTGGCGCTGTGGTCGCTCTACGAACGGCGCAGCCTGGTTATGACCACGTGGGAGGCGTTCCAGCTCGCGCTTGGGCTCGCCATTCCTGTGCTGTTGATGGAGCATGTCATCGGCACCCGCGTGGCCGACGACCTGACGGCGTTGCGCAGCGACTACACCTTTGTCATGGCCGTCTACTGGGTCGCGCGGCCGGAACTGATCGTCACGCAGTTCGCACTGGTCCTGGTGGCCTGGAGCCACGCCATGATCGGCCTGCATTACTGGCTGCGGCTGAAGCGCTGGTATCCGCGCCTTGTCCCGTGGCTGTTTACGCTGGCCGTGCTGATCCCGACATTGGCGCTGGCCGGATTCGTGTCGACCGGGTTCGAGGTGCGGGCAATGGCTGCCGACCCCGATTTCCTGGATGGCGTTTTCCAGCGGGCACGCATGGATGAGGAGATACTGGGCTTCGTCGAGGGGGGCACCGAGACTGGGCTCATGGTCTTCGCGCTGCTGCTGGGGGGAACCCTCGCCGCCCGCGGTCTGCGCCTCTATCGTGCCAACCGCAAAGGCGTGCCGCGCTTGGTTCATCCCGGTGGGCGGTCCGTGCCGTTGCGGCCGGGTGCGACAGTGCTGGAAACACTGCGCGATGCCGGCATCCCCCACGCATCCGTCTGCGGCGGACGAGGCCGGTGTTCGACTTGCCGCGTCCAGGTGAAGCACGGTGCCAATCTTCTGGAAGAGCCTTCGCCGGAAGAGCGGCGCGTCTTGGCGCGAATCGGAGCACCGCCGAGTGTGCGCCTGGCCTGCCAGATCCGCCCGCCATCGGATCTGGAGATCGTGCCCCTGCTGCCGCCCACGGCGTCGGCGCGCGACGGCTTTGCCAAGCCCGGCTATCGCCAGGGTGAGGAGCGGACCATCGCCATCCTGTTTTCCGACCTGCGCGGGTTCACCAAGCTGTCCGATACCAAGCTGCCCTATGACGTGGTGTTCCTCCTGAACCGGTATTTCGACGGCATGGGCCATGCGGTGGAAGAGGCGGGCGGCCATCTGGACAAGTTCATCGGTGACGGCACGATGGCGCTGTTCGGTGTCGAATCGGGGCCGCAGACAGGCTGCCGACAGGCGCTGTCCGCGGCTGTCGGCATGGCGCGCCAGCTCGCTGCCTTGAACCGCAGCATGGCCGGGGATCTGCGTGAACCGCTCAGGATGGGCATGGGCATCCATGTGGGGCCCGCGATTGTCGGTGAGATGGGCTATGGCGGCGCCAAATCGCTGACCGCCATCGGCGATGCCGTGAACACCGCCAGCCGGCTGGAAGGTCTGGCCAAGGAGCACGCGTCGGAACTGGTCGTGTCGGACCAAGTGGTTGCCTATGCCGGTATCGATCTCACCGGCTTCCCGCCGCAGCAGTCGGCGATTCGCGGCAAGAGCGAGACGCTCGCCATCCGCGTGATCCCGCGCGCGGTGGAGATCGTGCCGGCGCTGTCCCAGCCTATCGTCAGTCCCAGCGCGGAAACTGGCCTTCCGCGGACAGCATCCGCATTCGGCTCTGCAGCGCCGCCATGAAGGCTTCGGGCGAACCCGCACGCGGCAGCGGCAGGCCGACAAAGACGTCGCAGAAGAAGGGCACGGGCACCCAGTCGCCTTTCGGCAGCACCTTGCCGAATCCATGCAGGAAGATCGGGATGATCGGCACGTCCGGCAGCTCCTCCGCCAAATAGGCGATGCCCTTCTTGAAGGTGGACATCTGCTCCGGCTCGCCGCGTGTGCCTTCGGGAAACAGGATCAGGATGTTGTTGCGGCTGAGCGGCTCGCGGCATGCGGCGAACGGATCGTCGCCGCGTTCACGGGCATCGCGGTCCAGCGGCAGGATCCCGATGATGTGCCGTGCGAACCAGCCGAACGCCTTGCTGGACAGGAAATAGTCCGCCGCCGCCACCGGATGCAGCCTGTGCAGCATGGACAGCGGGAACAGCGACATCAGCGCCAGCGTGTCGACGTGGCTGTTGTGATTGGCCGCCAGGATCGCCGGCCCCTTTCGCGGCAACCGCTCGCGATAGCGCACGTTCAGGCCCAGCGCGACCCAGACGACGGGGCGCACGATCAGCGCGAAGAACAGGAAGCGAAGGGCCGCAACCATCCTCGGCATCTCCGGCCCGGCGCCGCCGCCTCAATAGTAGAAATAGCGGACGTAGTGGAAGAACAGCGGCGCGGTGTAGGTCAGGCTGTCCACGCGATCCAGTATACCACCGTGGCCCGGTAAGAGGCTGCCGCTGTCTTTCACACCCAGGTCCCGCTTGATGGCGGACACCGTGACGTCGCCGATGAACCCGGCGAACCCGATGAAAAGGCCCGCCACGGCGGCGAAGCGCCAGTCGAAGGCGGTCAGGTAGGGCGCGATCAGAAGCGCCAGGACGGTCGTCGTCGCCATGCCGCCCAGGAAGCCTTCCACCGTCTTGCCGGGGCTTACGGCCGGTGCCGCCTTGGTGCGCCCGAGCATCTTGCCCCAGAGATACTGGCCGACATCGTTCGCCTGCGTCAGCACCACCAGGAACAACAGCCAGCCGGCGCCGCCGGCAGCCGGATTGCCCTCTTCGGGCAACACCAGCAAGAAGGCGGCATGGCTGAGGCTGAAGACACAGGTCATCAACCCCCAGTGCAGGCTGCCGGCGGCCCTCAGAAAGCCCTGGGTGTTGCCGTGGCCGACCATGATCGCCGGCAGCAGCAGGAACATGTAGACCGGGATCCAGATGATGAAGAATCCGTACCGCTCCGCCCCGATCCAGTAGTACTGGATCGGAATGGCGAGATAGGCCCACAAGAGCACACGGCGGTCGGCACGGCGTGTGGGGATCAGCGACAGGTATTCCTTCAGCGCCAGAAAGCTGACCACACCCAGGAAGATCAGCGACACGGTGGGGCTCAGCGCCATGGCCAGCGCGAACAGCGTCACCATGACCCACCAGGATTTCACGCGCAGCACCAGCTCGCGGAAGTCGCGGTTCGGCTGCAGGCGCACCAGCGCGAAGGTCAAGGCCGATGCCACGACCAGGACGCCGTAGAGCCCGGTCAGAGCCCATTGGACGTTGGGGAGCACGCCATCGAACATGGTCGACCCTAGCTGTCGGCGCTGGTTTCGGCCAGCGCACCACGGGCCCGATTGATGATTGTCGCGGCGCCGAGCAAGGCGATCAGCCCCAGCACCCAGTCGATCCAGGAATCAAGCGACAGCCCGATGCCGCCGGCGAAGCAGACGAGGCCCAGAGCCGCCGCCCGATCGGACTTGCCCATGGGGCCGTCGTAGCGGCGCGACGCACCGGTCTGGACGGCGACGACGCCAGTCATTTCGGCGATCACGGCGGTCATGACCACGGCCACGACCAGCCACGCCTGCGCCGGCCACGCCAAGGCCAGCGGCAGATAGAGCGCGCTGTCGGAGACCACGTCGCCGAGCTCGTTCAGGATGGCTCCGAGCCGGCTCGTCTGGCCATGCTCGCGCGCCAGCATGCCGTCGACTGCGTTCATGGCCATGCGCAGCGGCAACACGCAGGGCAGTACCAGCAGGATCGCGGCGCTAGTGTGCCAGATGGCGATGGCCGCCCCTCCGGCAGCGCAGAGCACGATCGCCGCGACCGTCACCTGGTTGGCGGTGACGCCGTGGTGCGCCAGCCAGGTGACGACCGGCCGGAGGCTCCGCTGAAACTGCGGCTTGAGCTGGTAGATCGATACCATCGGCGGATGCGTGCTCTCAGGTCGCGTGGGCGCGACACTACATCCGTTTGTAAGGATGCGGCCAGACTGCTCAAATCCGCTATTGCCCTTCGGCCATTGCAACCCAGGTCTGCCGGGAGCGAATGTTGGCAGGCTTAACGCCCCCGTCTATTGTGCGCCGCTAATCGGCCAAACCCTCGGCCCGGACACCCCCATCCGACCGACGGCGACCGGAGCAGATGACCTTGACCTCAATGACCGAGACCGTGCCCCTCGTGAATTCTTATCGCTCGGGCCCGGATGAGGATGGCCATTTCGGCCAGTATGGCGGCCGATATGTCGCCGAGACCCTGATGCCGCTGATCCTGGACGTGGAGAAAGCGTATGAACGGGTGCGCGGCGACCCCCGCTTCCACGCGGAGTTGAAGCACTATTTGGCGCATTATGTGGGCCGGCCCAGCCCGCTCTATTTCGCCGAACGGCTGACGGAGCATCTCGGCGGCGCCCGCCTCTATTTCAAGCGGGACGAGCTGAACCATACGGGCGCGCACAAGATCAACAACTGCGTCGGGCAGATCCTGTTGGCGCGGATGATGGGCAAGACCCGCATCATCGCCGAGACGGGTGCTGGCCAGCACGGCGTGGCCACGGCCACCGTCTGCGCACTCTTCAACCTGCCCTGCATCGTCTACATGGGCGAGACCGATATCCAGCGCCAGCAGCCCAACGTGTTCCGCATGAAGCTGTTGGGGGCGGAGGTTCGGCCCGTCACCTCCGGCAGCGGCACGCTGAAGGATGCGATGAACGAGGCATTGCGCGACTGGGTCGCCAATGTGGACAGCACCTATTACCTGATCGGCACCGTGGCGGGGCCGCATCCCTATCCGATGATGGTTCGCGACTTCCAATCGGTGATCGGGCGCGAGGTGCGCACCCAGATGATGGAAGCGGAAGGCCGGCCGCCGGATTCGCTGGTGGCCTGCATCGGCGGCGGCTCCAACGCCATGGGCCTGTTCTATCCGTTCCTCGACGATCCGGACGTCACCATGCACGCGGTAGAGGCCGCCGGGCACGGTCTGGACAGCGACAAGCATCCCGCCAGCCTGAACGGCGGCCGTCCCGGTGTGCTGCACGGCAACAAGACCTATCTGCTGCAGGACGCCGACGGCCAGATCGTTGAGGCGCACTCCATCTCTGCCGGGCTCGACTATCCGGGCATCGGGCCGGAACACTCCTGGCTGTTCGATACGGGCCGTGTCCGGTATGTCAGCATCACCGATGCCGAAGCGCTGGACGCCTTCCAGCTCTGCGCCCGGCTTGAGGGGATCATCCCTGCGCTTGAGCCGTCGCATGCGCTCGCCCATGTCATGCGCATAGCCGGCGATCTGCCGGGCGACCATCTGATGGTCATGAACATGTGCGGCCGCGGCGACAAGGACATCTTCACCGTCGCCAACGCCCTGGGGGTCCAGATCTGATGGACAGCCGCATTGACCGCCGTTTCGAATCGTTGCGGGCAAGCCGGCGGGGCGGGCTGGTGACCTTCATCACGGCGTGCGATCCGGATATCGAGACCAGCTTCAAGCTCTTGTCCGGAATGGCGCAGGCTGGCGCCGACCTGATCGAACTGGGAATGCCGTTCAGCGACCCGATGGCCGACGGGCCGTCGATCCAGGCCGCCAATCTGCGGGCGCTGGCCGCCGGTGCGACCCTGTCGAAGACGCTGGATCTGGTCCGCCGGTTCCGCGAAGGGGACAATGAGACGCCGATCGTGCTGATGGGGTACTTCAACCCGATCCACACCTATGGCGTCGACCGCTTTCTGCGCGACGCCAAGGGCGTCGGTGTGGACGGCCTGATCATCGTCGACCTGCCGCCGGAAGAAGACCGCGAGCTGTGCCTGCCGGCTCTCGCCTCCGGCATGCGGTTCATCCGCCTCGCCACGCCCACGACCGACGATGCCCGGCTGCCGACCGTGCTGGCCAACACCAATGGGTTCCTCTACTTCGTCGCGATCACCGGGATCACGGGAACGCGCTCCGCTTCGGAAGAGGTGGTGGCGTCAGCGGTCACGCGGCTGCGCCGCCACACCGCGCTGCCCATCGCCGTCGGCTTCGGCGTGAAGACTCCGGAAAACGCTTCGATGGTAGTGCGATTTGCCGATGCCGCCGTCGTAGGGTCTGCCATCGTCGACCGGATTGCGGCCGGCATCGATGCGGAAGGCCAGGTCGCACCGACCATGGTGGACGATGTGCTGGGATTCGTCCGTCAACTGGCCGACGCCGTTCGCGCCACGCCGCGGCAGGCGGCATGACCAACCGCAGCGCGGTTTGCCGGTCGCGCCCTTGACGGCGGCGGTGCAAGCCGTCATCACCGTCGCCGATTCCGTCACTGAAACCAGGCCGTCATGAACTGGCTGAGCAACTTCGTCCGCCCCAAAATCCGCGCGCTGGCGGGCAAATCCGATGTGCCGGATAACCTCTGGCACAAATGCCCGAACTGCGAAGCCATGATCTTCCACCGGGATCTGGAGGCGCATCTGCATGTCTGCCAGCATTGCGGCCACCACATGCGCATCTCGGCCGAACAGCGTCTGGCCATGCTGTTCGACGACGCACGGTACCATGTGATCGAGCTGCCGAAGCCGGCGGTCGATCCGCTGCGCTTTCGCGATTCCAAGCGGTATGTGGACCGACTGAAAGAGGCCCAGACTCGCGCCGGGCGGCAGGATGCCGTGGTCGTCGCCCATGGTACGCTGGGCGGGCATCCGGCCGTAATCGCGGCGTTCGACTTCGCCTTCATGGGCGGATCCATGGGCATGGCCGTAGGTGAGGCGATGCTGGCGGCCGCCCGGCTGGCCGTGCTGCAGGAAGCACCGCTGATCGCCATCCCGGCTTCTGGTGGCGCGCGCATGCAGGAAGGCGTGCTGTCGCTGATGCAGATGCCGCGCACCGTGATTGCCGTGCAGCAGGTCAAGCAGGCGGGGCTGCCCTATTTCGTCGTCTTCACCGATCCGACAACCGGCGGCGTGACCGCGTCCTTCGCCACCCTGGGCGATATCCATCTGGCCGAGCCCGGCGCCCAGATCGGCTTCGCCGGTGCCCGCGTGATCGAAGAGACGATCCGCCAGACCCTGCCCGAAGGGTTCCAGAAGGCGGAGTACCTGCTGGATCACGGCTTGGTCGATCTGGTGGTGCCGCGCGCCGAGCTCAGAGACACGCTGATCCGTCTGCTGGGACTGATCCTGCAGCCGCAGCTGGAGCCGGCGGAAGAGGTTGCGGAGCCCGAGCCCGAAAAGGTGCCTGAAGAAGCGGAGGCGACGCCCGAGCCCGCAGCCGAAGACGGCGGGACCGCCGAACGTGCCGGAGAGTGACCCCGCCGCGGCCGCAGCCGTAGCGGCCGCACTCGACCGCCTGTCGCGGCTGCATCCTAAGAAGATCGATCTTTCGCTGGGCCGTATGCAGCGCCTCTTGGCGGCCCTCGGCAACCCGCACCTGCGGGTGCCGCCGGTGATCCATGTGGCGGGAACGAACGGCAAGGGGTCGGCCGTCGCGTTCCTCAGGGGCATTCTGGAGAGCTGGGGTCGGACGGTTCACACCTATACCTCGCCGCATCTCGTCCGGTTCAACGAGCGCATCCGCATTGCAGGCGCCCCGATCGGCGATGCCGCCCTAGCGCAGCTCTTGGATCGGGTGGAGGCGGCGAATGGCGGTGAGCCCATCACCTATTTCGAGATCACGACGGCCGCCGCCTTCCTGGCCTATTCGGAGATCCCGGCCGATATCCTGCTCTTGGAAGTGGGGCTGGGTGGGCGCCTCGATGCCACCAATGTGATCGACCGGCCCGCCGTTACGGCAATCACCACGATCTCCATGGACCATGTTCAGTTCCTGGGTGACACGCTGGCCGCGATCGCGGGGGAAAAAGCCGGCATCGCCAAGCCAGGCGTACCGCTGGTGGTGGCGCCCCAGGAACCGGATGCCGAACGGACTGTGCGCGACTCGGCCGATGCGGTGGGGGCCCCGCTCTGCCTGCATGGGCGCGACTGGCACATCGCCCATGAGCGGCAAAGCTGGCGGCTGATTACCGCATCGGGCGAACGCGCTTTCGACGATCCGCCGCTACCGGGCCGGCACCAGCGGATCAATCTGGCCGTCGCTGTTCTGTGCCTGGACCATCTGTTGCACGGCCGCATCGCCGATACCGGCTTGGCGGACTGTGCGCCCGGTATCGCCAAGGTCGAGTGGCCGGCTAGGCTGCAGCGGTTGACCAGCGGGCCGCTGGTCAACCGATTGCCGCAGGGCTGGCGGCTCTGGCTGGACGGCGGCCACAACGACAGCGCTGGTGTCGCACTGGCCGACTGGGCGGCCCGCCGGGATGGCGCGAGGCCGCTGCACCTGATCATCGGTATGCTGGAGAGCAAGGACGCCACGGCGTTCCTGGGGCCGCTGGCAAACGTGGCAAGCACCGTGGGGGTTATTCCGATCGAGGGTGAGCCGGCGAGCTTCACGACGAAGACGTTGGCGGCCTACGCACACCAAGCCGGCCATCGCGGCGTTACCGCCTATGATGACGCAGAGAGCGCGTTGTCGGCTGTTTCAGCGAATGACAGCGCGGCGGACGTCCTGATCTGCGGATCGCTCTATCTGGCGGGCCGGATCCTCGCCGGGCATGGCTAGCCGCGTCCGTCGGGTCGCGCAGGCGTGACCGGACGGACGCCACTCCGGTTTGTATCAGAGGTTGGAATCGACCCAGTCGTAGAGCGCGGTCTTCGGCAGGGCGCCGATCTTGGTGGCGGCCACCTGGCCGTCCTTGAACAGCATCAGGGTCGGGATGCCACGCACGCCGTATTTCGACGGCGTCTCGGGATTCTCGTCGATATTGATCTTGGCGACGGTGATCTTGTCGCCCATGTCGCCTGCCAGATCCTCCAGCGCCGGAGCGATGATCTTGCAGGGCCCGCACCATTCCGCCCAGAAATCGACCAGGACGGGATTGGAGGCGCTCAGCACGTCGGCATCGAAACTGCCGTCGGTGACAGGTTTGGTGCTCATGGCCGTAACCTTTCATCCATTTGCCGCCCGCCGCATCGATCCGGCCGGCGCTGACTTGGCGCAACATTAGGTGTGGGCGATCAGAGAGGTCAAGGTGAGCGCGCAGCCGCCTCAGACCAGCCCTGCCTGCGGTGCATGGGCGTCCAGCCCCGCGCCATCGAGCGGCATCAGCTTCGGTCCCACCGTCCACAAGAGAGCGCATAGCACCGGGCGATCCGGATAGATCTGGCCGACTGCGGCGCGGTAGGCCGCCATCTGCCGCCAGTAGAGCGGCGGGACCTCGTTCGCCGTGGCGGGGGGTGGTCGGTTGGTCTTGTAGTCGACGATCAGCACCGAATCGTTGCGCACCACCAGCCGGTCGATCTGCCCGCTGACCACCCGCCCGCCGATCACCCCCGTGATCGGCACCTCTGACCGGCTGCCTGGGCCGAAGACCGCAGCGAAGCCGGGGTCGGAGAGCACGGCGAGGGTCTCGGTGAGCAGTTCGTTCTGCGTATCGGGCGAGAGGCCGAGCGATGGGCCGGCCAGATAGCGCTGTGCGACCGCCCGGCGCAGATCTTCGGCCAGGTCGGGCAGCGATTGCAGCAGCGCGTGCACGATGCGGCCGCGCTTGAACCGGTTGTCGTCGGCGGGCTGCAGCGGTGTCAGAGTTGCGGGATCCTCGCCGTCCGGGCGGGAGGGGGCCAGTGGCTTCGGCGGTTGCGGCTCCGGCGGCGCCGGGCGGCGCGCCCAGTCGGGCAGGGTGCCGGACACGACTCCGGCTATCGCGGGCCCGGCATCACGGCGGTCGATATCGCCGACGGATAGCCGCAGCACGGGGTCGTCGAAAGGCGGTTGCGGGACAGCCTGGGCCACGGGCTCTAACGCATCGCGGCAAAGGCGGTACCAGCAGTCTTCGCCTGGCAGCTTTGGCCCGTGGTGGCCGGCAATCACCAATCTGTCTTCCGCACGGGTCAGGGCCACGTACAGAAGCCGCCGGTATTCCTCCTGCTGTTTCGCATCGGCACGCGCGCGCATGGCCTCTGTCACCGCATCTTCGCGTTCCCGACGCGGTGACCAGAGGGGAACGTCGATCTCCTCATCCGGCCAGACGATATCGGTCGCCCGGCGCGGCCGGGACACCGTGTCCGGCATGATCACGATCGGGGCCTGCAGGCCCTTTGCCCCGTGCACTGTCATGATCCTGAGGCGCCGCGGCCCCGTCTGGTCGAATTCTCGCTTGACCGTCACATCGCCGGTGTCGGCCATGTGCACGAACCGCTGCAGCGACGGTGGGCCTCTCGCCTCCACACCGCAGGCGAGGGTCAGCAGTTCGTCAATCGGGTCTTCGGCTTCCGCCCCCAGCCGTCCCAGAAGGGCACGGCGCCCGCTGACCGGGTCAGCAGGGCAGGGGTGGGTCAGGATGCGTGTCAACAGCTCGAACGGCGGCACATAGTCGGCCAGCGCCAGCAAGTCGCCAAGCCAAGCGGACGCGGCCCGGTCGCGGGGGTCGTCGCCGGCCGTCAGGGCCCGCCAGAGGTTGGTGATCCTGCCGTGTGCCAAGCGAAACAACGCCGGTTCGTCGAAACCGATCAGCGGCGATTTCAGTGCCGCCGCCAGCGTCAAGTCGTCCTCCGGCAGAAGCAATACCTGCAGGACGGCCAGCAGGTCCTTCACGGCCAGCTGATGCCGCAGCACCATGCGGTCGAGCCCAGCCACAGCCACGCCTTGGTCCTTCAGCGCACGGACAAGCTGGTTGAAGAAGCGGTTGCGGGTGCGCAGCAGTATCAGGATGTCGCCGGCCTCAACGCCGCGGCCGACCGATGGCAGCCAGATCCGGTCGTCGATCCAGCTGCGCACGGTCTCGGCAATCTGGCTGGCCAGGCGGGCGCCGGGATCGCGGTCGCGGCGCTGCGTGACCGGCGGGGTCCAGGGTTCGTCCTCATCGGTCTTGGACGGGCCGAACAGTGGCCAGACCTCCACCAGACCCGGTGCCGAGGCGCGATGGGCGAGGTGGCGGATCGGCTGGCTCGCGTCGGCTGTGACACCGTGGCGAGCGCGGTCATGCGCGAACACGGCGTCGACCGCCTGCAGGATCGCAGGCCCAGACCGAAAAGAGGTCTGCAGGGCGACGGTCGACAGGCCGCCCTGGCTGGTGGGGAGCTGGCGGTCGAATTCGGCGCGCATATGCGCGAACTCGCGCGGGTCGGCCCGCTGGAAGCTGAAGATCGACTGTTTTTCGTCACCCACGACGAACAGGGTGCGCCGCCTGCCTTCGTCGCCGCTGCCGGCGAAGAACTCTTCGGCCAGCGCGGCAACCACGCGCCACTGGTCCGGATTGGTGTCCTGGGCTTCATCGATCAGCAAGTGGTCGATACCGCCATCGAGCTTGAACAGCACCCAGGGCGCGATGCCCGGCCTCTCCAGAAGATTGGCGGTCAGATCCACCTGATCGTCATAGTCCAGCAGCCCACGCCGGGCCTTCGCATCGGCATAAGCCTCTGTCAGGGCGTGGCCCAGTGTCAGCAAAGCGGATGTCGCGCACGCGTTGCGCAGGGCCTTGCGCCGATCCGCCAGCCGGACCAGGCGATCGGCCTCGTCCAGAAGGGCGGGGAGCGCGTCGGGAAACCGCTCGGCCGGTTTCTTCGTGATCAGCCTGGATTTCGGTCGCCCGTCCGCGGTCAGGAAGGCGCTTTCATAGTCGCCGAACTGCGCTGGTCGCTCCGCCGGTGCGGCAAGCCAGCGCGCAATGGCATCCGCCCGTTCGCGATCGGTGGCAGCGCCGGTCGACAGGGCATCCACCGCGACCTTCAGGTCGGGGCCGTCGAATGCGACGTCCTCGCATGCCGCTGCCAGCAGGGCTGCATCGGTGTCTTCGGTGCTGACATTGAGGCGGTGGTGGACGGCGTCGGTCAATGCCGCGAAGCCGCCTTGATCGCGGATCGCGCGGGCCAGCTTGCCGCGTTGCGCGACAATCTCAGCCAGCAGCTCCGCCAACCGGTCTTCATGGACCTCTCCGCTCAACACCGCCAGGGCCGCGGCGACATCAGCGTTGGCTGCTGAGAAGACGCGGTCGCGCACGTCCCGCAGCAGATCGGCCGCTGTCTGTTCGTCGGCCGCCTCGAAATGCGGTGACAGACCCGCTTCCAGCGGGAAGCGCCGCAGCACCGATTGGCAGAACGCATGGATTGTCTGGATGTTCAGGCCGCCCGGCGTTTCTAACACCTGCGCCAACAGCCGGCGTGCCGCCTGCTGCTGGGCATTGGTCGGCCTGGCGCCCGTGAGGGCCGCCAGGTTTTCAACCAGCTTCGCATCGTCCGTGATCGCCCAGCCAGACAGCCGCCTGACCAGGCGGTAAGCCATCTCCGCCGCCGCCGCTCGCGTGAAGGTGATGCACAGGATGCGGCCCGGCGGGGTTCCCGGCCGTCCGTCAGCATCCGGCAGCATCAGCCGCAGCACGCGATCGGTCAGCACCTTGGTCTTGCCGGTGCCGGCCGAGGCCGCGACCCAGACCGAGCGGCCTGGCTCGGACGCCCGTGCCTGAGCGACGGCGGGGCCTTCGCCCAGCGTCATGCCTCGTCCTCGCCGCCGGCGACCGACCACTCGGCCAACCGTGCAAGGTGGTCGTAAGGTCCCTCGGTGGATCCCGGCGGACGCCGCGGGCGCGACAGATAGGGTGTGGCCTCGCGCTCGAACAGGGCGATCAGGCTGGCGAAACCTGCCTCGGCATCGGCGATGGCAGTGTCCGGCTCGCCGTCCGCGGCATCGCGCGAGGCGCCGGGTGGGTCCCCGCCGGACAGCCGCCAATAGATCAGCGCACCCACCGGTGCGGCCGGCAGGTCACGGAAACCGCCGGCACGGGCGATCAAGCCTTCCAGGGGCAGTTGCGGGGCGAAGCCGTGCGCCACCTGCTTCTTCGACGGAAGCTGCCCGGTCTTGTAGTCGAGGATGGCGAGCTTGCCGGCATGATCGACGTCGATCCGGTCGGCACGGGCGGTCAGCGTGACCTCGCGGCCGCGACCCGGCACCGCCAACCGGCCGTCCCGTTCGCAGGCAAGGGTGCGGAACCGTGCCTTCCAATCCGCCTCTTGGGCAATGAACCAGCGGGCGACACGCTCGAAACGGGGCCACCAGAAGGCCCGCACCGCCGGGAAGACCGCAAGTGCCGCAAATTCGGTCCGACCGATCGTGAGCAGCCGGTCGAGCGCAGTATCCTGATCACTGCCCGCAGCCGCCGGATCGGCCAAGAACCGCGCCAGAATCTGATGGATGATCTGTCCTCGATCCGCCGCCCCTGGATCGGCCTCCAACGGCTCCAACTGTTCCAACCTCAAGACCTTGCGGGCGTAGAAGGCATAGGGGTCGGACATCAGTGTCTGGGTATCGCTGACACTGATGCGGGTCGGCCGGGCAGTGTGCGGCGGCCGGGGTTCCGGCGGCGCCGTTGGCCGGACGGCATCGGGCCGATCGAGTGCGGCAAACCAGTCGAGCCACGGCGCATCAGAGCCGGAGGCCGCCTGCTGGACCTCGATGCCAGACGCCGCCGCCACGGTGTCCAACCGCATCAGCCATCGCGACGGCACCATCGGCGTGCCGTCGACCCGCGTCGCCCGCGTCAGCACGATTTCAGGCGCCGCCGCGGCCTGCGCGAAATCATGGGCGGACAGACCGATGCGTCGTTCCGGCGAGGGCAAGCCGAAGGCTGCCCGCATGGGTCGCGACATCCAGGGATCTGCGTCCGCCAGGCGCGGCCATGTGCCTTCGTTCAGGCCGCCGAGGATCAACCGGTCGGCCTGCAGCAACCTGGCTTCCAGCGGTCCCCAGATCGACAGCCTCGGGTGTTCGCCGTAGCGGGGGCGCACCACGCGTTCCTCCAGCACGGCATCGAGCAGGCCCGGATAGTCGGCGGTCGCGACGGGCGGGAAGCCGTCGACGGCGTCGGCCAGATCGGCAAGCGCGACGGCTGCCGCCTCTCCATCCTCTTGTCGCCACAGCCGATCGGCGCCGTCCATGACCATCGTCGCTGCCAGCCCTTCGGCGAACGCGATATGGGCAGTGATCAGCTCTGTGAGGGCAGCGGTCGGCGCGGCCAGCCGCCGTTCGAAGGGATCTGCGATCGCGGCAATCCGATCAATCAGATCCGTCAGGGTGCGGCGCTCCGCATCGGGCAGCTCTCTGCCCGACACGGCTTCGCGCAACGCCGGCAGGCCCGGGCGCGGACGCGGCCCGCGAAGGATTTCCCGCTCCAGCAGGCGCAAGGTTGCGCGCAGGAAGGCCGGATCCAGCCCAGCGGCCGCCAGCGGGTGCTTCAGCAGGCTCAACAGGTCGATCGGCGCAAAGCCTCCGACTGCGACGGTCGCGGCGAGGCGCAGGAAGGCGCCGACCGGAGTTGCCGCAAGAGGGCGGCCGGCGCTGTCGTCGACCGTCACGTCCCAGCGTTCCAGCTCGGCCGCAACCCGTCTCGCCAGGCGGCGATCAGGGGTCACCAGGGCCGCGGTGCGCCCGGGTGTCTCCAGCGTTTCGCGCAGCATCAGCGCGATGACGCCGGCTTCTTCCCGTTCGCTGGCGGTTTCCACCCGCAGCATGCCGTCGGCAGTGCTGGTGTCCAGTTCGTGCAGGTCAAGCCAAGCCTCTGTCGTTGCCGGCGGCCGCATGACCTCGCGCAAGAGCGGCCGGCGGTCTGGGCGGGGGCACGACCCCGGCCAGTCCGGCACCTGGCGCCGGTCGATGCCGATCGTGGCCAGCAGGTGCTTCATGGCGATCTGCGGATGGCTGTCGTCGAGCGCATCCCAGCTCTCGCTGTCCATGTCGCGATCGAGCCCCGGCAGCACGACGACGCCATGCGGCAGTTTCGCTATGGTCGCGATCAGGTCCGCCGTCGCCGGAATCGAGCCGGTCGATCCTGCGGCGATAACGGGGTGGTCGGGCGGGTGGGCCTGCCAGAGGTCCGCCTGCGCCTGCAGCACCCGATTGCGGTGATCGGCCGGGTCGATCGCCCCGAGCTCTTGCAGTATCGCCGGCCACCGTTCCGTCACCAGCTTCAGGAAATCCAGAGTCACCTGCCAGTGGCGGGCGAGCTCCTCGGGCACCAGGGCGGCCAGCCGGTCGAAGCCGAGCAGGTGCGTGGCTGCGAGGTCGATCAGGCGGGTCAGGTCGCCGGACAGGCGGAACGCCTGCCCCAGGGTCAGGCCCAGATCGCGGCGGGCCGTGATCAGGCGCGTCAGCAGGATCTGTCGGCGCATCGGTGCGATCGGCGTCGGCAGGTCGAACGACGCCGCGCCCGCAGGCAGTTCATCCGCCGCCAGCACCAGAGCGTCGGTGTCGATGTCGCCCAGCGGGCTCATGCGGGGCAGAAGCTGCGCCCGCCCCCCCGGCGTCACCCGCAAAAACGCGTCGGCCAGCGCGCGACAGGCCCGGCGTGTGGGCAGCAGAACATGGACGTCGCTCAGCGCGATCGGATCATGACCGATTTCCTGCAGGATGCCGTTGGCCAGGACATCGACGAATGGGCAGCCGGGGGGGACGGTGAAGACACGCGGTGTCGGATCGCCGCGGACTTCAAAGACCATGGCGCACCCAGCGCAGGTCATAGCCGTCCATCAGCCGCGTCACCTCCGTATGTGCACGCGGCGTTCCGACATGGGCCCACACGCCGTCATGGGCAATGCCCCACAGCCTGCCTGCGGCCTCAGCCCGCTGCCAGCATGTGCTCATCTGGAAGCGGCCGTCGGGCGTGTCGTCCAGCAGGCGCCGGTGGATCAGCTGGACACCGGCATAGGCGAACGGCGCAACCTTCTGATCTTGCGGCCAATAGACCTGTCCTGCCGGGGAGAGGCGGAAATCACCGAAATCCCCGACGCCAAGCCCGAAGGCGGTGGGCACCAGCAGCAACAGCGCATCCATCGTCCTGTCATCCCACCGCTCGGCCAACCGCCGCAGCGCCGGCACATAGCCGTCGATCCACAGGATGTCGGCATTGGCGACGAAGAACGGATCGGACCCAAGCCGCGGCAACGCCTGCTTCACCCCGCCGCCGGTGCCCAGCAGGGTCTCTTCGCGGGAGATCTCGATGGCCGGAGCGTGGCGCCCCTTCAGGTGGGCTTCCAACTGGTCGGCACGGTAGTGGGTGTTGACGACGGCGGTTGTGATGCCGGCTTCGACGAAACGATTCAGCAACAGGTCGATCAGAGTGCGGCCCGCGACCTCGATCAGGCTTTTGGGCCGATCGTTCGACAGGGGGCGCATGCGGGTGCCCAGGCCTGCAGCCAGCACCATGGCGCGTGTAGGGTTGGACGGGGATGCGGCGTTCATGAAAGGGAAGTTTCCCGAGCTGCCTGTACCACGGCATCGGCAAGCGTCGATGCTGCGAATCCATGTCCGCGCAAAGTCACCGTTCGCGCAGAGGCGTCCTCGTCGGAGAAATCGAGGCCCACGTCAAGCCGTGCGGCCGGCAGCCGTGCCCCCAGTCGGTCCGGCCATTCCACCAGGACCACGCCGTCGCTGAAGGCTTCGTCCCATCCCAGTTCGTCCACCTCGTCGGCATGGCTCAGCCGGTAGAGGTCGAAATGCCAGATCCGAAGGCTTGCTACGTCATAGGTCTGGACGAGTGTGAACGTCGGGCTCGGAACCTCTACCGGCCGGCCGGCGGCGGCGGCGATCAGGGCGCGGGCAAAAGTGGTCTTGCCGGCACCGAGATCGCCCCAGAGAGCGATCACAAGGCTCCCATAAAGGCCGTTGGCAAGGGGCGATGCCAGCCCCTTCAGGCCCGGCTCGGACACGGCGATGCGATACGATCCTTCAGGCACGGTCGGCAGCGGCTCTCATGGCGGTGGCACGGTGGGGGATGACAACCGGGCACGGCCGGCGTCGTTGACAAAGGGCGCGCTCGGGCGGTAGTGCGCCGACGGACCGCCGCTGGAGCATGGAATGCAGTCGGAAATCCACGAAACGGATGTTGCCATCGTCGGAGCGGGGCCGGTGGGCCTCTTCGCCGTGTTCGAATGCGGCATGCTGCGCATGCGCTGTCATGTGGTCGACGCTCTGGACATCATCGGCGGCCAGTGCGCGGCACTCTATCCCGAGAAGCCGATCTACGACATCCCCGGCCTGCCGGCCGTCGATGCCGGTGTTCTGATCGACCAGTTGAACCAACAGGCCGCACCGTTCAAGCCCACATTCCATCTGGGTCAGCGTGTCGAGACCCTGACGCGGACCGATGCTGACCGCTGGCGTCTGGTCACGTCTGTGGGCACCACGATCGACGCTGCCGCGGTGATCATCGCGGCCGGCGTGGGCGCGTTCGGGCCGAACCGGCCGCCCTTGGCGGGAATTGAAGCCTTCGAAGGGCATAGCATCCACTATCTGGTGACGCGCAAGGACGATTTCCGTGACAAGCGTGTCGTCATCGCGGGCGGTGGCGACAGCGCTGTCGACTGGGCGCTGGTTCTGGCGGATGTGGCGCGGTCAGTGATGGTGGTGCATCGGCGTGCCAAGTTCCGCGCGGCACCGGAGAGTGTGGCCCGCCTGCACGAGCTCGCGGCCGCCGGCCGTGTCGAACTGGTCGTTCCGTTCCAACTGGCGGGTGTCGATGGCGAAGGCCGGCAGCTTCGCCATGTCGTCGTCAGAACGCTGGAGGGGGAGGAGCGCGCGCTGGAGGCCGATGCGCTGCTGGCCTTCTTCGGGCTTTCGATGAACCTGGGCCCGATCCTGGACTGGGGGTTGAACCTCGACCGCAACCATATCGTCGTCGATCAGGCGACGGCGGCCACCAACCATCCCGGCATCTTTGCCGTGGGCGACATCGCCCACTATCCGCACAAGCTGAAGCTGATCGTCACGGGGTTTGCCGAGGCCGCGGCGGCCACACACGCCATTCACCCGCTGGTGTTTCCCGGCGAGGCGTTGCATTTCGAGTATTCGACCACCAAGGGGCTGCCGACACCGGCTCAGTCGGCTTAGCAGGCTAGGTGGCGGCGGTGTCGGTCGGTACTTCGGCGGGCAGCACGCAGCTCACGGTCGTGCCCTTGCCCGGTTCCGACACCATTTCCACCCGGCCGCCATGCAGCTCGATCAGCTTCTTCACCAGAGCAAGGCCGAGGCCGACGCCGCTCTGCCTCAGCTTGGGATGCGCCCGTTCGAACCGCCCGAACACGCGTTCGTGCTCCGCCGTCGGAATCCCGATGCCGTTGTCGCGCACGGTCAGTCGGATCTCGCCGTTCTTTCGGTCGCCGCCCAGCACGATGCGGCCGCCGGGCAGCGTGAACTTGATGGAGTTGCTCACGAGGTTGAACAGGGCCTGCTTCAGCCGCCGCTCATCGGCGTCGATCTGGCCCATCGTCGCGGGCGTATCGAGGACCACAGCCAGATTCTGCTTACCGGCCCAGTCGCGCGTCAGCTCTTGCACGCCTTGCAGCAGCTCGCTGACGTCGACCTGCCGGCGCTCCAGTGTCAGCTGACCGGCTTCGATCGTCGCCAGATCCAGGATGTCGTTGATCAGAGACAGGAGGCGCTGAGAGGCGTCCAGAATGTTGAAGATGTAGTCGCGCTGCTTGTCGTTCAGGTCGCCGAAGTACCGGTTGTCCAGCATTTCGGCGAACCCCATGATGGCGTTCAGCGGCGTCCGCAGCTGGTAGGATACGTTGGCGATGAATTCCGACTTCAGCCGGTCGGCCGTTGCCAGCGCTTCGTTGCTGGCCAGCAGCGCGTTCTCGACCTTGGCGCTGTCGGTGACGTCCAGGAAGCTCATCAGCACCCCGCCGTCGGGCAGCGGGATGGCCATGTATTCGATCGCCGATCCGTCGGCCCGCTCCAGCCGCTCCTTCTGTGGTTCGCGCTCCAGCGGGGCCAGCATCAGCATCTCGCGCGCCCGCTCCCAGTCGATATTGGCGTCGAAAAACTGCCGCATCCGGCCGGTCAGCGCCGAGATATGGGGGCTGCCGTCCAGGTCTTCGGGCTGCAGGTCCCAGATCGTGGCGTAAACGGGGTTGCTCAGGCGCAGCCGTCCGTCACCGCCGAACACGGCGATCCCCTCGGCCAGATTGTCCAGGCTCTCCTGCTGGACGGCGATCAGCTGATTGTAGCTGCGTTCCAGCGCAAGCCGACTGGTGACGTCCTCCATCACGAACAAGAGTCCGCCGAACGGGTGCGGTGCAGTAACGGCCCGTACCGTGGTGTCGTCCGGCAGATGCATGAACTCTTCATGCGGTTCGATCAGCTTGGTGAAGAACTCGACCCGGCTGCGTTTGAAGGCCGGGAAGTCGGAATACTCCGGCATGCGGCGGCGTTCGCGCAGATCCTCCAGGATTTCGCCGAAGTTGGGTTTGGTGTCCAACCAGCGTTCCTCGAAGCCCCAGAGGCTGACATAGGCCTGGTTGAAGAAGATCAGCCGTTTGTCCGGGCCGAAGATGGCGATGGCCGTCTGAAGCGATTCCAGGACCTTGGCGTGCGCGGCGATGTGATCCGCCAGGTCGGTTTGGGCATTCTCAACCTCTGTCAGATCGACCGCATAGCCGCCAAGCAGCAGATCGGGGCCGTTGGCCTGCGGGATCGGCGCTTCTGTGATGGAGAGCAGTCGCCGCTCACCTTGCGCCACCAGGTGCGTCGTCTGACTGTCCGGCGACCCGGACGCCCGGACAGCGTCGGCCAGCGCCCGCCCGTCCGCGCCAAGGGCGCCGGCCGCCAGCTCCCGCTGTCCTGCACGCTCATCCCTGGCGCTCGCTTCCACGGCTAGGCGGTAGGCCCTGTTGGTCCAGATCAGGGAGAGGTCCCCGTCCCTGAGCCAGATTGGGGCCGGCACCAGGTTCAACAGAGCGGTGAACCGGCGGTTTGTAGCCTTCTCTGCCGACAGGTCTTCGGCGAGGCGCACCCGCTCGGCAATCGTCTCGGATACGTCCTCGATCCACAGCAGGTTCGCGGTGTGACCGGACGCATCACGCTCTCCGCGATTGCCGACAACGCGCCAATGCGTGCTGCCGTGGGCCGCCGCGGCAACCATGTCGAACGGCTGCCCGCGCTCGCACAGCGCCATCGCCATGGCCCGAACGCGGTCGGCGTCGTCGGCTGCAAGGGATTGCGCGAACGCCTCAAGCTCCGGGTCTTGGCTGTCCTCGGGCCGCACTGCCAACTGCAGACGGCGCGGGGCGGCCGCCAGAACGGCTTCTGCCGCCAGCGCCCGGCCGCGCCAGTCGGCGGCCGTCGCCTCGGCTACGGACCGGCGGCGCGCGGTCGCATAGAGCAGTACGGCCAGAGCGATGGCCAGCGCCCCCACGGCGATCAGAGACAGCATCGTCGCCGTGCGATCCCCACTTTCCGGTTCCTGCCCCCACGCAGTAAGAACGCCCAGCACCGTGACCAGAGCCGCAAGGAAAAGTCCTATTCTGGCGGGCCAAGGATCAGTGCGGGTGAAAATCATATCAGGCCGGAGTGCTTCGCTTGGTCCAGTTTGTCAACAAACGCAGCCTTCAACCATTCGGCACCTTCCAAATGGCGAGACACCCCGGACCGTCACTCTCCTGCCAGAGATCTGCCGAATCATTCGTCGGTCAGGATCTCCACTTGCTCTGGGTACGTCGCATCTATCATTGGCCCGTAGCGGCGATACACCCACCCACGAACACGGATGCGTTCCTCAATCAATGACTCAAATTGTATCCCGAGTGCAAGGAAAGGATCGACGTCCTGCGGAGAAATCGACACGGTAAAGTCTTCCCGCCAGTCCGTTCCAAAGTTGAGATACATCCGGCCACGGATAGTTGCGATATCGACAATCCGGCCTTCAACAAGCTGAAAGGTATCCAGATACCTCTCGAGCTCTTGAGGCTGCCGTATCGAGTAGAAGGGGTGAGACCAGATGCCGCGGCGCGATCTGCGGGCCTCCGCCTCTATCGCAAGCATCTCCGGCATCGCCGTGCGCAGGTCGGCAACCCCGTTTACGCGGGCCAGGCCCCGTTCAAGCATCGCGGCCTGCACCCAGACGCCGTCGTCGCGCACAAGATGGGCCAGGATGCGGCCATGACGATCCCCGTCGCGCCCGCCCGACGCCAGGCTCACCTGCCGCCCCAGGCCGATTTGCGTGAGTGCATCGTCCGCTTCGCGGGCCAGCGGCCAGCCATCCTCTGCCTCCGGGGCGGACGGCGGCCGGGGCGCTTCGATCCCGGCGAGCCGGACTACGGTTCCGTCATCCAACACCACCGTGTGACCGTCGATGACCGCTTCGACTTGCGCATGGCGGTATGGCTGCAGTGACTCCGGCGCGGTCCAGGGACGCATGTCGGCCAAGGCGGCAACGGGTCCGCTGAAGATCGTGCTGGCAATTGCGACCGCAACCGCGGCAAACAGGTAGCCGTCGGAGCGAGGTCCTTGACAGATGCGCCTTCGCATCACCGCATACTCGCCCACCGCAACTCGACAATGGCTGGAAGACCGGACCGAAGCGTCATGCCGCGCGATGCCATATTCCCTCCGATCGAACCCTATGAAACGGGCTTCCTGGCGGTCGACGAACCCCATCTTCTGTATTGGGAGCAGAGCGGCAACGCTAAAGGTGCGCCCGTCATTTTTCTGCACGGCGGGCCCGGTGCCGGGGCATCGCCGATCCATCGGCGGTTCTTCGATCCGCGGCATTACCGCATCATCGTCTTCGATCAGCGCGGGGCCGGCCGGTCCCGGCCTCTGGGCGAAATCGAAGGAAACACGACAGCCGCCCTGGTGCGCGATATGGAGGCATTGCGCTGCAGCCTGGGGATCGAGCGGTGGCATGTCTTCGGCGGATCCTGGGGCAGCACGCTGGCGCTTGCCTATGCCCAGACCCACCCGCATCGGTGCCGATCGCTGATTCTCAGGGGCATCTTCCTGATGCGGCGCGCGGAGATCGACTGGTTCCTCTTCGGCATGCGCATGATCTTTCCGGAGGCTTGGCGCAACTTCATCGGCTTTCTGCCGGTGGACGAGCGCGCCGATCCCCTGGAGGCCTATTTTAGTCGGCTGATGGACCCCAATCCCCGGGTGCATATGCCGGCCGCGCGCGCTTGGAGCATCTATGAAGGCGCGTGCTCAACCCTCTTGCCGACGGCGGACGGGGTGGCCGCTGCGGGCGGCGACGCCCATGCGCTGGGCCTGGCGCGTATAGAGGCGCATTACTTCCGGTCCAACCTGTTCGATCCGGAAGACCTGCTGCTGCGGAATATCGACAGGGTTCGGGATATTCCGGCGGCGATCATCCAGGGCCGCTACGACATCGTCTGCCCCATCCACACGGCGGATCAATTGCGCCGCGCCTGGCCCGAAGCGAAATACATTGTGGTACCTAACGCCGGACATGCCGCAATGGAACCGGGCATTCGCGCAGCACTTATTGAGGCCACGCGGTCTTTTCGTGACCTGGCTTGAACCGTCCAACGGATGCCGATCTCTCACTCGGCTTCGGCAATGCAAAGGAATTCGTACGGAGACGGTAATACCAGATTGTATTCGTCAAGATCATCGGATAAGGCTCTTAGCGTCGATCAAGTTACCTCATCGATCACGTCCGGAGCGTCACTATGCGCTTTCGCGCCCTTCCGCCGGCTGCCGCACTGGCAACCGCAGTGGCAGCCGGACCGTCGCTTGCCGACGGCCCGCATCATCTGATCCTCGGGTCCGGCGCCTACGACTTTCTGGACGAAGATACTGCGGCCGTGTTCGAGGCTGAACTGAGGCCCGGCTGGCGCATTGGGGAAGGGCTGATCAGCGAAGATATTGGCATAGCGCCGTTTATCGGCGGCTGGTTCACGACCGAGGGGTCGGCTTACGGCTATACCGGCCTCGGCGTCGAGTGGGTGATCGAAGACCACTACGTGATTTTCCCCTTCTCCGGCTTCGGGTTCTACAACCAGGGGGATGGGAAGGACCTCGGCAGCTTCTTCGAATTCCGGTCGGGCGTTGAGATCGGATACCGTTTCGACAACGGCTATCAGCTCGGCCTGAACGTGACGCATCTGTCCAATGCCGGCATCTCGGACACTAATCCCGGCACCGAACTGATCACCTTCCGCCTCGCCGCACCGCTCGGGGGATCGCTGCACCCGGACGATTGACCGCGGCTTCGTCGTCCGCGGTGCCCGCCGGACTGCGGCCGGGCGCGAACGGCGGTCATGCCGGCACCATGTCGTCAGGCTGGCGTAACATGGCAGCCGCCTCCTCAGCCGATGTGGCGGCGCGAGGAAAATGCAGCCGCATCGTTGTATCGCCAGCGCGAAAGTCTGCGCCATCACAGTCGATACCGGCGGCGCGCCAACCGGAAACGCCGGAACAACCGCGAGCGGCGGCAAGGCGGGTGGCCAGCGTTCCGTCCCCATCGTTGACCATCTGAAGCAGCGCCGGCTCCGCCGCCGCCAGACGGCCGGCCACGTCCGCAGGGGCCAGAAGGTCGGTCGCGCAGATCCGGTGGATCCGGCCGAAGCCGGCCACCAGGTGGGCCTGGCCGATCTCCATGGCATGAAAGGCGAAGTCTCCAAACCCGGCGTATTGGCCAGCGCTCGGATGACGGGCCAGATAGCGATCCGGCTGGCGCTGTTCACTGCCCGGTTGCAGCCGGCCCATCACCGTCACCCTCGGGCCGGTCAAAGGGTCGGCATGGCCCGCCGTGCCGTCGAACAGCAGGCTGACGCGCGGGTCGCTCTCGGCATTGCGGGTGTGGCGGGCGAGGCGCGAGATCAACAGGATCGGCGTACCGTCCTGATCCAATGCCGTCAGGACCAAAGAGGCATAGGGGGTGCCGCCGTCGGCGAGGGTGGCCAAAGCGGCGCGATCGGACGCACGCATCACCCTGCGCGCGAGCGCCCCGGGGGCGATCTCATCCATGTTCGGCTCGCGTTTCCCCTTGTTCCGACCTCAAACGGTCGCCAAGTCGCCCCATTCCTGCCCGTCACCGTGACAGCGGCACCGCAAATGCGCCATACTCCGCATCAATGCTGGCATTGATGCGCCCCGGCGCCGTCGCGTCCGGCAAAAGGAGCTTGTGCTAAGGTGAGCAATACCATCGCCCTGGTCGATGACGACCGCAATATCCTGACATCGGTGTCCATGGCGCTCGAGGCCGAGGGATTCGAGGTCAAGACCTACGCCGATGGCGACGAAGCGTTGCGGGGGCTTTCGCACCGTCCGGTCGACGTGGCGGTGCTGGACATCAAGATGCCGCGGATGGACGGGATGGAGCTGCTGCAGCGGCTGCGCAAGATGTCCAACATGCCGGTGATCTTCCTCACATCCAAGGATGACGAGGTTGACGAGCTCTTGGGCCTGCGCATGGGGGCCGACGACTACATCAAGAAGCCGTTCTCCCAACGTCTGCTGATCGAGCGTATCCGCGCCCTGTTGCGGCGTGAGCAGCTGGTGAACGCGGACCCGCAGGTGAAGGCGGATCCCAACGCCGTGTTGACCCGTGGCCCTCTGACGCTGGATAGCAACCGTCACGCCTGTATGTGGCACGGCGGTGCCATCGACCTGACGGTCACGGAGTTCCTGCTGGTCAAGGCGTTGGCGCAGCGCCCGGGCCATGTGAAGAGCCGCGATCAGCTGATGGATGCCGCTTATGGCGAGCATATCTATGTCGACGACCGGACGATCGACAGCCACATCAAGCGCATCCGCAAGAAGTTCAAGGCGGTCGATGGCGAGTTCGCCCAGATCGAGACGCTGTATGGCGTCGGATATCGCTACAAGGAATAGTGTGGGCATGCGGACGACGGCCATGACGGTGGCCGCATCCTTCGGTGCTGGGCCTGCCGCCCCGCTCCGGGGATGACGGGCCCCCGGCGGCTCACTGACCATGTGCGGGGCGTAGACGATCCAAGTCGTGCTGCGGGGGGCCGGCTCTTGTTTCAACTACCGGCAGGGCGGCGATGACGGCCGGCCCGCATCTCGGCAGACCCGGACAGGGGGCGGACGGCGCCACGGGCGATGGGCCGCGGCTGCGCGTCGTCTCCGACGGCGAAGCGGCTGCGCCAGAGGCTCACGACCCCGGCGGTCTCAAGGCCGATCCAGTGCAGGAAGATCCCAGCCTTCGAGCGCCGCCGCCAGCATCTGCGACGCCAAGAGCACCGTCGCTGCCGCGCCTTGGGCGCGACACCGACCGTGAGCCAACGGTCGCGCCGGTTGTCGCTGCGCCGATAGCGGACGATCGACCTCCGAGAGACGGCGACAGACCGAAGCTTGAGGCTGCGAGGTCCGTTGCCGTTGCGGCGCCGGCTCCAGACGCGCCTGCGAAGTCCCCCGAGCCTAAGCAACGCGCGCGAAGGAAACCGCGACAGCGCAGCAGAGAGGCGCGCCGTCCGGGGCGCCAGCCGAACGGCCGGCCGGCCGGCCGGTACCGGCGCCGGTCGGTTTCGAAGCTCACGGCCCGCGTTCTGGCGATCAACGTCCTCGCGCTGCTGATCCTGGTCGGCGGGCTGCTCTATCTGGGCCGGTATGAGGATCGACTGATCCAGGCCGAAATCGAGGTGCTGCGCAGTCAGGCCAAGATCTTCGCCGGTGCTTTGGCCGAGGGCACGATTGTCGGCGATGCCGATGCGGAGCAGGGGATCGATCCGGAATTGGCGCGACAGATGGTCCGGCGCCTGTTCGAGACGACGGGAACCCGCACGCGCCTGTTCGACGTCGACGGCTCGCTGACGGCAGACAGCCGTTTTCTCATCGGAGTCGGCTCCGGCGGTGCGGTCGAGATCGAGCCTCTGCCGCCGCTGCAGCAGCGCAGCTGGCTGCGTGAGACGTTCGACGCCGCATATCACTGGGTAACCGAGATGATGCCGGAGCGTCGCAGGTGGGCGATCTACCGCGAGCGTCCCGACCAGAGGGCTGCGGATTACGACGCCGTGGTCACGGCACTGGCGGGCGATATCGGAACAGAGACCTGGACCACGGAGAGCGGGGACATCATGATCGGCGTCGCCGAGCCGGTGCAGCGGCTGCGCGTCGTGCTCGGCGCTGTGATGGTTACGGCGGACAATCTCGGGATCGACCGTGCCATCCAGAGTGTCCGCGAAGACATTCTGAAGGTCTTTGCCTTCGCTTTGGCCATCACAATCCTGCTGTCCACATACCTCGCATCCTCCATCACGCGGCCGATCCGCCGGCTGGCCGAAGCCTCCGACCGCGTGCGCCGCGGCCTGAGCCGCCAGCACGAGATTCCCGATTTCCGCCGCCGCCGCGACGAGATCGGGGACCTTTCGGGCTCTCTACGCGACATGACCGAGGCGCTCTGGGCCCGCATGGACGCCATCGAGCGTTTTGCGGCCGATGTGGCGCATGAGATCAAGAACCCACTGACCTCGCTGCGCAGTGCGGTGGAGACGACGGCCCGCATCACCGATCCGGAGCAGCAGCGGCGCCTGATGGGCATCATCGTGGAGGATGTGCAGCGCCTGAATCGGCTGATCAGCGACATCTCCGACGCCTCGCGGCTGGATGCGGAGCTGTCACGCGCTGCGGCGGAGCCGGTCGACATCGCGGAGATGCTGCGCATGCTGTCGGAGCTCTATCAGACCGCGTCGGATGACGGCGGGCCGCGTGTGGTCGTCCGGCTGCAGTCGGCCGAAACCCAGCTTCGCGTTCCGGGGCTGGAAGGCCGGCTGGTCCAGGTCTTCCGCAACCTGATCGGCAATGCCGTCAGCTTCTCACCGCCGGGCGGGAAGATCACACTCACGGCACGGCGCCTGGGAGAGGCCGTCGAAGTCGTAGTGGAAGACGACGGTCCGGGCATCCCGCCCACCAAGCTGGAGGCGATTTTCGACCGTTTCTACAGCGAGCGCCCGTCCAGCGAGAAGTTCGGCACCCATTCCGGTCTCGGCCTCAGCATCTCAAAGCAGATCGTGGAAGCCCACGACGGCACCATAACGGCGGAGAACCGGCAAGACACCAACGGCGCGCGGTTTACCGTGCGTGTGCCGGCGCTATAAATGCGGCGGCAGCAACAGGGAGGTGGGGATGCGGCGCGTCCGATCCCCATCAAAGCGCGACCGCGAGAGTCGACATGATGGCCTCGCACAATCCGGGAGACGACACATTATGACCGACCGCTTGCGTGCCCGCGCCGGCTGGCTGCCAGCGCTGGCTTTGGCGTCCGCTGCCACCTTGTCGTGGCCGGCCCTTGCCCAGGATGCTGAAGAGGAAACGGAAGACGATACGGTTCAGATCGCTGAGGTCATTGACGGCCCGTTCTTCGTGACCTGGGCAGGTGCTGCCGTGCGCGAGCAGCCCGATGGCGGTGCCGCCCGCCTCGAGACGCTGCCTTTCGGGGCGCAGATCTTCGTCACGGGCCGGGTCCAGGGCAGCCCCTGGTACCGGGTTGAACTGGATGACGGTCGGGTCGGCTATGTCTGGACGGAGGTGCTGGAACCGGTGGTAATCGCGTTGCCGGGCACCGGCGGTGCGGCCGGCCAGCCCGAGTTGGGCGTGCCCGGCATCTCCGACGACAACACGATGGGCATGGCCCAGCTGATACCTGATGTCGGCCCGACACCGAGCATCTTCGAGGGCATGGTCGGACCCCAGGATTCCAGCGACTTCTACGAGTTCACCCTCGATGACTGGACGCAGCTGAGCGTTTCGCTGGAAGGGTTGTCGGCCGATGCGGACCTCACGCTTCTGGATGAGACGGGGCAGTACCTGGCCGATTCCGCCGCGGCCGGAGCGGATTCGGAATTCATCGACTACTTCGCCGGCCCCGGCACCTATTTCGTCGAAGTGTACATGTACCAGGGGGAGACGACCTATCAGCTGGTCGTTTCCGGTGAGCCGGCAGACCCGCCGCCAGCCGACCAGGCCGGTGACGGACCGGGCCAGGCGTTTGCCTTGGGCGATGTCACCGGGTCGAGCGTGGTGCAGGAGGAGTGGATCGGCTCCGGCGATTTTGCCGACTACTATTCCTTCAGCGTGTCGGAGTCCTCGAACGTCATCGTAACCCTGGACGGGATGTCGTCGGACGCGGACATCAGCCTGGAAGACGATTTCGGGTCGGTGCTGGCATCCTCGGCGGAAGGGGGCACCAATTCCGAATACATGGAGGTGCTGCTTGAGCCGGGCGAATACTATGTCGTGGTCGTCCCGTTCTCCGGCAACACCGAGTACTTCGTCGAGATTTCGGCCGAGCCGGCGGGTCCCGCACCTGAGGACAGCGCCGGCAACAGCACCGGCGCGGCCCGCGTTGTGACGCTGACACCGGGTGAGCCGGTGGTGCTGCAGGACTGGGTCGGCCCGGCCGACGTGTCCGACTTCTACACATTTGATCTGACCGCTCCCGGATCGTTCCGCTTGATCCTGGATCAACTGACCAGCGATGCGGATGTCGAGCTCTTGTCGGGTGACGGTGTCACGGTGCTCAGCTCGTCGCTGCTGGCCGGACCGGAGGCGGAACAGATCCAGCAGCAGCTTTCCGCCGGGACGTATTTCGTGCGCGTCTATGTCTTCTCGGGCGCGACCGACTACCGGCTTGAGATGGGCGTGCAATAGGACGCGGCCGATCGTCCGGGGCTGGGCGATTGACTTGCCCAGACCCGGACGACACCTTTGCGGTCATGGAGACGATCCATGCCACCTGCGTCATGCTTGAGGGGCGCGGCGTCATGTTGCGTGGTCCCTCGGGGTCGGGGAAATCGGACTTGGCACTGCGCCTGATCGACCGCGGTGCCGAACTGGTTGCCGACGACCGTGTCGTGCTGTCCATGGAGGATGGGCGTGTATCCGCCCGAGCCCCGGCGGTGTTGCGCGGCCTGCTGGAGATCCGGGGCATCGGTCCGGTCCGCGTGCCGGCCGTCGACGAAGCTCAAATTGTCTTGGTTGCCGATCTTGCGCCCGGCGAACCTGTGGAGCGCCTGCCGGCCCCGGCGCGGGCCGTTGTGGCAGGCGCGGCCGTTCCGCGGATCAGCCTCGATCCGTTCCATGCGTCCGCGCCAGCGAAACTGCGAATTGCTCTATCCATGATCTCACCCGGCGGCGATTCGACATGGCCGGCCGAAGCGGCAACGGGACGGACGGAGGACGCTGGCCATGGATGACCGGGCAGAACCGGAAACGGCCCAGCCGCTGCAGCCTGCAGCCGGGACTGGGCGACGGAGCGTGATCCTGCTGACCGGCCTGTCGGGGGCCGGCATGTCCACCGCGCTGAAGGGGCTAGAGGATCTCGGCTATGAGGCGGTGGACAACCTTCCGCTTGCCCTGGTGCAGTTCTTGGTGACGGAGGGCGACGACCGCGGAACGCCTCTGGCCGTGGTGATCGATTGCCGCAATCGCGATTTCGCGGCCGATGCACTGCTTAGGCAGGTGGACCTTCTGCGGGATCGGCGCGATCTCGACCTTTGCCTGGTCTTCGTTACGGCCGATGTCGAGGTGCTGCAGCGCCGGTTCACCGAAACACGGCGTCGCCATCCACTGGCGCAGGACCGACCGATTGCGGATGGGATCCAGAAGGAACGGGCCGTGTTGGCGCCGGTGCGCGACCGTGCCGATCTGGTGATCGATACGTCGCTCTTGAACATGCACGAACTGAAGCGGACGATCGGCGGCCGCTTTGCCGCCGACCGCCAACCAGGCCTGTTGGTCTCGGTGATGTCGTTCTCGTTCCGGCGCGGCTTGCCGCGGGAGGCGGATCTGGTGTTCGACGTGCGCTTTCTCGCCAATCCCTATTGGGACGAAAGTCTGCGGCCCCACAGCGGGTTACAGGCCGAAGTGCAGAGTTACATTTCCTCCGATCCGGACTTCGACGGTTTCATCGCATCGCTGAAGGGGCTGGTAGGGCCGCTGCTGCCGCGCTTCAATCGCGAGGGGAAGAGCTATCTGACGATCGCCGTCGGCTGCACGGGCGGACGGCATCGGTCGGTCTTCATCGCCGAACTCTTGTCGCAATGGCTGCGCGATGAGGGGTATCGTGTCGGTCTTGCCCATCGCGACCTGGCGGCAGGCTAGGCTGGCAGGAACGAGGCTACAGCATGTCCGCACCATCGGATCCATCGGCAAAAATCGGCATGGTCCTGGTGACGCACGGACGCCTGGCGGAGGAGTTCATCGCCGCGCTGGAGCATGTGGTGGGCGAGCAGGACAATGTCAGTGCCGTATGCATCGGGCCCGACGACGATATGGAGCAGCGCCGGCGAGAGATCCTCGACTGCGTGGCGCAGGTCGACAACGGCCGTGGTGTGGTGCTGCTGACGGACATGTTCGGGGGCACGCCCTCGAACCTGGCGATCTCGGTGATGCAGCGTGAGCGGATCGAGGTGATCGCCGGCGTGAACTTGCCTATGCTGATCAAGCTGGCGTCGGTACGCGCCAGTGAATCGGTGTCGGAAGCCGTTCGCCTGGCACGGGACGCCGGGCAGAAGTACATCAACATCGCATCAAGCCTTCTTGCCAACGAAAATGAACGATGACCTGGAGGATCGCCAAACCCGTCCCGAGATCACGCGCACGGTAATCATCGCCAATCAGCGGGGGCTGCATGCGCGGGCGGCTGCCAAATTCGTGAAGGTGGCGGGCCGCTTTGATGCAGAGGTGACGGTTAGGCGCAACGGCATGGCCGTCGGCGGGCAGAGCATCATGGGATTGATGATGCTGGCGGCTAGCCCCGGCACGTCGATCACGCTGATTGCCACGGGCCCCGATGCCGACGCGGCGATCCAGGCGCTCGAAGACCTCGTGGTGCGCAAGTTCGATGAGGACTAGCCCGCATTCCTCGCACCGCCCGCAAGGTCGGGGCCGGGCGCCCGCCCGCGGCGTCGCAAGCGTCGACCGTAGCGCCGCTGCGCTCTTCGGCTTGCGCCTGATGGGCGGATGGCCAGCCCCGACGCAAACCAAGGACGGTGCGAGAAATGCGGGCTAAAGGCACTGGCTCCACCGACGGACCATCCCTGCCGGAGGCGACTCTGACGGGGCTCGGCGTGTCTGCCGGAATTGCCATCGGCCCCGCCCATGTGGTCGAGACCGGCTTTGCCCAGGTGCCCGAATACGTGCTCACGCAAGCCGCGGCGGAGGATGAGAAACATCGCTTCACCGATGCTGTGGCCAAGGCCAGGCGACAACTGCGCAAGCTGAAGGCGAAGTCGGCCAGCCTTCCGGACGCCGCCGCTGAAGAGATCAGCTATCTCCTGGACGCCCATCTCGCCATCGTCTCCGGTTCGCGGCTGATCCGGGGGGTGGAACGGCGCATTACGGAAGAGCGGCTGAACGCCGAATGGGCCGTCCAGACCGAGATGACGGCCATCGCCCAACAGTTCGCGGCCATGGACGATGCCTATCTGGCGGCGCGGATTCAGGACATCCGCGACGTCGGCGGCCGTCTGATCCGCAACCTGATCGACCGCCAGTTCCAGGCCTATTCTACCTTGCCCGCCGACAGCATCATCCTGGCTGAGGAGATCACGCCGGCCGACACCGCGCTGATGGATCCCAAGCGGATCGCCGGCTTCGCCACCACCTTGGGCGGGGCGGAGGGGCATACGGCGATCATGGCGCGGTCGCTGGGCCTGCCGGCTGTACTGGGCGTTGCCGATCTGCTGCGGCGCGTCCATGCCGGGCAGACGGTGATCGTCGACGGCACCGCCGGGCAGGTGATCCTCGATCCCACCGCCGAGACGTTGGAGCGCTACGAGGCGCGCCGTGCTGTCCTGGCGGCCGAGCAGGCGCAGCTTCGCACACTGATCGCCTTGCCATCGACCACGCGCGACGACGCGCCGGTGGCGCTGGCGGCCAATATCGAGCTGCCGCATGAGGTCGCGGCGGTCGTGGATGTCGGCGCCGACGGGATCGGCCTGTTGCGCACCGAGTTCCTGTTCATGAACCGGGACGACCTGCCGACTGAGCAGGAACAGTACGAAGTGCTGCGCGGCATTGTCGAAGGCATGGACGGCAAGACGGTGACGCTGCGGACCCTGGATATCGGCGGCGAGAAGCTGGCGTCTGCCCTCGGCCCACGGTTCAGCCCGGGCAACAATCCGGCACTCGGGCTGCGCGCGATCCGTCTCAGCCTGCGCGAGCCGAAGCTGTTGGAAACGCAGTTCGCGGCCATGTTGCGGGCCGGCGCCCATGGGCCGGTGCGGATCCTGCTGCCGATGGTCGCAACGATCGGCGAGGTGCGCCGTGCACGCGAGATCCTGGACCGCGCGGCCAGGCGCCTGGCACGTCGCCGAGTGCGCATGGCGCCGTCGCGGCCCCCCTTCGGCGTGATGATCGAGATTCCCGGAACGGCGCTGGCGGCGGACGCCTTTGCGCGGGAGTGCGACTTCTTCGCGCTCGGGACCAACGATCTCATTCAGTACACGCTGGCCATCGATCGCGGCGACGAGCAGGTGGCGGGACTCTACGACCCCCTGCATCCCGCCGTCCTGCGGCTGATCCAGTTTTCGACTCAGGCGGCGTTCAGGGCCCGCATCCCGTTCAGCGTCTGCGGCGAGATGGCGGGCGATCCGCGCTATACAGCGATGCTGATCGGGCTCGGCATTCGCGAGCTGTCGATGACGCCGGCCGCTCTGCTGCGGGTGAAGGGCCGGGTGCGCATGATCGACACCATTGCTGCGCGCCGCCGCGCCGACGTGATCATGGATCAGTCGGACAGCAGCCGCATCGCCACGTTGATTGAAGACTTCAACGAGGCACTGTGAAGCGTTGCGGCGTCTTGGCTATCGAGCCTTGATCAGTCGGAACAGGGTCTTGACGCCGGTGTAATAGTCCAGTTGCTCACCGACGGTGGCGAAGGCGTCCCCCGTGCTGAGCCGGATGAACTCGTCGACCGCGAACCGGCGTGCGAACACCTGAAAACCCGCCGTCCGAAAGACTTCAGCGTAGCCGTCCAGGGTTCGGCCGTGGACCGGCAGGCTGGAATAGGTCTGGATCAGGTTGCGCCAGCGCGGCCATTCGGGGCTGTCCGCGTGGCAGCCGATGGCAGCGTAGTAAACGCCGCCCGGCTTCAGCGCAGAGTGAATCTCGCGGGCATGGCCGCCGATGTCTTCCAGCAGGTACAGCACTTCGTGGCTGAAGGCGATGTCGAAGGTCTCAGGGAATTCGGCGAGGTCCGTCGCCACCCGGTAGTCGGCCGGGACCAGTCCCCGACGTGCTACCGCCAAGGCCACCGACTCGGTCGCTATGTCGATGCCGACGGCCCTTTCATAGGGGCGAATGCCATGCAGCAATCTGAGAAAGCCACCCTGGTTGCAGCCGAAATCCAGGACTGTGCGGCCCGTCAGATCCTGCTCGGCCATCAGCGCGATCATCCGCCGCCAGAGCATCGCGTGATCGTCGTTCATTTCGTCTTCGTGGGCTTGGCTGGTCGCCCAGATGGGGACGGGTTTGATCGGCATGGGCGGCCTTCCTCTGCGCGTCGATCTGCTCGATGCCCTCAAGCGGTCAACATAGTCGCCTTTACGGTTTGTTCACGTGGCTCAATTAATGATTGCTTCAGCAAATCTACCGGCAAACCAAAATTGCGGGGGCGGAAAGTTAGATAGTAAATCAATAGACACCAAACGTTTGCGTTCGCCGGGTCTCTGTCTGAGCTTCATCGGTTGCGGGCAAAAAGAGTGGCTGATCCATGGGATCACGTTATTTGCGATTACGGCTACCGTGCACCCAATCTGGAGACTTCGCCGATCCAACACAGTCTTGTCCCTCGAACAAGGGTAAAGCAATCACCGAATCTTAACGATTTATGCTTAACCCTGTCTCGCAGTCAACGTCACCCCCTTCTGACGATGCTGGGACGCGTTGAACCTGAAGCATGAGCAACCCGGTTGCCCAACCACTGCAAGGAATTAGTCACCATGGCGGACACGTCGACCCCGTTAGATGCGAATACCCGCCGCGCATTTCATGAGATTGACGCGGACTCGCTACGCCTTCTCGCAGAGATTTGGGGCAAGCTGGAAGACAAGCTCGGGCCCATACTGGACCGGTTCTATCAGCATCTCAGCCGCTTTCCGGAAACGGCGACACTGATCGCCAGTTCGAATGTCGAATCCCTGAAGGCCGCCCAGCGCCGTCACTGGAAGAAGCTGTTCACCGGCGGCTTCGACGACGATTTCATGGCTGAGTGCAACGCGATCGGTCGCGCCCATCAGCGCATCGGCCTTGAGCCGCGATGGTACATGGGCGGCTATTCCATGGTGCTCGGGGAGCTGATGGGGCTTATCAACCGCGGCTCGGGCATCCCACAGCGTCACCGGCAGGCGGCGCGGGACGCGGTCGTCAAGGCAATCATGATGGACATGGATCTTTCGATCTCCGTCTATCAGCAGATCGAGATGGAAGAGCGCACGAAGCGTCAGCAGAAGGTCGATAATCTGACTTCTGGGTTCGACACGGAAGCGTCGGGCGCGCTGTCGACCGTCGACGATGCGATGCGCAAGCTGAGTGAAGCCTCTTCGGCCATGAGCCAGACTGCGGACGAGACCAGCCAGCAGGCTCTGACCACGGCGGCTGCGGTGGAAGAAGCAACCGCCAACGTCCAGACCGTGGCAGCGGCGGCGGAAGAAATGGCAGCCTCCATCCGCGAGATCCGGCGCAACGCCCAACACGCAAGCGACGTTTCACGCAAGGCCGTGGACCAGGCCGAAGGCGCCAACACCATGGTGCGTGGGCTGGCCGAGGCGGCCAACCGTATCGGTGAGGTGGTGCGCCTGATCAACGAGATCGCGGCGCAGACCAATCTGCTGGCGCTGAACGCGACCATCGAAGCGGCGCGCGCCGGCGAGGCCGGCCGTGGGTTCGCGGTCGTGGCCAACGAGGTGAAGCAGCTTGCAGGACAGACCGCGAAGGCCACGGAAGAGATCCAGGGCCAGGTCGGCGCCATGCAGAATGCGACCAGTTCCGCTGTCGGCGCGATTGAAGAGATCGTGGCCACCATCGGCGATGTGGACCAGGCGTCGAGCTCCATCCAGGTGGCGATCGAACAGCAGGACGCGACCACTCAGGAAATCGCCCGAAACGTGCAGGAAGCCGCGTCCGGCACGCATGAGGCATCTCAGCACGTCAGTCAGGTCAGCGAGCATGCCGGCCGCGCCGGTTCGGCGGCCCATTTCGTCGACCAGGCGAGCATCGATGCCGCAGACCAGTCCCGCCGTCTCGACGACCTGATCAAACGGTTCATCAGCGACGTCCGTGCGGCTTAAGGCAAGACAGCAAGAGAATCGGTGACCCGCCGTCGGCGGGTCACCGGCGTTTTCGCGGCTCTGCTACCGGATCTCCGCCCTGGTGATCTGCCGCCTCATTCAGAACCTCAGCGTGAACGACGACCCGTCCGGTTGCCGCGGCCTATTGACAGTGTTCCGGCAGATCCGACTGGCCCGAAGCGCGGCGAAGCGCGGCGGCCAGAGCCCCTGCGTTCTGGGGCATGATCAACTCGCCGCCGGTGGCATTGGCCACGCAGCGCAGCGGCTCCACCAGCGACGTCAGCGCAATCACGTGAATGTAAAGGTAGGGAAACTCCGCCTTCAGCGCGCGGGCGACGGCGCAGGGGTCGGCACCGCAGCTGTCCCGGCCGTCCGAGACGAGAACGAGATTGACGGGTTCCTCCGGCGTGCGGCCGCCCTGGATCATCGACCGCGCCACGCCCAGCGCTTCGCCCAAGGCCGTTGAGTCGTCCGTATTGGCGGACCGGATGCGTGAAATCAGCGACGGCCGCTGTCCGGGGCCGTAGGTCCGGCCCGGGGCCGTCCGGCCGCACTGATTGAAGACGACGAGACCCAGATCGATGTCCGTCGGTGTGACGTTGACCAGCTGAACCAGCGACTGCCGCGCCACGTCGATGCGATCGGCGCCCGGCATCCTGTCCATCTCCTCCAGCATCGCCTGGAACTGGCGCCGGCCCTGACCGGAGCGGTCGAAAGCTGTCTGCCACAGGCGCGCCTCAAAGCCCGGGTCGAGGGCGAACGGCCACTCCATGCTGGAAGATGTATCCAGGACCAGCACGACTTCGTCCGAGGGCGGCGGCGGGCAGGGCTCCAGCGGCACCGGCGGCGGTGCTGCAACGGGTTCGGGGACCGGCGGCTCCGGCTGGGGCGGCGGTGGTGCCGCCACGGGTTGCGGTTGCGGTTGGGGTTCCGGCGGTACGGGGGGCGGCGTGACCTCGGCGACTTCCACCGGGCGCGGCGGTGGCGCCGGCCGTGGCGGGGCGGTAGGGGCCTGGGGCGGTACCATGACCAGATCGGGAGGCGGTTCGACCGGTTCCACCGGCACCTCAACGACTTCGATCGGTTCTTCAACCTCTTCTTCGACGGGCGGTTCGACCGGCGCCTCGACCTCCTCGACGACCTCTTCCTCCGGTTCCTCAGGCGGCGGCGGAACCTCGGCGACCTGAAGCGGTTCGGCACGCTCCGGAACAGGACAATGCGGTGCATCGGCCAGGGTCAGGCGCAGGGTGTCCAGCCGCTGCTGCAGCGCCTCTTCCCGCATCTCCAGGCGGACCAGCAGATTTTCGCGGTCGTCCGGCCTCTCTTCCGTCGGTGGACAGAAGTCGATCGCCGAGGGCAGGCCAGGGATGGAGAGGCCACACGCCGTCGTCGCCGCGAAGGCCGTGGCAATTGCCGTCAGACCCAGCAGTACCCACAACAGACCCGCCAGCCAGCCGAAACCGGCCCTGCGCCGGACGGGCGTCTCTGCCTGGTCATCGGCCGCGTGGGTCATCGACAGTGCAAGGTCCGCTTGCCGTTGGTCCGGGCCGCCTCTCGTTCGGCCGAGACGGCGAGCGTATCTGATAGGGACCGATTGCGGCGTTACTTTGTTGCCGATGTGGCGTCGGCGACAAGGCTTGGCGGCATGCCGCCGGGGACCGGCATCAGCCCGAACAGCTCCTGCGGCCGCGAGACCCCGCGCAGGCTATGCAACCCCAGCGACGACAGCCGGCCGAGGTCGCCCCCAGCCGCGGCGAACGCTTTTGAGACGATGACATCCTGGTCCAGGGCGCGGCAAAGGCCGCCGATGCGACTGACCTCGTTCACGGCCGGGCCGACCACGGTGAAATCGAGGCGTGTGGGACTGCCGACATTGCCGTAATAGACATCGCCCACATGCAGGCCGAGATAAAAGGTGGTCACCGGCGCACCGTCGGCTGAGCGCCTGACGTTCAGTCCGCTGACGTCCCGGCGCGCCTGATCCACCGCCGCCAGCGCCCGGCGGCACGCGGCCGGTCCCGACTCCGGGTCCTGGGGCAGGATGGGGAAGATCGCCAGCAGGCCGTCGCCGACGAACTTCAGCACTTGTCCCGCCTGTTCGTGCACCGCGGTCACCAGGCAATCCGAATAGTCGTTCAGCAGGGGCAGCAGGGCCTCGGGCGTCGTGTCGCCGATGCGCGTGAAGCCGCGCAGATCGCTGAACCACAGCACCGAAGACAGGGCCTCCGCCGCACCGCGTTCGATCTGCCCGCGCAGGATGCGCTGGCCCGGGTCGGCGCCCAGATAGGTCGACAGCAGGCTCTCCGTCGTGCGCACCAGAAGGGCGGTTCGCATGGCCAGGGCCAGTCCCGACATCAACCGGTCGAGACAGGCCACTTCCGCCTCGGTGAAGCCGCCGGGTCGGTCGCTCGCCAGCGAAGCATAGAACCCATCCTCTTCGCTGGCCGTGACGCTGTCGGTGAACAGAATCGCCCAGCAGAGGTAATCGGTGGCACCCTCCGCCACCAGGTCGTCGATAACGGGGAATTCGCCCGGGCGGTGGGTGTCGCCGACCCGGCGGCGGAGCATACGGTTTCCGTCGACATAGACCCGGTAGAGCGGGCTTGCGTGCCAGGAATCTTCCCGCTCGTCCGAGGTCGCCCGTTCGTAAAGCGTAATGGCGATCTGGTTGCGTGTGCGCCGCCATTCATAGGTGACGCCGTCGACGACCGGATGCAGAGTGTCGACGCCGACAAATCCCCTGAACAGGGGCATGCCAGCGGCCTGCACGCGGTGGCAGAAGGTTTCGATCAGCTTCGCCTCGTCGGCGCCCTTCAGGGCAGCCTCGGAGAGTTCCTGGCTCAGGCCAAGGAAGCTTGCATGGTCCATGGGGCGCGCGATCCGCGGTTCTGGAAAGGATGTTGTTGTTAACTTGGCGAGGCACCCGGCTCTGGGGTAGGGCTTGGGATGCGGATTGTTCGATTTTGCGGAAATGGCGATGTCGCGTGCGCCAGATCGACCATTGCGGCGAGGCTGGACGACCGGTGCTTGTGCCACGGCGGCGGCCCGGGCGGCGTTTTCGGCGCTCGTGACCGGGCGGTTTCCGGATCCCGTGACCATCACCCTGCCCAGGGGTCAGACACCGTCCTTCGCCCTCGCCACCGAGGCCTTGGACGGCGACAGAGCATCGGCCGGCATCGTCAAGGATGCCGGCGACGACCCGGACGTCACCCATGGCGCGCTGGTGATCGCCACCGTCCGCCGGCTTCCGGCCGGTAGCGGGGTGGTGTTCGTCGCCGGTGAAGGGGTCGGAACCGTCACGCTGCCGGGCTTGCCGGTGCCCGTGGGCGAGCCCGCGATCAACCCGATGCCCCGGCAGATGATGTGCGGGGTGATCGCCGATGTCGCCGCAGAGCACGGTGTGGCCGGGGATGTGGAGATCGCCGTTAGCGTCTCCGGCGGGGCCGAACTGGCACGGCGTACCTGGAACCCGCGGCTGGGCATCGTCGGCGGCCTGTCGATCCTCGGAACCACCGGGGTGGTTGTGCCGTTTTCCTGTTCCGCCTGGATCCATTCGATCCATCGCGGCATCGATGTGGCGCGGGCGGCCGGCCTCGGGCACGTGGCCGGTGCCACAGGCTCCACCTCGGAAGCTGCGGTGGCGGCGCGATACGACCTGCCGGAGATTGCGTTGATCGACATGGGCGATTTCGCCGGCGGCATGCTGAAGTACCTCCGGCGTCATCCCATCGGCCGGGTCACCATAGCGGGCGGCTTCGCCAAGCTGACGAAGCTGGCGCAAGGGTGTCTCGACCTCCATTCCGGCCGCAGTCAGGTGGACTTCGACTGGCTGGCCAAACAGCTAGCCGGCATGGGCGCGCCGTATGCGCTGGTCGACACGGCGCGGTCGGCGAACACCGCAGCGCAGGTGCTGGCGCTCGCTGAAGCTGAGGGCATCGCCCTTGCCGACCGAGTTGCAGCGGGGGCACGCGCGACCGCGCTCGGCGTCGTGGGGACGGCCGATGTCGGTACCGAGATCCTGATCGTCGATCGCGGGGGTGCGATCGTCGGACAGGCCGCCGGATGGTAGGGGGTTTGACATGCCGCGGGTCCTGATCCTGGGCGGGACGGCGGAAGCCGCGGCCTTGGCCGAGGCCCTGTCGGATCTGACGGGTTGGCAGGTCATCACCTCGCTGGCCGGCGCCACGCGCAGTCCGGCCCCGGTCTACGGCGCGGTGAGGCGCGGTGGCTTCGGCGGCAGCGACGGGTTGTCGACCTATCTGGCGGAAGACGGCATCGATGCCCTGGTGGATGCGACGCATCCCTTTGCCGCGCAGATCAGTGCCCATGCCGTGACCGCCTCCGCGGCGGTCGGCGTTCCCCTTATTCGGGTGCAACGGCCGGAGTGGAAGCCGGAAGATGGAGACCGCTGGGCCGATGTCCCGGATGCGTCTGCGGCCGCCGCAGCCCTACCGCGCGGGGCGCGCGTGTTCCTGGCCACAGGCCGCCGCGATCTTCCACCGTTCGCGTCGGTGGACGCCTTCTTCCTCGTGCGGCTTATCGATCCGCCTGCCGAGCCATTGGCCTTGGCCGACCACGCTCTGACGCTGGGGCGCGGCCCCTTCATTTTGGATCAGGAACTCGACCTGCTGCGCCGGCATCGCATCGGCTGGCTGGTCAGCAAGAACAGCGGTGGCAGTGGTGCATTCCCCAAGATCCGGGCCGCGCGATCCCTGGGCGTGCGCGTGGTCATGATCCGGCGCCCGGAACTACCGGCAGCCCCAACTGTTGTCGACGTGTCGGGGGCGATGGCGCACCTTCAAGCAACGCTGGCGTGAAACGGGCAAGGGGGGTGGAAATCTTGCGCCGAAGGGGCTCGAGTCCTAGGGTGAGCCGCACTGAACGGGCGGTTGGTCCATGACGCAATTCATCAGCACGCGGGGGCGTGCGCCCACGCTTGACTTCCCGGGCGTCCTGCTGACCGGCCTCGCCGAGGACGGCGGTCTCTATGTGCCGGACGCCTGGCCCCGGTTTGCAGAGGGCGAACTGGCATCGCTCGCCGGCCGCGGTTATGCGGCGCTGGCCGCCGATATCGTCGGCCGCTTCGCGGGTGATGCCATCGATGCCGAGACCCTGGAAGACATCACCCGGGCCGCCTATTCCGGCTTCGGCCATCCCGCCGTGGCACCGCTCAAGCAACTCGACGACACCTTGTGGCTGATGGAGCTGTTCCACGGCCCGACCCTGGCGTTCAAGGACTATGCGCTGCAGCTGGTCGGCCGGCTGTTCGACCATGTGCTGGCCGACCGGGGCGAGCACATGACCATCGTCGGCGCCACCTCCGGCGACACCGGCTCAGCGGGGATGGAGGCTTGTCGCGACCGTGAGCGGCTGGATGTGATCATCCTGTTCCCGAAGGGCCGCGTGTCCGACGTGCAGCGCCGGCTGATGACGACCCTGGGTGCTGGCAACGCCCATGCCGTGGCGATCGACGGCACCTTTGACGATTGCCAGGACCTGGTGAAGGCGATGTTCAACGACACCGCCTTCCGGCACGAACTCAGGCTATCGGCCGTCAATTCCATCAACTTTGCGCGTATCGCGGGCCAGATCGTCTATTACGTGGCCGCGGCGCTCGCCCTGGGCGCGCCTGGCCGATCGGTGTCCTTTGCCGTCCCGACCGGCAATTTCGGCAATGTCTATGCCGCCCATGCCGCCCGCACCATGGGGCTGCCGGTCGCCCGGCTGGGCGTGGCCAGCAACAGCAACGACATTCTCGACCGTTTCTTCAAAAGCGGCTCGATGCGCATGGAACCGGTCGTGCCGACCTTGAGCCCGGCGATGGACATCCAGGTCTCAAGCAATTTCGAGCGGCTATTGTTCGAAATGTACGGCCGCAGCGGCGCGCGAACGGAAGCGGCGCTGGCGCAGTTTCGCAGAGAGGGCGCGTTCTCCGTCACGCCGGAGGAACTGGATGGGTGCCGTGGCGTCTTCGTCTCGCAGCGCCTGGATGACGACGGCATCATGCGCACCATCGCCGACGTCGCCGCCACCACCGGTGAGACCGTCGATCCGCATACGGCCTGCGGTATCTCCGCGGCCAAGACGATGGCCGCCGCCGACCCGAGCACGCCGGTTGTGGCACTTGCCTGTGCGCATCCGGCGAAGTTCCCCGATGCGGTTGAGGCCGCCACGGGGCAGCGTCCGGGCCTGCCCGAGGCGGTGGCCGACCTGATGGAGCGAACCGAAACCATGGCGGAATTGCCCAATGACCTGCGCGCCGTGCAGGACTATGTACGCCACCATTCGCGCGCAGCAGCGGTGAGAGCATGAAGACGTCGACCCCAGGGAGCGCGGGCGCCAGGATCACGGCGCTCGACAACGGCCTGCGCATCATCACCGACACGATGACGTCGGTGGAGACGGTGGCGCTTGGCGTTTGGGTGGGTGTCGGCACGCGCAACGAAGCGGCCGAAATCAACGGCTGTGCCCATCTGTTGGAGCATATGGCCTTCAAGGGCACCCAGCGCCGCAACGCGCGGGAGATCGTGGAAGAGATCGAAGCCGTCGGCGGCCATCTGAACGCCTATACCAGCCGCGAGAATACGGCGTTCTATGCCAAGGTGCTGAAGGCCGATGTCCCGCTTGCGCTCGACATCCTGTCGGACATCGTCCAGCACTCGTCCATCGACAGTGACGAGTTGGAGCGTGAGCGCAGCGTCGTGCTGCAGGAAATCGGCCAGGCACTGGATACGCCCGACGACATCATCTTCGACTATTTCCAGGAGACGGCGTTTCCCGATCAGGGGCTCGGCCGGCCCGTGCTTGGGTCGGCGGAGAGTGTGCGCCGGCTGACACGCGATCGGTTGGCCGATTACCGCCACAGCCATTACGCCGGCGGCCGTATGGTGCTGACCGCAGCCGGCCGGATCGACCACGACCGTTTTGTCGACATGGCCGATGCCGCGTTCCGTGGTATGCATCAGGCCGTCCCCGCGCAAGCCGAGCCAGCCCGCTATGTGGGCGGCGAGCATCGCGAGCAGCGGCCGCTAGAGCAGCTGCATCTGGTGCTCGGGTTCCCGGGCATCGGCTATCACGATCCCGACTTCTATGCGGAGTCCGTGCTGTCGACCGTACTGGGCGGGGGCATGTCATCGCGCCTGTTCCAGGAAGTGCGCGAGAAACGCGGGCTCGCCTATTCGATCTACAGCTTCGCCAATTTCTACGACGACGGCGGGCTGTTCGGCATCTATGCCGGCACCGGCGGCGACGACGCGGAGGAGCTTGTCCCCGTGCTGTGCGACGAGCTTCTGAAGGTCGCCGACCGGCTGGACGAGGAAGAGGTGGAACGCGCGAAGACCCAGCTGCGCGCCAGCCTGCTGATGAGCCTGGAATCGACCATGACCCGGTGCGAGCAGGCCGGTCAGCAGTTGTTGATCTACGGGCGGCCGCTGACGATAGACGAGACGATCGAGCGGCTGGATGCCGTCGACGTGCCGGCGGTCATGCGCGTGGCGCGACGCCTGCTTGCCAGCCGACCCACCCTGGCGGCGCTGGGCCAGATCGAGCGTCTTTGCGGCTATGACAGGATCGTCGACCGGCTGGTCGGGAGCCCCGCGCCGTGATCGGCTTTCTGAAGACCGGGATCAACACCGTCCCGTCGGTCCGGCTGGACGCAGCCCGCCTCTATCTGCGTCCGGCGCGGCCGCGCGACTGGAAGGTATGGGCGTTCCTGCGGGAGGAAAGCCGCGACTTCCTGACGCCTTGGGAGCCGACTTGGCCGCGTGATGCCCTATCCCGCAACGCCTTCCTGCGCCGGCTGCGCCGGCAGATGGCGGAATGGCGCAACGATGAAGGCTACAGCTTCCTGATCTTCCGCAAGGGGGATAACGCGCTGTTGGGCGGGGCGAGCTTTGCCAATGTGCGCCGCGGCGTGGCCCAGATGGCTTCACTGGGCTATTGGATCGGCGGGCGCCATGCACGCCGCGGCTATATGACGGAGGCCGGCCGGGCGATCGTGACCTTCGGTTTCCGTGACCTCGGCCTGCACCGCATCGAGGCTGCCTGTCTGCCGCACAACATCGCCAGCCGCACGCTGCTGGCGCGCGTCGGATTCCACGAAGAGGGCCTGGCGCGCGACTATTTGATGATCGATGGTGTCTGGCAGGACCACGTCACCTTCGCCATTCTTCGCAAGGATGGCGATCTCCACTTCGGCTGATTTGGCGAAGATTTGCGTCGATACTCATTAATGCCGGACCGAAATTAACCCTATTTTCAGTGCCTTGGCCCTAAGACCATCGGGTACCCTGGCGGACTGGGCGCCATCGGCGGCCTGTCGCTCTTGCTGGCAGACGATCCCCTGGCCCCGTCGCCGGGTCAGTAACCACGCTGGCGGCCGGGCCGAATGCGATGTCCCGAGGTCTGAAAGACCTTCTGCAACGGGTTCTTTACGTCGAAACGGCGTCCGAGCAGGCCGGCGGCCAGGGCACGACAAGCCGGATCGGCGAGCTCGACTTCTCGTTCCTCACCTTCGACGAACTGGTCAGTCAGCGGGCCGTGGACCCCAACACCACGTTCCAGGTGCTGTCGTTGCGCAGCTTCAAAGAGGCTGTGGCCGAAGAGTGGGAGAAGTACGCTCGGACTGTCGGCCTTGCGGCGGAGAACACGATCTCCCGCCGGATTCGGAAGAACGACACATGCGTCCATGAATCCGACGACACGTTCCTGTTCCTGTTCGACGTTCCGGACGATTCCGTCGCCACGGAAAAGCTGCACGACATCACCGAAGCGCTGATGAAGCGCCTGATCGGCGACCGGTTCGTCGGCGTCCATGCACAGCTTACCCAGGTCGACGCCGCTGAGATCATGGATGCGGTCGGCGAGCTCGACGAAGCCGCCCTGGATCGGGCGGTGGAAGCCGCCACCGTCGTCATGCTGGACACGGCAGCTGACGGAAGCGCCCATCTCGTGCCGCTGGAGCCGCCGGAGGGTGGCGACAAGGCAGCGCCGAAGCTGGTGACGGACGATCCGCTGGACCGGGCAAGCACCCTGGAGCGTGATGGAGACGGCGATCCCGATGAGGCCAAGTGGACGACGCAAGGCCGCGACAAACGGGAAGGCTGGACGGAAATCGACCCGGAGCGCCGGCACAAGCTGGTGAAGCTTGGCGCCAATGATCGCCCCGAGAGCCGCCAAGAGAAGTGGGAGACGCTGAAACGCGACGACGATGCGAGCTCCTTGGCCAGGCTGACGGCAAATGGCGGATCGAGTGACGCCGAACGCCACGCCGCAAAGACGGGAAAGCAGGGCGATCCCGTGTGGGACGAGATCGAACCGCTGACCGTGCCCACAGGCGCCATCGGTGTCGATGGCGCCGAGACGGACAACCCGCAGCGCGCGCAAGCTACCGTGGGCGATTGGGAAAGCGTGCCCAGCACCGCATCGTCGGTGCCGCAATTCGACCGCGGTGACGCCGACGCCGGGGGGGACGGGCAATCGGCGACCGATGAGAGGCCCCAGGCGGAGGACGCTCAGTGGACCGATGCTGCCAACGAATCCGGCACGACCCAGCAGTGGCACACCATTGACAGTAAGACATCCGAGGCGCGACTGACCCGGGATACGAAGGTTGCGGCGGAGGCGGAGCAATCGGCCCACTCCGCCGGCAAGCGTAAACCGGATGCCGAATGGGAACAACTGGAGACTGGGCCGGCCGGTGCCGACGGCGATCCTTGGCCGGGCGGCGACGGCAGCGTTGTGGAGATGGGGACAGGCTCGCCCACCAGCAGCAGCCGGGACGACGCGGCCACCGAGTGGGAGACACCGGATGTGCCTGCAGCGGCAAAGCCCGATCCGGTATGGCCGAGCACCACAACCAAGGAAACCGATATCTCCGCCCGCGCCAACCGGACGGAGACGCGGTCGACAGCCGCCGGGCATTGGGGAGAGACACGCGACCGGCCGATCAGTGAGGCTGAATGGTCCCGATCCTCCACCGCCAAGCCGGACGAGGGTGCACGCTGGGGTGGCACGACCGGCGAACGGGCCGCCAGCGGCCACGACGTCGCCGCGGATCCGCTGCCGTCGAAGCCGGACAACGACTGGGGCGGCCCCACCCAGACGCGCCAGGAAAAGGGTGGGCTGATCGAAAGCGATCCGATCGCGCCACGGCCTGATTTCGACTGGCCCATGATGATCGAAGTCGGAACGGTCGTCGGGCACGACCTGACCCACGATCACTATGACCCCGGTCCGCCCAAGGCCGCACCCTGGCAGCACCTGACCTGGCCGCCGCCGGACACGGCGAAGCGGCGCCGGCCGAAGCTGCCGGACGGCGCCGTCACGGCAGCTCTGCCATCGGGGCTTGTTGCCGGCTTCTGGCCCGTCTGGAACAGCACCACGCGGCGCGTCGACACCTACCTGGCGGCCCCGATGGCGACGGGTGAGGACGGCTCCAATCCCCGCGTCATGCATCTGGGCCGCGCGTCGCCCGCCGCCGCCAAGGTCGCCGTCGATCTGGCCATGCTCTATGCCACGCTGGATCGAATTGAACGCAACATCGATGCCCGTCAGGGATGGCTGATGGTGGTGCCACTGGGCTTCACGACGCTGATGCCGCCCCATTTCGAAACGACGAAGCTGATCCTGGAGCATTTTCCCTCAGCCGCCCGCGGCCGGTATCTGCTTCTGGAAATCGGCGGCTGGCCGAAGACACCGCCGACCGCGGCACTCGGCGCGTTACGCAACGTGCTGCCCGGGCTGTGCCGCGATGTGCTGCTGCGGATTGACGGTAACGGGCCGCCACCACAGGCCATCGCCGATCTCAGGGCGTGTGGGCTTGGTCTCGATCTCGCCGATTTCGGCCGCCGTCGCTGCCCCACGCTGCCGCGACCGGGACGAGGATTGCGCACCTATCTCTGGGGGTTGGACGACGCGGACGGTGTGGCACAGGCCGCCGACGGACACTGGCTTGTCAGCGGTGCGGGCCTGGGGCCGCCATTGGCCGTGCCGCAGCCCTGGAGCGGCCCTGAATGGCGGCCGATGACCGATACCGGCCGTGCGGCCGGACAGCGCAGCACCGCAGGCGCGGCCCAGTAGACGCCGATCGTGCTGTCCGTCCGGCATGGGGCGGGAGTATGGTTGCGGCCATGCGGCGCATTACACCCCCGACGATCGACGACATGGCGGGCATGGCGGAAGAGGCCATGGCCGATCTGCCTGAGGAACTGCTGGCCCCCATCGAAGGCGTGGCCATCCGGGTGGAGGAGTTCCCCGACGACGCCACGGTGGCGGAGATGGAACTGGACGGCCCCTTCGACCTTTTGGGGCTCTATGTCGGCACACCGTTCGGCGAGAAGAGCGTCGGTGTCAGCGCCACCCATGTCGACATCATCTTCCTCTACCGCCAACCGATCCTGGCCTATTGGTGCGAGACCGGCGAAGACCTGCACCAGGTCGTCCGCCACGTCCTGATCCACGAGATCGGCCACCATTACGGCTTCAGCGACGAGGATATGGAGCGGCTGGAGGCGATGGCGCCTTAAGCTGCGACGGGCGTGTCGGGCTTCGCTTTCGCTCTACCCGACCTACGGCCAGTCGCCCATGTAGGTCGGGTAGAGGCGAAGCCGAAACCAGACGGCCACCTCAAATCAACAGCGCCGCCACCCGCGATCGCAGCTCCGGCACCAGTTCGGCTTCGAACCACGGGTTGCGCTTCAGCCAGGCGGTGTTGCGCCAGCTGGGGTGCGGCAACGGCAGGTATTGGGGCAGGTAGTCCTGCCAGGCGCGCACGGTGTCGTTCAGGCTGCCGCGGCGGCGGTCGCCCAGATAGTGGCGTTGGGCATAGCTGCCGACCAGCAGGGTCAGGCCGATATCCGTCAGGTGGTGCAGCATTCGCTCGTGCCAGAGCGGCGCGCATTCCCGTCTAGGCGGCTTGTCGCTGCCTTTGGCGTCGGCACCGGGATAGCAGAACCCCATGGGCACGATGGCGATCCGGGAGGGGTCGTAGAAGCGATCGCGGTCCAGCCCCAGCCAGTCGCGCAGACGATCGCCGCTGGGGTCGTTCCAGGGGATGCCAGAGGCGTGTACGCGCGTGCCCGGCGCCTGGCCGATGATCAACAGCCGTGCCGTCGGCGAAACGCGGAATACCGGCCGCGGGCCCAGCGGCAGATGCTCCGCACAGACCGTGCAGGCCGCCGCGGCGGCTTCGACCTCGGCCAGCGTCTCCGAACCGGCGTCGCTCACGCCGCTGCGCGCGCCAGCACGCGCTCGACGAAGGCCGGCACGGCCTCCGTCGCCGGGGCGTGAATGGCCTCGTCGAACAGGCCGCGGCCAGCCGACGGTTCCATGTTCAGCTCCACCGAATAGGCGCCGTGCACAGCCGCTTCCTGGACAAAGCCGGCGGCCGGATAGACGGTGCCCGAGGTGCCGATGGAGATGAACAGGCCGCAACTCGCCAGCGCCTGATAGATCCGCTCCATCTCCAGCGGCATCTCGCCGAACCAGACAATATGCGGGCGCAGCCGGCCGGGCGTGCCGGTGACCGGCGACGGCGTCTCCACCGTGATGTCGTCATGCCAGGCGACCACCTCGCCCGTGTCCAGGCAGCGGGCCTTCAGGAGCTCGCCATGCATGTGGATCAGGTTGGCGGAGCCGCCGCGTTCGTGCAGGTCGTCGATATTCTGCGTGACCAGCAGCACCTCGCCGGGCCAGGCCTGTTCCAGCCGGGCGAGCGCAGCATGGGCCGCATTGGGCTGCACTGCCGGGTCCACCAACCCGCGCCGGCGGGCGTTATAGAAATCCTGCACAAGCTTGGGATTGCGGGCGAAGCCCTGAGGGGTCGCCACATCCTCCAGGTCGTATTGCGCCCAGATGCCGTCAGCATCGCGAAACGTGTCGAGCCCGGATTCCTTGGAAATGCCCGCGCCCGTCAGGATCACGATCCGGTCCGTTGCCTTCAGCTGGTCCACTGGCCCCACCTTCGCCGTCTTGCGGTCACATGATCCATGGTACACCCTGCACACCCGGCATCACCACCAGACAGCGTGCGCCTCATGCCCACCCGTGTCCTGTTCGTCTGCACAGGGAATATCTGCCGCTCGCCGTCGGCCGAAGCGGTGCTGCGCGGGCGCGCCGCCAAGGCCGGACTGGACGGCGAAGTCGTCGTCGACAGCGCTGGCACCCATGCCTATCACGTGGGCGAGAGCCCGGATGAACGGTCGGTCGCCGTGGGCGAACTCAGAGGCTACGACTTCACTGGACAGCGTGCCCGCCGGGTCAGCCGGCGCGACTTCGACGATTTCGACCTGATCCTGGCGCTGGATCGCGGCCACAAGGCGTCGCTGGACCGGGCGGCACCGGCAGATGCCCATGCCTCGGTCCGGCTGTTGCTGGACTTCGCGCCGGATGCCGGCGCGCGCGACGTGCCCGACCCCTATTACGGCGGTCGTGCCGGGTTCGAGCACGCGCTCGACCTGATCGAAGCCGGCGTGGACGGCCTGATTGCGGCGATCCGGGACCGCTCGGTCTAGGGTCTGCGGACATGCATAGCCACCGCCCACTTCAAGCCCTGCCCCATCAAGGGGGAGGGACTTCCGAATGTCGACAGACCCTAATTCCGCAGCACGTCGCTCGCTTCGCGCAATTGCGTGCGGGCGCGCAGCAGGTAGAAGCCGAGGCCCGAAAGATGGCTGGGCAGTGACTGGCTGTCCGGCGCGCCGCTGATGACGATCCAAGGCGACAGCGCAACCGCCTGGCGCAGGCTGGCGATCATCTGCTCCCACACCGCGGTCAGTCCGTTGGCCTCGATGACATCGGCGAAGTCGATCGCCAGCGCCTGCAGGATCATGGTGTAGCCGTAGAGCCGGCCCTTAGTGGCATAGAAGATGTCATCGGCGGTGGTGTCGATAATCCACCCGCCCTGGGTTTCCAGATGCTCTGCAATGCCGGCGGAGGAGGAGCCGAGATCGGCGGCGATCCGATCAAGCGTGCGCAGCAGATTGTCGGCGCGGCGCTCGAACACGGCGTCGCCCGCCGCGAGGCGCTGATTGTACCGCTCCAGCGCATCCGCGGCACTGCGGTATTCCTGATCCGCACTGCGCGTCGGCACCAGATAGTTGGAGAAGTCGAAAGTCCAGCGGTCGCCCGGAATCCGCAACAGGCCGACCGCCTGCTCCAGATCTTCGTCGACCAGGGAGGAGCCGCGGGCGCGGCCCAACTGGTCGCTCATCTCGATGGCGAAGCGGCTGAGCGCGTAGATGATGCCTTGCTGATAGTTCGGCTTGTTGTCGAGAATCCAGCCCGGATAGAAGAACGGGTCGTTCGCCGTCCAGCCGTGTTCGTCGACCTCCCGCCGGATCAACGCGACGGCGGTGTCGACGGCCAGGCTGCCGCCCGCAGTGGGCTCGGTCACGGCGAAATCCGCATCGTCGTCGATGACATGCACCAGGATGGCGCCGATGACGTAATAGCCGAGGATGGCGACGAGCACGCCGATGACCACCGGCGTGATCACCCGCCGCTTGTACTCGCCCTCTTCAACTTCCTTCATGAACAGGCGGGAGAACCGGCTGCGCAGGCGCTGCCAGCGCGACGGGCGCTCTTCGCCGATCAGCTGGTCCAACGGGTCGTGGGTCTTGGCCATGTCGCCCTCCGCGGCGGAATCTGCCACCTCACGGCGCCGCGACCCTAACGGCTGGAGCGGGGATCGGTCCAGAGCATTGGTAACGCCCCGCGTCAGAGAGGCTGGCGGTCGTGGGGCGGTGCGGAGGTCGTCAGGCGAAAACTGCGGTCAGGCGGACGTGTCGCGGCCGAAATCGCCGCGCAGCAGCCTGCCGATGATGTACAGCAACACGATGCCGGGCATGATCAGGAACGGGATGACGTTGAAGACGCGGCAGGTCGTGACCGTCTCCCAGGCCGCTGGGATCAGGTGGTTGACCCTGGCGCAGAAATTCGTGCCGATGCGGCCGGAGTGAACCGCGGCGTCGAAGTAGCCCGGGTCCATCAGCAGCATGACCACGGCCACACCGACATGCAGGGCGACGACGATGAAGAACCCCTGCGCGGCGCGGGCCAGGGTGATCTTCTTCTTCGCCTTCTTCTCTTCGCGTCCGTGTCCGCCGCCGAAGACCGGGCGCTTGCGCTCGCCTATCAGGTCGTATCGAATGGCCATTCCAAACCCTCACGCCTCAAGGCATTGGGGTCAAAGACTAGCGCTTTGGTGTTAACCGACGCTTGCCGGACAACCGTGTTCCGTTTCGAAGGGGAGTCGGATGATGGGGGCTGCCGCATTGTTGCGCCTTGTGGCCGTCGGGTCGGCATGGGCTCTGTCGCTGGGCGGCCAAGCGGTGGCGCAGGACTTCAATCCGTATCAGGCCTTGCAGGCTGGCCAGACCCTGGACCAGTTGGTTCCGGTGATCGAACGGGAGATCGGCCCCATTACCGACCGAGGCTATATGGGCGAAACCTTCTTGGACCAGCCGACCAGCGGCCCGGCCCTGATGGTGATCGTGTCGGAACCGCATGCGGGCGGCCAATTCCCGGCCTACTTCTTCTTCTGCGAAGAGGTTCTGGCGGGTTTTGCAACGACGGTTTCGCAGGCCGTCGCCCTTGCCATGGCTGACGAAATTGGCCCGATCAATGGTGGCGATGGAGACGATTCGCCCCATGGCACGGCCCGGCTAGCCGAAGGCTCCCTGAGGATCGGCCTGGCCGACGGCGAAACGGCGCTGACCTATTACGACGTGGGAACCACGAACGCCGCGATCGAGGCCACGCATCCCCATGAGCTGTTCCGGACGCTCGATTTCTACGGCCACTGCGTCGGCGGGGATGATTAGCTGCCGAATGATTTTCCATCCCTTTCTGACCTGAGATCACATCGGCTCGCGTCCAGGGCCGTGGATCTCAGCCGATTGGCCACTGGCCGGTGCCCTCTCGAACACCACAACGGCGGTGGCTGGCGCCAGGGTCAGCGAGTCCACTGGCCGGTAGCTGACGCCGGCGTCGGCGGTGCCGTCCGGTCGGATACGTCCGCTGCCTTCCAGCACGGCCATGTAGTGCGTGCCCCCCAGCGACACGGTGACGGCACCGCGGGCGCCGCCGACGCTGCGCGGGTGCACATAGACCGTGGCATTGCCGAACCGGCGGACATGGACACCGTCGCCGTCGCTGTCATAGGCCGCTGCGGAAGACGCCAGCGGTTCGGCCTGCGGCGGGACCGGGATCGCATAGACCGGCGGCCACAGCGCTCCGTCGATCCCGCGCACCGACAGATAGCTCGCTGGCCCGCGGGCCAGCAGATACGACCCTGCGACGAACATCAGTGTCTCCGGATCGGCGGCCGGCGACTGCAGCACCACCGCCTGGCCCCGCGCGGTGGCGCGCAGCACCCGATCCATCTGGAGCCGCCAGGCCGCCTCGTTCAGTGGCCGGCCGGAGCGGTCGGTGGCAAACGCGGCAACCCAGATGCCGTCGGCGCTGTCGAAGACATCCCTGGCCGTGGCGGGCGACGTCCAGTCCCCGACCTCTGCCACGATCGGGCCGTCACCAGTAGTGCGGTCCTGCAGATGGCCGATGAACCGGGCAATGCGGTCGTTCCAGGCCTCGGCAAAGGCCGGGTCGTCCGTCGGCAACTCAGGCTGCCAGCCCGGCTGGGCGAACAGGGCCGGCAGGTCGGCCTCACCCAGCACCAGGCCGTCGCTGCCATTGGCGCTGCGCATGGACTGCACCCGGTCGCCGAAGAAGGTGCGCCAGCCGGGGCTGTCCAGGTCCATCAGGCTCCAATCCCCGGGCCCGTACCGGACCTGGCCGGGCACCTGCGGCAGCGCGTAGTACCAGCTGGCATCGACGAACGCCTCGCCCGGGAAATCGGCCGCGCGGGCGTCGCCCTGGATCACCTGCGTGCGCTCGCCTAAGCCAGCCATCAGGCGGTCGTCCAGCACCAGGAACTCCGCATCGATCGACCGAAGGACGGTCGACTGGCCGCCCAGGACGGCGCGGGCACCGGCGAAATGCGTCGCGGCAAAGGCCAGTTCGGTCTGGTTGAGACCGGCAAACCGATCCCCGAAGGCGGCAATGCCGTCGCGGCGCGGCCAATCGTCGATGTCTATGGGACGGGAGGATGGCTCGGAATACGATGGCCTCGGGCCAAGAGAGCCAGCGAAGCTCTGGGCACCGATGCTGAGCCCGCTGCTGCTGCCGAAGCCGATCCCGATCGTCGTCCCGCTATAGTCGATGGTGGAAAAGCCGAGGCCTACGCCCCCGCCGCCGCTTCCCACGCCGCCGCCGACAATGCAGCCGGCCAACAGCGCAGAGGCGGCCAGAAGCGTGGCAATGCGCCGGCAGGGCGCGTGATTGAATATCGGCATCGTCCTGTACTCCATCACCGGATGTCGCCATTCGGTCAGCACAGGCCACGCTATCGCCGCCTCGTGGCCATCTTGCGGCGGCGATCGCCGCTTGATCTGCCGCACCGGATGTGATCAGCAAGCGGCAACGGCCGCAGGTCGCCGGCCGGCAGGGGAGATGCATATGGCCCAAGTTGAGGACACCACCGGCACGGCGCCGGAGCGTCCCTGGCTATCAGGGTATGCCGACGGCGTGGACTGGCATGCCCCGCTGTCCCCCGGGCTGCTGCACGACCATCTCGACGATGCCGTTGCCCAGTTCGCCGACCGGCCGTGTTGCGACTTCATGGGCCGCCACTGGACCTACCGCGATATCGGCCGGATGGTCGACAAGGCGGCTGAGGGCCTGGCGAAACTGGGCGTGGTCAAGGGCACCCGCGTTGCCCTCTTGCTGCCGAACACGCCCTATTTCCTGGTCGGCTTCTTCGCGACCCTGAAGGCCGGCGGGGTGGTCGTCAGCTGCAACCCGCTCTACGCCGAACGGGAGATCGCGCACCAGATCCGGGATGCCGAAGCGGAGATCCTGCTGACCATCGATCTTGCCGTGGTGTGCGACAAAGCGCTGAAGATGCTGGAGATGACGGATCTTCGCCATCTGGTCGTCTGTCCGCTGGCGGAGATCCTGCCCTTCCCGAAGAACCTGCTGTTCCCCATGGTGAAGGGCAGCGAGGTGGCGCGCCTGCCGCGCGACAGCCGCATCCTTCAGTTCCGCCAGTTGATTGCGGCATCGGGCAGCATCACGGCGCCGGAGATGGCTCCGGACGACTTGGCGGTGCTGCAATATACCGGCGGCACGACCGGTGTGCCCAAGGCGGCGATGCTGACCCACGCCAATCTGAGCGTGAATGCGCAGCAGTCCATGCATTGGTTCGTCGGCATGACGCCGGGCCAGGAACGGCTGTTGGCCGTGATCCCGTTCTTCCACATCTTCGCAATGACGGTGGCCATGAACCTGGGCGTGCTGGCGGGTGCGGAGATCGTAATGCTGCCCCGGTTCGACTTGAACGAGGTGCTGGAGACGATCCAGCGCAAACGGCCGACCCTGCTGCCGGCGGTACCGACCATCTTCACCGCCATCAACCACAGCCCCGACCGTGACAAATACGACCTGGCGTCGATCCGCCTGTGCATCTCCGGCGGCGCCCCGCTGCCGATGGAGGTGAAAGAGACGTTCGAACGGCTGACGGGCTGTGTGCTGTTCGAAGGCTACGGCCTGACCGAGGCCGCGCCGGTTGCCACATGCAACCCGGTGAAGGGGCTGAACAAGGCGGGCTCAATCGGTCAGCCGCTGCCCGGTACGGATGTGGACATCGTGTCGATGGAGGACGGCGTCACGGTGATGCCGCCCGGCGAGAGCGGCGAAGTGCGCATACGCGGCCCCCAGGTCATGCCGGGCTATTGGCAACAGCCCGAAGAGACCGACAACGTGCTGAAGCACGGCTGGCTCTATACCGGCGATGTCGGCTACCGGGATGAAGACGGCTATTTCTACATCGTCGACCGGATCAAGGACCTGATCATCTGCTCCGGCTTCAACGTCTATCCGCGCCAGGTGGAAGAGGCGATCTATCTGCATCCCGCCGTCGCCGAATGCGTGGTGGCGGGTTTGCCGGATGAATACCGGGGCCAGACCGTGAAGGCCTATGTGACGCTGCATCCTGGCCAGTCGCTGACCCTGGAAGATCTGAAGGCCTTCCTTGAGGACAAGCTGTCGCCGATCGAGCAGCCCAAGCTGTTGGAGGTCCGCTCCACTCTGCCGCGCACGCTGGTGGGTAAGCTGTCGCGCAAGGCACTTCTGGATGAGGAGGAAGCGGCTGCTGGCGGCGAGGCGGATCAGCCCTCCTGAGCCGCAGGCGCGATTGCGCAGCTCTCGCTGGCCGTGTCGCCCGAGCCGGTAAAGGCTTGGCGCCCGAACCTGTAGGTCTGCGACATGTCCTGCCCGGTCACGCGAATCACGATCTCGCCGCCCGCCATGACGCTGTCTTGTGCGGCACCGGCGGCCGCAGCAGTGCCGTGGGCGACGCCATCGCTATCAAGCCGAAGAAGATGGTTCTCGTCGCCGACCATCAGCAGGGCCGCGCGGGCGCCCACCAGCGTGCCGGACGGGCGGCTGCCGTCGCCCAGGAACACCAGGCTGTCATCCGACAGGCGCAGGTTCGGGACCACGGCGTCGGCCGACTGCCCCATCCACAGGCACCCGGCTGCCGGCGCAGCGGCGGTGGTGTCGGGCATATCGCCCTCAGTTTCCGGATCGCCTTCTGAGTCCGCCTCGGTCGCCGAAGTCTCGTCAGGTTCGGCGGGTTCGGGCGTGGAAACGGCCGCTGCAGGCACTGCGACAGCGACTCTGGCGGCAGCCGGCGGCTGTTGAACGGGTTGTGGCGCCTCCGCAGCCGGAGGTGACGGCAGCTCAAGCTGCGGCGCTGTCGCCGTTGCCGGCGGCTCCGGCCGAACCGGCGATGGCTCGGCGGCGATAGGCGGCTGTTCGCCAACGGGTGCGGCCCACTCAGCCGGACCCATCGCCACCCGGCGCGCCGCGGAAACCGGGCCCGGCGGCACTGTCCGCGTCGCCGCCGCGGCTCCGGGCGGGCTGGCCGATACCGGAGGCGCGGCGATCGCCGTCTCGGCCTGAGTGTCCGCCATCGGTGCCGGATCGGCCGCTTCGGCTTCGGCGGCTGCCGGTGGAGACGCCACGGCGGCCTCTTCCGGCAGCGGCTGCTCTGCTGCGGAGCTGTCCAGCGGCGTCACCACAAGCCCTGGCGGGGCCGTGCGTTCTATCGGGCGCGGCGGCGTCTCCGCCGGCGGAGACGCGGGGGCTGCCCGAGGCGGCGGCGCATCGCCCGCCGCCTCTTCCGCAACGTCGCCGGCCGCGTCAGCCGCCTCCACGTCGGCCTCTGCCGTTTCCGGTGCATCGTCGCCGATGCGGCGCAGCGACGCGATGAAGTTGCGGACATCGCGCACCGGATAGCGGGGCTCGGTGCCGGCCGTCTGCAGCACCATGATCGACGTCTCGCCGCCGACCACATGGTATTCGTCCCGGATGCGCGCCTCGGCAACCTCCAGCGAACCGCTCACCCGCCAGGTGGTGCCGGCCGCTGTCTCCACCGTCTCGACCACCGCGTCCGCGTATTGCGTGGCATAGCCGCGTGCCAGCACCTCCGGCGTGGTGGCGGGATTGACCCGGGGCGCACATTCGGCCCGCAGCAGATAGAGTTCGGTCTCGATGGTCCCGCGTGGATAGGACTGGCCGTCCAGCCGTTCCAGCGAATAGCGCGGGATCTCCGGAAAGCTGACATCGAATTCGCAGAAGGGCGGCGGGAAGACGTCGCCTTCGGCATTCTCAACGAACGGAGATCGCGCGCAGGCGGCGAGTGCAGCCATGACCGCCACGGCGGCGAGGCTGCGGGCGCCGCAACGTCTGGCGAGCGGTGCTTTGGATCCGTGCAAGGCTCTCCCCCGCGGTCTCATCGGGCTCTGCATCCAATCGTGGGCAGCGCCGGTATAGAGCGGTCACGCGCCGGTACCAAGCGGAAGACGCGGATACGGACCACGGCGGATCAACCCCAAAGCGCCCGCTCGGGCGGTTCAACGACGGAGCCGTTGAACACCAGGCCCGGTCGGCGGTCTTCGGCGAGCAAGAGCGGCCCGTCCAGATCGGTGAAGGCCGCCCCCTGGGCCGCGAGCAGAGCCGGGGCCATAGCCAGCGACGTGCCCACCATGCACCCGACCATGATGCCGAACCCCGCCGACTCCGCCGCAGTCTTCAGCGCCAGCGCCTCGGTCAGGCCGCCCGTCTTGTCCAGCTTGATGTTGACCGCCGCGTACTTGCCGGTGAGCCGGTCCAGGCCGGCGCGGTCATGGCAGCTCTCGTCGGCGCAGATCGGCACCGGGCTGTCGAAACCCGTTAGCGCGTCGTCCGCACCGTCGGGCAGCGGCTGTTCGATCAGGGCGACGCCAAGGTCGGCCATGGCGGCGGCATAGTCCGCGAGATGCTCCGGCGACCACGACTCGTTGGCATCCACGATCAGCCGGCTCGCCGGAGCGGCCCGCCGGATCGCCCGCAACCGGTCCAGGTCGCCGTCGCCGGTCAGCTTCACCTTCAAGAGCGGGCGGTCCGCCGCTTCGGCCGCGGCGTGCGCCATGGCGTCCGGCGTATCGAGGCTCAGCGTATAGGCGGTTATACATGGCTCCGGCTGGGCGAGCCCGGCCAGCTCCCACACCCTTCGGCCGGTCAGCTTCGCGTCGAGATCCCACAGCGCGCAGTCCAGCGCGTTGCGGGCGGCCCCCGGCGGCAGCCGATGCTGCAGCGCCGCCCGATCCAGTCCCTCGGCGACGGCAGGTGCCAGACCCTCCAACAGGGCGGCCGCCGTTTCGACGCTCTCGCCATAGCGTGGGTACGGAACCGATTCTCCGCGACCTGCCGAGTCTCCCTGGGACACTTCTGCTACCAGTACGCGCGCTTCACTCTTCGCTCCGCGCGCTATGGTAAAGGGATTGCGAAGAGGCCACCGTTCTTCTCGTATCGTCAATCTACGAAGCATGCGTTGCCTGCCTGAAAAACATCGAAAGGTCTTTACAAATGGTGCCTGCTGACCCGCAAAATGGTAAGAGGCATTTGCCTGGGCGCTCATTGTCAACCGCCCGCCAAACGACGAGCAGCGAGCACCCGAGGATCTTTCGGATTTGGCCTTTTGGCCTGTGGAGGTAGCTTTGGCAAAAGAACAGACGGGGAGTGGCCGGGGGCGGACCCGCGCGAAGCGGTGGATCATGCGTGAGGATGGACCGCATCCGGTGGATGTCCATGTGGGCCAGCGCCTGCGGATGCGGCGGACCCTTCTCGGCATGAGTCAGGAGATGTTGGCCGAACGGCTCGGCATCTCGTTCCAGCAGCTTCAGAAGTACGAGAAGGGCAGCAACCGCCTCAGCGCCAGCCGTCTGTTCGAGCTGTCGCGCATCCTGGAGGTGCCGGTCTCCTTCTTCTTCGAAGAGCTTCCGGCGGACGGATCCCCAGCGGAAGAGGCGGAGCCGGATCCGTTGATGAAGCGTGAGAGTCTTGAGCTCGTGCGCGCCTATTACGACATCCCGGATCCGCAGATCCGGCAGCGGCTGGTGGAACTGATCCGCCTCTTGGGTTAGCCGGCCGGACCCTTTTGCCCGTTTCCCAGAACGGGACGGCAACAGGGGGCCATCGCAGACATGTCGAGACACGGGCGTGGGGGCCGCCGGTCTCACATGAGCGTGTCGACAATCGGTCCGACACCGCCGCGCATGGGGTCGACGCAGGGCATTCCGTACCGCTTCGCCAACTCCGCCATCTGCCGTTCCGCCTCGGTCGCGCTCAGCGCCGAGGTGTTACAGGCGATACCGACCACCTTTGCAGCCGGATTGGTGAGGCGGGCACAGCGTTCGTTCAGGTCGATGCACTCCTGAATGTCGGGCAGGGATTGTCCCGGCAGGCCGCGCATATGCGGCCGGCCAGGCTCGTGGCACATCACCAGCACGTCCGCCTGGGCGCCGTGCAGAAGGCCCAGCGACACGCCAGCGAACGAGGCGTGAAACAGCGACCCCTGCCCCTCGATCACGTCCCAGTGGTCGGGGTCGTTCGCCGGCGAAAGCCATTCCGTGGCACCGCTGATGAAGTCCGACACCACTGCGTCGACCGATACGCCGTCGCCGGCGATCAGGATGCCGGTCTGGCCGGTTGCCCGGAAATCGGCGTTCAGGCCACGGGCACGCATCTCGCGCTCCAGCGCCAGCGACGCGAACATCTTGCCGACGGAACAGTCGGTGCCCACGGTCAACAGCCGCCGGCCCGGCCGCGTCTCACCCGTGCCGACGTCGAATTCGCGGCTGGGGTGGCGAACGTCGTAGAGGCCGCGGCCCTTCAGCCGCGCCACCTCGGCCACCGCGGGCACGTCGATGACCTTGTTGTGCAGGCCGCTGGCGATGTCCATGTCCAGCTCCAGCGCGCGCACCATCACCTCTTGCCAGGCCGGCGAGATCTTGCCGCCGCGGTTGGCCACACCGATGATCAGCGTGCGCGCGCCGGCCTCTGCCGCTTCCTCCAGCGTCATATCGGGCAGGCCGAGATCGGCGTTGCAGCCGTCCATCCGGTACTGGCCGATGCACCAGTCCGGGCGCCAGCGGGCGACACCGTCAGCAGTCTTGGCGGCAAGCTGGTCTGGCGCATCGCCGAGGAACATGAGGTAGGGATGGGGGATGGACACGCGCGTCGAAGTCCCGGACAAGAGGTCGAAAGCGCCTGATCTTACCGCAATGCCGCGGCTGCGAAAGGACCTTGCGAGCGTGCCGTCTCGCTGGGACGAGGTGTCGCGTGCGGCTGCCTCTGCGGTCTTGGCAAGTCGCGTCCTGAAATGGTTTAGTCCCGCCCCATGACAACGCAAGATCCCGCAGTGCAGGACCCCGCCGCGGCCCGGCACGCCGTATCCCCTTTCGGCCGCCTGGCCCTGGAAGCGGGGCCTTTGTTGGTGTTCTTCATCACCAACAACCAGTTCGGCATCATGGTCGGCACAGCGGTGTTCATGGCCGCCACGCTGATTTCCGTGGTGCTGTCCTATCGGCTGGAGCGGCGGCTGCCGCTGATGCCGCTGGTCGGCTGTTTCTTCGTCATGGTGTTCGGGGGGCTGACCCTGGCGCTGGACGACGACCTGTTCATCAAGCTGAAACCGACGGTGGTGAACTGCCTGTTCGCTGCGATCCTGTTCGTTGGCCTTGCCGTGCGCCGGCAGCTTTTGAAGCTGTTGATGGGCGGTGTACTGCATCTGCAGGACGAAGGCTGGCGCAAACTCACCTGGCGCTGGGCTTTCTTTTTCCTGTTCCTGGCCGTGTTGAACGAGATCGTGTGGCGCAACTTCTCCACCGATTTCTGGGTGAACTTCAAGGTGTTCGGCCTGTTGCCGCTGTCACTGGTGTTCGGCGCCCTGCAGGTGCCGCTGATCATGCGCTATCAGATCGAGGAGCAGGCGGCCGAGGGGACGGCTACAGCCCCATCTCGTCCCGATGCGGCTCCGGCCGAGGCTGGTCGGGAGGATTGACGGCGGGCGCGCCGAGCGGTTGACCGGCGGTCTCGCGATAGCGGTGCAGCGACCAGTGAACGGACGGGAAGGCGAGGTCGTCCCAGGGGACCTCCTCCCAAGCGAACAGCCGTACATCGGTCATTTCCTCACCCGCAGCAACGTCGGGCGACACCAGCCGGGCCCGGTAGATCAGCTGGACCTGGCTGATGCGCGGGATGTTATAGACGGCCAGCAGGCCGTCGATCGCCAGGCGGGCGCGCGCTTCCTCCCAGGCTTCGCGGCAGGCCCCCTCTTCGGTCGTCTCGTTCAGCTCCATGAACCCGGCCGGCAGGGTCCAGAAGCCCTTGCGCGGCTCGATCGCGCGCCGGCACAGAAGGATGCGGTCCTCCCACAGGCAGACGGCGCCGACGACGATCTTGGGGTTCTCGTAATAGATGAAGTCGCAGTCCGGGCAGACCAGCCGGGGCCGGTCGTCGCCTTCGGGGATCCGACGGATGGTCGGCCCCGCCGGCTTCGCTTCTCTTTTATCACCCGGTACGGTCATCACCCTGACGATGTGCGCGCTTGCCGCGCCGTTGGCAAGCCCGCTCACCCGGCGGCGGCAGCCGCCTTCTTGCTTTCGCGCTTGCGGTCGTTGGGGTCGAGCGCGCGCTTGCGCAGGCGGATCGACTGCGGTGTGACCTCCACCAGCTCGTCGTCATCGATATAGGCCAGTGCCTTTTCCAAGGTCATCCGGATCGGCGGGGTCAGCAGCACCGCGTCATCCTTGCCGGCGGCGCGGATGTTGGTCAGCTTCTTGCCCTTCAGCACATTGACTTCCAGGTCGTGGCCGCGGCTGTTCTCGCCGATGATCATGCCCTGGTAGACGCGCGTGCCGGGCTCGATCATCAGCGCGCCGCGCTCTTCCAGGTTCCAGAGCGCATAGGCCACGGCTTCGCCGGCACCGTTGGCGATCAGCATGCCGTTGCGCCGTCCGGGGATCGTGCCCTTGAACGGGGCATAGCCGTGGAACACCCGGTTCAGCACACCGGTGCCGCGGGTGTCGGTCATGAATTCACCGTGATAGCCGATCAGCCCGCGGGTCGGCACCTGCAGCACCAGGCGCTGCTTGCCGCCGCCGCTCGGCCGCATCTCGAACAGCTCGCCCTTGCGCTCGGTCAGCTTCTGGACGACGACGCCGGAATAGTCTTCGTCCACATCGACGATGACTTCCTCCAACGGCTCCTGCCGTTCGCCCGTCTCCGGGTCAATCTGCATCACGACCCGGGGGCGGCTGATCGCAAGCTCGAAGCCTTCGCGGCGCATCTGCTCGATCAGGATGGCGAGCTGAAGCTCGCCGCGACCGGCCACCTCGAAGCTGTCCTTGGCCTCGGTCTCGCTGACGCGCAGCGCGACATTGCCTTCCGTCTCGCGCATCAGGCGCGCCCGGATCACCCGGCTGGTCACCTTGTCGCCCTCGGTGCCGGCCAGCGGGCTGTCGTTCACGGAGAACGTCATCGCCAGGGTCGGCGGGTCGATGGGCTGGGCCGGCAGAGCGCCTTCGACCGACGGGTCGCACACGGTGTCCGCCACGTTGGCCTTGCTCAAGCCCGCAATGGCGACGATGTCGCCGGCTTCGGCCGAGTCGATGGGCTGGCGCTTCAGCCCGCGGAAGGCCAGCAGCTTGCTGACCCGGCCCTGTTCGATCATGGACCCGTCGCGGGCCAGCGCCTTGACCGTCATGTTGGTCTTCAAGAGGCCGCTCTCGACACGCCCGGTCAGCACGCGGCCGAGATAGGGGTCGGCCTCCAGCGTCGTGGCCAAGAGCGAAAACGGCGCGTCCGGCCGCACGCCATGGGGCGGCGGCACGTGGCGGATGATCAGCTCGAACAGCGGCGCCATGTCGCCGTCGCGCGACTCCGGATCGTCGCTGGCCCAGCCCTGCTTGGCGGAGGAAAAGAGCGTCGGGAAGTCGAGCTGGGCCTCGTCCGCGTCCAGTGCGGCGAACAGGTCGAACACCTCGTCATGCACCGCATGGGCCCGCTGGTCGGGCTTGTCGACCTTGTTGACCAGCACGATCGGCCGCAGTCCCAGCTTCAGCGCCTTGCCGACCACGAACTTGGTCTGCGGCATCGGCCCTTCGGCGGCATCGACCAGCACGACGACGCCGTCGACCATGCCGAGGATACGCTCCACCTCGCCGCCGAAATCGGCGTGGCCCGGGGTGTCGACGATGTTCAGACGGTGGCCGCCCCATTCCAGCGACGTGCATTTGGCCAGGATGGTGATGCCGCGCTCGCGCTCCAGCTCGTTGCTGTCGAGCGCGCGTTCAATCACCTGCTGGTTGTCGCGAAAGGCACCGCTTTGCCGCAGCAGGGCGTCGATCAGGGTCGTCTTGCCGTGATCGACATGGGCGATGATCGCGAGGTTGCGCAGCTCCATCGGGCGTTTCCCGGCGCGTTAGAGGGCATGGTTTTGGGGTTGGGGTGCTGGCCGGGACTATAGGGGCGGGCCGCCACAAGACAAGGGCCATGTCGCCCGCCATGCCGCCGGTGGTGCCTGATAATGCACAGCGCGGTTCGTTTCGGAAGGGTACTGCGCAGCGTTAGGCAATTTCCGGATTATGGACAGAAAGAAAATGCCCGACATTCGCCACAAATTCGCAGTATCATAAAAAGTTCATATTCCAGTGAGGCGCGGGGTGGGTGATGAGCTGCCAAAGACATATCATCGCAGCGAGGGCAATCCTCACCGAACCGGGGTCCTCTGCCCCGTTCGAAAAGCCGCGCCTGCACGTCAAGGCGCGCAAACATAAGGTCGACAAGCGTAGGCGGTCGCTGGTGCGGACGTCGATGCTGGCCGTTGCCGCATTGTTCACCGGCAAGTCGATGGATGAGCTGCGATCGCGCAAAGGTTGAGCGATTTGTCCATATCCACCATGGTTTAATTAATTCCCTGTGCGAGAGATCGGTTCAAGGTCTCTGTTTTTGAATAAAAACTCTCCCATCGGCGCGACTTTCGCATCAGGATCGCGTACGGTCGGCGGAACCGAGTCGCTGCCGATGGAGCAGGTCCCATGGGTTACGTGCCGACCGCATGTCCAGCGTCCGGCAACTAGCGTGCATCGCCGCGATGGTGGCGTCGGCCTGCGGGCTGTTGGCGGGGCAGGCGTCGGCGCAGCCGGTGGCCTACCGCACCGAATTGCCGGAGGTGGAGGACGCGCAGCTGCAGGCGGCGCTGGAAGCGAGTTCCAATCTGCTTTCGCTTGAAGAGGCGGAGGAGCCGCCGGGTGCCGCCGGCCTTGTGCGTCGGGCCGAAGAGGATCGCGAGCGCATGCTGGCGGCGCTCAGGTCCTTCGGCTATTACGCTGGCGAGGTCGATGTCACTTTGGCCGGCCTGGCTCTGGGCACAGAGGACCTGATCGAACGGGTCGAGGCGATGGCTGGCGAGGAGCCGTTGCCGGTCGCCGTCACCGCGACCCTGGGGCCGCTCTACACCATTGGCCGGTTCGACGTTCTGGATGCAGCCACCGGACAGCCGGAGCTGCAGGTTCCCATCGATCGCGCAGCATTGGGCATTGCCGAGGGTGATCCCGCGCGGGCCTCGGCTGTCCTCGGGGCCCAGACCCAGGTGGTCAACCAGATGCGCCAGGCGGGCTATCCATTTGCCACGGTTCCCGACCGGCGGGTGATCGTCGACCACGCCGCGCAGCAGATGGAAGTGACGCTGACGACCGAACCGGGGCCTTATGCCGTGTTCGGCGAAATCGAGGTCGAGGGGCTGGAGGAGGTCGACGAGGATTTCGTGCGCGACCGCTTCGATATCGCGCCCGGCGATCCCTATTCGCCGGCCGCCGTCAGCAGTCTGCGGGACAATCTGGCGGGTCTTGAGGTGTTTGCCGGTGTGCGGGTCGACACCGCCGATGCGCTGGATGCCGATGGCCGGCTGCCGGTCACCGTGCAGGTGACGGAACGGGCGCGGCGCGTCATCGGCCTCGGCGCGGATTTCGCCACATCCGAAGGCTTCGGCGCCCGCGTCTATTGGGGGCACCGCAACCTGTTCGGCCAGGCGGAGAGTCTGCGCATCCAGGCCGAGGCCGGGCGGATCGCCGAGAACGATCTGGCTGACATCGATTTCGGGCTCAGTGTCCGCTATCGGGTCCCCGACTTCCTGACGCGCGGCCAAACCTTTCGCGCTGAGATCGTGGCCCAGCGCGAGAACCCCGACGCCTTCCGCCGCGAGGCGATCGAGGCGACCGTCGCTGTCGACCGCCAGATCACGGACACGCTGCAGCTTTCCGCCGGCCTGAAGGCGGAATACAGCGAGGTGGAAGACGGCGACACCGAGGCCGAACGGCTGGTGCTCCTCAGCCTGCCGCTGGCGCTCCGCCTCGACACCACGGACGATCTGCTGGACCCAACCGGCGGCTATCGTGTCTCTCTGGCGACCGAACCCTTCTCCGTCGACCGGACGTTTCTTCGCACCGAGCTTGCGGCCTCGACGTATTACGATGTCTTCGGCGGCGGCGATCTGGTGCTGGCGGCGCGCACGCGCCTCGGCAGCGTTGTCGGTGAGGAGTTGCTGGATGTCCCGAACGACAAGCGATTCTACTCTGGCGGCGGCGGCTCCGTGCGGGGCTTCTCCTTCCAGGGTATCGGTCCGCGCGCGGGCGACGGCGATCCTCTCGGCGGGCGCAGCCTGTTTGAGGTCGGCGTGGAGGCGAGAGTCCGGATCACCGACGAAATCGGTCTGGTGCCGTTCATCGAAGGCGGGCAGGTGTTTGAAGACGCGTTCCCGACCTTTGATGAAGAACTGCGGTTCGGCGCCGGCCTGGGCCTGCGGTACTACACCGATTTCGGCCCGTTGCGCCTCGACTTTGCCATCCCCATCGACAAGCGCGAGGAAGACGACGATTTCCAGTTCTATGTCAGCATCGGCCAAGCGTTCTGAAGACGGGGCCTGAGGTGCGCCGTCTCTTCCGTATCGCCCGGATGGCCTTATGGACAGTCCGCATCGGGCTGTTGGCGCTGGTGGCCGGCTTTGCCGCCGGTGTTGTCTGGCTGCAGACGGGCAGCGGCAAGGATTGGCTGGCCGCTCAGATCGAAGCGGCCGTCAGTGCGCCGGGCAGCGAACTGGCGATCGGAACGTTGAGCGGCGCCATCCCCTTCTCTCCCACCGTGAGCGACGTCACCATGGCTGACGATGACGGCGTCTGGCTGACGGTGGACCGCGCGACCGTGCGGCTGGCGCCGATGGCGCTGTTCAGCGGGATTGCGCGGATCGAGGTGATCGAGGCTGGCCGCGTGGCGCTGCTGCGCGAACCGCTGCCCGGCCCTCAAGCCCCGGAGCAGCCGGCCGAACCGTTCGCATGGCCCGAGCTGCCGGTTGACCTTGAGCTTGACCGACTGAGCGTGGCCGAAGTGGCGCTTGGGGCACCCATCCTGGGAGAATCCGCCAGCCTCAGCATCGAGGGCTCGGCCCTGCTGGGCGATGTCGCCAACGGTCTGGCGCTCGACCTCGCAGTGGAACGAACCGACGACACGCCGGGCGGGCTGACGGTGCAGATGCGGTTCGTGCCGGAGACCGGGCGGCTGACGACGGAGCTGCAGCTCGACGAACCCGAGGGCGGAATGCTGGCACGGCTCGGAGACCTTCCGATACGACAGCCGCTGACGGTGGATCTGTCCGGCGATGGTTCGCTGGACGACTGGAGGGCGGAGCTGGCGGTCGACGGGGGCGACGACCTGCGGCTTGCGGGCGCGGCCGAGATCGCGGTCGAAGGTTCGGGGCGCCGCGTCACGGTGGACCTTGCCGGCCGACTCGCGGCATTTGCGGACGCAACCTTGCTGCCGCTCTTGGACGACGAGATCACGCTGGAGTCCTCCGTGCTGATCGGCGCGGAGGGGGCGTTCGGCATCGACCAGCTGGACCTTGCCGGCGGCTTCGGAGAGGTGTCGCTGAGTGGGCAGGTGGATCTCGGCCAAGAGACGGCGGATATAGCACTGAGCCTGGTGCCGGCGGCTTCGGACCGGTTCACGGACCTGACCGGCGGCGCATCGTGGGGATCGCTGCGTCTGGCCACGACACTGCAAGGGCCGTTCCCGGAGCCCACAGTCGCACTGACGTTGGAGGGCGAGGATCTCGCCTATGGCGGCGTTGCTCTGGGGGCATTGGACGCGACCATTGCCGCCGCGGCCGCCGATCCCCTGACCGATGCCGATCCGCGCCTGGATATCGATGCCGAGATCGCGATCGAGGGCCTGGATCTCGGGGACGACACGACGCGCGACCTGGTCGGGGCGCCGATGGAGATCGCCGTCGCCGGCACGGTCACGCCGTCGGGCGGCATGGTGATCGAGAGCCTGAGCGTCGACTCGCCGCTGGCGCAGTTGGCGGTCGAGGGCGAGGCGGAGGGCTGGGGTGCTGCAGCGGCCAGGGCGATGGGCGACCTTGCCGTACCGGACCTGTCGCAGTTCACCGCGCTGACGGGCCAGGCGCTGGCCGGATCGGCCGAACTGGCGCTGGAGGCGCAGTGGGACGGTGCGGCCGCTGCGCTGGCGGTCGACGCCGGGCTGGACGGCCTGTCGACCGGGATCGCCCAGGCGGACGCGATGCTGGGCCCGGCACCCAGGCTGAACGTCGAGGCCTCATTGGCCGCCGATGGTTCGATCGAAGTCGAGACTCTGGAACTTGCAGCCCCCGGCGCGAGCCTGTCGGCGGACGGTGCGCTTGGCCACGACGCGCTGGGGATCGACTGGCAGGTCTCGCTGGCCGATCTGGCGGCCATCGAACCCTCCATCAGCGGCGCCCTTGCCGCGGAAGGGCGGGTGACCGGCGCGCCGAATGACCCCGCGGTGACAGCCCAGGTGACGCTGACGGACGCCGTTCTGGCCGGCTATGCCGTGCCGGACGCCGAACTGGACGCCGACCTCGCGACCCTGGCCTCGGGGCCGACCGGCGAACTTGCGCTCGCCGCCACGGTCAACGGCTTGCCGACCGAGGTGGCCGCCGATTTGCAGGTCGAAAACGATGGGACCGTTCTGGTCGATGCGCTGTCTCTGCAAGTCGCAAGCCTGTCTGCGCAGGGCGCGGTCACGGTACTGCCTGCTGGTACGGTCAGCGGTGAGGTTGATTTACGCGTCGGCACGCTGGCGGATCTGGCGCCGTTCATCGGGCAGGCCCTTTCGGGGATGGTTGAAGCGTCCGTTTCGTTGGCGGACGTTGACGGCCAGCAGAAGGTCGACGCCAACGTGTCGGCGTCCGGGGCCGGCCTGCCCGGCGAGGCCACGGTCGCCCGCACACAGCTTGCCCTGCAGGTGGGCGATGCACTGGGTGCGCCCGTCATCAACAGCCGCGTGCAGGCTAACGGTATCCTGGCGGGCGGGCTCGCGCTGGACCGTGTCGTGGTTACGGCAGAGGGCGGCCTCGACAGACTGGACCTCGGCATCGATCTTGCCGATGAAAGGCTGGCGTTGGTCACGCGGGCGACGGTGGCGCTTGCAGACACGGGCACGCAGGTGGACGTTGCTGCCCTTACGGCCCGTTATGACGACGTCGAGGCGGCGTTGGCCGGCCCGGCGCGGGTCACCGTGGCGCCCGACGGCGTAACGGTCGACGGTCTCGTGCTGCAGGCCGAAGGGGGCCGCATCGCAGCCGACGGTCGGTACGGCGACGTTTCCGACCTTGGCATCACGCTGTCGGAACTGCCGCTCGATCTCGCCCGTCTCGCCGCACCGGATCTGGGGCTTTCCGGACAGTTGGACGGGACGATCAGCCTTGCCGGAACACGTGCCGCGCCCCAGGCCTCCGTCGATCTCACGGCGACCGCGGTCACGCTGGCGGCGATCCGTGAAGCGGGGCTGTCCGGCTTCGATGCTACCGCGGCACTGGATTGGCGAGGTGGGGAGCTGAGCCTGGACACCACCGTGACCGGCGATCTTGACGGCACCGTGTCGGCGTCGCTTGTCCTGGCCGCACCGGCCGATCCCGGCAGCGGCCTGCCGCGGATCGACGATAGCACCGGCCTGACAGGACAGGTGACGGGCAGTGCTAACCTTCGGGCATTGAACGATTTGCTGGCCGGCAGTGGCGATCGCGTAGGCGGGGCCATGGCCATCGACCTGGATCTGGCGGGCACGGTCGGGGATCCACGCGTCACCGGTATGCTGGACTTGACCGAGGGCAGCTATGCCAATGTGCTGTCGGGGGTCGCGCTGGACGACATCGTGGTGCGGCTGGCCGGCGATGGGGAGCGGCTGACGATCGCCGAGTTCTCAGCCCGCACGCCCAACGGGGGCGCCCTTGGCGCCAATGGTGCCATCGGGATCGATCCTGACGACGGGTTCCCTGCCGACCTGACCATCGGTTTCGATGACGCCCTGGTGATCCACAGCGACATCGTCAGCGCCGAGCTGGCGGGCGAGGTGGCGATCGCCGGGCAGCTTACGCAATCGCTGTCCGTCGACGGCCGGCTGCAGGTGGTGGAAGCGGAAATCCGGCTGCCCGAACAGCTGCCTCCGTCGGTGCCCACGCTGGATGTCGAGGAAATCAACATACCTCCGGAGATGGCGGCGCGAAGGCCGCCACCGCCGCCCCCGGCCGGAGACGGTGCGCAACCGCTTCAGGTCGCCCTGGACCTGACGGTGGACGCGCCGGAGAGAATTTTTGTGCGCGGCCGCGGGCTGGACGCAGAGGTGGGCGGTTCGGTTACCGTCGGCGGGGATGCCGCCGCCCCCGATATCGGCGGCGCCTTCGCGCTCCGCCGCGGCTTTCTCGATGCCCTGGGGCGCCGGTTCACATTCGAAGAGGGCTCGGTGACCTTGCCGGAAGACGGCAGCGTCGATCCGGAAATCCGCTTCGTCGCCCGCACGGACCTGGAAGATGCCGTGGCCGAGGTCACGATCAGCGGGCGGGCGTCGGCGCCGCAGATCGCGTTCAGCTCCGTGCCCGAACTGCCGCAGGACGAGGTTCTGGCCCGCATCCTGTTCGAGAAGCCCACCAGCTCGCTGACGGCGTTCGAGGCGATCCAGCTTGCGCGCTCCGCGGCGGAGCTGGCGGGCGTGGCGCCCGGCGGAGACGTGCTGGGCGATGTCCGCGACGCTCTGGGCGTCGACGTGATCGATGTGGAGCAGCAGGACGAATCCGTCGAAAGCTCCACCTTGAGCGTCGGCAGCTATGTCGCCGACGGGGTGTTCCTGGGCGTCGAACAGGGGCTGCAGGCCGGGTCCAGCCGCGTGACCGTCGAGATTGAGCTGACGCCTAACATCTCGGTGGAGACCGATGTGGGGGCCGACAGCACCGGACGGCTGGGCATCAAGATGGAATGGGACTACTGAGCCCGGCTTCGTCTCCATGGATATGCTGAACACGATCGACTACGCCGCGCTCGCCTGCTTCTTCGCCGGATGGTTCGGCTACACCTGGTACGCCGACCACAGCCGCTGGTCGGGCCGCAGCATCACCGTGGTCATGAACCAGTATCGCATGGCCTGGGCGCGGGAGATGTTGCGGCGCGAGGTGCGGGTGGTCGACACCACCATGGTCGGCAACATCCTGACCGGCATCGCCTTCTTCGCCTCCACCACGATCCTGATCGTCGGCGGGTTGGTTGCCCTAGTGGGGGCGCGGGACGAGGCAATTGCCGCCCTTGCCGTCATCCCGTTTGCCGAGCCGGCCACGCCGGCGCTGTGGGAGCTGAAGGTGCTCCTGCTCTTGACCATCTTCGTCTATGCGTTCTTCAAGTTCGCCTGGGCGTTCCGCCTTGCCAATTACTGCTCGATCCTGATCGGCTCCGGCCCCAGGGAGGGCGACCAGCTCGATCCCGCCGGGGAAGCCCATGCGCGCCGTTCCGCCAATATGCTGGCGCTGGTGGCGCGCCACGTGAACCGGGGCCTGCGCGCCTACTTCTTCGCGCTGGCTGCGCTCGGCTGGTTCGTGCACGCGGCCTTCCTGGCCGGGGCGACGTTGCTTGTCGTTCTCGTCATGTACCGGCGGGAGTTCCGGTCGCGCGCCTACAAGGTGATGACGGAAGAGGCGCGGGAGCCCTGACGGCGTTACGGCGCCTGCCAGAGCGACTCCACGACCAAGCCATAGAGCGGATCGGCATCCTCCACCCAGCGCAAATCGCCCCAGAAGGCGATCCGGTCGGTCGTGTTGTGATAGAGCGGCACGACGTAATGGCCCCAGAGCAGCACGCGGTCCAGCGCACGGGCCGCAGCCACCAGGGCGTCGCGGTCGCGGGCATCTTCCAGGTCGCCGATCAGCGCATCGACCACCGGGTCTTCGACGCCGGCATAGTTGCGCGTGCCCTCAATCACAGCGCTAGAGCTGCCCCAATAGAGGTTCTGCTCCGCCCCCGGCGACAGGGTTACGCGCCAGTGATGCACGATCATGTCAAAGTCGTACGTGTCCGTCCGGGCGCCGTACTGGGCGATATCGACCGTACGTACGGTCGCCTGGATACCAAGGCGGCGCAGATTGTCGGCAAAGGCCAGGGCGATCCGCTCATCCGCCGCGTCGCGCAACAGGATCTCAAACGAGAAGGCGAGGCCCGTCGCTTCCTCGGTCAGCACGCCGTCTTGGACAGACCATCCCGCCTCTTGCAGCATGTCCCGCGCGATCCGCAGATTGGTGCGGGCATTGCCGCTGCCGTCCGTGGTCGGAAGCGTATAGGGCTCGGTGAACAAGGCCTCTGGCACCTGGCCGCGGAACGGCTCCAGCAGCGCCAGTTCATCCCCCTCAGGCAGCCCGTGTGCCGCCAGTTCGGAATTCACGAACAGGCTGTCGGTCCGCTGGTACTGGTCGTAGAGGAAGCTGCGGTTGATCCACTCAAAGTCGAAGGCGTACGCCAGGGCCCGGCGTACGCGCGGGTCGGCGAACTGCGGCCGGCGGGTGTTGAAGACGAAGGCGCGCATGCCGTCCGGTCGGTGGTGCGGCATCTCCAACAGCGTCACCTCGCCTGACGCCGCTGCCGGAAAGTCATAGGCCGACGCCCAGCGCTCGGCGTTGTCTTCGCGCCGGAAGTTGTATTCGCCGCTCTTGAACGCCTCCAGCGAGATCGACGCGTCGCGGTAATAGTCGAACCGCAGCGTGTCGAAGTTGTAGAGGCCGCGGAACATCGGCAGGTCTTCGGCCCACCAGTCTTCCACCCGCGCGTAGGTGATGCTGCGTCCCGGATCCACGGTGGTGATGCGGTAGGGCCCGGCCCCCAGCGGGATCTCCAGTGTCGTCTGGTCGACCGGGTGCCCGCTGTAATAGGCCCGGCTCAAGATCGGCATCAGGGCGATGATCAACGGCGTCTCGCGATCGGCCTCATCGTTGAAGCGGAAGCGCACGCCGTCCTCGCCGATCCGCTCCACCGACGCGATGCGGGCATAGTTGCGGCGGAAGCCGGGAATGCCGTGCTCGCGCAAGGCCTCCATGCTGAAGATCACATCATCGACGGTGATCGGCGTGCCGTCGTGGAAGCGGGCGTCCGGATTCAGCCGGAAGGCGACCCAGCTTCTGTCCGCCGGCGTCTCGATCGATTGCGCGACATAGCCGTAGAGGCTGAACGGCTCGTCCCAAGACCGCGCCATCAGGCTGGCGAAGTGATAGCCGCGCACGCCGGCAGCCGTGCGGCCCAGCACGATGAACGGGTTCAGGCTGTCGAAGGTGCCGACGGCCGCCTGCACCAGCATGCCGCCCCTCGGCGCATCGGGATTGGCATAGTCCAGATGCATGAAATCTGCCGCGTAGCGAGGCTGCCCGTGCATGGCGATGCCATGGGCGATCACGCCGTCCTGGGCCGGGGCGGCACAGGGGAACGTGGCGGCAAGCAGGACCATCAGGCCGGCAACGCGGTGCTTCATTGTCGTCCGCTCAGTGTCTCGGGAAGCCGGCTCAGTGTCGGCAAGCAGCCAAGCCGGCGCAAGCCTTGGGCCCGTGTGCTCCGCCTTTGCGGCAATCCGGTGTCCATCCCTAGATGAGAGGAGCGGGGCATTGCAGCATAGGCGCCAACTTAAGACGGCGTGGTGCCAGTAAGGGCTTGGACAAGGACGGTTCGACAAGGCAGAAGATGCCCGCCTTCGCGGGCATGACGGGTTTCAACTTCATGATTGGGGCTATCTATCAGTCAAGGCGTCGTCCTCGCGAAGGCGCGGACCTCTCTGACACAGAGAACCGGATGTTCAGTTGGCGCTTTTGCGGCATGTCGCGTGTTGCCGATGCCGGTCCGAGTCAAACCAGGGAAGATGGATCATGCGTGTCCGATTCGTAACGGCGGATGTCTTCACCGACCGGATCTTCGGCGGCAATCAGCTTGCGGTGCTGCCGGACGCCCGCGATGTGCTGCCGGAACAGATGCCGGCGATCGCCAGAGAGTTCAACTATTCCGAGACGGTCTTCGTCCTGCCGCCGGAGGACCCGAACCACACGCGCCGGCTCAGGATCTTCACGCCGGGCTCGGAGCTGCCATTCGCCGGCCATCCGACCATCGGCACGGCGCATGTGCTGGCGGCAATCGGTGAGATCTCGCTGACCGGTGACGAAACCTGCATCGTGTTCGAGGAAGGCGTCGGCCCCGTGCCGGTCACCATCCGGGCGGCTGGCGGCAAGCCGGATTTCTGCCAGCTTTCCACAGCCGTGCTTCCCGAATTCGGCCCCGAAGCGCCACCGCTCGACGCCGTGGCCGAGATGCTGTCGCTGGAGGTGGCCGACCTGTCGCTGCAGCCGCCGCCGGCGCCCGTCTCCTGCGGCGTGCCGTTCCTGTTCGTCACGCTGAAGGACCGCGGGGCGGTCGGCCGAGCCCGCCTGCGGCTTGACGTGTGGGAGAAGGTGCTGCGCGGCGGATGGGCAGAGGCCGTGTATGTCTTCGCCTTCGATGCGGAAGGCCCGGACGCTCAGATTCGTGCCCGAATGTTCGCCCCAGCCATGGGCATCGAGGAAGATCCCGCCACGGGCGGTGCCGTCGCAGCGCTGGCCGGCCATCTCGCCGCCCATGACGGCCGGCCGGCCGGCACGCTGCGCCGGGTGATCGAACAGGGCATCGAAATGGGCCGCCCCAGCCTGCTGCAAGCCGAAGCCGACAGGGCCGCCGGCGCCACCGTCGCCATCCGCGTCGGGGGCCGGAGCGTGCTGGTGTGCGAAGGGACGATGGAGGTTCCGGACTGAGCAGATTCGTCACTCTCTATAATCGGCAGTATTGAGAATCTGCGATTTATTAATTGCCATAGGCTGGGCGGAAGTATTTCAGCGCCTGCATGAGGATAGACGCCAAATGGTATACTTCCTAGAAAATCGTCGGCTGGCCATGTGGGTCGCTGTGATTATCGAAGTTGCGCCGCGCATACTTCAAGCGCATCAAACAGGGCGCGATCAATAGCCTCACTGCCAAAACAAGCGGCAGCCGTGTCGGCCAATGTCTGCGAAACTGGCAAACTGGTGGTCCGCTCTATTGCGCGCGCAAGACATGCTGGCTCTGCGGAGCAGATTGCACCGCTCACTCCATCCGTAACGACCCAATCGGTTATGCCCGGATTCGCCACAGCAGCAACCGGCACGCCACAGCACAGCGCTTCCAACATCACGTTGCCGAGACCGTCGCCTACCGATGCAAAGGCAAGCACGTCGAGTCCGGCGTATATTGCTTCTGGTCGGGCGACGTAACGATCAATCACCGCTACACGACCGGACCGATGCGGCTCTCGTACCGCCGCCATGAGCCCCCGGTAGTAGGCGTCGTCTGCAGAGTAGGGTGGTCCGACAATCACACCGCGGAACCGCGCCGGCAAGTAGTCGAACGCATTGATCAGAAGTTGCTGGCCCTTTAGCGGCCGTAACCTTCCTATCATGCCAACCAGCACTGCGTCGGCCGGCAAGTCACCCTGGAAATAGCTGGCCAGGCTTGCTCGAGCCGCCGCGCGCTCAGTTATCCCCGGAAAGCAGAACCGGCTAACATCAACCGGGTTCGGCCGCACCAGAATGCGCTCGGGATCCAGGCCACAAGCTGCAACCGCTCGATCCTTCAACGGCGGAGAGATTGCTACGAACCGGTCGGCGGCACGGTTCGTTCGACGGATGAAGTACCCGCCGACTCGGCTTGCCGACCCAGTATCACCTTGTGAAGTGAACTCGCGCAGCACAGGTATGGACGCACGTCGTGCTGCGCGTGCCAATGCTAAGCTGAACCAAGACCAACCGGCCAAGTGGACCACATCGACGTTGTTTAACAGCCCGTCTGCGATCTCCCGCGCCACCCATCGCATTTCGGGAATTGCTGAGGCCAGCGTCGACATTCGCGAGAGGTTTCGCACGGTTGGCGCGTAGCGGATGCGTTCCGGACCTTTGGGGGCATCTCCCGCCTCGCCGATTTCGCGCTTGGTCATCACTGACCAGCGAAGGGCGGCGGGACTCAGGAGATTCTGTAGACGGCAGTATTGCGCGTGCAATCGCGTTCCCGCCCCGGAGAAACCAGGCGGATAACCGGTGACCGCCAGCAGAACTGATAAACCTGACTGTCTGCCTAACCCCTGCGACCGTATCACGTCACCACCCCATAACGTGCAAGGGCGGCAATTCCCGGCGCCGCATTTGCCGGTAGCCGGGCGATCAACGCAGCCGCTTCCGCCCGCTCCCCTGCGCCGATCAGTGTGGCAGTGCCGTGCTGATCCTGATTTCGGTTGGTAGCCTGCATTCGCAGGATCGGTCTATGGTCCACTCCCAGGAAGGCGAATACCTTGGCAAGTTGTTCCGGCTCACCCAATTCACTTGTCTCGATCATTAGAGTGTTTTCGGCTGGCACCCTTTCCCGAAGCCGCTCGAACCGCACCTCAGCTTCCACCCAACGATGGAGGTAAAGCTGGAAGGGCGTCAGGTCGCGCCAGTTGTCGAGCCGGACGGCATGCTGGCGTGCATCGGGGCGCGGGAAGCTCTGGAAGGGATCTTTTTGGCGATTGGCATAGCTGCGCGCCATCTCCAACGGCGCGCGCGTCAGCTTGATGACGCGCAGATCGGACAAACGATCCACCATCGGTGACCAATAGGTAGTCAGAAAAAACTGCGAGCTTTCCAAATAGGCTGCAAGGCCACGCCGCCGGAACCGGTCAATTCGTGCCAATCGCCAGTCGACAATCTTGGAGAGATAGTCGTTGTGTCCCTCCTCAAGCCATTGGAAGCATCGGCCGCGACCCAAGCGTTCTTCTGACGCAAATGTTCTGCGCTGCAAGCGTCGACCCAGATTGACCAGGCGACTGTTTTGGCTAAACAGACCATGTCGTCGGCAAAATGGATGGTCGCCGAGCCGGCGGAGGAGCAGGTTTGGAGGTTCGTGCTCCGCCCGGACGCGAATTCCCAGCGTGTTAACGGCATACGCCAGAAAATCGCTGCCACTGCGTCCTGTAGTAGCGGTGAATACGACTCGCATCAGTGACTCTTCGAATTCCGGACCCGCCTTGCTGACTCACGAAAGAGCCTGGTCCTAACCTCGAATTCGCTGTGTCGGTTGTGCAATTCTGTCGTTTGGGCCGCGTTACTTCGCCTGACGCTTACCACTAGGTTGACCATCCCAATCGAGTCTGTGCCGCGTTAGATATGCAGCGGTGTGCCACGACACGAAGTGCCGGGCACCGCGACGATCACCTGCAACCCGAGCATATGGTTCAATGCCCTGCCAGCCCAAAAGGTCCATCCAATAGCTGAGAAAGCGTCGTTCCACCCGGTGCCAGCCCCTCCGACCCGCGGCCACACACATGGCTTTGGCCAGAGGTCGCACACCCCACCGCATCCACGTTGGGCTGACATAACGAGGAAATGACCATTCCTGCCCCTGCCACACGCCTCCCCAGTTAGCGATCGTCAGCGCCTTCCGGTAGAGCGTTTGATGACTTTTGAATAATTTCGGAACAGGCTGCCAAAAATTCAAGTAGTCAGGGCTCCAAAGCGGCAGACGCCAGTCCAAATCATTGAACTCATAAACTCTTTGCCTGCTAATCACAAATTTCGACTGTCTGTTCTGAAGTTCCAAGTATTCGTAGAGTCCATGAATAGTTTCGGCACTAAACGGCCGTCCCGCCGATGGCACTTCCCGCTTCAGTGCAGCGGCTAGAGTTGTGTCGTTGACTGGCGTCGCCAATGCGTTCCATAAGCGAAAGTGTTTCGCGACCATGGCATGGACGGCACTGTTGATGAGCACATCCTCAGATGCGTCCTTTGGGACAGAGAGTAGATCAGGATGGATGTGTAGGCCGGAAATATAGTCACCGGAGTTTCCGTTAATAATGATATCCCCCGCCGCCAAAGTGCCATCCGCTAGCAGACGTTCCACTACTGGCAAGTCATGTACTACCGGCGTGTTACATAGGTGATCAGCGAACTTCAAATAAGCGCGGCAATGCTCGGTATGCCAGAAACGTCCCTGTTCGCGCGGACTAAGCGGTACGAAGTGCCACGGATAGCCCAGCGCCCTGCTGATCCGTTTTGCCGCTGCGGCTTCATGGTTTCCGGGGAGGCCATATGAAAAGCAAACGACATCTCGGAACCCGAGATGCCGTAGAGCCGAGACTATCAGACGGGAATCGAGCCCGGCACTGAGTGGCACGGCGATTCGCCGGCCCCTCGTACCGGCTACGAGCTTCTCGAACAGACCAAGCGTCATATCTTGAAAGCCACGGACTAGTTGGGACTCATCCGCGGCCACATCGACGTCCCAGGCGGCGTAGCGATCGTAGCGCAGTCGCTCGATCCGTCCGCCATCGCCCCAAACCCAGGCCTCACCGGGATCCAGTTGCTCGACCTCCCGATAGAGCGTAGTGGGGCCGATCGTATAGCCGGCCATCGCAAGCTGACGAGCGGCATCCGGATCGGCGTCTTCGCTTCCGCATTCCAGGGTCAGGGCAGAACCGCGTGCGGCGATAGTTTCGCCACGGCGGAACAACGGAATTGAGCGCACGCGATCTACCGCTGCGAGCCCACCCGTCGGGCTCGCGACGGCCAGCGCAAAATGCCCATCTATACTGCGCAACACTTGGGCAAGTTGCGCCGAATTCCCTAACGCATCGCGCAACCGCTTTAGCGTATCTGTCCAATTGCCGCTGTAAAGGTGGCCGGCCCACGCTACGATGCAGCCGTCGCCCAAAGAAATGATCGTAAATCGTGATTGGTGCAATGCGAGATGGGTGAGGTCTATCGTATTTACTTTTGTTCGAGATTTCAATTCTGGCGACATAAATCTGGATGACTCCGGTCAACCTGAAAGGTATTTTCTATGTTATTGGTGGCGATATGGCTTTATGTTTTTTCTTATGGCGAGTTATCCGGTATTCCTTGGCTCAAAGGTGATCTTGAGCTTGGTTCCCGTCGCTTCGGTGAACCGGCGCAGCGTCGCGACCGAAGGATTGACCTTGACCCCCTCCATCTTGGCTACAGAAGCCTGTGTCGTCTCCATGCGGCCGGCCACCTGCTCTTGCGTCAGGTGGGCCTGAGTGCGGGCGTCGATCAGCGCTGCCGCCAGGGCGAACTCCTCGTCCAGCGCATCGTACTCCGCCCGGAAATCCGGGTCGTTCATCCACCGCTTGCGTAACCCTTTCAGTGTGGTCATGTCGCTCACTCTTACCCGATGCAGACCCTCAATGCCGGAAGTGCCGCATGCCGGTGAACACCATGGACACGCCGGCGCGGTTGGCGGCGGCGATTACCTCGTCGTCGCGGACCGAGCCGCCGGGCTGGATCACGGCGGTAGCGCCCGCGGCGATGGCGGCTTCCAGACCGTCGGCGAAGGGGAAGAAGGCGTCCGATGCGACGACGGAGCCCTGCGTGCGGCTGCCCGCGGGCTCGCCCTCGCGGTCGCCCATCTCGTCAGCCTTGGCCGCCGCGATGCGGGCGCTGTCCACCCGGCTCATCTGGCCGGCGCCCACCCCGACGATCGCCCGGTTCTTGGCATAGACGATGGCATTGGACTTCACATGCTTGGCCACGCGCCAGGCGAAGTCGAGATCGGCCATCTCAGCGTCGGTTGGCGCGCGCTCGGTGACGACCTTGAAGTCCTGCGGCGTGGCGCGGCCATGGTCGCGGTCCTGCACCAGGAAGCCGCCGGAAAGCGCCCGCACCGTGTGGCCCGTGGCTGCCGGGTCAGGCAGCGAGCCGGCCTCCAGCACGCGCAAGTTCTTCTTCGCCGCCAGGATCTCCGCCGCCTCGTCGCTCACCTGCGGCGCGATCACCACCTCGCAGAACAGTTCGGCGATGGCCTTGGCCGTGGCCGCGTCCAGCGGGCGGTTGAGCGCGATGATGCCGCCGAAGGCGCTGACCGGATCGGCCGCCAGCGCCTTGAAATAGGATTCGACCAACGTCGCCCCCTGCGCAGCACCGCAGGGGTTGGCGTGCTTGACGATCACCGTGGCCGGCTGGGCAGCGTCGAACTCCGCCACCAGCTCGTAGGCCGCATCGGTGTCGTTCAGATTGTTGTAGCTGAGCTCTTTGCCCTGAATCTGCCGCGCCGTCGCTGCTCCCGGCTTGGGGGGGGCGGTGACGTAGAGGGCCGCACTCTGGTGCGGGTTCTCGCCGTATCGCAGGGTCTGCGTTTGGCGGCCCGCCATGGCGTAGTGCCGCGGGAAGGGATCGCCCAGATGGCCGGAGAACCACTGCGCGATCGCGGCATCATAGGCCGCCGTGCGGCCGAAGGCAGCGGCCGCCAGGCGCGCGCGCAGGCCCGGCGTGGTGCAGCCGTTGTATTCCGTCAGTTCGGCAATCAGACAGCCATAGTCACTTGGGTCGGTGACGACGGTGACGAATTCGTGGTTCTTGGCCGCAGCCCGGATCATCGCCACGCCGCCGATATCGATGTTCTCGATGGCCGCCGCGGCATCGGCGCTGCGGCGCACGGTCTCTTCAAACGGATAGAGGTTGGAGATCAACAGGTCGATCGGCGCGATGCCGTAGTCCGTCAGCGCGTCCAGGTGGTCGTCGCTGTCCCGCCGCGCTAGAAGGCCGCCATGGATCTTCGGGTGCAGAGTCTTCACCCGGCCGTCCATGATCTCCGGAAAGCCGGTGTGGCGGGATACCTCTCGCACCGGAATGTCCGCCGCTTCCAGCGCGGCGGCCGTGCCGCCGGTCGACAGGATCTCCACGCCCCGTTTGGCCAGCGTGTCGGCAAGGTCGACGACGCCGCTCTTGTCGGACACGGACACGAGCGCACGGCGAATGGCAATCAGGCTGTCTGACATGACGGCTCCCCGGCCGGTTATCCGCGTGCGGGACGGCGCAGCGGTTCGACCCTGTCGGTCGACGGATTCTGGGTATCTGCGGCCGGAAGGCCCCAGATGGCAATGGACCGCGTGCGGCCCTTCAAGCTTTGCTCGCCCAAAGGCTCCAGGCCGTCCAGCACGTCGGTCGCATGCTCGCCCAGCTCATCACGGACACGCGCGACCAGGGCTTCGCTGGCGATCAGCGGCCGGCCGAGATCGCGCGCCAAGCCCTGCAGGCGGCTGGTGGTGTTCACGGTGTCGCCGATCACGGCATAGGACATGCTGCGGGCCGTACCGATATCCCCCTGGACGGCCGGTCCGTAGTTCAGGCCGATGCCCAGCGCCAGCGGCACCTCGCCGGCCGCCCTGCGCTCGGCATTCCAGGCGGCGATGGCCTGCAGCATCGCCCGGCTGCACGCCATCGCCCGCGCTGCATCATTGGGACCTTCCGATGGCACGCCGAAGCTCGCCAGCATCGCATCGCCAATATACTTCTCCAGCGTGCCGCCGTGGTCGAAGACCTGCGCTTCCATGACGGAGTGGAACCGGCGCAACAGATGCATCACCTGTTCCGGCGGCATGGCCTCGGCCATGGCCGTGAAATCGCGGATGTCGGCGAACAGCACGGCGACATTCTGGCGGCGCATCTGCCCGAAATCGCGGTCGCGGTATTCCAGCAGGTCGACCATGCTGGGCGGGAAATAGCGCGCCAGATTGGCGCGCGCACGTTCCATCGTCGCACGCGCCATGGCCACCTGCCGAGCGCGCCGGACCAAGAGCGCGAGCCCGCCCGTCACCAGCACCGTGACGATCATCTGGAACAGCCATTCGCTGAACAGCACGAAATAGGGATCGTGATAGGCGCGCACCACGTTCTGGACGGTCAGCTCCGTATTCACCTCGGAATACACGCCCGGAAGCTGCAGTACATAAAGCAGAACCACGGTCCAGGTGGTGACGATGCAGGCCCCGCACCACAACACCAGCCGCGTCCGGTAGGTAAAGGTCGACTGCATCAGGAACAGGAAGAAGACGGCGAAATTGCCGCTGTTGACCACGCCCTGGACATGCACCTCGGCATCGATGAACGGGTTCGGGGTGACCAGCACGAAGCCTACGAACGCGCAGTCGAACGCAATGAATAGGTGGTTCAGCCAGTCCGGGGACCGCCGCATCCAAACGAACAAGAGCTGCGCCAGACCGACGAGCAGCAGCGTCAGGATCAGGCCCAGAATATAGACCTGCGCCCAGCCCTCGACCGTGGCCCAGAACAGCTGCCAGATGAAGATGACCGACAGCGCCGCTGTGCGCACCTTGGCGGACAGCAACAGGCCGGCGCGCTCCTCCTCCACGAAGGCGGCGCGCAGGCGGTCTTCCATGCGCCCGCGCAACGCCGTGGCATCGCCGATGCGCCCCTCTTGCGGGGTCAGACCCGTCTTTCCCTGGTCAGTGCCCATTTGATGACATCGCCGGGCCGCAGACCCGAGCCGGTGATGACCAGTTGCTGGCCGCGTCGATGCTCTTCTTCGGTGGCGGCATAGAGGCTTTCTTCCAGGGCAAGACTGCCGTTCTGACAGCGGAACCGCCACCCGGCCCCGGTCGGCGGGCGCAGCAGCGCGGCGCTTCCCGCCTGGATGATCGCCGCCTTCACGCTGGGATGCAGGTGAAATCGTATCGCGAACGGCGGCGGAGTGCCCAGCCCCATGACCAGATCTTCGCCGCGAACGTCGTCGCCACCCGCGTTGATGTAAAGCTGACGCCGATGCACCAGCCCGAGACGCGGCCGATAGCCGTCGTGGCTGGCGTCGATCAGCACCGCGCCGTCTTCTTCGAACCGGCTGGCCGTGACGGTGACACCGTCCACAGCAACGCCCGCGCCGGGCGTGAGCGGTATCGCGTTGGTCTCGCCGAGCGAGAGCGTCGAATGCGCGGCCGTGCCGCGCAGCGCCTCGGCAAGCGGGCTGCCGCTCCCAGCCGGCGCGGTACCGCCGCAATTGACGATCAGGCGCTGGCGGCCGGCGGAAAGCTCGAACGCCAGCGGGCCGGCATGGGCGCCGACATCGTCGCCGGCCGGCGGCGGTGCGCCGACATCCATCAAGACTAGGGTCCGCCCGGCGACCACGCGCTCAAAGCCCCAATAGCGCGCGCTCTTCAGCGGCCGTCCGGTCGCCCCTGCCTGCGACAGAACGGCATTGATCTCCGCCGGATCGCCTTCGCCGCTGCCATTGAACAGCGCAAGGCCGCCGTCGCCGTGCCGTAACAGCCTGAGTGCCGCCGCCATGCGGTCGATCGCCTGCAACAGGGATTGCGGCGGCTCCGGCTGGCTGCCGTCTGCGGCATGGGCCGCGCGCATGGCGTTGCGAATATCGACGAACTGGCGCAGCACCTCGACATGGACCGCCGGATTGCGCTGGACATGCCCGCCATCGGCCAGCACCTGCTGGGCCAGGATCTGTTCAAGCTGCCTGAGCGCCGCCGGCATCCGCGCCGCGCCTTCCGGCAGGGCGAGGCAGCCGATGACCAGGCCCTTGATGGCGAAGATCAGCTCCAGCCCGCGGCAATCGCCGGGCAGCGCCCGGGCCAGATGGCGGACTTGCGCGCTTAAGCTGGCGAACAGCCGGGCACGGAAGGCATCGTCGGCACTAGCGATGAAGAAGTCATAGGCCGCCAGCCAGTTCGCGATGCGGCAGCCGAGGATATCCGGCCGCCAGGTCACCGGATGCCAGCGCCCGAACCGCTCGATCCAGGCGCCGATCATGACGCGGGCCTGACGCCGTGCGGCATCGCCGCCCAGGGCGCGCAGATGCTTCAGCCAACAGCAGCCGTGCAGGGCGAACAGCGTCGGCTCCGGCAGGCTTTCGTCTTTCCAGATATCGGCGCCGCCGACGAACTCATGGCCCGCCAAGCGGAAGCTGCCGAAGACCATGCGGGCCCCCAGCTCGGGATCTCCGGGCCAGCCATCGGTGAAGGCCAGGCGAAGGTCGCTCGGCGGCCGCCCGCGAAGGGTCAGCGGATAGAGTGGCGATCCGTAGAGCAGGCGGCTCAGGCCGCGGCCGACGCGTGGCATCAGTGTCGGGCGGCTCCCCTCCAGCACCGTCATTTGGCCGCCACGCTGGCCTGCGGGCGCAGCTTCAGCATGTTCCCGGCGTAGTGGTCCGGGCCGCCGACAAAGGTCGCCGTGCCGGCCACCAGCACGTCGGCACCCGCCGCAACGGCCTCTGCGGCCGTGTCGGCATTGATGCCGCCATCGACCTGGAGGTCCACATGATTTGGCAAGCCGTCCAGAAGGGTGCGCAGGCGCGCGATCTTGCGCAACTGAGAGGCGATGAATTTCTGGCCGCCGAAGCCGGGATTGACCGTCATCACCAACACCAGATCGATATCGCCCAGCAACTCTTCCACCGCCGAAATCGGCGTTCCCGGGTTCAGCGCCAAGCCGGCCTTGGCCCCGAGCGACCGGATCAGTTGGACCGTGCGATGGGGATGCGGCCCGGCCTCGGGGTGGAAGGTCACGATATCCGCCCCGGCCTCGACGAAGGCGGGCACCAGCGGGTCGACCGGTGCGACCATCAGATGTACGTCGAACGGCAGCCTGCTGGCCGGCCGCAGGGCGCGCGCGACGGCCGGGCCGATCGTCAGGTTCGGCACGAAATGGCCGTCCATGACATCGATATGGATCCAGTCGGCGCCGGCCTCGGTCACGGCTGCGACCTCTTCGCCCAGGCGGGCGAAATCGGCGGACAAGATCGACGGGGCAATGCGAACGGCTTGTTGCATAAGGCGAATCCCTTGCCTGGAGACCTTACCCGATTCGGCGGAGTCGGGCGATATGAAAGCCGTCCATGCCTCCGAATGCGGCACCATGGCAGGGCAAACTGCGCACGTCACCGACATCCGACAGGATCTCGGCCAGGCCGCCCACCTCCTCCGCACCGATCGGCTCGCGGCGGACCGGAGCGCCCGCAGCCAGCAGCCGGTCGATCTGCCGCTCGCCTTCCTCCGGTTCCAACGAACAGGTGCTCCATACCAAGAGGCCGCCGGGTCTCACAACGGCTACGGCCGCGTCCAGCAGACGCCGCTGTGCCTCCGCCAGTTTCGTCACGTCTTCCGGCCGCTTCAGCCGGGCGATGTCCGGATGACGGCGGATCGTTCCAGTGGCGGTGCAGGGAGCATCCAGCAGCACGGCGTCGACCTCTCGGTCGGGCCGCCACGTCGCGGCGTCGGCCTGCACCGTTCGGGCGGAAAGATGCAGCCGGCTCAGGTTTTCGCGGAGACGTTCCAACCGCGGCGCCGAGCGGTCGACGGCGATCACATCGGCGCCGGCCGCCGCGAGCTGTGCGGTCTTGCCACCTGGTGCGGCGCACAGGTCGGCGATGGTCATTCCGGCGCAGGCGCCCGTCAGGCGGGCGGGCAGGGTCGCCCCCGCATCCTGCACCCACCACACGCCCTCCGCGAAGCCTGGGAGCTCGGTCACGGGCCCGTCGGTCCGGCGCCGCAGCGTGCCTGTGGGGACGATCTCCGCGCCAAGCCGGGCCGCCCAGGCTTCGGCATCTCCCTTGACCGTGAGGTCGAGCGGCGGCTCCTGCAGGTGGGCGGCGCCGATCGCCCGCGCAGCCTCTGCGCCATACGCATCCGACCAGCGTTGCCAAAGCCAGTCCGGCGTGTTCAGGCGGGCTTCATCCTGCCGCTTCGTCAGCCCGTCCTTGTCCCGAGCGGCCCCGCGAAGGACGGCATTGACCAGCCCCTTGTACCGGACGGCCCCCTCGCTCTCTGCCAGGTTGACGCTGGTGGACACGGCCGCATGCGGCGGCGTGTCCAGGAACAGCAGCTGTGCCAGTCCCAGCCGGAGGATGGCCTGAATGGACGGTGCCCCTTTCGGCAGACCCTTTTTCAGCGCATCGGCGATGACGGCGTCGATCTGGCCCAGCCGCCGCAGCACCGTGGCGGCCAGGTGCCGTGCGAAGGCCCTGTCGCGCGGGCTGAGCCGCGGATCGAGTGCCTCCAGCGCCTCGTCCAAGGGACGGCGGCGGGCCAGCACGGCGTCGATCAGGCCCAGCGCCGCCCGTCGGGCAGGCAGGCCGCTCGCGGCCTGCGATCCGTTCCCGGCTGGTCCGCTCACGCGCCCTCACGCATGCGGCGGTCCAGGGTCACAATGAATCGATTCGATGTGGGCTGCGGTAAACTGTTACTTTGTAAACGCACGATATGATCCTTGGCGTCGCCGCTTCGGGCCGGCGCGGTTGATCCGACAAGACGAGGGCAGGGGCTTTGGCATTTCCGCGGGTGGGACGGCGGTCGCTTCTGGCCGGTGCGGGGGCAGCGCTGATCGCGCGCCCAGCGCTGCCGTCGGTTGGTGAGCCGCGTGAGCTGCGCCTTTACAACGTGCATACGGGCGAGAGCTTCCGCGACGTCTACCACAATGGGGAAGGCTATTTCGCTGCCGCCTTGCCCCGGCTGAACTGGTTTCTGCGCGATCACCGCGAATCCGCGGCCAGTGAGATGGATCCCCGGCTGTTCGACATTCTGTGGACCGTGCAGCGCAACTATCTCAGAACCCATGGGGCGCGTGTCACCCTGAACGTCCATTCCGCCTACCGCACCGAGCGGACCAATGCATTGCTGAGGTCCGAAGGGGCAGCCCAGAACAGCTATCACAAATTCGGCCGCGCCATTGACATCTCCGCGCAGGGCTACGGCATCTTCTTCCTATACGACATGGTACAGAGCTCAGGCGCCGGCGGGGTCGGCGTCTATATGCGCAGCCAGTTCGCCCATCTCGACACCGGCCCGCGGCGGCACTGGATCCAGCCGCTCTGGTAGGGCGCCCAACCCCCGCGGACCTTTCGGATCAGCCCCAGGGGCCGGCCACCCCGGCCATCTGACGCAGGCGGGAAACGCGGTTGCTGGTGTTCGGGTGGGTGGAAAACAGCCCGTCCACGGCCTGGGCGTGCAGCGGGTTGATGATGAACATGTGGGCCGTCGCCGGGTTGCGCTCCGCCTGGTGATTGACGATCCCCTTGGCGAACCGATCGATCTTCTCCAGCGCCCGGGCGAGCCACATCGGCCGGCCGCAGATTTCTGCGCCGATGCGATCGGCCTCATATTCGCGCGAGCGGCTGATGGCCATCTGCACCAGGGCAGCGGCCAGCGGTGCCAGAACCATCATCAGGATGACGCCGACGATGCCCAGCGGGCTGTTGCGGTTGCCGCCGAAGAACAGCGCGAAATTGGCCAGCATCGAGAGCGCGCCGGCCAGCGTGGCCGTGACCGTCATGATCAGTGTGTCCCGGTTGCGCACATGGGCCAGCTCATGCGCCATGACGCCCGCCAGCTCCTCAGTGTCGAGCTGGCGCATTAGCCCGGTCGTGGCAGCGACGGCCGCATTGGCCGGGTTGCGGCCGGTCGCAAACGCGTTGGGCTGGTCGTTCTCGATGATGTAGACGCGCGGCATGGGCAGGTTCGCCCGTTCCGCCAGCTGTGCCACAAGCGCGTAGAACTGGGGGGCGGAGCGCGCATCCACCTCCCGCGCGCCGTGCATGCGCAGCACCATCTTGTCCGCGTTCCAATAGGCGAACGCGTTCATGCCAACGGCGATCATCAGCGCGATGATGATCCCGCCCTCTCCGGCCAAGAGGAAACCCGCGCCCAGGAACAGCGCGGTCATCGCGGCCATCAGCATGGCCGTCCGCATCATGCCGTTCATCCGCCACTCTCTTCTCGCCCGCGTTGGGGCGGTAGCAGTTATCCGGCCCTGGAGATATGTGACGGGGTATATAGTTCAAGCGATGGACACTGGACCTGCACGCACCGATGCGGCCTGGGGCCGGATCAGCAAGGGGAAGGACGCGACCGATGACCGACGGGGAAGACCGGAAGCTCGAAGATGCTGATGGCACCGTATCCGCCGCCGATGAGGCGACGGACAGTGACGACGCAAAGACGCGGCGGAAGGTCCCACAGCAGATGCCGGGCGAGATCGGCGGGCCTGAGGGCCTGGAGCCGACCCGCTACGGCGACTGGGAGGTGAATGGCCGCTGTACCGACTTCTGAGATTGCCGTTTGGAAGAGAATATAATCCTACTTGGTTTGTAATGTTCCTATCTTCGTGCTATTGTTGCGAGACCTGACAATTGCTGGTCCCAACATGTCATCTTGGATTCGCTCTCTGTTGTTGCTTCTGCTGCTGGTGCCCGCGATGCGTGGTGTGGGGCAGGACGTGCTGTCCGGCCCCGTGGCTGCTGATGTGGTCGACGTGGTGGATGGTGACACGTTGACGGTCCGGGCGCAGATCTGGCTTGGGCAACAGCTGGAAATACGGGTGCGGCTGGCCGGCGTGGACACGCCGGAACTGCGGGCCCGCTGCGCGCAGGAACTGGCGCTGGCCGGGCAGGCGTCGGACGCAGTGGCGGCGATGGTCGCCGGCCGTCGGGTTCTGCTGCGCAACGTGCATTATGGCACCTACGCCGGCCGGGTCGTGGCCCAGGTTGAGGTCGATGGGCGGGACCTCGCGACCGTGCTGATCGAGTCGGGGCTCGGGGCTGCGTATGATGGCAGGGGTGACCGGCCCGACTGGTGCCTTTGAGCGGCACGACTTGAGGGGCATCCTGCTGGCAGCCGCATGGCTGGTTCGGTAACCAATGTGAAAAATACATGGCAGTGATGCGTCGGGTATGGTACAGTTTTTTTGCAACAAAGCTCCAGACGTGAGCCAGTAACGACCAAAGAGATGCCGTCGCTTCTCAGAATCGTTCCAAGGAACGATCCAAAGCAGGCATGGGAGTCGTCATAAGGTCGCCAGGCAGTTCGCTGGGGGTTATTGCAAAAGGTCGATGCTGCAGCAGATTTGACTGCAGGACCGAAAAACGCCCCCGCGCGGGGGTAAGGGGCACGACGGTAAGGTCGTGGACGCCCGAATGCGCCGGCAGAGGCAACAGCCCTGCCGGCGGCGTCGTTTCAGGGCCTGCGGTTTGCGCATAGCGAACCGGTTCGGCGCCGGACCGGCGAACGGGTCAAATTCGCCAAGAGCATGAATTACCGCGGGGTGCAGCCATCGGAGTTTGGATGGGTGCTGCGAAACGTGATGGCAGGGGCCGGCCGTCACGCCTGATGCCGGTCTTCGCATCGCACCGACGGCCTTACCGGCCAATTGGAACCCAGACCTCGCCGTCCAATCGATGTGCCGGATCCAAGGTCCAGGCGGGATGCGGCTTGTACGATTGCATGTGGCTCCCATCCAAGGGCTGCACGCCCGAAGATGGAAACCAGTCTGCATAGATTGCAAAGACGAAGGCCTCCAGTCGGCCGATCTCCAGCGAGAACGGAAACGCCAGATACTGATCCCAAGTGATGTCCAAACGCTGCAGCCCGCCCTGCAGACCGTTACTTGCGCTGACTGTGACGCCCGCAAAGAAGTCATAAGCCAGTCCGTTCTCCTCCGAGACGTCGCAGACATAGTGGCAGTATCCCGGATCGATCTTGTGCGGGATGGCCGGGATCATCGGGTGGAACCGGGTCATCACCTGCATGGCTTCGGTGGCGGCGCCACTCTCTTCGCCGACATGCCGGCTGAGGCCGACAAGTGTCAGGGAAAGGTTCGCCTCCGTCCGAGGCTGGGGCACGGATATGGTCATCGATGGGCTCCAGAAGATCGGATTGACGAGGGGCAGCTGTTCAAGGCTGCCGTGGCGGCGCAGTTCACTGGGGCTGACCCCAAACTCGGCGTTGAACGCCCGTGTGAAGACGGCATGGGACTCGTAACCGACCGTCAGCGCGATGGTTAGAACGGTGTCGTCACTGCGGATGAGCAGTTTCGCGGCCTCGGTCAGGCGGCGCAGTCTTAGATAGCGTGCCAGCGGAAACCCGGTCGTGTGGGCGAACACGCGGGACAGGTGGTGACGGCTGATGGCACTCGCCCGCGCGATAGCCTCGACGCCTATTTCCTCGCCAAGGTGATCCTCGACATACGCCAAGGCGCGGTTGATCGAGTGCACCGTTCGTCCTTTCGGTTCGTTCGGCGGCACTCTGGCATTGGTGCGAAGGCCGTGCTTTGCAGTTTGTGCGGAAATTGGCGGCTTTGGGCGGATGGGAGCAGCGATGTAGGGCGCCATCCGCTGCCAATGCTTTAACGCATGTCAGTCGACGGGTATTATCTTATAATAAGAAAAATCCTGATAAGGGGAGATTATAATCATGAAAGCTCAGTCAATTCACGGTTCCATGACCGACTTTGCAAAGAGTCTCTGGGATATGGCCAATGGTATTGTTGCATTCTCGGTTGTTCAGGCAATCGCTTTTCTTTACAAATTGGATGATGATTCTTTTGTTCAAGAAGTGAGTGACTCCAAGGCTCAATGTATTGTCATTATCATGATTGTTCTGATGATGTTTCTCTCCATTCTGGCGATATATTGCGTGCATCGGCTTGCCACCCGTCAGAACCCGGAAGCGGAGGCGCGAAGAATCTGGAGGGACGTCAGCCGAGGTCGCGCGACCGCAGTGACTATCTTTAATTTACTTTGCTTGGGCTCGTACTGTTTTGCAATTTCGCACTATGATGCGTCGAGCCGATTTAGTTATTTTCCATTCATTTGTGTTTGATGGATTTCTGCGAAGGATAGGCTTCTTGAAGCCGCAGGATCATCTGCATTGATCCGGCGGGACGTTCAACCATGCCGCCGTCGCCGTCAGACCGCGCAGCCGCCGCGTGCCTGCGCTATCATCCCCGTCGCCTGATCCCGCCGCCTGGGCAACCCGCATGGCCGCATATCTGGTTCGACGCCTTGCCTCGGTCGGCGTCACGCTGATCGCCGCGTCGCTGGTGGTGTTCATCGTGCTGGAGGTTCTGCCCGGCGACCCGGCGCTGGTGATGCTGGGCACTGAAGCGACGGACGAGACGCTGCAGGCGCTGCGCCAGGAGCTTGGGCTCGACCGGCCGGCGGCGGTCCGATACCTGCATTGGGTCGGGGGCCTAGTCACCGGCGATCTGGGGGTCAGCCACACCTATGACGTGCCGGTCGTCGGCCTGATTGCGGACCGCATCGTGGTCACGGTGCCGCTGGCAGCGCTGGCCATGCTGCTGGCCGTGGCGCTGGCCCTGCCGCTCGGGGTGCTGGCCGCAGCGCGACGTGGCCGGCCATCGGACTATTCCGTTATGGCCTTCAGCCAGATGGGCATTGCGGTGCCGGGGTTCTGGTTGGGCATCCTGTTGATCCTGGTTTTTTCCGTCGGTCTCGGCTGGTTCCGCGCCGGCGGGTTCCCCGGCTGGGAGGCCGGGATGTGGCCCGCGCTGGGCGCTTTGGTGCTCCCGGCGGTGGCGCTGGCGTTGCCGGAAGCCGCGATCCTCGCCCGGGTCACGCGGTCTGCCGTGCTGGAGACCCTGGGCGAAGACTATGTGCGCACGGCCAGAGCCAAGGGCTTGGGCCGACGCACGGTGCTGTTCCGCCATGTCTTGCGCAACGCGCTGATCCCGATCGTCACGATCATGGGGCTGCAATTCGCCCTTCTGCTGGCGGGCGCCATCGTGGTGGAGAGCGTTTTCACGCTGCCCGGGCTGGGGCGGCTGGTGTTCCAGGCCATCGGCCAGCGCGATCTGATCGTGGTGAAGGATGTGGTGGTGCTGCTGGCCGGCCTGGTGGTCTTCATCAACTTCCTGGTCGACGCGCTCTATCACCTGATCGATCCGCGTCTGCGCCGTGAGGCCGGGCCATGAAGGCACGCGCGCGCGCCGAGGTTGGCGGCCGCCATCGGCATCGCCTGGCGCATCGCAGCTTTCTTGCCGGTGCGGCGTTGTCGGGCCTGGTGGTCGCCATGGCGATCGTCAGCCTGGTCTGGACGCCCTACGACCATGCGGCCCAGGCGATCGTGGACCGGTTGCAGGGGCCGGGGGCCCGCCATTGGCTTGGCACCGATCACTATGGCCGCGATGTGCTGTCCATGATCATGGTCGGTGCCCGCAACACCTTGGCCGTCGGTGCGGCGGCGGTCGGCATTGGGGCCGGGATCGGCATCCCGCTGGGCCTTCTGGCCGCGGCGCGGGCGGAAAGCTGGATCGATCACGCGGTCGGCCGCGTCGTCGATCTCACCTTCGCGTTCCCGGCGATCCTTTCGGCCATCCTGGTCACGGCCCTGATGGGGCCCGGCGCGGTGACCGCGATCCTGGCAATCGGCATCTTCAACATCGCCGTCTTCGCCCGCGTGGCGCGCGGTGCGGCCCTTGCCGTCTATGGGCGGGAATTCGTGCGGGCGGCACTGGCGCTCGGACGATCGCGGGCCGACGTGGCGCTGCGCCATGTGCTGCCGAATGCCTCAAGCGCTCTGATCGTACAGGCGACCATCCAGTTCGCCGTAGCCATCCTGGCGGAAGCGGCGCTCAGCTACCTCGGTCTCGGCGTACAGCCGCCGCAGCCCAGTTGGGGCAAGATGCTCTACGACGCCCAGACATTGATGTTCATGGCACCGCTGCAGGCGGTGTTTCCGGGCCTGGCCATCGCGCTGGCCGTGCTGGGGCTCAACCTGCTTGGCGACGGCCTGCGCGACGTGCTTGATCCGCGCTTGGCACAGGGGAGAGCGGCGTGATCCGCGCCTCTAAGCCGCATCCGGTGCGGCGGTCGATGCGAGGACGGCGCAAATGGCATCCGCCGAATCGCAGCCCCGCAGCTTGTCGCACAAGCCTTCGTCGCGCAGCGCGCGTGAGACCTTGGCCAGCGCCTTCAAGTGATCCGCCCCCGATCCCTCCGGCGCCAGCAGGAGATAGATCAGGTCCACTGGCCGCTCGTCGACGGAATCGAAGTCGATCGGCCGTTCCAGGCGGGCAAACAGACCGTAGACCTGGCTGAGCGACGGCAGCTTGCCGTGCGGAATCGCCACGCCGCGGCCGACACCGGTGGTGCCCAGCCTCTCGCGCTCCAACAGCACGTCGAAGATCCGGCGCTCGCTCTGGCCGGTGACCGATGCCGCCCGCTTCGCCAGTTCAAGAAGCGCCTGCTTCTTGCTGTTGACCTTGAGTTTCGGGACGACTCGATCGTTGTTCAGAATGCTTGCCATAGCCTGCGCAGATCCCGCTGAAGATGGCTCGCCGCCGAAAAAAGAGGGTGTTGCCGACGCTGCGGCCTCAGGCGCTCTTCGCCCGGGAGCCGCGCGGATCGACCCAGCCGATATTCCCGTCGTTGCGGCGGTAGACCATGTTCAGCCCGCCATGCGCCGGGTTCCGGAACATCAGCGCCGGACGGTCTTCCAGGTCCAGGCGCATGACCGCCTGGCTCACCGTCATGCTGTCCACCGTCGTCATCATCTCTGCCACCACCACCGGCTGCTCCGGTGCTTCGGCCTCGATGTCGTCATCCTCGGGGCCGGCGTCAATAACTTGATAGGTCGCCTCAATGGCCGGCACTTCGGCCGCAGCGCCGCGGGCGTGGTCGCGCAGGCGCCGCTTGTACCGCCTGAGCCGCTTGGCCAGCTTGTCGGCGGCCTGATCGAACGCCAGATAGGCGTCGCCCGCCTGGCCGGTGCTCTGCAGGGTCACGTTCTTGCCGGCGTGCAGCGTGGCATCGGCGCGGAACATGTGGGCTTCGCGGGAGAAGACCACATTCGCCTCGATGGCGCGGTCGAAGTACTTGTGCACGATGGACTGGAGGCTTTCGTCGACATGGACACGCAACGCGTCTCCGACGTCGATCTGCTTGCCGTTCACGGTGAGGTGCATGGTTTGGCCGTTACGAGTGAAACTGGTCCCGTGCCCCTTGCGCAGGTTTTTGCGCCGACCGGCAGTGCGGGCCATCCAAAGGGGGCGGACCATAGGCAGCCAGTCGAACCGGTGTCAAGGAACGCCTTTCGGCCGCCAGAGGCCGGCCCGGTGTCACCGCGATGGGCGGCGCAGTGCGTCATGACCACATCGCCTTGTCCCGGCGGCGCTGAACCGAGGACGGGATACGCATGGTCTCACGATACTTGGCTACCGTTCGCCTGGCAATGTCGATCCCCTCGCCGCGCAGGATCTCCACGATCCGGTCGTCCGACAGGATGGCAGCCGGCGGCTCGGCGTCGATCAGGGACTTGATGCGGAACCGCACGGCCTCGGCGGAGTGGGCCTCCGCCCCATCGGTTCCGCCGATCGCAGCTGTGAAGAAGTATTTCAGCTCATAGATGCCGCGTGGCGTGGCCATGTATTTGTTGCTGGTCACCCGGCTCACGGTGCTCTCATGCATGCCGATGGCTTCGGCGATGTCGCGCAGCACCAGGGGCCTCAGATGCTGGACGCCCTGGCCGAAGAACAGCGTCTGCTGCTGGACGATCTCGGTGGCCACCTTCAGGATTGTCGTCGCCCGCTGATGCAGCGCCTTGGCGAGCCAGTTGGCGGAAGCCAGGCAGTCCGACAGATAGTCGCGGTCGGTCTTGGTGCGCGTGCCGGAGCTGACGGTCGCGTAATAGCGCCGATTGACCAGCACGCGCGGCAAGGTGTCGCTGTTCAGCTCCACGATCCAGCCGCCGGCCGGGTTTGGGCGCATCAGGATGTCGGGCGTCACCGGCTGCGCCACGTCGTCGGCGAAGGCCAGGGCCGGCTTCGGTGACAGGGCGCGGATCTCCGTGATCATGTCATGCAGGTCTTCGTCGTCGACACCGCAGCGCGCGCGCAGCTGGGCATGGTCGCGCCGTGCCAGTAGATCCAGGTTGTCCAGCAGGCACGCCATGGCGGGGTCGAGCCGGTTCAGCTCGCGGAGCTGGATGGCAAGGCATTCCTTCAGGCTGCGGGCAAAGATGCCCGGCGGGTCGAACCGCTGCATTCGCGCCAGAACGGCTTCCAGCCGGCCTTCCGTGCAGCCCAGCGTTTCCGCGATCGCGTCGGTCTCGCCGGCCAGATAGCCGCACTCGTCGATCTGGTCGACCAGGTGGGCACCGATGACTCTGTCTACCGGGTCGGCAAACTCTTCATTGACCTGCGAAAGCAGGAAATCGCGCAGGCTGGCGCCGCTGCTGAGCGTCCGTTCCCATAGGGCTTCGCCATCGTCGGAGCCCGCGGCCGTACGCCCCGTGCCCCAGTCGGCATGCTGCGGCGGTGCGGCGCCCGCCATGTCCGCCTCCGACCAGACATTGTCGAAATCGGCGTCCAAGGGCGGATCGCTGTCAGACCAGGTGTCCGATGCCGTCAGCCGATCGGTGCCGGTGGTATCCGATGGCGCGGGCGGCGGTGTGCCGTCAGCCGGCTCGGCGCCATCGCCGGTGGTGCCGGACTGTTGGGGCGCGTCGTCGCGTTCGAGCAGCGGATTGCGTTCGATCTCCGCGTCGACATAGGTCGCCAGGTCCAGATTCGACAGCTGCAGCAGCTTGATCGCCTGCTGCAGCTGCGGCGTCATGATGAGCGTCTGGCTCTGGCGCAGATCCAGCCGTTGGGCGATCGCCATGGCTAAAGTCTACTAAATGCGAAATGTTTCCCCGAGGTAAACACGTCGCACGTCCTGATGTGCGACGATTTCGGCCGGTTCGCCTTCCATCAGCACGCGGCCTTCATGCAAGATATAGGCCCTGTCAACAATCTCCAGGGTTTCTCTCACATTGTGATCGGTGATCAGCACGCCGATGCCACGGTCCCTGAGATGCGAGACTAAATCGCGGATGTCATTGACCGCGATCGGGTCGATGCCGGCAAGGGGTTCGTCCAGCAACATGAAATGCGGGTGCGACGCCAGGGCCCGCGCGATTTCGACCCGGCGCCGCTCACCGCCGGACAGGGCCAGGGCCGAGGCCCGGCGCAGATGCGTCAGTGAGAACTCCGCCAGCAGATCCTCCAGGATCGACTCGCGTGCATCCCGGTCGCGCTCGGTCACTTCCAGGACGGCGCGGATGTTCTGCTCCACCGTCATGCCGCGGAAGATCGACGCCTCCTGCGGCAGATAGCCGATGCCCAGGCGCGCCCGCCGATACATGGGCAGATCCGTCAGATCCTGCCCGTCCAGCATGATCGTGCCGAAATCCGGAGAGATCAGGCCGATGATCATGTAGAAGCAGGTCGTCTTGCCGGCACCGTTGGGGCCGAGCAGTCCAACCGCCTCCCCGCGCTGCACCTTGACGGAGACGTCCCGCACGACGGGACGCTTGCGATACTGCTTGCCCAGCCCATGTGCCGTCAGGCCGTCGTTGCTGGCGACCAGGTGAGGCCCCAGCGCCGACGCGTCGGTGGCGGTCTCCTCCCCGGAGGTCAGCGGAACAGTGCGCCCATCGGCCATTTTCGCGGATGCCCTACTCTGCTGGAACCAGAAGCGCGCGGACGCGCCCTTCGGCGTCTGGCAAGGCGACAAGCCGGCTGATCCCCGTCGCCAAGTCAACCTCGGCATAGTCGCCGTTCAGCTGGCTGTCTTGGCTTGTCAGGCGGACTGCGCCCGACAGGGTGGCAAGCTCGTCGACGACATTGTAGACGGCTTCGTCACCGCTGGCGACGTCCGTCTCGGTGGTGATCAGGACGTTGCCGATCGCGTTGACGATGGACAGCTGCGTCGCGCCGTCCAGTCCTTCCGCGAATTCGGCCACCAGGACATCGGCCTCGATCTGGTCGGTGTCGCGCACCACCTTGGCTTCGCCGCGGGCCACTGCGATCTCGTCCGTTTCGTAGTATTCCAGGCTGTCGCGCGCGGTCACGATCTCGGTCTCGGTGACCAGCGCAAGGTCCGATCCGGTGATCACGAAGATGCCGCCGTCCACGTCATACTCCGCACGGTCGCCAGAGACGAACTGCTGCGGCCCCTCGATCTCCACATTGCCCTCGGCGATCAGCCGATAGATCTCGGTGGCGCCGTCTTCAAGCTCCCGGTAGTGGGCGGTCAGCAGTGCTGCGCGCACCTCGGTATCGCCCTGGCGCATGACGGCATTGCCGCGGGCCACATAGATCTTCAGCTCACTGTGCCATTCCAGGCTGTCGACCGCCTCAACCTCGATCGGCTCGCCGCCCTCGCCGCCGGCCGCAAACGGCAGACCCTGCGCCGCGGCCGATGCCATCCACGCCAGCATCCAAGCCCCGATCAGGATTGCCAGTTCCGCCAGACTGGCCGGCCCCGTCCTCATCCGCCGTCACCCCCGTCGCGCGGCAGGATCAGCCGCGACTGTCCGGTGAAGACCACCGTGGCGCCTTCATCGAAGACACGGAAGCCTTCGGCCACCACATCGCCGAACGGGCCTTCGCCGTCGATCGCCTCATCGCCCCAGGCCAGACCCTCTTCGATGTCGACATTGGCCGCATCGGTGACGAACACGGTCCCATCTTCGTGGCGCAGTACGACATTGCCGTCCAGCCGGATCAATTCGTCCGTCTGGTCGTAGGTTCCGGCCTCCGCATCCAGCCAGATCTTCTCGCCGCCGGCCATTTCCATCTCGGCCTGGGGATCGTCCAGATCGATCACTTCGGTGTCGCTGGCCATCTGATCGGCCTCGTCAGCCACGATGCTGTAGGGGCGGTCATCGGCGTTCACGCTGTAGAAGCGCGGGTTCAGCACCTCGCCGACCGTGGTTTCCTCCTCCATCGCCGCTTGTGGGGCGTCGTTGCCGGGAAGCTGCTGCTGCAGTTCGGGCCAGAGCGCGACCACCCCCAGGATGCCCACGGCCACCACCGGCAGCACGAATTTCGCCACCCAGACGAACCGGCTGTAGCCCGCGCCCACCTTCTGCGAGCGTGGCCGTGGCTGAAACCGGCTGAGGCGCCGTTCACGCTCCGCATCCATCGGCCGAATGCGGGATTCGGCGCGCAGGCCCGACCGGGGGGGCGCGTCATAGGGCGCGTCGTGGGGGGAGGTGCCGTCGGTGTCGTCCGTCGTCATGGCATCACGCCACTCCCGCCCGCAAGCAGTCGTGAATATGCAGAATGCCGGCGGGTTGGCCCCGGTCATCGACGACGAACAGCGCAGTGATCCTGTTGTCGTTCATCACCCCGAGGGCCTCCAGCGCCAGCGCATCACGGCGGATGGTGCGCGGATCCTGTGTCATGATCTGGGCAGCGGTGCGATGCAACAAATCGTCATACATATGACGCCGCAGATCCCCGTCGGTGATGATGCCCGCCAGCCGGCCGGAGCCGTCGTCCGCCACGATGCCGACGCAGCCGAAGCTCTTCGCCGTCATGGTCAGGATCACTTCCGCCATGGGGGCATCGCCGCGGGCAAGCGGCAGGCCGTCGCCGCCATGCATCAGGTCCGCCACCTTCTTCAGGCGCTTGCCCAAAGCGCCGCCCGGATGCAGCACCTTATAGTCGTCGCGCGTGAAGCCGCGGCGGCGCAGCAGCGCGATCGCCAGCGCATCGCCCAGGCCCAGCATCATCGTGGTCGAGGTGGTCGGCGCCAGGCCGTGCGGGCAGGCTTCCGGCTCCGCCGGCAGCAGCAGAACGACGTCGGACTGCTCCGCCAGCGGCGAAGCTGCCCCACCGGTGATGCCGATCAGCGGGATGGAGAATCGCCGGGCATAGGCCACGATATCCGCCAGTTCGGTGGTGCCGCCGGAATTGGACAGCGCCACGACCACATCGCCCTCGGCAATCATCCCCAGATCGCCGTGGCTGGCCTCGCTGGGATGCACATAGAAGGACGGCGTGCCGGTGGACGCGAAGGTGGCTGCCATCTTGCGCGCGATATGGCCGCTCTTGCCGATGCCCGTGACGACGACCCGGCCGGTGCAGCCCATAAGGATGTCCAACGCGTGATCGAAGGTGGCGTCCAGATCTTCCGCCAGCCGGTCCAGCGCCCGCGCTTCCGTGTGCAGCACCTGCACGGCCGCCGCATGACCCACATCCGTCTCCGGCGCGCAGGGCGCTGCGAATCGGTCGGTCGTGAGATCCTGGGGCCCTGCTGACATTCCTTGCATTCCCGAACGGGGTGCCTTGGCCGGCCATCCGGCTTGATCGCCCGAATAGTATGGCAGATTTGACGATAATATGTCGGGCCGACCGGGCCCGGTCAATTTGTTGCGCTGCAGCGACCGCAATGGGGGCTCGCCGCCCTCAATGGGCGAAGATGTCCTCTTCTGCCCAGCCGGCCAGGTCGAGCTCGGCGCGCGTCGGCAGGAATCCGAAGCAGGCCTCTGCGACCGCCGTGCGCTGTTCGCGCGCCAGCACCATATCGAAATGCGCTTTCAGCTGATGCAGGTGCAGCACATCCGTGGCCGCATAGTGCAGCTGCTGCTGGCTCAGCGTTTCCGCCCCCCAGTCGGAGCTCTGTTGCGTCTTGGACACCTCGATGCCCAGCACCTCCCGGCACAGATCCTTCAGCCCATGCTTGTCGGTATAGGTGCGCGTGAGCTTCGAGGCGATCTTGGTGCAATAGACCGGCCGGCACACGACCTGCAGATAGGCGGCCATAACCGCGATGTCGAACCGTCCGAAATGGAAGATCTTCAACACAGAGTCGTCGGCCAGCAGTGCCTTCAGATTGGGCGCGTTATAGGTGCCGCGCGCGAACTGCACCAGATGGACCGTGCCGTCCCCGGCACTGAGCTGCACCAGGCACAACCGGTCGCGCGCCGGGTTCAGCCCCATCGTCTCGGTATCGATCGCGACGCTGCCGCCAAAGCTGAGGCCGTCGGGCAGGTCGCCTTGATGCAGATGAATGGTCGGGCCCGTCATACGTGTCGTTCGTCCGGGGTCCGGCACCGGCCGGCGCGGGGCGTGCCGCACCTTGGTGCCCAGGAGAAGACTCGAACTTCCACGGCCTTGCGGCCACAGGTACCTGAAACCTGCGCGTCTACCAATTCCGCCACCTGGGCAATCGGGCAGACGCGCCTTCTATGCCGCGTGCCCCCGACCTGTCAACCGGAATGCCCGCTTGTCGCTGCAGTGGATTGACGGCGCTCGATTTCCACGCCGACGGCGGCGGCATCAGCATAGACATCCAGCTTCTCCACCCGCACACGCACCCTTTCAACGGCGCCGAGCGCGAGACAGCCGCCGGCCAGGTTCTCCGCCAGGGTTTCCACCAACGGCCAGTGCCGCTCTGCCACCAGGCGTCGGGCCAGAGTCACAAGCGGTTCGTACGAGACGACGTGGTCGATATCCTCCGGCGCGACACCGCTCCAGTCGGGCACGGCAAGGTCCAGATTGATGCGGATCCGCTGGCGACGTTCATGCTCGTGAGCATGGATGCCGATGGACGCCTCAAGCACAAGATCGCGCACCAGAAGATGCGCAATTCCGTTATGGGCGTCAGCGAAGCTGTGCGGCGACGACATGGGACGCCCGGTAGCACGCCCGTCGAAACATCGGCAAGGGGGAGTTGCAGTAGGCGGTTCTGGTCACCGCGGTTGTGCGTGCCGCTCCGTCACTCCCGGCTCAGGCCGCGGGCGGCCAGCGCGTTGAGATAGGCCTGCTCGAGGCTCTCTTTGTTCTCGCCCATCTCGTAGAGATAGCGCCAGGAATAGATGCCCGTCGCGTGGCCGTCGTCGAAGCGGATGCGGATCGCGTAGTGGCCGACAGGCTCCACCTCCACGATGCCGACGCGGGCCTTACCCGCGACAACCGTCTTCTGGCTGGGGCTGTGGCCCTGAACCTCGGCCGATGGGCTCTCGACGCGCAGCAGCTCCGCCGGATAGGTAAAGGTCACGCCGTTGTCGAAATCAATCTCGACCTCTTTCTCGGCGCGCTTGACCCGCACTTCCGTCGGCCAGTGCGCGGTTCCCCAATTGTCGTTATCCATCGCCGTTCCCCGGTTGCGATGCCCGCCTGGGCGGGTATTCGGCGGACCTACTAGTCGTCCAGCGACCGTGCCTCGTCGACCAGCATGATGGGAATGCCGTCGCGGATGGGATAGGCGAGGCGCGCCTGGTCGCTGATCAGCTCTTGCGCTTCGGCGTCATAGCGCAACGGCGCCTTTGTCAGCGGGCAGACCAGCAATTCCAGAAGCTTGGGGTCGACCTTCGTGGTCATCTCAGCATCCCTTTTCGGGCGTCCCTTTGCCCGGCAGGGCTCAGTGACGGGGCGTGTCCGACCCTTGATTATCGATCGCCGCCATCTCGATCAAGGACAGCAATAGGGCCGCGCGCTCCTGCGGTGTGGGTGCTTCCAACAGCGCCTGTTTCTCGCAGGCCGCGAAGGGGCAGATCATGGCCAAAGACGTGACCAGCCGGTCGTCCGGCGTACCTTCGATCGCATCCCAGTTGGCCGAGATGCCCTGGCGGTTGAAATAGACCGACAGGGCCTGGCGCAGTCTGTCGCGATCCACCTGCAGGCAGTCTTCCGCCGGCGCCATGTCGTCCCGAAAGGGCGACCAGTCGGTCTTGACGCGGCGATAGCCGCGGGTTGTCGACACTTCCTCTTCCAGGTTGAAGCGGCACAGACCGGTCAGCGTGATCAGGTACCGGCCGTCGTCGGTTTCGTCAAAAGTGGTGATCCGCCCGGCGCAGCCGGTGGAGTAGACCTCCGGCGCCGCACCGTTCGCCGTGGCGTCGACCGGCTGGATCATCCCGATCAGCCGGTCGGACGACAGCGCGTCGTCGATCATCGCGATATAACGGGGCTCGAAAATATTCAGCGGCAACTGGCCGCGCGGCAGCAGCAACACGCCGGTCAAAGGGAAGATCGGCAGGGTCTGGCTCAAGTCGTTGAAGCTCGGGAAGAAGGGCGGCCAGGTCATGAAAACAGTATCGATGAGAGTCGTCGGCGGGTTGACACGGTCAACGGATCCTTCGGTCCAAGGGCTTCGAAGAACTTCAGCAGCTGCTTGCGCGCGGCCTGGTCGTTCCACTCCCGGTCGCGGCGGATGGCTTCGATCAGCTCGTCGATGGCGCCCTGCCGGTTGCCCCCGGCGAACAGGGCCATGGCGAGATCGATGCGCGCTTCATGGTCATCGGCGTCCTTGGCCAACCGCTCGCGGAGTGCGCGGGTGTCGGTCGTGCCATCGCCGGCCTCGGCCATCAGTTCCAGTTCGCGGATGACGGACACTACCTCTGGCGCCTGGGCGGCTTCCGGCGGGGCGGAGTTCAGCACCTCCTCCGCCTCCGACCGCCGGCCGACGCCAAGAAGCGTGCGGGCCAGCCCGGCAATGGCTGAGGGGTTCCCAGGTTCGACCTGGAGGATCTGACCGTAAAGGCTGCCGGCGGTGTTGAAGTCGCCCGCGGTCAGCGCCTGCTGCGCCTGCTCCAGCGCCTCGTCCAACGCGTCGTCGCCCTGGCCCGACTGCTTGGCGAGCCGTTCCACGAAGGTCTTGACCTGGCTTTCGGGCAGCGCGCCAGCGAAAGCGTCCACCGGCCGTCCCTGGAAGAAGGCCCAGACCGCTGGGATTGACTGGATCCGCATCTGCGCGGCGAGCGCCTGGTTCTCGTCGACATTCACCTTGACGAGCTTGACCTTGCCGCGGGCGGCCTGCACCGCGCGCTCAAGTGCCGGCGTCAGCTGCTTGCAGGGGCCGCACCACGGTGCCCAGAAGTCCACGATCACCGGTGTCTGCATCGAGGCATCGATGACGTCGGCGCGGAACCCGGCCGTGTTCGTGTCCTTGATGACGTCGGTGGCGGCGGCACCGCCGATGATGGTCTCCATGTCGTGAGATCCCCTACGAAGTGCGAAGGAACATGGGCCGGCGGGCCCGCGCGGCAAGGCGGGGGTCAGCCGCCCAGGTCGATTATGTGCGGCGCGTGACCGCAGGCCTCAACAAATTTGACCAGATCGTCGCGCGCGATCGCGGTGGTCATGGTGTTGACCAGCGGGTGATAGTTGAGCGGCGTCGCGGCCATCATCGTCTGGTCCAGGACGACGGTGACGACATGCTCGCGATCGTTAATGAGTGCGAAGGGCGTGACCGAGCCCGGGATCACGCCCAAGACCGACATCAGCCGGTCGGCCGATGCAAAGGACAGCCGGCCGGAGCCCAACAGGTCGCCCAAGGCGCGCAGGTCGACCGGCGTGCTTTCCTCGCACACGACAAGCCAGTAGCGGCCTTTCTTGTTGCGCAGGAACAGGCTCTTGCAATGGGCGCCCGGAAGTTGACCACGCAGCGCCTTGGCCTCATCGACCGTAAAGACCGGCTCGTGGCTGTGGGTCGTCACCTCGATACCGAGCTTGTCGAGGAAGGCGAACAGCTGCTCGGGCGAGGTCGGCTGGGCAGGGGCGGGCGCATCGTTCATGCGCGCCTGTATAGCAGGTCGCCTTGCCGATGCCAGCGGTGCGGCACGGGTGTACAGCGCCGGTGGTGCGGAATCGTTGTTCGGGTCCGCATCAGATCCTTGCATTGCCGTCACGCATGGCTATGATCCCGCGCCTGCCGTCTGATACCAAGGCGGCGTTGGTGCGCGGGCGTAGCTCAGGGGTAGAGCGCAACCTTGCCAAGGTTGAAGTCGAGGGTTCGAATCCCTTCGCCCGCTCCAATTTCCGAAGATTTCCAAATAGTTAGTGTATCTTGGGAATGGCCCTGCCGGCGATGGGGCGCGTCGCCGCCGGTCAGCGCCCGTTCGGCGATGCGGGATACGGCTTGAAGTTCCCGCATCTGGACTGTTCACGCCGGAGCATCGGCGACGTTTCGAGGGAATACCGTCGATCGCGCGATGATAAGGTGGCATGCCCCGCTTGCGCGCGGCAGCGGGTTCGCCTCGACCCTCTGACATTTCGTGGAAGGAACAAGCGATCGTGAAGCGCCCCCTGTCCGCTCTTGCACTCGCCTTGATTGCGCCAGCTTCCGCCGCAGCACAGCAGCCCGACTACGCCGATCTGGTCGAGATCTATCTGAGCGGCCTGTCGCCCAGCGAGGGGCAAGAGCTCCGTGATCTCCGGCACCTTTGGGCCACCGGGGCTCAGTGGATCCTTGAGGAGACGCCGTGTTCGGGCGAGGTTTCCGGGGGCATTCTGCCTCAATTGACCTCTTTGTCGGGCCTGGAGCACATCTTCGGCTTCACCTGTACCGGCGCCGATCATGTAGAGCGGCGTATCTTCGCCGACTGGTCCGTCATTATGGATGTGCCGCCGACACCAGAACGCGTGCTTGAAGCTTGCCGTGCGGAGTTCCTCTTGCTGAGTGAGGGCCATCTCGACCCTTCCACACCGGAAGCCCAGTACGCTGTCGGCGAATTGGATGATGCTTTTCAGGTCGAGGTCGTCTGGAGACTACCGTCCATCGCCGATCCACTGACGGTCATTGGTGACTGTCGTCTGGATGACAGCTATCGCGTCCGCCGGGTGTCGATTTATCCGCGCTAGCGTTGATGTGCCGGCGAGGTTCGCGCCAGCGGATGCTTCGAGCCGCCATGAGCGCTCCTCTCTGGAGGCCGTGCCCGCGGCCTATGCCTGAGGATCCTCCAGTCGGTGCAGCCGGCCGGCGGCGGTGAGGCCGAAGCGCAGCAGCATGGCTTTGCGGCGCGCAGCGGTCAGTGTGTGGGTCGGGGCCTCGCGCAAGATCGTGCCCTCATAGGCATCGGCGACGATCAGGCCCGGATCGGTTGGCACCAACTCATTCGGGAATTCCGGCGGAACCGCGAAGAAGAAGCGGTCGCAGAAGGGCTCATAGTCTGGCCATTTGCGGTCGCCGCGCAGGTCGGCGACGGACACCTTGACCTCGACGATCACCACCTCGCCTGCGGGACCGACGGCCAGCACGTCGGCGCGGCGGCCGTTGGCCAGCGTGGCTTCGGCGATTGAGGCATAGCCGAGCCCGGCCAGCAGGCGCCGTACGCCGCGGGTGACCGCCAATGTCTGCTCAACCGCCGAAGGTGGACCACAGTCGGCAGCAGTGCCTTCGGCGCTCATTCCCGTGTTCTCATGCCGGTTCACGGTGCGGCGCCTTGTCGGCTTCAGGAATCGATGGACACTTCGCTATCATGTCTATCCTTTCGCCGCGCGGGCAAGCGGCATTTTCGTCTATGTCGGCGCTTGGCGCGGCCTTGCGTTGACTTCGATTGTGCAGGTGCGTAATACTCAGTCAAACTTGAGAATAGCGTGCATCGGGCTGGTGCGACCGCGCACCGGGGGAGCGTTCATCATGGCTGTACGCGAGCGGCCGCTGTCGCCGCATCTGCAGATTTACCGGCCTCAGATCACAAGCGTTCTGTCCATTCTCCACAGATTGACCGGTGTCGCGCTGGGCGTCGGCACGATCGTGCTGGTGTGGTGGCTGGTCGCGGCCGCCGTCGGCCCCGACGCATTCGAGGGGGCGCAGGGCTTCCTTGGATCGGTCTTCGGCTATCTGATCCTGTTCGGGTGGAGCTGGGCGCTCTTCTACCACCTGTGCAACGGCATCCGGCACTTGGTCTGGGATGCCGGCTGGGGGTTCGATCTGGACGTCCTCGCCAAGACCGGCTGGCTGACTGTGGGTGCGTCCGTGGCGCTGACGGTTCTGGCCTGGATCATCGGCCTGGCGAGCATGGGGGGCTGAGATGACGTTGCGCACACCTGTCGCCCGTGCCCGCGGGCTCGGATCTGCCAAGGAAGGCGTCCACCACTGGTGGATGCAGCGGGTCACCGCGGTCGCTCTGGTGCCGCTTACCCTCTGGTTCGTGGCCTCATTGGTGGGCATGGCCGGGGCTGAGTATGCGGAGATGCGGGACTGGGTCTCCCACCCCGTCACAGCGACGCTGCTGATCTCGCTGATCGTTGCGACCTTCTATCACGCCGCCCTGGGTATGCAGGTCGTCTACGAGGACTATGTCCAACCCCATGGCCTCAAGATTGTCGTCGACATCGCTACGAAGCTGATCTTCTTCGCTTTTGCGGTGGCGTCGATCTTCTCAGTGCTCAAGCTCGCCTTCGCCGGCTAGGACCCTATTCGTCATGACCAAAGCCTACGAAATCATCGACCATACCTATGATGTTGTGGTGGTCGGCGCTGGCGGCGCCGGCCTGCGCGCAACCTTCGGCATGGCGGAAAAGGGGCTGAAGACCGCGTGCATCACCAAGGTGTTTCCCACGCGCAGCCATACCGTGGCGGCGCAGGGCGGCGTGTCGGCGGCGCTCGGCAATATGGGCGAGGATGACTGGCGCTGGCACATGTACGACACCGTGAAGGGGTCGGACTGGCTGGGCGATCAGGACGCCATCGAATACATGTGCCGCGAGGCGGTGCCTGCAATCATCGAGCTTGAGCATTACGGCCTGCCCTTCTCGCGCACGCCGGAAGGCAAGATCTACCAGCGCGCCTTCGGGGGCATGACCACGAAGTTCGGCCAGGGCACCGCTTACCGTACGTGTGCCGCCGCCGACCGTACCGGCCATGCGATGCTCCATACGCTCTATCAGCAGTCGCTGAAGCATGAGGCGGAATTCTTCATCGAATACTTCGCGCTCGACCTGATGATGGAAGACGGCGCCTGCCGCGGCGTCGTCGCCTGGAACCTGGACGACGGCACCATGCACCGGTTCCGGGCGCATGAGACGGTGCTGGCGACCGGCGGGTACGGGCGCGCGTACTTCTCGTGTACGTCTGCGCATACATGCACCGGTGACGGGGCCGCCATGGTCGCGCGAGCCGGCCTGCCGCTGCAGGATATGGAATTCGTGCAGTTCCACCCCACCGGCATCTACGGCGCGGGCTGCCTGATCACCGAAGGCGTGCGGGGCGAAGGCGGGTACCTCACCAATTCCGAGGGCGAGCGCTTCATGGAGCGCTATGCCCCCTCGGCGAAGGACCTGGCGTCGCGCGATGTCGTCAGCCGGTCGATGACCATTGAGATCCGCGAGGGCCGCGGCGTCGGGCAGGGTCAGGACCACATCCATCTGCATCTTGAGCATCTGGATGCCGACGTCATCCACTCGCGCCTGCCTGGCATTGCGGAATCGGCGCGCATCTTCGCCGATGTCGACGTCACCCGACAGCCGATCCCCGTGCTGCCCACCGTGCACTACAACATGGGCGGCGTGCCCACCAACCGGATGACCGAGGTGGTGGCGCCCACGGATGCCGATCCGAACCGGGTGGTGCCCGGCCTGATGGCCATCGGTGAGGCGGCCTGCGTTTCGGTCCACGGCGCGAACCGTCTCGGCTCCAACTCGCTGCTCGACCTCGTGGTGTTCGGCCGGGCGGCGGCGATCCGCGCGGCGGAGGTGATCACGCCGGGCAGCAGCCACAAGCCGCTGCCGGAGGACGCTGGTCAGGCGGCCATCGACCGGTTGGATCGCGTGCGCCACAACAAGCAGGAGATCCGGACGGCCGATCTCAGGTCTGAAATGCAGCGGACCATGCAGAACGACTGCGCCGTGTTCCGCACCGGCGAGACGCTGCAGCACGGCAAGGACGCGATGGCGGGAACCTGGGGCAAGATGGGCGGCCTGGGCGTCGCCGACAAATCGCTGATCTGGAACAGCGATCTGGTCGAGACGCTGGAGCTGGACAACCTGATGATCCAGGCCGTGGCCACCCTGCATGGCGCGCTGAACCGGCAGGAAAGCCGCGGCGCGCATGCGCGCGAGGACTTCTCCGAGCGCGATGACGACAACTGGATGAAGCACACGCTCTGCTGGGTCGACGGCAAGGGCGAGACACGGCTGGCCTACCGCCCGGTCAATCTCCAGCCGATGACCAACGACGTGCAGGCGTTCCCGCCCAAGGCGCGGGTCTACTGACCTTAGCGAAAGAGGCCGAAGACCACCGGCCGTCCGGTGGGGACGAGATAGAGGACGACCATGGCCGAGTTCACGCTTCCCCGAAACTCCAAGGTTCGCAGGGGCAAGACCCATCCGGCACCCAAAGGCGCCAAACGGTCGAAGGAATTCGCCGTCTATCGCTGGAGCCCGGACACCGACGAGAATCCGCGCCTGGACGAATACACCATCGATCTCGACCAGTGCGGGCCGATGGTTCTGGACGCGCTGATCCATATTAAGGACGACGTCGACAGCACGCTGACCTTCCGCCGATCGTGCCGTGAAGGCATCTGCGGGTCGTGCGCCATGAACATCGACGGCACCAACACGCTCGCCTGCCTGAAGCCGATCGATGAGGTGAAGGGCACGGTGAAGGTCTATCCGCTGCCGCATATGCCGGTGGTGAAGGACCTCGTGCCGGACCTCACGCATATCTACGCGCAGTACACGTCGATCCAGCCCTGGCTGCAGTCGCAGACCGGCGCGCCGCCGGACCGCGAGCGGCTGCAGGCGCCGGACGAGCGCAAGAAGCTGGATGGCCTCTATGAGTGCATCCTCTGCTTCTGCTGCTCCACCTCCTGCCCCAGCTATTGGTGGAGCGGCGACCGCTATCTGGGCCCGGCGATCCTCTTGCAAGCCTATCGCTGGCTGGTGGACAGCCGCGACGAGATGACGGGCGAGCGTCTCGATGCGCTGGAGGATCCGTTCCGGCTCTACCGCTGCCATACAATCATGAACTGCGCGAAGACTTGCCCGAAGGGACTGAACCCCGGCAAGGCGATCGCCGAGATCAAGAAGATGATGGTGGCGCGCGTCTGACGCGCATCGGTGGTACCCAGGATTTGCGTCAGCGGCCCAGGCGCGGTATTAGGCGCGCGCCCGGACTCGTTTTTCGTCTTTCGGCCGGGTCCTTCATCCATGGGCTGAGACGCGACGGCCGAGAATGATTGACACGCTGGCCGAACGGTACGGCGATGCCCTGGCAGCCTGGGTAAACCTCATCCGCCGGCATGCGCGACTGGCCATTGCCCTCTGTCTGGCGTTGACAGCGGCCGCGGCGGCCTATGCGGCGACAAGCCTGCGCATCAACACTTCCAGCGCCGGTTTGATTTCCGATGACGTGCACTATCGTCAGGTGGAAATCGCGTTCGATGCCGCGTTCCCGCAGCTCGACGGCCCGCTCTTGGTGGTAATCGATGGGCCGACGGCCGAGGCGTCGGGTGCAGCGGCGCGGACCCTGGCCGAGGCTATGCAGGGCCGTGACGACCTGTTCTGGTATGTCTACGAGCCCGGTAGCGACCCGTTCTTCCGTAACAACGGACTGCTCTTCCTCGATATCGAGGCGCTGGACGACCTCGCCAGCCGCATTGCCGACGCGCAATCCATGCTGGCCGCACTTGCCGAAGATCCGTCGCTGCGCGGCCTGTTCGGCATGCTCACCCGCGCGCTGGAGGCACGGGCCGACGGCGAAGATCTGCCGGGCGATCTCGCTGGCGTGTTCGACGCCATCGCCGCCACGGTGGAGGACCAGCTCGCCGACCGGCCCGGCGTCATGTCGTGGCAATCGCTGGTCGATGTTGATACGGGGCGGGATCAGACCCGCCGTTTCATCCTGGCCCAGGGCGTGGATGCGGTCGGCAAGGGTGCCATCATCGACTTTGTCCGGGAAACGGCGGTGGGCCTGGACCCGTTGATCGGCGATGTGACGGTGCGGTTGACCGGCCCGCCGGCGCTGGAGCGGGAAGAACTGCAGACCGTGTCGCAAGGCACTGAGATCGCCGGGGCGCTGTCGTTCGCGCTGGTGACACTGTTGCTGGTCTGGGGGCTGCGCTCGTGGCGGCTGATCGTGGCGGTGCTGGTGCCGCTGATCGTTGGCTTGGTGTGGACGTTTGCGTTCGCCGCGCTCAGCATCGGCCAGCTCAATCTGATCTCCGTTGCCTTCGCCGTGCTGTTCATCGGCTTGGCGGTCGATTTCGGCATCCACTTCACCCTGCGATTCCGCGAGGCGGTGTCCGATGGGCGAGACAACGGCGCGGCGCTGCCCGATGCTGCGCTGGGCATCGGCCGGGCGCTGACCTTGAGTGCGCTTTGCGCGGCCATCGGCTTCTTCGCCTTCGTGCCCACCGACTATCGCGGGCTGGCGGAACTGGGTGTGATCGCCGGTGGCGGCATGGCGGTGGCCCTGTTCCTGAACCTCACCTTCACGCCGGCGCTGCTGGCGGTTCTGCCCATCGATCCGGCGCGGGCCAGACGCCAACCAGGCACGCCGCCGGCCTTGGCCCGGCTGGTTGAGCGGCGCTATCGTCTGATCCTGTGCCTTGCCGTCGGTGTTGCCGTCGGCGGCGGTCTGGCGGCCGCACAGGTGCGGTTCGACATGAACCCGCTGAACCTGCAAGACCCCGCCAATCCGTCGGTTGAAACCTTCCTGGACCTCGCCGGCGACAGCGAGACCACGCCCTATCTGGTGAACGTGCTGGCCGACGACCTGGCGGCGGCGGAGGCCTTGGCGGATCGCCTGGCAGCGTTGCCGGAAGTGGCGCGGACCCGCACGCTGGCCGATTTCGTCCCCGGCGGGCAGGACGGCAAGCTGGCCATCATCGACGATATGGCCCTGTTCCTGACGCCCGTCTTCTTTGCGCTGCCGACGGATGCACCACTCGACACGGCCGTCCGCCGTGAAGCTGCCGCGCAGCTTGCCGATGCGTTGGGACCCGTGTCCGGCGACCCGGACGATCCGGTGCTGGCGGCCGCGACGGAACGGCTGGGTGCTGCACTTACGGAGTTCGACCAGCAGACGGGCGACGACGGCGAGGCCTGGATCGAACTGGAACGGCGTCTTCTGATCGGATTCGAGCGCTATCTGGATGATCTCGGTGCCGCGCTGGAGGCGCAGCCGATCGCGCTTGAAACGCTGCCCCAGGACCTCGTTGAGCGCTGGACGGCACCCGACGGACAGGCACGCGTGGAGCTGGCGCCGGCCGACAACGTGGCCGCGCCTGAAGCCATGCGCCGGTTCGCCGATGCCGTCAGCGCAGAGGCCATGGATGCGACCGGCGCTCCAGTGATCCTCACCGAAGGCAGCCGGGTCGTGATCGGCGCCTTCCTGCAGGCCACGACCATCACACTCCTGTCGATCGGCCTGCTGTTGCTGATCGTCCAGCGGCATCTGGGCGACATGCTGCTGACCCTGGTACCGCTGGTGCTGGCGGCGATCTATACGCTGGCCGTGGCCGTGGCGCTGGGTCTGCCGCTCAACTTCGCCAACGTGATCGTCCTGCCGCTGTTGTTCGGCCTTGGCGTCAGCAGCAGCATCCACATGGTGATGCGCCGCCGCCGCGACGGTGCCGGCCCGGCGGAACTGCTGCAGACCAGCACGCCGCGGGCCGTACTGTTCAGCGTGCTCACAACCGCCGCGTCGTTCGGCAGCCTTGCCGTGTCGCCGCATCGCGGCATGTCCAGCATGGGCATTCTGCTGACCGTGGCGATCGCTTTCACGCTGATCTCCACTCTGGTTATTCTGCCCAGCATGATGCGGGCGTTGCCCGACCGGCGCCGGGGAGGTACCGCATGACGATCCTGGTGACCGGGGCGACGGGGTTCGTCGGGTCGGCCGTCGCGCGGCGGTTGCTGGCCGACGGTGCGGCCGTGCGCGTGCTGGCGCGTGCTGGCAGCGACCGCCGCAACATCGCCGATCTGGAGGTGGAAGTCGCCGAGGGTGACCTGACCGACGGGGCATCGCTGGCCGGCGCCGTGACTGGCTGCGAGGCTGTCTTCCACGTGGCTGCGGATTACCGGCTCTGGGCGCTGAACCCGGACGAGATCTACCACGCGAACGTGGACGGCACGCGCACGCTGATGCTGGCGGCGCTGGAGGCCGGCGTGCCGCGTATCGTCTATACCAGCAGCGTCGCCACCTTGGGCCTCAACCGCGACGGCAGCCCGGCGGATGAAGAGACGGCGGTGACCCTGGCCGACATGATCGGGCCCTACAAGCGCTCGAAGTTCCTGGCCGAAGAAGAGGTCCGGCGACTGGTGAACGAACGCGGGCTGCCGGCGGTGATCGTGAATCCCTCCACGCCCATCGGGCCGCGCGACATCAAGCCGACGCCGACGGGGAGGATGATCCGCGATGCCGTGGCCGGCCGCATGCCGGCCTATGTGGATACGGGCCTGAACATCGTGCATGTGGACGATGTGGCCGAGGGGCATCTGCAGGCCTACCGCACCGGAGAGGTCGGGCAGCGCTATATCCTGGGCGGCGAGAACCTGTCGCTGAGCGAGATCCTGGCGGAGATCGCGGGCCTGATGGGGCGCAAGCCGCCGCGCATCAAACTGCCGCACGGCCTGATTATGCCGATCGCCCATGTGGCGGAATCCTGGGCCCGTCTGACCCGCGGCAGCGAGCCCATGGTAACGCCGGATGCGGTGCGCATGGCCCGCAAATGGATGTACTTCTCCACGGCCAAGGCCGAAGCGGCGCTGGGTTATCGGCCTAGGCCGGCGCGCGACGCGATCGCCGACGCCGTTGCCTGGTTCCGCGACCGGGCAGCGTAGCCGTATCCCGCATTCGGTTGTCAGGGTGCCAGGCGCGACCGCCAGCGGGTGAACCAGTTGGAAACGCCGCCCGGCGCTGGGTGTGCAGCAGCATGCCCTGAAACCTGGTCGGCACGATCCGTCATGCCGGGTACGGGCTGGGCCCGCAGCAACAGGCGCTCGAGAACCGAGAAGCTGTCCGGTGCCAGTTCCACGAATCGCAAGGCAACCACGCCGCTTTCCTTATCGGCTCTAACGACGGATGCCGTGAACCGGTACCCCCCATGGCCGGTGTCGATGGTGAAGCTGCCGGAGATTTCCTCGTCCACGTCGTAGGACTTTGCCGCTTGACCGGAGGTGCGAAAGGCGACGCCACCCAGCGACCAGTCGCGCGTCTGATGCGGCCCGTCGCCGAGGTCGATCGCCAGCGGGGGAAGTTCGCGACGGACGTCGCGTCTGCGATTTCGCGGGCCAACGGACATGTGTGCTCGCGGTGTCTGTAGTGGTGCCGGCGTCGAGTATGCCCCGGGGCCGTCAACCAACCGTTAACGCAGTTTCTGCTGCGAGGATAGCGCGATTCCGTCCCGCCAGCGCGGTGTGACGACGCGCCGGCCACCGGGTGACCCGCCGGACGGTCGCGTCTATAACGATGACGAACGGCACGGATGGCGGCATATGGCGATGACATGGCTGTGGGTTGCCTGCGGCAGCGCCATCGGCGGGGCGCTCAGATACTGGTGCTCCGGCCTGGTTGCCCGCAGCATCGGTGAGACGTTCCCGTGGGGGACGCTGGCCGTGAATGTGGTCGGCTCTCTGCTGCTGGGCCTGTTCGTGGCGCTGACCAGCCCCGACGGCCGCCTGCTGGTCGGCCCCAACGCCCGCCAGTTCGTGGCGCTCGGCCTGTTCGGCGGTTTCACCACGTTCTCGTCGTTCAGCGTCCAGACCTTGGCGCTGGTGCAGGACGGCGAATGGGTGCGGGCCGGTGCCAACATCGTGGCCTCGGTGGTGCTGTGCCTGGTCGGAGCCTGGGCCGGGTTCGCCGTCGGCGGCCTGATCAACCGCTAGGGGATCGCGATGAGCCTTTCCGGACGCGCGGGTTTGCTGCGGATCTATATGGGCGAAGGCCACCGCGCCGATGGTCGCCCCTTGTTCGAGTCGGTGGTGTTGAAGGCGCGTGAACAGGGCTTGGCCGGCGCCACCGTGCTGCGTGGCCCCATGGGCTTCGGCCATCACAGTCACATCCATACGGCAAAGATCCTGCGCCTGTCGGACGACCTGCCGGTTCTGGTGGAAATCGTCGACTCGGAAGATCGGCTGCGAGCCTTTGCTAAGGAGATTGGTGGCATGCTCGCCAGCTGCCTTGTCACGTTGGAGCCGGTGGAGGTGCTTCGCTACGGCGGAGCCGCGGATACGTCGGGTACGGCTTAGAAGGGCAGCGGCCTCGGCGGACCGCTCGACCCTGCAGATGCCTCGGTCCTGCAGATGCTACGAAGGGGCCTCTGCCGACCGCCTTAATGCGCAATGGAGCCTGAAAGCGTGTTGAGGATGACGACACCGGCGACGATCAGGGTGATGCCGATGACAGCAGCCAGATCCAGTGTCTGGCCGAACAGAAACACTCCGAGGATCGACACCGTCGCCACGCCCACCCCGGCCCAGATCGCATAGGCGATGCCCACCGGGATGGTCTTGAGGACCAGGGACAGGAAGTAGAACGCAACGATATAGCCCGCGGCCGCAAGCGCGCTGAAGCCGATCTTCGTGAATCCCTCAGAGGCCTTCAGGGATAGGGTCCCGACGATTTCGCCGGCAATCGCGATTGTGAGGAAGATCCAGGGCATGGGAAGCCTCCATGACAGGGCCGGGATGGGTGCACGGAAAGGGCGTTTCCGGGTGAGCCAGAGTAAGTAAAGGCCCGGGACATCGGCGCGTGCCGAACCTCATTGCGCCGCTGCGAGTTCGGACGGTTGGGTAGCATCGCTGGGCGTCGCGAGTAGGCGCCTGCCGTCCTCTATTCGCCGGCTGGCACGGGCTTCCGCAAGGCGTTCCTTGCGCAGATAGGTGTGGTAGAGCACGGGCACGCCGATCAGCGTGAGGATCGAGGCGAAGCCTAAGCCAGCCATGATCGTCACAGCCATTGAGGCGAAGAACACATCCCAGAGCAGCGGCACCATGCCCAGCATGGTCGTCACGGCCGCCAGCATGACCGGACGCAGGCGGCTGACGGAAGCGGCGATGATGGCTTCGGATTGCGGCAATCCGATCTCGGCCTTCTGGGCGTCGATCTCTTCAACAAGCACGATGGCGTTCTTGATCAGCATCCCCGAAAGGCTCAGCAGGCCCAGCATGGCCGTGAAGCTGAATGGCAGCCCGGTGAACAGCAGGCCGAGGGCGACACCGTTGATCGCCATCGGCACGATGGTCCAGATCACCGCGGTCTGCCGCAGCTTGCCGAACAACAGGATTGTGATCAGCAGCATGGTGCCGAACGACAGGGGCATCTGCCGGCCGAGGCTCGCTTGCGCCTGACTTGCGCTTTCGAATTCGCCGCCCCATTCCATCCGGTACCCTGGCGGCAGCGCCATGGCCTCGACCAGCGGGCGCACCTCGGCAAAGGCCATTGGCGGCAGCACGCCGGGCACGGCGAAGGCCTGGACGCTGATCGTCGGCTCCCTGTTGCGGCGTTCGATCAACGTGTCGCGCGCGATGACATCGAAACCGTCCAGCAGTTGCTGCAACGATGTGTAGCGCTCCGCGGCCGGCGCATAGACGGGCTGGTCCAGCAACTGCCCCTCGGCCGTCATCTCGTCGCGCGGCGTCCGCACGACGATCGGGATCAGACGGTCGCGCTCACGGTAGACGCCCGCATCGATGCCGTCGGTGGCGAGTGCGATGGACTGGGCGACGTCGCTGCGCGTGACGCCCAGGGCCTGGGCACGCTCTGTGGCGAAGACCGGACGGGTGACGAACTCCCGCTCGCGCCAGTCCGTTCGCTCCGTCTCCAGAACCTGGCTGCCGGTCTCGAAGATGCGTTGCGCCTGATCGGCAAGATCACGCAGGACATCGGCATCGGGGCCGGACAGCCGAACCTCCACGTCAGCGCCCACGGGTGGGCCATAAATCGTCTGCCGCACGCGGGTTTCGGCCCACGGCGCGGCCCGCCGCGCGAACTCTGCCAGATCGTCGCGCAGCGCCGGAATCGCATCGAACGACCGTGCGCGAATGACCAACTGGCCGTAGCTGGGGTCGCGCTGTTCAGGCTCGTACGTCAACAGGAACCGCGTCAACCCCTCGCCCGCCGTGGCGGTCACGGAGACGACGTCGCCCCGCGCCAGCAGCCAGTCTTCGATCACGGCGAGATCATCGGCAGTCTGCCGGATGCCGGTACCTTGGGCCGCCTTGTATTCCAGGAAGAAGATCGGCGTATTGGCCGGTGGAAAGAACTGCTGCTTCACCATGCCGAAAGCGCCGATGCAGGCCACGGTGCCGCCGACCAGGGCGATGATGACAATCCAGCGGAGCTTGAGGGCACGCCGCAGGAACTCGGCATAGAGGCGGAAGGCACGGGTGTCGTAGGGATCCTGGCCCTCAGCCAGGCCGCCGACCTTGAAGACATAGCTCGCCAACAGCGGCGTCACGGAAACGGCCAGCAGCCACGACAGCAGCAGCGAGATGCCGATCACCGCGAAGAGCGAGAACAGAAACTCGCCCGAGCTGTCGGGACTCAACCCGATCCCGGCAAAGGCCATGATCCCGATGATCGTGGCGCCAAGCAGCGGCACTTGTGTCTTGCGTGCGATCTCAGCGGCGGCATCGGGGGCTTGGCGCCCCTTCCGCATCTCCACCTGCATGCCTTCGGCCACAACGATCGCATTGTCCACCAGCATGCCCATGGCGATGATCAGGGCGCCTAGACTGATCCGCTCAACCTTGATGTCGAACACCGCCATGAAGAAGAAGGTGAGGCTGACGGTCAGCAACAGCGATGTTCCCACGACCAGCGCGGCGCGCCACCCCATGAACAGCGCCAGCACGCCGATCACGACGCTGACCGACAGGGCGAGGCTCACCAGGAAGTCGGCGTTGGCGGCGTCGACCACCCGGTGCTGCTCATAGATCGGCTGCAGATCGACGCCAACCGGCAGCAGTGGAACCACGTCTGCCAGCCGCGACTCGACCCTCTGGCCGACGGTAACGATGTTTTCCGAAGTCAGACCGGCAATGCCGATCGTGAATGCCTCGACGCCGTTGTGCCGGATGATCCGCGTGGGCTCGTCGACCCGGCCACGGCGCACTTCGGCCAGGTCAACGAGGTTCAGCACCTCGCCTTGGAAGCCGAAATTGAGCCCACCAATCCTGGCCAGACTGTCTCCGCCGCTGGGTGCGTCGATCTGCAGGTCCCGTGTGCCGTTGTCGGCGGTACCCGTCGGGGTGACGGCATTGGATATGCGGACGGCGTCCAGGATCACGTCGGGCGGCACACCCAGATTGGTCAGAATGCGGCTGGACGGCTCCACGAAGATGGCCTCCTCCGGCAGGCCGAGCAGCGCGACATCGGCAACCCCCTCGACCGTCAGCATCTCGCGGCGCAGGAAGGTGGCAATCTCCCAGACCTCGGCATCGCTGAACTCGGGTGCGGTGACCGCGTAGTAGAGGCCGTAGACATCGCCAAAAGTATCGTTCACTTCCGGCAGCAGGACGCCGGGCGGCAGATTTGGAACGGCATCGGCCACCCGGTCACGCAGGTCGTCCCAGATCTGGTGCAGATCGCCGCCGTCATAGACGTCTTCGATCTGCACGGTGATGACCGAGAGCCCCGGCGTGTTGCGCGAGGTGATGAAGTCCACCTCATCCATCTGCTGGATGGCACTCTCCAGGACTTCTGACACCTCCACGGCTGTTTCCGCCGCCGTGGCGCCGGGATAGGGCGTGATCACCAACGCCGATTTCAGCGTGAAGACAGGATCTTCGAGCTTACCGACCGTCACATAGCCGGCCGCACCCCCGAAGACGCAGAAGCAGATCAGCAACCAGGTGTAGAGCGGCTTTTCAATGGCGAGCCGGGCGATCCCCATCCTCACGGCTCTTCCACCGTCAGTCCGCTGTACCGGCGCACGATCTGTCCGTCGCGCAGCAGATGGCCGCCGACCGCGACAACCTCTGCGCCTGACGGCAATCCCTCTATCCGGAAGCCGGTTCCGGTTTCCGACCGCACGCCGACTGGATGGCGCCGCACCGTTGCGGGCCCGTCTCCGCCGCCCTCCACCACCATGACCGCGGCTGTGCGGTCAGCACCGGCGATGATTGCAGAGGCGGGCAGCACGATGCCCCGACCCTCGGTCGGCACTTCAGCGGTGATCATCACCGACGCTCCCGGCACCAGGAACGCGCTGTCAATGCCCGCGAAGGCAAGCGTGACGGTGTAGCTCTGGCCGATGCGGTCCGTCTCGGCGTGGAACTCCACGAACGTAAGCGGCACCGGGCCGTCGCTGTCGGGCAGTTCGGTGAAGAATGCCACGCTTGCCGGATTTCTGACCTGCAACAGCAGCCGCTCGGGCAGATCGAACTCGACCCGCACCTCGGACATGTCGTGCAACCGCAAGATCGGTTGCCCCGGCGAAACGTTGGTGAAGTTCGCCGTCAGCCGGGTGGCCACGAGGCCGTCGAACGGGGCCGTGATCGACGCATCCGTCAGATCGTCCTGCGCCTCGCGCAACGCGACCGCCGCCAGATCGCGATCCGTTTCCGCATCCTCGGCCCGAACCTGAGACACCGCGTCCCGCGCCGCCAGCACGCGTGCCCGCTCGAACTCGCGCTCCGCCTGAAGCAGCCCGAGTTCGGCCCGCTCAACCGCCCGTTCGAACGGCGCGGCATCGAGGGCCGCGAGCAGGCTGCCCAAAGCGACGCGTTGACCCTCAGTGGCCTCCAGCACCTGCATGTACCCACCGACTTCGAACGACAGATCGACTGTTTCCCGGGCCTGCACACGGCCGAAAAAGCGACGCACCTGAACAGCGGGGGCTGGCTCGGCCGTCAGCACGCGCACGGCCGGGATCGGAGCCGGCACCGTTTGGTCGGTGCCCTGCGCCGCCACGGCGACGGCCGTCGCAACGAGGCCGATCACCGCAAGTCCAATGGCTTGCGCAATCCATTGTCCCGCCATCAGATTGGCCCCACATGCTGCGAACGGCCTGCCAACCGACCGTTCGGTAGGCTAGATAGGCTGATGAAGGTCCCGGTCAATGAGAAACGACGCTAACGACGCATCGGCTGTGCCGAGACGCGATGAGATCATCCGGGCGGCGACTGCGCTGTTTCTTGAAAAGGGATACGCGGCCACATCGATGAGTGCGTTGGCACAGGCTTGCGGCATGCAGAAGGCTAGCCTCTACCACCATTTCCCCAGCAAAGAGGCCCTGTTCGTGGCCTGCGTGAACGACGGCTACGACGTGGCGATCCGGGAGCTGGAGGAGATCCACGAAGATGCGCGGTTGGACGATGAGGAGCGGCTGAGGCAGGCGTTCGGTGCGCTTTACAACATTATCGTGGAGTCGACGGTGGGTCGGCTATCGCCGCTGATTGCCGAGACCTCCCGGCAGATCCCCAGCGTCGCCAAAGCGTTCCATGACGGGTTCATCACCCGGCAGCATGAGATCATCGAAGACATGATCGATACCGGTGTCGCCAATGGAACGTTCCGCAAGGTCGACCGGTTAGGGCTGGAGCACATGATCTTCGGCCCAATCGTCACGCTGTCTCTGTCTCGAGAGATGTTCGCGTCGTTCGATTCGCTGGACGCTCTCTATCCTGTCGATGGAGTCCGCCAGGCGCATTGCGACCTGATCTTGGAATTGCTGCGCGTCAGCAGCGACGAATCCGTGGACCGATGATTACAGGTGTCCGACAGTTGCGCGCTTACGCCGCCGATTCAATCTCAGCTGGGGTCAGGTCTTGCGTCAATGTATATCGCTGAAATCCCCGTGACGTTCTGACGGAATGGGCCGGCGGGCTGCGACATCGCCAGCCAAAGCTATATGATCATGCAAGACACGACCCCAAAACTCCTGTGGCTTGCAATGTGGCTGGTGGATCGGCGCCGCGGCTTGCGCTAGCTTTTCAACCGAGTCTCCCGCAAGGAGGGCAGGTCACCTTGGGCGTGGGCTTCCCCTATCCGAACAGGGTGCTGATCGCGGGCGCGACCGGCGGCGTCGGTGTTCATGTGGTCCGGCGCCTCCGGCAACTCGGAGTCCCTTGCCGGGTGCTGACACGCGATGCCAGCCGCGCCACCGCGCTTGGCGTTGCCGAAATCGCCGAAGGCGATGTGCTGCGGCCGGAGGACTGCAGGTCGGCCGCCGCGGGCTGCGACGCCGCCATCTGTACTGTCGGAGACTACAAGGTCCCGAAGGATCGCCCGATCGTCGACGGGGACGGCATCATCAATCTGGCTGACGGTGTTGCGGCGGCCGGGATGCGCCGGTTCATTCTGGTCTCGTCCCTGGGGGCGGGCGAGTCCTGGTCCTGGCTGCCCTTCTTCGTCAAAGGGTACTTCCATGCCATGCGCGCCCGCCCGATCCTGACGGCGAAGACGCGCTCGGACGCCCATGTCCGGGCGCTGGATCTGGACTGGACGATCCTGTGGCCGGCCTACCTCACCAACCGGCCCATGCGCTCGGCACCGCTGCTGACCGAGGGCCGTGCCGGCGGCACGACCTCGCGCCAAGCGGTGGCCGATGTCGCTGTCCGCTGCCTTGCCTCGGCCAATTCGGTCGCCCGAACGCTCGTCGTCGTCGACCACTTCATGCGTGTCACGCTGAGGCGGGGAGGCCTCTTCGAACTGGGCACCCCCTGGGAAGCTTGGCCGACCGGCTGAACGGTTCGCGAAGCGGCGAACATCATAAGAGCAAGAGATTGGGGTCGGGTCTTTCGTAATCGCATCGGCAGCCATTGATGGTCCGCTGAATATCAGATTCCCCGCTGTTTCACCATGAATGGCTGAGACAAGGATTTCATATTAGAAGACCTGACCCCATCCATTCAAAGCACCCGAAGGGTGCGGCATAAGGCGCTGCGGCTCGAACAATCACATCCGGCGCCAACATAAGAGGGGTGCCAGCAGGGGGCGTAGGGCCTCACGACCCCCGACAATGCGACAGAGGCGGCCGGGCCAGGCGGACAGTGTCTGCCGTGGTTCCTTAAAGACAGCCGAAAAGACAAGGAAGACGCCATGGCCGACCAACCGGCGGCCGGTTGCGCGCCTCTGCGCAATCTCTGGTACTTCGCACTGCCCGGCGCCAAGCTTCGCAGCGGCTGCATGGTCGCAAAGACGATGCTGGGCGAGCCGATCCTGCTGGCACGCGACAGCCGGGGGCAGGCTCTCGCTGTCGCAGATCGCTGCCCCTGTCACGGCGACCAGCTCACCCATGGCCGGTTCGACGGCGCCGAGATCACGTGTCGCGGTGGCGGGTGCCGCTTCGACCTCGAGGGCCGGGGGCTCTCGGGCCCGGCACCGGCCGATGGCGACGGACCGCTGGTCCGTGACATGGCGTTACGCCGGTATCCGTGCCGCGAGGTTCAGGGCCTCGTCTGGGTCTTTGTCGGCGACGAGGGCCGCGACCCGGGCGATCCGCCGGCGATCCCGGATATCGGCAACCGGCATGCGCCACGTCTGGTCGAGACCCAGCTGTTCGACTGCGCGCTGGACCACGCTGTCGTCGGCCTCGTCGATCCGGCCCACGTCAACTACGTCCATACGAACTGGTGGTGGCGAAGCAAGCGAACGGTTCGAGAGAAGGCCAAGCTGTTCGCACCGACGCCGCTGGGCTTCAAAATGGTGCGCCACAAACCGTCGTCGAACACCGTTGGGTACAAGATCCTGGGCGGCGAGATCACGACGGAGATCACCTTCCAACTGCCCGGCATCAGGCTGGAGCACATCCGGGCCGGCCGGCACGTCATCTGCAACCTGACCACGGCCACGCCCACCGGCCATGGCACGACGGAGCTCAACAACTCGATCTACTGGACACAGCCCTGGCTGGCGCCGCTGACACCGCTCGTGCGCCATCTGGCGAAGGTATTCCTTGGCCAGGACGGCACCATACTGGCCAAGCAGAAGGAGGGTCTGCGCTATGGCCCGCCGCTGATGCTGGTCGGTGAAGTCGATGCGCAGGCGAAATGGTATTACCGGCTGAAGCAGGAATGGCAGCGATGCGAGCGGGAGGGTGACGCGTTCGTCAACCCGCTGCGGGAGCGAACGTTGCGCTGGCGCAGCTGACGTGCCGTGGCGACACCCACAGAGTGGATCTTGTCATCTAGAAGTCGACCACCAGCCCGTCTTCGGCCGTCTCGTAGCTAAGGGCATCCATCTCGGCGAGCATCGGGTCGCTCATATGCGTCAGGATCAGCCGTTTGGGGCGGATGTCGCCCAGGCGCCGTTCCAGCGAGGCCAGGTCGAGATGCAGCGACACGGGTTTGTCGCGGAAATAGGCCTCGGCGACCAGCAGGTCGGCGTCGCGGGCCGCATCGATGATCGCATCGGTCCATTCGGTATCGCCGGTATAGGCGAAGACCTTGCCTTCGATCGCGATGCGGTAGGCGAAGAAGGGGCCTCCGGGCTGGCCGTGGTTGACGCGGAATGGTGTCACCTCGGCGCCTGCGATCGTCGCCGGCTCGCGCTCCGTCAACTCCATCAGTGACAACTCGAATTTCGGCACCGCGCCGGACGAGCCCGGAAACGCCGTCTCCAGGGCACGGACGTACCAGTCGCGCAGGCCCTCGGGCCCCGCGATCACCAGCGGCGCGCGGCGCTTGGCGAAAAATTGCGCGTCGAGCATGAAGAACGGGATGCCGCCGAAATGGTCTGCGTGGAAATGGGTGATCAGGATGGCGCGGATGGCGTTGCGCTCCACCCCCTGGCGCTTCAGCGCGATCAGGGAAGACGCGCCGCAATCGACCAACAGGTTCGTCTCTTTCCCCGTCAGGTGAAAGCACGTGTTGAAGCGACCGCCGCTGCCAAAGGCATCGCCGCAGCCGACGAAGCGGATTTGCATGGCAGCCCTCTTTGTCACCGTGCGAAGCTGCAAGTTCCGATCCGCCGCAGCCCGCGGCGAAGGGAAGCAGCAAGCCTATGGATACGGTCGCCATTCTGGCAAGCGTCGCCGGTATCTGGGCGCTTGGCGCCATTACGCCGGGGCCGAATTTCCTCGTGATTGCGGAGACGGCGCTGGCGCGGTCGCGCCGCCATGCGCTATTGGCCGTTGTCGGCACAATCCTGGGCACGATGGTCTGGGGCTTCGCCGGCCTGTTCGGCGTGACGCTCTTATTCTCCGCCGCCCCCTGGCTCTATCTGGCGCTCAAGCTGGTCGGCGGCGCCTATATCGCCTATCTCGGCATCCGCCTCATCCTGGCCAGCTTTCGCCGGCAGGCCGATGGTCCCATGGTGAGCGCGCGGGGCTTGAGTGGACCGGCGGCCCTGCGTCGCGGGCTCTTCACCAACCTCACCAATCCGAAGACGGCGGCCTTCGTCGCCAGTCTCTTCGCGGCCACCCTGCCCGAGACGCCGTCGCTGGCCCTGGGCGTCGCGTGCGTTGCCGTGATGGTGACAGTTTCACTGACCTGGTACGGCGTGGTCGCCTGCGCGCTGGCCACGTCGCGAGTCTCGGGCGTCTATGTCCGCGCACGCCGCTGGATCGACCGTGTCGCCGGTGCGCTGTTCGTCGGCTTCGGCGGCAAGCTTGCGGCTGACGGGTAGGGCTGCGGTCCACCTTCCCGTGCAGTCGGCACCGGCACCTTCGGCCGGCATCCCGAAGCGTCAGCCTCGTGGGTTGCAGCGGTGCTCGGGGTATTCTGTCTGGTCGTTCTGGGGATGCGGGCCTATGCTCGTAGCGGTCGGCTGGCTTCCGTACCAGCAGCGGCAGAGTGAACGGTAATGATCCTGTCCGACTTGCAACGCTATCTTGATGAGCGGTCCTGCGCTTCGCTGTCGGACATGTCGATGCATTTCGGCATCCAACCGCACGCTGTCATCGAGATGCTCGACGTGCTCATCCGCAAGGGGAGGGTTCGACGCGTCCCCCCAGGCGACCGCTGCGGCAGCTGCGACGGCTGCATGACGCCCAATATCGATATCTACGAGGTGATCCGCGTCGCCGAACTGCCGGACTGAGCAGCCTTTTCCCCACGGCACCTATTGCAGACCGCCGCCCTGGCGGCTGATGGCAGCCTGCATTTCCGCGATCAGCGCGGAGAAGCCGCCGCGGCCCAAGACCGACGTGTATTCCGCGCGCTGGCGTGACAGCTCGCTCAGGTTCCCTGCCAGGATGACGTCGATGATGCGCCACTGGCCGCCGATCTGCCGGACGACGTAGTTCAGCGCAACATTATCGCCGGCCGGTACGATCAGCTCGGTGCGCACCAGCATCGATCCGCGCACCTCCTGCTCGCCGGACGTCAGGAAGGTCTCACCGCTGAAGCCGTCGAACCGGTTGGCATAGGTTGCCACGCTCAACCGGGCGAAGGTGTCGATCATCTGCTGGCGCTGGTCTTCGCTGAAGCTGTCCCAATGGCGGCCGGACACGACCTGCGCCATCGCCGGATAGGCGAAGACTTCGCGCAGCATCGGGTCGAGCTGGCTGGCGCGGCCCTGATAGCCGAGAGAGCTCGCATTGCGCATGACGTCCAACAGTGCGGTGTGCAGCCGCTCCACCACCTGTGTCGCGCCGCCGGCCTGGGCCCAGCCCGGTGCCGTGGACGCGAACACGAGACCAATCGCAACCAACAGGCGGAACGGAAGACGTCGCATCGGGATCTCTCTTATTTCGTGAGGGGCGCGGGTTGGCCATCCACCGGTTGGACGCAAGCCCACCGGTCAGGGGTTACACAGACAATGCGGCATCTCTTCGGCAGCGGCCCGGTCTGCGCGCGTTGTCGCCCCAAAGTTGCAGGCGATATCAGGCCGTCAGGCGCGCCAGGGCTCGGCGATATGCCGTGTAGACCGCCTCTTCCGCGCCGTGGCGGCCCTCCTGCACCACCCAGGCGCCGCCGACCATGACGTCCCGCACCGGATTGGTATTGCCGGCGAACACGAAGGCGTCGGCAAGGTGATCACTCGACTTCCCGAACAGAGGCGGGCTCTCTGCGTCCAGCACCAGCAGATCGGCGCGGCACCCCATCTCTAGTCGACCGATGGGTCGGCCGAGGGCCTGTGCGCCGCCTGCGAGCGCTGCGTCCAGCAGCGACCGGCCCACCGAGCGGTCCGGCATTCGGAACATCCCACGGGCGCGGCGCACCAGCCGCTGGCCGTACTCCAGCCACCGCAATTCCTCCACCGGGCTGACGGAGATGTGGGAATCCGAGCCGATGCCGATCTTGCCGCCACCGGTGAAATAGCGCCCGAGCGGGAACAGGCCGTCGCCCAGATTGGCCTCGGTGGTCGGGCACAGGCCGGCGACGGCATCGCTGCCGGCCAGTGCCTGGGTCTCCACCGGCGTCATATGGGTGGCGTGCACCAGGCACCAGCGGCCGTCCACCGGGGCCTCGGCCAGCAGCCATTCCACCGGCCGCGCGCCGCGCGACGCCAGGCAGGCCTCAACCTCCCGCGTCTGCTCCGCCACATGGATATGCACCGGCACCATGGGGTCGACCACCTGGGCCCCGGCGACCAGTACGGCCAGCTCCTCCGCCGTCACGGCGCGCAGGCTGTGCGGTGCCACGCCGAAGCGCAGCTGCGGATCGTCATCGCCATAGTCGCGGATCAACAGGTCCAACATCCGCAGGAGCTGGCTGGGATCGTTGACGAAGCGCTTCTGCCCGTCGCCGGGCGGCACGCCGCCGAAATCGCCGTGGGCATAGAGCACGGGCAACAGGGTCATGCCAATGCCGACCCGGCGCGCCCCGGCGATCACCCGGTGCGCCATCTCCGTCAAGTCGTCGTAGGGCTCGCCGTCGGGGGCGTGATGCAGATAGTGGAACTCGCCGACCGCCGTGTATCCGGATTTCAGCATTTCCAGATAGAGCTGCGCGGCGATCGCCTCCGCCTCCTCAGGGCCGATGCGCGCGAGGAAGCGGTACATCAGATCGCGCCATTCCCAGAAATCGCCGGCACCGCCTTCTGCCAGCCCGGCCATCGCGCGCTGGAAGGCATGGCTATGGAGATTGGGAATTCCTGGGATCACCGGGCCGGCCAAGCGCTGGGCGGAGCTGGACGGCGACCCGATCACGATCGCGGCGATAGTGCCGGTCGGCGCCACCTCGATCGTGACCGCCTCCGCCCAACCGTCCGGCAGCAAGGCCTGCTCGGCGTAATAGCGTTGCATGGGGGCTCCCATCGGCGGCCGGATCCTCGCCGCCAAAGACAGTTACAGACCTTAGCGATCCCGTTGGGCAAGCGAAACAGCGGTGCTGTCGCTTTCGGTGGCGTGTCGGTCGGAATACGAATGCAGATCGACAGGACCTGGCTGCTGCGGCCGCAGGTTCGCCGACGGTCGCATGGAGCGACTGGCGATGCGCGTCGCAGGATTCAGTGCTAGAGGTTCGGCATGCCGAACCAAGGCCAGATCCGCCCAGTCGTTCGCGACGACATTCCCGCGATCAAGGCGGTCGTCGATGCCACCCTTTTCCCGGCAGATCTGCTGGACGAAATGATCGCGCCGTACTTCCAGGCCGACGGTTGCACCGACATCTGGCTTACGCAGGACGACGGTGACAAGGCCGTCGCGGTTGCCTTCTGCGAAGCGGAGAGAATGACTCAGGGCACCTGGAACCTCTTGGCGATTGGTGTGCTTCCCGCACATCAGGGTCAGGGTATCGGCAAACGGCTGATCAAGCATCTCGAAGGCATGCTTGTCCAACGCGACGGGCGGATACTGATCGTGGAGACATCCGGGTTGCCTGAATACGCGCAAACGCGAGAATTCTATCGGCAACTGGGCTATGTCGAAGAAGCGCGCATCCGCGAATTCTACGCTAAGGGCGAAGACAAGATCGTCTACTGGAAATCGCTGAAGGCCGGCCGCTAGTCCGCCACCTGGCCGGTATGCTCGCTCGGAATGCAGCCACGGAGTGCCCGCTAGCGGCGGCCAGTCGGGTCACACAGACAGAGTGAGCGAGCCCGTCCGGTCGGTGAGTTTATTGACACAAGGGGGACGTGCGCTTAGGTTCCGAGCCCAAGATCAGCAGGAAGTGCCTGTCTGTTCATGCCCACGGGCAAACGCCAGTTCGCGAGGGTCGCGCACTGGCGCGTTTGTCGTTGGGCAAGGCGGTTGCCAAGAGACCGTGAGGTTGGACCCATGTTCGAAGGCCTGTCTGGCCGGTTCGGCGATATCTTCGACCGCCTGCGCCGCCGCGGGGCGCTGAGCGAGTCGGACGTCTCCGCAGCCCTGCGCGAGGTGCGCATCGCGCTGTTGGAAGCCGATGTCGCCCTGCCGGTGGTCAAGGACTTCATCGCCCGGGTGCGCGAGCGTGCCGTGGGCCAAGAGGTTCTGCGCTCGGTCACGCCCGGCCAGCAGGTGATCAAGATCGTCCACGACAACCTCGTGGAAATGCTGGGCGGTGGCGGCGAGGCGGGGCCGCAGCCGGACGGCACCCTGCCGCTGAACCTGGCCTCCGTGCCGCCGGTGCCGCTGTTGCTGGTGGGCCTGCAGGGCTCCGGCAAGACAACGACGGCGGCCAAGATCGCCAGGAAGCTGAAGGACAAGCAGAACAAGAAAGTGCTGATGGCCTCGCTGGACGTGCGCCGGCCCGCAGCACAGGAACAGCTGCGCGTGCTGGGCACCCAGGTCGAGGTCGACACGCTGCCCATCGTGCCGGGTCAGCAGCCGCTGGACATCACCCGCCGCGCCCTGGAGAGCGGCCGACTGCGTGGCTTCGATGTGGTGATCCTCGACACGGCCGGCCGACTGGCCATCGACCAGGAGCTGATGGCCGAGGTCAAGGCCGTGCGCGACAGGGCGGAGCCGGCCGAGACGCTCTTGGTGGCCGATGCCATGACCGGCCAGGACGCCGTCAACGTGGCGGACACGTTCCATCGCGAGATCGGCATCACCGGCATCGTGCTGACCCGTGTGGACGGCGACAGCCGCGGCGGTGCGGCCCTGTCCATGCGGGCGGTCACCGGCCAGCCGATCAAGCTGATCGGCGTCGGCGAGAAGGTCGACGCGCTGGAGGCGTTTCATCCCGAGCGGATCGCGGGCCGCATCCTCGGCATGGGCGACGTCGTCAGCCTGGTGGAGCGCGCCGCCGAGACCATTGAGAAGGACGAGGCGGAGAAGCTCGCCGCCAAGCTGCAGAAAGGCACTTTCGATCTGGAGGATATGGCCTCCCAGTTCCGCCAGATGCGGCGCATGGGCGGCCTGAGCGGGCTGATGGGCATGCTGCCCGGCATCGGCAAGATGAAGCAGCAGATGAAGGACGCCAATGTCGACGACGGCATGTTGAAGCGTCAGGAAGCGATCATCCTGTCGATGACGCCGAAGGAACGGCGCAATCCCAAGATCATTCACGCCTCGCGCAAGAAGCGGATTGCGGCCGGCTCCGGCACCACGGTGCAGGACGTCAACAAGCTTCTGAAGCAGCACCAGCAGATGAACGACGTGATGAAGCGCATGAAGAAGATGGGCAAGAAGGGAATGATGCGGGGCTTGCCCGGGATGGGCCCCGGCGACCTGCCGCCCGGCCTCTTGCCGCCAGGCGGGTTCAAGCCCTGATGCCCGAGCCCGACGAGATTTGTTGAGAACCCATGAAATCGACGTGAACGAAGGAACCAGAGAGACCCAATGTCCGTAAAGATCCGATTGGCCCGCGGCGGCGCCAAAAAGCGGCCGTTCTACAGCATCGTCATCGCCGATGCGCGCAGCCCGCGCGACGGCCGCTTCATCGAGAAGATCGGCACGTTCAATCCGATGCTGCCCAGCGACCACCCCGACCGGGTGACGCTGAAGGAAGACCGGGCCCGCCACTGGCTGTCCGCCGGCGCGCTGCCGACGGACCGCGTCGCGCGGTTCCTCGGGCAGAAAGAGGTGATCCCGATGCCGCCGCCGCGGAACAATCCGAAGAAGGCGACACCGAAGGCCAAGGCGCAAGAGCGTCTGAAGGCGGCTGAAGAGGCACGCCAGGCCGCAGCCGAAGCGGCTGCCGGCGGCGGCGAGGCTGCCGCGGAGGCGGCCGGCTAACGGCCGGCCCCCGCGCAACCGATACGCTTCCCAAGCGGATATCGCGAGCCATGGCGGACAAAGGCAGGATCTGCGTCGGCATGATCACGGCAGCCCACGGTGTGCACGGGCTGGTGCGGGTCAAGCCGTTCACGGCGGACCCGGCCGGCGTCACGGCCTATGGGCCGGTCGGCGACGAGCCCGGCCGACGGCGGTTCGCGCTCACGCTTCTGAACCGGCACAAGGATCAGTGGCTGGCACGTATCGACGGCGTCGACGACCGCAATGCGGCGGAAGCGCTGCGGGGAACTGGGCTGTTCGTCGACCGGTCCGCCCTGCCACCGCCGGAGGACGAAGACGAATTCTACCACACCGACCTGATCGGCCTGGCCGCCGTGTCACCGGACGGGGGGCGGCTTGGCCGTGTCCGGGCCGTTCACGATTTCGGTGCCGGCGACTTGCTGGAGCTGACGACGGAAGCCGGTGCGGTCGTCACGGTACCGTTCACGCGCGCCGTGGTACCTGAAATCGACATAGCCGCCGGCCGCGTCGTTGTCGTGCTGCCGGAAGATGCGGAAGCGCCGGCCGCCGAGTCGGCTGAGGAGAGTGCTGCATGACAGCCCTCCTCTGGACAGCGCGCGTCGTGACCGTCTTCCCGGCGATGTTCCCAGGGCCACTGGGCGAGAGCCTGGCTGGGCGGGCGCTCGAGCGCGGTACCTGGTCGCTCGAGGTTCTCGATCTCCGGGATTTCGCCGACGACCCGCACCGCATGGTCGACGACACGCCGTTCGGCGGTGGTGCGGGGATGGTGATGCGCCCCGATGTGGTGGACCGGGCGCTGGAGGCCGCGCGACCGGCGAAGGGGCGCATGATCTATCTGTCGCCCCGCGGCCGCCGGCTGGATCAGGCCCTGGTACGGGATCTGGCGGAATGCCCCGTCGTCGTCCTGCTCTGCGGCCGGTACGAGGGTGTGGATCAGCGCGTGCTCGATGCGAACGCGGTTGAGGAGGTGAGCTTGGGCGACTATGTGCTGTCGGGCGGCGAGCCCGCGGCTCTGTGCCTGATCGATGCCGTCGTGCGCCTGTTGCCCGGGGTGACGGGCAACCGCGACAGCCTGGTGGAAGAGAGCTTCGCCGACGGTCTCCTGGAATACCCCCACTTCACCCGGCCGGCGGCCTGGACGGCCCACGACGGCGTGGAACGGCGCGTACCGGACGTGCTGCTGTCCGGCCACCACGCCAAGGTCGCCGAGTGGCGCCGCAGCGAGGCCGAACGGCTGACGCGCGAACGGCGCCCGGACCTATGGGTGTCGCGGGAAGGGGCCGTCAAGACTCTAACGGAAATGCGGCAGACTCCGAACGGAAGTTGAAGACGAATCAGCGACAAAACGGGAAAACTGGAAAACAAAGGTCAAGCAGGCTATGAACATCATTCAGCAACTCGAACAAGAGCAAATCGATAAACTTTGCGAAGAGCGGGCCATCCCTGAATTCTCACCTGGCGATACGCTGCGGGTCAATGTGAAGGTGGTCGAAGGCACGCGCGAACGCATCCAGGCGTTCGAAGGTGTGTGCATCGCGCGCAAGAATGCCGGCATCAACAGCTCTTTCACCGTGCGCAAGATCAGCTATGGCGAGGGGGTGGAGCGTGTGTTCCCGCTCTACAGCCCGCGTCTTGAGAGCATCCAGGTGGTGCGGCGCGGCGCAGTTCGGCGGGCGAAGCTCTACTATCTGCGGTCACGCCGCGGCAAGTCGGCCCGCATCGCGGAGAAGCGCGATCCGCGGATGGCCAAGGGCACAGCTGCAGCCAAGGGCAGCGAGGCGGAGACGTGAGGCTGCGGACCTCCCCCCGATCGAAATAATCGCCGCGGCTGTGACGGCGCGCACAGCCGGGCCCATGTCGGCCTGCCACCATTGCTGTCGAAGGGTATCAAAAGCCTATCGACAGGCCTTGGAGCAGACCGATGATGTGGAGCTTGATGGTGGTTGCGGTCACGGCGACCGGGACAGCCGACGCTTCCCAGACCTTCGCCGACCGCTTCGCGTCGCTTGACGCGTGCCGGACCTTCTATCAGGAGGCGTACGAGGACCTTCCGGTCAACGTGTTGCACGCTGTCTGCTATGACCGGACCCGCCACACCTTTGTCACCGATACGCTGGGAATGGCGCCGCTCGGAGACGGCGCAACAAGCTGACCGCAGTGCGGCGCAGTCGGCGATGCTGGTCGTCCGATGACAGGCGAGCAGGCGCGGGCTAAAACGGCTACGCCTGCCCACCGCCATTCACCGGACCGATCTCTTGCGCATAGCCACCTGGAACATCAACTCCGTTCGCCTGCGGCTGGACCTTGTGTTGCGGCTGTTGGACGAAATCCAACCGGACGTCCTCTGCCTGCAGGAAACGAAGGTGCCGGACGCCCTGTTTCCCGGCGACCCTATCGCGGAGCGCGGGTACGGCCACCGCGCCCTGGCGGGTATGAAGGGCTACAACGGCGTCGCCATCCTTTCGCGGCTGCCGCTTGATGATGTTCGCGTGCACGAGCGCTGCGGACGGCGCGACTGCCGCCATGTGTCGGCACGGTTGCCCGGCGATGTGGAGCTTCACAACATCTACCTGCCGTCTGGGGGCGACGTTCCGGACCCGGAGGTGAACGACAAGTTCGCCCATAAGCTGGCGTTCGTCGACGAGCTTGCCGGCTGGTGGCCGGAAGGGCGGCAGAGCGGCGACCGGCTGATCCTGGTCGGCGACCTCAACATCGCCCCTCTGGAAAACGACGTCTGGTCGCACAAGCAGATGCTGGGTGTGGTCAGCCACACCCCGGTGGAGGTGGAGAAGCTGACGGCGATGCAAGCGAGCCTCGGCTGGGTGGACGCCGTGCGCCGGTTCACGCCGGAGGACCAGAAGCTCTATTCGTGGTGGAGCTATCGGGCGCGCGACTGGGAGACGTCCAACCGCGGCCGGCGGCTGGACCACATCTGGGTCACACCGCCGCTTGCGAACGGCCTGCAGTCGGCTTCGGTTCTGCGCCAAGCGCGCGGGTGGGAGCCCAAGCCGTCAGACCATGTGCCGGTTTGGGTCGATCTCGAACTCTAGCACGCGGCCGTAGGGGGCAGCCCTACTGCGATATATAACTGCGCAGATGTTCCGCCTCGCTCTCGGCCTGCTCCAGGCGGTAGCGGACGACATCGGTGCTGCTGATCAGGCCGCGCAACGCGCCGCCTTCGACCACCGGCAGATGGCGGAAACCGCCCGTATTCATCTTCGCCATAACAGAGTTGACGGTGTCGGCCTGCCCGCAGGTCACCACTTCCCGCGTCATGACCTTGTCGGCCGTCAGCTCGAGGGCCGCGGCTCCCTTGTCGGCTATGGCGCGCACGATGTCGCGTTCCGACAGGATGCCGTCCGCAGTCTTGCCGTCGGAGCTGACGATGACCACGCCGATCCTCTCGGTACGCAAGAGATCGGCGATCTGCATAACCGTGCTCTGGGGCTTCGCGGTCACCACGCGGGTGCCCTTTATGGCGAGCACCTTCTGGACGGTCATGTCAACGCTCTCCCGTCATCGCTTCAAGAGCCTGTGCGCGGGCATTTGCCCGCCTGCCATCGGACCGGCGATCGGCCTCATCCGTGTGCCGACCGATCAACGCCGGAGCAGCAATGCTATGACGAACGGCGCACATTTGGAAATAGGTCGATTCGCTTCGATGCGCACGGGAAAGCCGAACTCGCAACAGGCTCAGCGGGCGGCCTTTCGCCGATGGCCGTCGTTCAGAAGCGGTCGATGACGGTAACACCGGTTCCCGCATACGCGTCCATCTCTGCCAGCGCGTCGCCGGCACCGTGAAGCGAGATCCGGCGGGTCACAAGAGCGCCGGGGTCCAGGCGGCCGGCCTCGACCATGGCCAACAGGCTGGGAAAGCGGCTGGCCGCCATGCCGCGTGTGCCCAGGATCGCGATCTGGCGGGAATAGACCAGCTCCAGCAGCGGGACCGTCGGTTCCGCGTGGCGGCCCAGCGGCATGCCGATCTGGACATGGCGGCCGAGCCGGCGCAGTCCCCGCACCGAGTTGTGGAACGTCTCCGTGATCCCCAGAGCGTCGAGCGAGACATGGGCGCCACCGTCGGTCATCTCGCGCACCGCTTCGCCCACATCCGCTTGGGCCGTTGCGTCCAGCGTCACAGTGGCCCCGGCAGCGCTTGCGGCCGCCAACTTGTCGGCAGCGATGTCGATGGCCAGCACCTGCGCGCCCATGGCCGCCCCGATCATCACGGCAGCAAGGCCGACGCCGCCGCAGCCATGCACCGTCAGCCATTCACCCGGCCGCAAGGCGGCGCGGTCGGCGATCGCCCGATAGGCCGTGGTGACGCGGCAGCCCATGCCGGCAGCGGCGACCGGGTCCAACCCTTCGGGCAGGGCCACCAGGTTGAAATCGCCCCGCGGTACGGCTACGCGCTCGGCGAATGCGCCCCAGCCGGTGAAGCCCAAGACGTGCTGGTGCGCGCAGACTGTGGGCTCGCCACCCAGGCAGTCGGGGCATTGGCCGCACGCCAGAACGAATGGCGCGGTGACCCGGTCGCCGACGCGGAACCGCCGGCAATCGGGGCCTTTAGCCTCGATCACGCCTGCGAATTCGTGGCCGGGCACATGCGGGGGCATGACATCGGGGTCCGCGCCTTTCCAGGCGTGCCAGTCCGACCGGCATACGCCGCAGGCCTCGACCCGGACGACCGCACCGTCGTCCGGCACCGCCGGGTCGGGCAGGTCGCGGACCTCAAGCGGTGCGCCAAAGGTGTCGAAGATGGCGGCTCTCATCGGTCAATTCATCTCAGCTGCCGGAACGCTCAGGCGTGAGCCCATCGCCAATGGATATCCCGGCGCGCCCAGACGCGCCACCGCACAGCCGCAATTTCGACCAACTTGCTGCGTCTAGTCGTGCATGCCAGGGCTGGGGCTTATGACACCGCCGACCGCCGGTCGGCCGCTCGCCCCCCCGAATGACGCCAATCAAAGGGACAACGAATGAAGTTTACGACCCTCATTGCCGGAGGTTGCGCCGCGCTTGCGCTTGTAGCCCCAGTTGCCGCCCAGAACTGGGAGTTGCCGCCGACCTACGGCGAAGTCGAATTGACGTCGGGCTTCCAGCCGGATCCGCACACGGTGCAATTACAGGCCGGTGGCAGCATCGATGCATCGGGGCTTGGCGGCGACTGCATCGGCCTGGTTGCCGATGCTCCGGATTACGACCTGTACTTCGAAGCAGGCGAACTGCCGCTCAACATCTACGTCCGCTCTGCGGCCGACACGACGCTGGTCGTGAACGCGCCGGACGGCAACTGGTACTGCAGCGACGACGCGTCGGGGCTGGACCCGATGGTGTCGTTCGGCAGCCCCCAGTCGGGCCTCTACGATATCTGGGTCGGCAGCTTCGACGGCGTGCCTGAGGCGACCCTCTATATCTCGGAGCTGCCGCCACAATAGGCGGCCCAGGTGCCGCTGGGCGATCGCGTGCCGCAAGACCTTGTACATCGCGGTCGGCGACACTTGGTCGCCCAGCGCATCCCGGATCACCCAAGGTCCACCTACCGCCGTGGGCATACGTGCCGCGGCTTTCTGCAGTTCCGGAAGCAAAAGAGCGGAGCCAAGCCGCGCAACTGTCGCGCGAGAGTCGCAATTCCGACGAACTTACCTGGCCTATTCCGCGGATGCAGGTCGGCCACCCAACTCAAACGTCTCATGATGACCTATGTGCCGTCGAATCGTCGGGTCAATCGAAAAAGGGGCAGCGGATGAAACTCTTGCGCCTTCTTGCCGGTACTGCCGCTTTGCTTGCGTTCTTGGCTCCAGCGGTCTCGCAGGATGCTGCGCTGACTCCCACTTATGGCGTCGTTCGCCTTGCCAACGGCTTCCATCCGGATCCGCATACCGTCAACCTTCAAGCCGGTGGACGTGTCGACGCGTCGCGTCTCGGCGGCGGCTGCCGGGGACAGATCACCGAAGCCTCCGATGTCGGGCTGGTCTTCGAAGCCGGAAGTCTGCCGTTGAATCTTTACGTCCGGTCTCGGGCCGACACGACGCTGGTGGTGAAGGCGCCGGACGGCCGTTGGTACTGTAGCGACGATGCGATCGGCCTGAACCCGGTCGTCTCGTTCGACACACCGCAATCGGGCCGCTATGACATCTGGGTCGGCAGCTTCTACGGCGTGCCCAACGCTACGCTGATGGTCTCCGAACTGCCGGCCCGCTAGCCGCGATCGGGCTCAGCCATTCTGAGCCATCGCATGCCGCACTACCTTGCGCATGACGCTGGGCAAGGCGTGGTCGCCCAGCGCATCCGGCAGAACCCAGAGCCCGTCTGACAGTTGCGATGCGCGCGCTGCCGCCACCTGCAGTTCCAGATGAAAATGCGTGAAGGTGTGGCGGACAAGGCCGGGCAGCAGCCGCCAATCGGCGGCCACCGGCGCCTCCTTGCAAACATCCTGTAGATCGGGGGGCGTGCCGGTCCGCCACTCGCTGGACGGCACCTCGATCATGCCACCCAGCAATCCGCGCTCTGGCCGTCGCCGCAGAAGGATTGCCCCCGAGGGCGCGGTCACCCAGAAGGCGATGGCGCGCCGGATCGGGCGCTCCGCCTTGGCCGCCTTCACCGGCAAGTCTTCCGCACGGCCCGACCGTGCCGCCCGGCAGGCCGGCCGCCAGGGGCATAGAACGCAGCGCGGCTTGCGCGGCGTGCAGATCGTAGCGCCCAGATCCATCATCGCCTGGGCGAAGTCCCCGGGCCGCTCGGCCGGGACGATGCGGCGCAGGATCGTTTTGAGGCGGGGCTTGGCCGCGGGCAGCGGTGTCGGGTCGTCGGCAAGGCGTGCCAGCACCCGCTCGACATTACCGTCCATCACGGCGGCCGGTCTTTGGAATGCGATCGCGGCGATCGCGGCGGCCGTGTACTCGCCGATGCCCGGCAGCCGCCTCAATTCGTCCTCATCCGCGGGGAACAGGCCGCCGTGCCGGGTGGCCACTTCGTTGGCGCAGCGGTGCAGGTTGCGCGCCCGGGCGTAGTATCCGAGACCCGCCCAGGCCGTCAGCACCTCGTCCAGCGGTGCGGCGGCTAAGTCTTCGACTCTCGGCCAGCGGTCGGTGAAGGCGTGGAAATAGGCGTCGACTGCGGCCACCGTCGTTTGCTGCAGCATGACTTCGCTCAGCCAGACGCGGTAAGGATCGACCGGTTGCCCCGGCTGCGCCCGCCATGCCAGCCGGCGGGCATGGCGGTCATACCAAGCCAAGAGCGGCGCGGCGAGGTCGCCGCCTAATGCTGTCTCTGCCATATCCCCAACGGTCATAAGGACTTGCATACGGCCCCTGCCACGATATCGTCCGAATTCGCAGGTAGCCACGGCAGGATCGTTAGCCGTCGGGGGCGGTAGGAAGCAACGGGTTGACGCCACCATGTCGCAGCCGCGCACCCTCAACGCGGCCGTGGCCGCGATCACAAGGCAGGCCCTCGGGCGGCGCCGATCGCAACTGGCCTCGGTACTCTCGGACTGGCCGATGATCGCAGGACCGGAGCTGGCGGCCAAAGCCGTGCCGCAGCGGTTGCGATCGGGGCGTTCCGACGCCGGTGCGGAGTTGACACTGAGGGTCGATCCGGCCGATGCGTTGGAACTGCAGCACGAGAGCCCGCGGTTGATGGATCGGCTGAACGCGCATTTCGGGTTCCGGGCGATCGCCCGGATCACGCTGGTGCAAGGGCGGATCCGCCGACCCCCGGCTGCATTGCCGCCGCGGGCATTGACCGCCGAGGAAGAAGGCGACGTTGCAGCCCTGCTTCGGCCTGTCGACCGGCCGGCGCTGCGACAGCGGCTTGACGCGTTGAGCCGCGCTGTTCTGGGACGCCGCAGGTGGTCCGAGTGACGACACTTTGTTGCGATGCGGGCCATGGTCTGCTTAGACTTTGGTTCCCTCAACCTTGGGAGGCATAGGTGAGCGTAAAAACACTAGTCGGCATCATCGTGGTGCTGGTCGGCATCGGGGTGGTGCTCTACGCCACTGGCGTATTCGAGGGCGAGCCGGAACCCGAACCCGCGCCGACTGAAGAGCAGGCGCCGGAAGCTGGCGACGACGCCGGTGAGGCTGAGGGCGCTGCCGATGAGGCCGAGGAGCCTGCCGCATCTGAGGATGCGCCCGCCCAGGACGAGCCGACGACGGGCGAGGACGCGCCTGCAGAAGAGCCTGCGACCGGCGAAGAGGCGCCCGCTGAGGGGACGGACGAGTCCACCGCGCCGACGGTCGAAGATGTGATGGAAGAGGCCGAGCAGGCGGTGGAAGACGCCGTTGAGGAGGTCGAGGAGACTGTCGAGGAGACCGTCGAGCAGGTCGAGGAGGCCGTTGAAGACGCCGTCGAAGAGGCTCAGGAGGCGGTAGAAGGCGCCACCGAAGGCGCGGTGGAGGATGCCGCCGGCGAGGTGGAAGGTGCGACCGAAGAGGTCGAGGGCGCCGTTGATGAGGCTCAGGAGGCGGTAGAAGGCGCCACCGAAGGTGCGGTCGAGGATGCAGCCGGCGAGGTTGAAGGCGCGGCCGACCAGGTGGAAGGC
>JANQIX010000048.1 GCA_028281925.1 Alphaproteobacteria bacterium
CCATAACGGCTGGCCTCCTTCACCAGCCATCAGGGTGAATCACATTTCACCGCCCTTGGGAATCCCACGATTCAACCACCAGCGAATTCGCTCTAGCAACCAAGATCGTGGTTGGCCTCGGGGCAGTCCTGGCGCTGCTCGCCGTCTATTCCGTCGCCGCGGTGGGGTGGGTCGAACGTACCTACCCGCCGATCGGCGACTTCGTGACGGTCGAGGGCGTCCGGCTGCACTACGTGTCCGCGGGAAACGATGAGCCTGCGCTCGTGCTGCTGCATGGCGCCAGCGGGAGCCTTCGCGATTTCCGGGCCAGCATCGTCCCAGGGCTCGCGGAACGCCATCGCGTGATCGCCTTCGACCGGCCGGGCCACGGCTACAGCGAACGGCCAGATGGCGAGTGGCCAGACCCCGCCCGCCAGGCCGCGCTGGTTCGTGGCGGGCTGCTGGAACTCGGCATCGACCGCCCGCTGCTGGTCGGCCATTCCTGGAGCGGGGCCGTCGTGCTCGCCTATCTTCTGGATTATCCCGACGAGGTCCGGGGCGGTGTTCTGCTTGCCGGCCTGGCCAATGCGTGGGACGGGACTGTGAGCTGGCACACCGAAGTGGCCAGTTGGCCCGTCATCGGCCCGCTGTTCGCCGCGACGGCGGTCTTCCCCGCGGGGCAGTTGCTGCTGGATCAGGTCGTCGCCGGCATCTTCGCGCCGGAGGCTCCCGTGCCGGACTATCGCACGCGCATCGGCGCCGCGCTTGCGCTCCGTCCGGCGGCGTTTCGCGCCAATGCGGAGGACATGCGCAATGTCAGCCAGTATCTCGAAACCCAGCGCGAGCGGTATGGTGAGATCGAAGTGCCGCTGCTGCTGGTCACCGGAGAGCGCGATACGATCGTGCCGTCATGGAACCATGCCGATGTGGTCGCCGCTCGAGTTCCCCACGCAGAGCGCATCGACCTTCCCGGCGCCGGCCACGCCTTCCACCATACCCGCACCGAAGAGGTCGTCCGCCTGATCAGCGACTTCGCGCGGGATCAATGACGCGGCGTGCGATCGCTATCGGTCCAGAGGATATCGGTCGCTCCCGGATGCCGCGTCCGATTGCGCCTCGCAGGCCGGGTTGAGGATGCAGTTCTCCAACGGCATTCCGAACAGCTCAGTCAGTGCGCTATTGAGCCTGGATGCCTCCGGGGCGGAGGAGATGTAGGACGCTAAGAGCCAGTCCTCGCCCCGCCGGTAAGACCAGGTGGAGTGCACCGGATCCATGTACTGTCCAAGCGGCTGCGAGGCGAGGAAATCCGGCACCGTGCCAATCACCTCGGCCTGAGACCGCACTTCCGCGACGAGGTCCAAATCGAATCCGGGGAACTGCCCCAGGCAGTCCAGAGCATCGGCGTTCAGGTCTTCGTCGTCCAAATAGAACAGGACCTTGCGGCCTGGCGCGTTCGCGGCTTCGGTATAGCCGTCAATGATTTCCGGATATGTGCCTCCCGGAATCGCGGAAGTAAGAAAGGTCAGCACCCGAGATGCGTCCATGGCCGCCAAGCCGGAACAGATGAACAGATAGTCGGCAGTAGCGTTCTGCTGCATTTCCTCCTGACCTCTGCTCTGTGCCTCAGCGCTTGCCGGCAAGGTAGATGCAAATGCGAAGAGAGTGCCGAACAGAGTATGTCGAACGTTCATCATTCACGTTCCAGCCCATACTGTTTCTGGACATCGGCAGCGCAGAGCAGGGACGGCCGGGTCGGTCCGCCATGGCTCGTGGCATTCCCGTTCAGGCAATGGAGGCCATGAGAGGACGGGCCGTCCCCTCGGGCAGCTCAATCTCCGACAGCCGGTCGTACGCCCGCGCCATCGAGTTGTCGTCGCCTCCACCCATGCCCGCTACGGTACCCGGCGTCAACCGTCCCCAGCCACGCGTGCAGACTCGGTTGCGCAGAAGAAGGCGTCGAAATCCTGTAGATCCGGCATGGACGGGAGCGTGGTCAGCCTGCGATCGACGATGAAGGGTACGACCTGCTCCGCACAGTTGGCTCCATCTGAATGGTCTGACCAACACATGGAGCTACTTCGGTAACAGCCCGCCGAAAGGTTTTCCTTCCCGCGAACCGCCCATCCTGGCGAAGCCTCCCCAACAGTCTGCCGGCGAAACGAACCGGCACGATGGACTGCGAAGGCGATCGGCTACGGCTCTCCAAGGGCCGCGATCTCCTCAAAGTGGCGACAGACTGCTGCGGTCGTTCTGTCCGGGTGAAAGCGGCGCCCGGCCTGCCTGGCGCGTTCAGATGCGGCAGCGTAGGTGACAGGGTCGTCCCACAGGGCGACCAAAGCCACCCACCATCGCGAGACGGTCGCCTCGTCGGGAAAGGTCAGCGGCTCGTCGACGCAAGTCTCCGGTATGTCCAAGAGACTGCCGGCATCGCCAAGCGCTTCAGGCAGGCCACCCTGTCGGCTGGCCAGGACGGGCACACCGGAGAGATGCGCCTCAACGGCGGCACGCCCGAACCCTTCGCGCCAGAAGGATGGCATGAGGAGGACCGCGGTCTTCGCATAGACAGCGGCCATGTCACGCTGAACCGGAAGCAGTTCGACATTCGGGAACGATGTGAGATTGACCGACGCTTGCCTCAGAAGCTCACGCGTCATCAGTCCTTCGAGAACCAGGAACTTCATGCCCGGCCGTTCCCGGGCGGCGCGCCGCGCGATCTCGATTAGCAAGGTCAGGCCCTTGTGGGGAACCGGATTGAGATGCGTGATGAACCCCAGCTCTCGCGGGTTCGCTCGCCGGCGGATGGCAGCGGGTTGGTCGCCGACGAAACGGTCTGCCGAAACGATCGGATAGAGCACGTCGACCGGGGCACCGAGCCTTGCGCCGTAGTGCTTGGAGAGAAAGCGCGAAGGACAGATAGCGCGGTCCCCGGGCTGAAACCATTCGCTGCCCGGGATCTCGGCATTTCCAAGATAGAAGACGAGTTGCGCGCCGGAAGCTCTGATGGCGTCGTGCAGGCGTCGCGCGTGCGATCCGCTGCCGAAGGTGATCACGATGTCGGGCTGCTTCGCCGCAAGAAACGCCTGACAGGCCCGGTGCATGCGGTCCGACTCCAGCCGCGTCAATTTACCCTTACGGCTGCTTGCGGTCCGGAGAATGTGGTGGCGAACGCCCGATCGCGAAACGCGGACGATACCATCACGGCCGGTTTCGACCTGCTGGCTCTCTCCTGCGATCCGATCCTCCAGAACCACTTCGGCATTCGCATCGAACAGCGACGCAGTAAGGCTGGTTGCGCTTGCGCCCCGACGCGCCAGGGCTTCGAGGATCGAGCGGATCGAATGCGCAATGCCGCTTGCATCATCCAGCAGACACATCGACCCGATGAACGCGATCCGCAGACCGCGCCGATCTTCACCGTCCGGTTCGACGATCGGCGCGGTCATCGTGATGCCCTCAGCGCAGACGGTCGTCAGATCATGAAAAGGATGTCGGGATCCACCGGCTGACCGACGGGTTCAACGGCGTCGTCGGCGAGATCGTCATGGTGACCGATCACGTTGCCCGCGCCGATGGAATTGAAGAATGCGAGGTCCAGGTAAGTGTCCAGATCGAATTCGATCTCTTCGTCACCGCCATCGGCGTCGTTGTCGCCGGTGTTCTCGGCATCGTCGTCGAACATGAACAGGTCACCGTCGGGCAGGAACGAGACAACCTCCACCTCTTCCTTGCTGGCCTGATCATCAGGGGGCAAACCGCTTGTTGGAGGGGTGTCGAGAAGATCGACCATGTCGTTGCCGGAGGAACTGCTGTCCAGGTCGGCGGCGCTGCCGGTCAACGTCAGCCTGTTAGCCATCTCTTGTCTCCTGATGCGTTGGTTGACTTCGGTGTCACGCCAGGATCAACGGAGGGCAAGCCGCGAAGAGATGCAGCGTTCACGCGTTCGTGATCGATTGGGCCCCGGATCGCGCCGGCGACGTTGCTGGCCGTCGGCGCTGGGTCAGCCGTGAGTTGAACAGCGGCAGCGGCGATGGCGCGATCGAGATCGCGTTCGCCTGTCACCTCGGCGATGGAGCCATCAGCAGAGCTACATGCGAGACGTCTTCAACAGCCTGCTAGCCGTCCCCGGGCAACTCAATCTCCGACAGTCGCTCGTACACCCGCGCCACCGAGCTGTCGTCGTCTCCCCCCATGCCGGCGGAAGCCGCCATCGTGAAAAGCTGATGGGCAGTGGCCGCCAGCGGGCTGGGGAAACTGTGCTGGCGGGCGGTGTCCAGCACGATGCCGAGGTCCTTGGTGAAGATGTTCACCGTGCTTTGCGGGCGGTGGTAGTCGCCGGCAAGGATGCGCGGCACGCGGTTCTGGAACATCCAGGACGAGCCGGCTGATTTGCAGATCACCTCGTACAAGGTCTCCGGATCGATGCCGACCTTGATGCCGAAGGCCATGGCCTCCGACGCCGCGGCGATATGCACGCCGGCGAGGAGTTGGTTGATCATCTTCACCGACGAGCCCTGGCCGGCCTCGTCGCCCAGGCGGTAGACCGTTTCCGCCATGGCATCCAGCACCGGGCCGGCCTTAGCGAAGGCGGCTTCGCTGCCCGAGGCCATGATGGTCAGAGCGCCCTCTGCCGCCTTCGCCTGGCCGCCGCTGATCGGGGCGTCGAGATAGAGCACGCCGCGTTCGGCCAGCCGATCGGCTGTCTGCTTGGCAAAGGCCGGCGGGACCGTGCTGCAGGCGAGGAAGATCGCACCGGGGCGCATGGCGTCGGCCAGACCGCCCGCGCCGAACAGGATCGTCTCGACCTGCTGCGCGTTGATGACGACGGAAACGATGGCCTCGCACTCCGGCCCGAGCTCTGCGGCCGCCCGTGTTGTGCGGCCGCCCTCGGCCGCAAACCGCTCCAGCGCAGCATCGCTGACGTCGCAGCCGATCGTCTCAAAGCCTGTGCGTTTCATCGATTGTGCCATGCCCAGGCCCATCGACCCCAGGCCGATGACGCCGACCGCTCCGTATCCCTGCTCGCCCATCGTTCTCTGCTGCCCTTCGGCGTTTCGTATCGATCACGCGGCATCTGCCACGTCCTGGCGCCATGGCTCCAGGATCTCACGGGCTGCCGCACGGCCCTCGGATGTCAGGCTCAGCATCTCATCGTCGCGCAAGATCCAGCCCCGCTCGAGTGTGTCCGAGACTACCCGCCGGACCGCCGGTGCGTCCCAAAGTAAATGCTCGCGCAGCGCGCGTGTGACGCTTTCCTCCGCCTGGCGGGGCTCGCCCTCGTGGTTGTAGAGATGCACCACCAGCGTGCGGCAGGCATTGGCCGCATGCTGGCCGCGGCGCCGCAGGCTGCGTGCGATCAGCCCATGGCGTGGGCCGAACAGCACGGCCAGAACCAGAAACACGCCGGTCATCACCGCCATCATGCCGCCGATGGACACATCCCATGCGACCGCCAGGAAGTATCCGCTGACGCTTGAGGCGATGGCGATCACGCAGCCATAGACCAGCATTCGCGACAGCCGGTCGGTCAACAGATAGGCGGCCGCGGGTGGCACAATGGCGAAGGCGATGAACAGGATGGCGCCGACCGCATCGAAGGCGGCCACGGCCGTACTGCTGGTGAGTGCCAGCAGGGCATAGAACAAGAGCCCCGGCGCGAAGCCCAGCGCCTGGGCGAGTGCACGGTCGAAGGTCGCCAGCTTCAGTTCCTTGTAGAGCAGGGTGACGAAGGCGAGGTTCACAAGAGTCATGGCCCCCATGACCACGAGTGAGTGCGGCACGCGGTAAGGGCCGATATCGACCGTGTCCAGCCAGACGAACCCGATCTCGCCCAGCAGCACCGTGTGCTGGTCGATATGCACATCGCGGGCATAGAGGTTCAGCAGCAGCACGCCGATGGAAAACAGCACGGGGAACACGAGGCCGATGGCGGCGTCATTCGCCACGCGCCTTGTGTTGGCGAGCATCTCGGTCAGGAACACGGTCAACAGGCCGGTCAAGGCCGCGCCCACGATCTGAACGGGGCCCGCCTGTTCGTGCGTCAACAGCCAGACCATGACGATGCCGAAGACGATGGAATGGCTGATGGCGTCGGTCAGCATGCTGTTGCCGCGCAGCACCAGAAAGGTGCCGACCAGCGATGCCGCGATGCCGACCAGCGCGCCGGTGGCGATGATCATCAGCGCAATGTTGTCGAACAGTGCCGCCAGCATCACGGTGTCCCCTCGGCCATGGGGTCGAGGATGCGCCGGGCCTCGGCATGGCCGCTGTCGGTCAGCCGCCAGTGCACGCCTTCGCCCGGCATATGCGAGGTTCGCACCACCAGGCCCTCGCGGCTGAGATCGGCGAGTGCGCGCCGGGTGCTGAGGCCGTAGACGGCATCGACCATGCCCTGTTCGGCCAGATAGCCGGGGTCGCCGTGGCGTTCGCAGAGCTCATGCATGGTCGTCAACAGTTGGCGGCTGCGCAGTTGCCGGCGGTTGCGCCAGCGCTGCAGCGCCTCCCACAACAGCCCGCGCTCCGGTGCAATGGCGAGCGAGATCAGCACGACGGCGGAGGCGCTGAGGATTATCAGCGGGCCCGTCGCCAGCCCGCGCGCCAGCGCGCTCAAGACGGCGCCGAACACG
>JANQIX010000061.1 GCA_028281925.1 Alphaproteobacteria bacterium
CCCAACTTCCCGGGCCGTGAATGGAACCTGGCCACCGGCATGGTGATGAATGGTGAAGCGGCCATGCAAATCATGGGCGACTGGGCGAAGGGCGAGTTCGCCGCCTCAGACCTGGAAGGCGGCACGGACTATCTCTGCGTGCCCACGCCGGGGACGTCGGGCTTCATCCTCAATTCCGACAGCTTCGCCTTTTTCGAGGTTGAGGGCGACGACCGCATCGCCGGTCAGCGGCTGCTGGCCAGCCTGATCCTGGGCGAGAGCTTCCAGGAGACGTTCAATCTGTTCAAGGGCTCCATCCCGGCCCGCACGGACCTGCCGCGCGATGCCTTCGACGTTTGCGCCGTGCGTTCCATGGAGGATCTCGACCAGGCCGTGGCCGACGACAGCCTCGTGCCCAGCATGGCGCATGAGATCGCCATCGGCCGGTCGGTGCGCGGTGCCTTCCTGGATGTCGTCACCCAGCACTTCAACTCGGACATGAGTGCTGAAGAGGCGGTGGAACTGCTGCTGGAAGAGGTCGAGCTGGCGATGTAACGCGCGCCCGAGGCCACTTCCGCCATGCCTGCAGACACGACAGTCACGTCTTCCGACGCCGAGACGGGTGTGCGCGGCTGGCTGCAGCGCCACCTGTCCAAACTGGTGGTAGCACCCTCGTTTCTGGCGGCCGTGATATTCTTTTACGGCTTCATTCTGTGGACCGTGTACATCTCGCTCACCGGCTCGCGCATGCTGCCGGACTACGAGCTGATCGGGTTCGACAACTACTTGCGGATCTGGCGCCTCAGCCGTTGGGAAACGGCGTTCGACAACCTGTTCATCTTCGGCGTGCTGTTCATCCTGATCTCGATGGCCGTCGGCTGCGTGCTGGCCGTGCTGCTGGATCAGCGCATCCGGGCCGAAGGCGTCTTGCGGTCGATCTACCTCTATCCCATGGCGATTTCCTACATCGTCACCGGCACGGCGTGGAAATGGCTGTTGGACCCCGGCATCGGCCTGGAAAAGGCGATGCACGACATGGGCTGGACCAGCTTCAGCTTCGGCTGGATCAACGATCCGGACATGGCGATCTACACCGTCGTGATCGCGGCCGTGTGGCAGGCCTCGGGCTTCGTCATGGCCATGGTGCTGGCCGCCCTGCGCGGTGTGGATGACGAGATCATCAAGGCAGCCTGGCTGGACGGCGCCAGCCTGCCCAACATCTATCGCCGCATCATTATCCCGACGATCCGCCCGGTGTTCTTGAGCGCCTTCGTCATCCTGATGCATCTGGCGATCAAGACCTTCGACCTGGTGATGGCGTTGACCGCTGGCGGCCCCGGCACGTCGACGGCGGTGCCGGCCACCTTCATGTACGACATGGCGTTCCAGCGCGACCGGCTGGACTTCGCCGCCACCAGCGCGGTGATGATGCTGGCGACCGTCGCCGCGATCATCGTGCCGTATCTCTATTCCGAGATCAGGGGGCCGCGTCGTGGCTAGCCTTCCGCAACAGGCCGCCGCCGACACGCTGGGCGCCAAGATCGGCCGCGGCGTCCTCTATGCCGCGCTTATCCTGTTCGCGGCCTTCTATATCCTGCCGATGCTGGTGATGCTCGCCACCTCGGTGAAGGATATCGAGGAGATCCGCGCGGGTTCGCTGTTGGCGCTACCGCAGGCGATCACGTTCGAGGCCTGGGGATACGCCTGGAACGAAGCCTGCATCGGCGTGGAGTGCACGGGCCTCGCCCCCTATTTCATGAATTCGGTGCTGATGGTCATCCCGTCGGTCTTCCTGTCCTCTCTGTTCGGGGCACTGAACGGATATGCCTTGACCAAGTGGCGGTTTCCCGGCGCCAATGTGATCTTCGGGCTGCTGTTGTTCGGCTCGTTCATTCCGTTCCAGGTGGTGCTGCTGCCGATGTCGCAGACGCTGGGCTTCCTGGGCTTGGCCAGCAGCGTGCCGGGGCTGGTGCTGGTGCACTCGGTCTACGGCATCGCCTTCACCACGCTGTTCTTCCGCAACTATTACGTCTCGCTGCCGGACGATCTGGTGAAGGCGGCGACCATCGACGGCGCCGGGTTCTTCACCATCTTCTGGCGGATCATCCTGCCGCTCTCGCCCTCGATCATCGTCGTCACCGTGATCTGGCAGTTCACCCAGATCTGGAACGACTTCCTGTTCGGTGCCTCGTTCACTTCCGGCGGCGCGCAGCCCGTGACGGTGGCGCTGAACAACCTGGTCAACACCACGACCGGCGTGAAGCTCTACAATGTCGACATGGCCGCGGCGATCATCGCCGCCCTGCCGACCTTGCTGGTCTACATCATCGCCGGACGGTACTTCGTGCGCGGTCTGACCGCCGGCTCGGTCAAGGGGTAGGCCATGGCCAATCTGGAAGTCCGCAACGTCCGCAAGAGCTTCGGCGACACCCATGTGCTGAAGGGCATCTCGCTCGATCTCGACGGCGGCGAATTCCTGGTGCTGCTGGGCCCGTCGGGCTGCGGCAAGTCCACGCTGCTCAACATGATCGCCGGGCTGGACAGCATCACCGACGGCGAGATCGTGATCGACGGGCGCGTGGTGAACGCGGTGCACCCGAAGAACCGCGACATCGCCATGGTGTTCCAGTCTTACGCCCTCTACCCCAACATGACGGTGAAGAAGAACATCGCGTTCGGGCTTGAGATGCGGGGCGTCCCGGCTGAGGAGCGGGAGCGGCTGATCTCCAGGACCGCGGAGCTGTTGCAGATCGACCACCTGTTGGGCCGCAAGCCGGCGCAGCTCTCCGGCGGCCAGCGCCAGCGTGTGGCCATGGGCCGGGCGCTTGTGCGCGACCCGAAGATCTTCCTGTTCGACGAGCCGCTTTCCAATCTCGACGCCAAGCTGCGCGTGGACATGCGCACCGAGATCAAGAAGCTGCACGCGCGTCTGGGCACCACGATCGTCTACGTCACCCACGATCAGATCGAGGCGATGACGCTGGCCACCCAGATCGCCGTGATGCGCGGCGGCGTGATCGAACAGCTGGCCCCGCCGCAGGAGGTCTATGAACAGCCGGCCAACATGTATGTCGGCGGCTTCGTCGGCTCCCCGCCCATGAACTTCGTGCCGGCGACGCTGGTGGAGCATGGCAACGGCCTCGCCGTGCGCTTTGCCTGCACGTCGGACGGATCGGCCGGCGATGTCGACCTTCCGCTGGCCGACCCGTCCGAAGACCTGGCGCCTTGGCGCGATCGCAAGGTGATCTTCGGCCTCAGGCCCGAGGCGCTGACCGACTATAACGAAGCCGAAGCCAGCATCCGCGAGCATGCTCACGCCTTCGACTGCCGCGTCGACGTGCTGGAACCCACCGGCGCCGACACGCTGACCTATGTGGATCTGGGTGGCGAGACGGCGATCGCCCGCGTCAACCCGCGCCGCACCACCAACCCCGGCGAAACCATGCGCCTGATGGCGGATATGAGCCACGCATCCCTGTTCGACCCCGAGACCGAGCGGCGGATCTGAGGCTGCGGAACAGGCGGGATGGGGTGGCCGGTGGACGCGGATTTCTGCCTGACGCTGGACGAAACCTCTCTGCCGTCGGAACCGTCATTGATCCTGGGCAGGATCCGGATCGGGGATTTCCAGGAGAGGTTTGAGGCCGAGCTGTCCTTTTGGAGCGCCCAACAGTATCGGGAGAGTTGGCACGCTGCGGCTCTGGCGTTGCTCGCGGGTGACGACAAAGCGGCATTCATCACCTCGATGGCCGACCCGGCTGAGACAACCTACATCTTCTGGTGGCCGGCCTATCGCTCCGGTGAAGAAATCTGCCTGCAGCACCACATTCTGTTCCTGAAGAAGCTCGAACCACCGTTCGATTTTCAAGATCCGTTTCGACATGTCCGGCCGCATCTAACGCGGAACGAAGATGGCGACAGGATCTCCGAATGGCGAACCGGCATCGATGACATCCGCGCGTTCGCCAGTCTATTAGAGGCTGAGGCGGGGTGAGTTCGACAGAGGCCAGTCGAAAGGCAACCATGATGACAGTGACGATGCGACTTCGGACGGCAGCCATGGTTCTGCTGCTGGCGTCCGGCCTTCCGTTGCTCTCGGCCTGCACGCAGCCAGCCGAGCCGCAGGCCATGGTCGCAGCACCAACCGGCGGTTTTGCCGCGTTCGACCCTGGCTTGGCGGGCGCGATTACCGTTGGCGACGTGTCGTCCGCGGGTGTGAGCGACCGGGTCTGGACGTCCGAGGTCGGCATGCCTGAGTTCCGCGATGCCCTCAGCCAGTCGCTGGCGGGGCAGGGGCTCTTGGCCGCCGTCCCGGCCGGCTCGCGCTATACGCTGGATGCCCAGTTCCTGGAGATGTCTCAGCCGATGATCGAGTTGGAGATGACGGTTGAGACCCGCGTCAACTACGTGCTCTCGGACATCGAGACCGGGCAGCAGCCGTTCGCCGAGACGATTTCGTCTGAGGGTAGCGCCACGATCGGCGACGAACTGAACGGCGATGCGCGGCGACGCGTGGCGGCGGAGGCGGCCGTCCGCAACAACATCCGGCAGTTGCTGGAGCGGCTGGCAAGCGTGAGCGTCCCATAGCGACCGCCCGGTTGCCATGGAGGTCTTGCCCGACGTCCTCGCCCCGGGGTTGAGGATCATCTTCTGCGGCAGTGCCGCAGGGCGTCGGTCCGCCGAAGTCGGGGCCTACTATGCCGGCCGCGGCAATCTGTTCTGGCCGACGCTGGCCCGTGTCGGCCTGACGCCGCATCTCTTGCAGCCGCACGAGTTCCGGAAGCTGCCGGACTATGGTCTCGGGCTTACCGACATCTGCAAGACGCAGTCCGGGGCAGATGCTGAGCTGGATCGATCCGCAGACGACCCTGAGGGACTACGCCACAAGATCGAGCAGTATCGGCCGATGGCAGTCGCCTTTGTGGGCAAACGGCCGGCACAGGTGTTCCTGGGGCGCAAGCCCGTCGGTTACGGCCATCAGCCGGAGACTGTTGGCCGGACGGCTCTTTTCGTGCTGCCGTCGCCGTCGGGGCTCGCCCGAGGGTCCTGGGATGAGAAATGGTGGTGGGAACTGGCCCGGCGCTTCGGGCCGGCACGACCTGGACCGTCAACTGGGGATCGCCGCATCGATCTCGGCGAACAGGCTCTCGAACCCTAGGGAACGCCCAGGGCCCAGCGAATCCAGGGCCGACCAGTAGTCTCGCGGAACGCGATCGAACGGGCGCACCGCGACGATCATCACCATGCCGTAGCGGCCATGTCGCGCGCAGGCCAGCCCATGGATACCGGGCACGTCGAAGACGACATCGCGAACGTCCTCGCCCACGATCGCGACTGTTTCCGCTCCGTCAGGCGTAAGTTCGGGGACCGAGTGCACCGTGTGCTGCGATCGGCTGTTGAGAATGCGTACGGACTGGCCGGCATCGACACAGACGAGGTTGGGAACGAAGCGGAACATCTGCGTGGCGGACCGTGCCATCACGTCCGTTATCTGATCCACAACCGCTTCGTCGCCACTGCAGATCGACATCTGCGCGACCGACCGGTGCACGACGGCGGCGGGTGCGGGACTGGAGATCAGCGACCCCAGCAGCAGACCGCCGGCGCCGGCAATGAACCCTCGGCGCCCGAGCGACAGCGCCATATCTGACTGCGATCCCTCGTTTTCTCGAAGCACCTTTTCTGTCTCCCCAGACCCTGCTGACCGTTTGGCCCGCATTGGACACGATCCGTGTCGAGACGCGCAACTGATAATCATTACCACCATTCGACGGTCGATGGTGACGATGCACCGCAAACACAAGATTGATCCAGATCAAATCTAGTTAAGCGCGGGAAGGAGTTCTTTGAATGATAATAATTTGCAAAAAGTCAATAACCATAATGTAAGTGCAAGATTTCAAGAGGAAATCCAATGAATGTCAGCAGAGCGCCCGCGGTAGTGCGAATTGCCCGAACATAACGCAACAGGCGAGCAGATGGAATCATAGATGCGAAGCCTCCAACATTCCTCAACCCAGTCTAGAAGCTGCGATTTCACTCGCCGGCTCGTTTGTTGCGCCTGCGATAATTCACCGCCAGGATAATTCGTCCGGAGTCGTAACGGCACTCCGGGGAGACGTCGCGCGGACGACGGGTTTCGTCTTAAGTCGGGATGTGCGCGGAGGCAGCCGAGATGCGGTTCATCGGGTTCGGGCTCACCATAGCGGCAACAACAACGGTGATTGCCGTCGGTTCGACGGCGGTCGGGCAGAGCGAGCGTGCCGTTGCTCCCATCGAGGTCGACCCGGCGATGGCGGAACTGGGCAAGCGGCTGTTCTTCGACCCGCGGCTGTCCGGCGATGCGACCCTGAGCTGTGCCAGCTGCCACGTCCCGGAACTCGGGTTCTCCGATGGCCTGGCCCTGTCGGAGGCTTATGCCGGGTCATTGCATTTCCGGAATACGCCGACCCTGATCAACACCGCGCATCGGGATGCCTGGATGCATGACGGCCGGTTGGGCACCAATCTCAACGACGTCACCCGGGAGATGCTGACCGAGACCTACCTCATGAACATGGACATGAGGATGATGCAGGAGCGGGTGCGGCAGGATCCGGTCTATGTGGAAATGTTCGCGGCGGCTGGCCTGGGCACGCCGTCCAACGGCGGTGTCCGCAACGCCATCCCCGCCTACCTCAGCACCCTGATCTCCCGCGGCGCGCCCTACGACACCGGCGACCTGACCGAGGAGGCCGCCCGCGGCGAAGCCCTGTTCTTCGGCGATGCGGGGTGTTCGGCCTGCCACACCGGCGACCGGTTCACCGACGATCAGCCGCATGTCACGGGCGTTCCCGACAACCCGGACATCTGGGCGGAGCCGCTGCGCCATATCGGCTTCATCACCTATGCGAAGTTCATGGGCGTGGCGAACTACATGAACCTGCGCGCCGACCCCGGCGCCTATGTGCGCGGGCACGAAGCTGACGGGTCGACCTTCGGATCGTTCATGACGCCGACCTTGCGTGAGCTGACCTACACCGGCCCCTACATGCACAATGGCGTCTTCGAGACGCTGTACGAGGTCGTGGCCTTCTACAACGACGGCGGCGGCGACGTGCCTAACAGGGATCCGCGCCTGCAGCCGCTCGGTCTGTCGGCGGGGCAGCGGTCCGATCTGGTCGCCTTCCTGGAGGCACTGTCCGGCGAGCCGCTGACCGGGCCGGAATTCGTCTGGGAGGAAGAGATCCCGTACGACTATCCGGCGATCGAAAACTGGCGCGAAACCGAAAACTGAGGACCGGCCGATGACGATCCTGAGACAGGCCCTGTGCCAGACCGCCCTGATCCTCACCCTGACCGGCGGCGCCGTCGCCCAGGATATCCCCATCGAGCCATTGGGGCCGCTCGGGCCGCCGCCGATCCCGGCGGACAACCCGATGACGGATGAGAAGATCGAGCTTGGCCGGCTGTTGTTCTTCGACGGACGGCTGTCGGGCAACGGCACCATGGGCTGCGTGGTCTGCCACAGCCCCTTCACTGGCTGGGGCTTCCCGGATGCGATCTCCATGGGCTATCCGGGCACCGTCCACTGGCGCAATGCGCAGACCATCATCAATTCCGCCTATTACGGCAACCTGTTCTGGACCGGCAGCTCCAGCTCGCTGGAGCATCAAGCACGGTCGGCCGCGCGGGGTGCGGTCGGCGGTAACGGCGAAGACGACATGATGGAGGCGCGCCTCGCCTTCGTGCCCGAATACCGCGAGATGTTCCGCAATGTGTTCGGCGATGCCTATCCGTCGGTTCGCCACGCCTACATGGCGATCGCCGCGTTCGAGCGGACGCTGGTGCAGACCGACACGCCCTTTGACGAGTATATGCGCGGCGACGAGACGGCGTTGACGGAGCAGCAGCTGCGCGGGATGGAGCTGTTCGAGGGCGAGGCCGGCTGCATCAACTGCCACAACGGCCCGCTGTTCTCCAACCAGGGCTTCTACAATATCGGCGTGCCCTCGCCGGAGATCTGGGAGACGGACGGGCTGGCGCAGATAACCTATCGCTTCGAGCTCTATGCCAAGGGCGTGTCGGAGTATCTGTACCGGACCAGCCACGACGATCTCGGCCTCTATTTCGACACCAAGCAGGAAGGCGATTTCGGCCGCTTCCGGGTGCCGTCGCTGCGCTACACGGTCTACACCGGTCCCTACATGCACAACGGCGCCTTCGACACCCTGCGCGAGGTGGTCGCGTTCTATAACGGCGGCGGCGGCACCACGTTCGAAGAGACCAAGAGCGAGCTGATCCAGCCCCTGGGTCTCAGCGACGACCAGATCGACGATCTTGTCGCATTTCTGGAGTCGCTCTCCGGTGATGAGATCGTCATGGATTTCCCGGAGCTCCCTGAATACGCGCCCCTACCCGACGACTGGTATCAGAACTAGGCGGAGCATGACCGATGTCAGATGACAGCCAACGCCCGAAGGCCGGATCCGGCGCCGCCCATCCCTGCCTGGTTTCCCGCCGGGAGTTTCTGCTGGGCGCCGGGGTCGCCACGGCCACCGTGATGGTGACCCTCAACCCCGGCACGCCGATGGCGCAAGAGGTGCCGGCGGTCGTTGCCACCTATCCCCGCAAGCTGATCGGGCGGTTAAGCGATCTCGTCGTCGACCAGCCCCTGGACTTCGCCTATCCGGACGAAGGGATCTATTCCGAAAGCTTTGTGGTGAAGCTTGGGCGTTCGGCCGGTGGCGGCATCGGGCCTGAGCAGGATGTTGTGGCCTTCAACTACACCTGCACTCACCAAGGCGGGCCGATGCAGGGCACCTATCAATCGGCGCACAAGGCGCTGGGCCCATGTCCGCTGCATCTGTCGACCTATGACCTGACTCGGCACGGCATCCTGATTTCGGGCCAGGCCTATCAGAGCCTGCCGCAGGTTCTGTTGGAGCTTGAGGGCGACGACATCTACGCGGTCGGCATCTTCGGGCTGATCTACGGCCGTTTCGACAATCTGCAGGGCTGAGCGAGGGGGACCGGACCATGGCGACGCCGTACTACATCCCGGAGACCTCTGTCCCGCTGCCACCGCCTGACGCCGAGGTGATCAACACCGCCTGCGACTATTGCATCGTCGCCTGCGGTTACAAGGTCTACCGCTGGCCGGTCGCCGGCGGCCGTGTCGGCGGCGCCCGTGCCGATGAGAATGCCTTTGGGGAGGATTTCCCCGTCTACCCGCTCGGGTCCTGGGTCGCGCCGAACCAGCACAACATCGTGCTGCACAACGGCCAGCCCCATCACGTTGTCATCATTCCCGACAAGGATGCCCGGCACGTCAACGTCAATGGCGACAGCTCGATCCGCGGCGGCGCCATCGCCAAGAAGGCCTACAACCCGCAATCACCGACCCGCGATCGCCTGACCCAGCCGCTGTTGCGCATGCATGGCCTGCTGATGCCGGTGCCTTGGGATTTCGCCCTCGATATCGCGGCGGAGGTCGGCCGTCACGTCATCGACCATCACGGCGCCAACGCATACGGCGTCAAGACCTATTCATACCAGTATATGGAGAACACGTACGCGATCACGAAGTACGCGTTGCGCCATGTGCGTACGGCGAACTTCACCTTCCACGACACGCCGTCGGACGTGACCTCGACACCCGGCTTCCGCGACGCCGGGTTCGACAATTTCGGCGCAGCGTATGAAGACTGGCGGGACGCGGAAACTCTGCTGGTCTGCGGCACCGATCCCTATGAGACCAAGACGATCCTGTTCACCCAATGGATGATGCCGGGCATCCAGGCCGGTCAGAAGGCGATCTTCATGGTGCCACGCCGCACCGCCGGCGTCGCCTATGCCGAGAAGAACGGCGGTCTGTGGCTGGACGTGCAGCCGGGCACCGATCTGTTGGTCGTGAACGCCATGGCCCGGATCATCGTGGAGAACGGCTGGCAGGATCAGGCCTGGATCGACGAATGGGTCAACAACCGGTGGGAGTCGTCCTCCGGCTTCGGTCAGGGCACCCGCAACACGCCGTGGCAGTGGCGCACGACCTGGGGCATGTTCCAGACCTCCGGCTTCGAGGATTGGCGGGAATGGCTGCTGGGCCAGCCCGAGTTCGAGCTGGCGAATGCCGCCGAGATCTCGCAGGTGGATCCGGAGAAGATTCGCACCGCAGCCGAATGGATGGCGCGGCCGCGGGACGACGGCAGCCGGCCCAAGACCTCGGTCATGATCGAAAAGGGCTTCTACTGGTCCAACAACACCGGCAACACCCAGGCGATCAGTGCGCTTGGCATCATCGTCGGGGCTGGCGGCCGGCCGGGCCAGATGATCTCACGAGCCGGCGGCCATCAGCGCGGCGGCCTGCGCGGCGGCAGCTATCCGCGCAACCATTCGCCGGAGAAGCTGCCGGGCCGGCGTCGCCGGGCGATCGACACAGACCGCTATCTGATTTCCGGCCACACGCGCCTGGCCCATGTCATCGGCAACACCTGGATCCAGGCGATGTGCGGGTCCCAGGGGTTGGCCAACAAGTTCGACGAACTGGTCACCCAGAACCCGCACCAGGTCCGGTCGTTCGACCGGGACGAGATCGTCGACACCCTGAAGCGGCGCGTCGACAGCGGTGGCACGGTGGTCTGGAACCAGGACATCTACCTGGTCAATCCGATCGGCTCGCGCTACGCCGACATTGTCTTCCCCGCGGCCACCTGGGGCGAAGAGACGTTCACCCGCGCCAACGGCGAGAGGCGGGTCCGCGTCTACAACAAGTTCTACGATCCGCCGGGCGACGCACGGCCCGATTGGTGGATCATCGCCCAACTGGCCCAGCGCATGGGGTATTCCGGGTTCGACTGGGAGACCTCAGCCGATGTAATCCATGAAGGCTCGCGCTACAGCCGCGGCAGCCGCAAAGACTTCCACGCCGTCACGCTGGTCGCACAGCGCGAGGGCAAGACGCTGCACGAAAAGCTGGACGAATACGGCACCGACGGCATCCAGGCCCCCGTGATTATGCGTGCCGACGGAACCCTGGAAGAGACGCTGCGTCTGCACGATGTCTCCCGGGTGCTGCCGCCGGAAGGCCCGGTGGGCGCCAACCGGTTTCCCAAGACCCTGACCCACTTCAAGAGCCAGACCGGCAAGTGCAACATCCAGAAATCGCCTTGGTCTCTGTTCTCGGACTATTGGGAATGGATGCGTCCGCGCGATGACGAATTGTGGTGCACCTCGGGCCGGATCAACGAGCGTTGGCAGTCGGGCTTCGACGATCGCCGGCGTCCCTATATCGTCCAGAGATGGCCGGAGAACTGGGTGGAGATCCACCCCGATGATGCCGCCGAACGGGGAATCGAGAATGGCGACTACGTGATGATCTATTCCGACCGCGTACCCAATCAGGTCGGGACGATCATCGGCGTCGAGCCGTCGGACTTCCAGTTCTCTTCCCTGCTTGAGAACGGCCATATCGAACTGTCTGAGGCGGCGATCACCGCCGTGGCGATGGTGACACCGGCCATCAAGCGGGGTGTGCTCTATACCGACTTCCTGCACACGGACAGCCCCGGCAACGCCTTGGCCGGGCGCGTGGTCGATTGGATCAGCGGCAACTACAACTACAAGATGGGTGTCGCGCGCGTCCGCAAGATCGGGGAGTCGGTCTACAAGCGGACCTACCGGTCGATGTCGTTCGCGCCGCGGGACATTGCCTGACCCCGCTGGGCAATCGGATTAAGCCGTGGAACGATCCACTGGGCCGGGTATCGGAGTGGCCGCCGTAGCAGCCACGCTCGGCTCAATCCTAGAGGCGGGCGACGACGTCGTGCGGTGCGCGGCAGTCGAATGCCTCGAACACCTGCTGCCCGGGCCGGCGGAAGATCTGCTGATCGGCTGCCTGACGGACCCGGATGTCGACGTTCGCATCCTGGCGGCCCGTGCCCTTGGCGCAGCGACGACGTCTGATCAGGTTGGCGCGGCGCTGCTGCATTCGGTCATCGCGGATCCGTCGGGCGAGGTCAAAGAGGCGGCGATCCGGTCAATCGCCCGTCTTGGCTACCGTGGCGATCTTGCACCGCTGCGACGGCTGGCCGTGGACCGTGACCCGGATATGGCCTGGGACAACGACGAAGCCGGAGAGTGGGATCAGTGGTTGGACGTGCAAGTGGCGGCCATCGAAGCGTTCGGTCAGCTGGGTGACGCGGAGGCCGTACCCGCCATCGTCGCAGCCCTTGACGATGAAGTCGGCCAGGATGTGGAGCCGCAGGCCTTTGCTGCACTGGCCCATCTTGGCCGGGCGGGGATCGAGGCGCTGGCGCCGCGCCTCGAGCACGGATCCGTTCGATCCCGTCGTCGGGCGGCGTCGGCGCTGGCCCGATCATCGGATCCGGCAGCCGTTCCGATCCAGAAGTCCCTATTAGACAGTCAGGATCCGGAGATCCGCCGGGCCGCGGCCGTCCGCGTCATGGCCGATCACGATGCCAGCACGTCCGTCGCGCCATTCTTGCGGGACCCCGACCCTGCGATCCGCCGCGAAGCGGTCAGGCGGGCGCCGGCAGATCAGATCGTCCAGGTCGTCGGATTGGCCGGGGACGCGAACGAAGGCGTGCGGCTGGCCGTGATAGTGGCGATGTCGGCGCAGACCCCTGAGGTTCTGAACGTTGCCGCCGGAATGCTGCGTGACCGGCTCAACGACACGTCTGATGGGGTCGCGGCGGCGGCTGCGGCGGCACTCGCCGGCATCACAGACGATCTCACAAGGAGAAGTCTGCGCGACGTCGCGCAGGATCGCGCTCGGGCACCGTCCGTCCGTGCCGCGGCGGTTGGTGCGATCGGTGAGGCCCGTGACCGCCAAGGTCTGGATGCGCTGACGGCCTACGTCGACGACGCCGACCATCTGGTTCGGTTTTCGGCCTTGCATGGCCTCTGCAACGCGGCGGCTCAGAGGGGGGAACTCGGTGAAGCCTCGCTGAAGCTCCTATTCCGCCACTTGGCTGAGCCTCCAGAGCCCGAGGACGACCCGGCGGCGGAAGCGGACGATGTTGCGGAGGTCTCTGCCCCCGAGAGTCCACCGCCGCCACCGCAGCAGCAACATTTGGGCGAAACCTCGACGCTACAAGCGATCGAGCGGGCCAATCTGGCACCGCAGGCCGCCGCGCCGGCCTCACCGCCTATGGTGTGCGAGTTGGACGACGATGAAGCGCGATTCCTGAGCCTTGCGGAGAACATGCCGCGCAGGACGAGGCCGAACCTCACACCGGACGTCCCCATGGCTGCCGACAGGCGGCGTTGCATCGCCCGACTGCTGGCGGATGTGCGCGGGGCTGACATTGTCGACAGCCTTGTGGATGCGCTTGCCACACCGGATCGGGAATTGCGCTTGGCGGCCGCCTCTACCCTCTCGCAGCATGCCGATCTTGCCGTCTGGGCACGACAAGCCGGGTCGATGGAGCCTCTGATCGTGTTGGCAGAGGCGGCGGACCCCAATCTTCGCGTGTTTGCGGCGCGAATACTGGCCCGTGTGGCCGAATCCGCCGGCCACGCATCGGCGGCGGAGGCGATTGATCGCCTTCTGAACGACCCGGTGCCGGCCGTCATTCGCGAAGCCTTCGCCGGCGCCGGCAACAGCGACCATGCGCGTGTGCGCGCCAACGCGGTGCTTGCATCGGCCGACACCTTGACCGGCGCTGCGGCCCTCGGCTGGATGGTCCGAACTGGAGAGCCCGGTGCGCTGGCCGCTGCGGTGAACTTCGCTCTCACGCGCGAGGGCTGGGATCCGGTCCATTTGGCGGAGATCCTGCCAGAGGCGGACTGGTCGAAGGCGATAGACCATCTGGCGGCGATCGCCCGCTCCGCGGCCAATCCGCTGGTGACGGTCGCAGCCCTCAACGCAATCAAATCGCTGGCCGGGCCATAGTTCAGCTTCTGCCGCGCAGGGCCAAGAGCACACCCAAAAAAGAAAGCCGCTGATCGGAGGATCAGCGGCGAGTTGAACAGGGAGGCTTCACGTCTGGGAGACGTAGGACCCAAAGGCCCTGCTCCGAACCGAAGTTCGGAGGTGACAATGCTGCAAAGCAGCACCGTCACGATAATCATGTACGCATGCGGGCCGATTTTTCCATTGACATTGTATAGGTTCTAATATGCGTGTATCGCATAGCTCGATGCGGAGGGCGCAGTCTAGTCGAGCTCAGAAAAGAAAGCCGGATATCTCAACGATTTCCGCGTCCTTCCGGACAGTACAATCAGCCTCGACACACCCAATCCATTCGTTAGTATGCAGATCGCTGCAACCGGACACTCAAATTTTTACAGCAATTGAATCGATTTCCGAGAAATACAAAATCGTAATGATTCGATTGTCTGGCATATCTCGCAAATTTTGGGCGTAATTGAGCAAATTTTTTGCAGTCTGGCCGAAAACGATGCAGAGAAAGGTGAGCTTGGCTCAGGCAATGCTGCAGTGCAGCGGTCTGGTGCTGCGACAAGTTCCGGCTAGGAATTCAGCCTGCTCTCCGCAAGCTTGCGGATCAGGAAGTCGCGAAAGACCGAAATGCGCTTGGAATGCCGAAGTTCCTCGGCGTAGACGAAATAGGCCTCTGCCGTGGGGCCACCGACATCCGGCAGCACCTTCACCAGGTTCTGGTTCGGCCCAATCATGAAATCCGGCAGCGCCGCCAGCCCGAGACCGCTGCGCACCGCCCGATAGATGGCGTACTGGTTGTTCACCTGAAGGATCACGCGGCGCTCGCCTGGGGTCGGATCACCCACTTCCAGAAGCCAGTTGATCGACTCCACCGGTGCCTTGGTCGCCGTGCCATAGACGATCAGGTCATGGTTGCGCAGGTCTTCCGCGGTCTGCGGAATGCCACGCCGCTTCAGATAGTCCACCGAGCCGTAGACATGCCGTCGGACGGTCATCAGGTGGCGTTGGACCAGATCCGGCTGGCGCGGCGGCGTGAAGCGGATGGCGGCGTCGGCGTGCCGCATGGTGAGGTCGACCTCGGTATCGTCGATCAGCAGCGCCAGCTCGATCTCCGGATACATGGTCAGGAATTCGCGCACGCGCGGCGTCAGCCAGGTCGACCCGAACGCGACCGTGGTGGTGATCTTTAACGGCCCCTGCGCCTTTTCCTTGCTTTCCAGCAGACGCGCCTCGGCCATGGAGAGCTTGGTGAAGACGTCGCGCGCCGTCTTGTGCAAGAGCTCGCCCTGCTCGGTCAGCAAAAGGCCCCGCGCATGCCGATGGAACAGCGGCACATCCAGGCTTTCCTCAAGCGCACTGATCTGCCGGCTCACGGCCGACTGGCTGAGATTCAGTTTTTCGCCGGCATGGGTAAAGCTGCCAGCCTCGGCCACTGCGTGGAAGACACGCAGTTTGTCCCAGTCCATTCCAGACCCCTGCGGGAACTCAGGACTTAACGGACCGTCCCGCATCCAACCGGACTGCCCGCCAGCGTCGCCAGCCCTGTCCACCCTTCGCGGCCGCGACGACATCATCGCGACCTTGTTATTTCTAGCCTTCTAATATTGTTGCTTCTCGAGCCCGACGCAAGGATCGACATGGGCTTCGACCAGCCGCCTTGAGCGCAACGTCCAGTTGGGCTTTTATTGGGGCCGTTTTGCGGTCAACCAGGATAGGCAGGTCAACAATGGCGCAGCGCCGGCTTTGCGGCATCGGCTTGTCGTTCCTCGTGACAGGGTTTGCCGTCGATATTGCCGCGGCGAACCCGCTCGACTCGCTCAACAGCGAAGATCGCTCCGTGATCCAGCTTCTGCTGGAGCATCAGCCCAGCAATGCGCCAAGACCGCTGCCCTCCGGCGGCACGCTGACGATCACGAGAACCGAGACCAGCCCGCGAATCTGCCGGTGGTTCACGCTGAGCGGTCCGTCCGGCTCGGGTTCCGGCATGGGATGCCGCGAGGGGCCGCGGGAATGGTCGTTGAGCGGGGGCTCGGGGGCGGCGGCGTCCCCGGCTCCTGCGGTCCAACCGCCGGTACCGGCCGCCCCGCCAGCCGCACCACCGCAGCCTGCTCCGGTGCCGAGCGTCGCTGTTGCACCTGCGCCTACGCAGCCAGCCACCCTGCCGACGGTCATCCGCCCGCAGGCGGCAGCGCCAAGCCCGACCACACCACTGCCCGTGGAGGGCTCCGGCGCGTCGGCGGAGCCGCTGGCGCTGGCGCCGCAGCTTCGGCCGCGCATCATCTCCACACAGCCGCCGCGGGTCGAGGAAGCCCCTGCACCGCAAGAGGTTGCGGCACTGCCGCGGGAGCCGGCGCCCTCCGCCGACATCGCTGGGATACCGACGCCCCCATCCCCACCGCCGCGCCGTACCGGAGCGACTGCGGCTGGCGTCCAGCCACCGCCGATGGAGCCGCCACGTCCGGACCGGCGCCCGGTCGCGATTATGCAGGTGGCCGATGGAGAGGCATCGGCTCCATCGATCGTGCCGCCCCCGCTGCCGGCCCGGCGCCCAGGAGAGGACCTTCCGCACGCGGCGGCCCAGGTCGTCGACCCGGTGGAGATTGCCGAAGGACCGGCCGACGACGCAGCGGATGCGCAAGCGGATGCCGAACCCGTGCTGCTGGATCCGGTCCCGGACCTTCCGTTGCCGCCACAGCACCCCCGAAACGTGACCGTCGCAGAGGCGGACGGCGGTCCGGGCGAAGTCGACTGGCGTGCGGAGATGACGCGGCTTGATCCGCCGCCGGAGGCTCCGCTGCCGGCCCCGCTTCCCGCTGGGCGCAGTACGGCGCCTGCGGCGGTGTCCGTTGCTGAGCTGAACGTCGAGGCGACGGCTGAGCCGGTTTCCGGTCGTTCCGTCGTGTCGGGGGCGCTGTCGTTCCCCGGGGCGCCTGCGGCGACGGATCAGGGGTCGGCAGAGGACCGTGCGACGGACGAGGGGGCGCAAGACCAGCCGGAGGAGGTCGTACAGTTCCTAACACCCCGCCCGGACGTGCCCCTTCCCGGCCGCCGTCCCGGCGAGGGCGGGGACACGGAGATAGAGCGGCTTGACCCGGCGCCGGAGATCCCGCTGCCGCCACGCCGGCCGACAGAGGCCGGCTGAGCCGGCTCAGTCGGGCCGCCCGCTGCGGCGGGCGCCTTGGAAATCGCCGAAGAAATCCCGGAAAGCATAGCCGAACAGCCCGGCAAGCACGGCAAGGCAGGCGATCCCAAGGCCAGCCAGCAGCCGGTCCGCCATAACGCCCGGCCAGTACAGCAAGAGCCAGCCAAGCACTGCGGGCGTCAGCAGCATCCCGCCGAAGAAACTGGCCCAGGATCCGCGACCGACGAGAAACGGTGCGGTGAAGTAGCCCAAGTGGAAGACCATCGTGAGCACGGCGATGCGGCCGGGAAGCCCTTCCGGCGCATCGGGCATGGCGCCGTCGCCGGCAAGCACGCGAATGGCAAGCCCGATCGAGGCGAGGCCCAACGCGATCGAAAGTGCCTTGAACCAGCGCGGAGGGCGCCGACCGGTCATCGCGGATCCCGGGCCCAGGCAATCGCCTGGGCGACGCGGTCATTGCCCCAGAACAGCTCCCCATCGGCCGTGATCAGCGTCGGCGCGCCGAAGATGCCGAGCGCTGCCGCCGTCTCGGTCTGGCGTCGCAGGCGGTCTTTCGTCTCAGAGGCTTGAGCCTGCGCCAGGATTGCTCTGCTGTCGTGTCCCAGGTTGTCCAGAATGGCCCCGATTGTCGCCGGATCGGCGATGTCGCGGTCTTCTGCGAAGTTGGCGTGCATGACGCCGCGGGCGAAGGCGGCGCACCAGCCGCCGTCGGTTGCCAGGATGGCCACCCTCGCCGCAAGCACCGAATGCTGGGGAAACCGTGACGGTCGTCGGAACGGCAGGCCTTCCGCCGCGCACAGTCTCTCAAGATCGCGCCACATATAGCGGCCCTTCGCCTGCTGAAGGTTGAAGGGCGACGTGTCCCAACCGATCGCCTTGAAGATGGGGCCCAGCAGAAAGGGGCGCCAAAGGATGTCGATGCCGTGCGCCGCCGCTACGTCTTCGATCCGGCAGACCGTGACATAAGAATATGTGCTGCCAAACTCGAACCACAGCTCGAGTCGCCGATCCGCCGCCGTCATCGCCCGCCCCTTCCCCGATGTTCAACACAACGGCGCTGGGCTTGCGGGGACGGGAGATCTATATAGAGCCGGATGACGATACTCTTTCTGATCCTGGCCGGTGTCTTCATGCTGGCTGTCCTTGGGTCGCTCGGCGCAGGCGTGGTGGCGATGGCCCGCGGGGGCGAGTTCAATGCTCGCTATGGTAACAAGCTGATGCAAGCCCGGGTCATCTGCCAAGGGCTGGCGATCGCCTTTCTGGCTCTGGCGATGATGTCGTGACCGGCTCACCTGAGGCACGGGTACAGGCAAGGCTGCGGGAGGGCTCGCAATGGTGCAGTTGACGCGCATCTACACGCGCGGCGGCGACAAGGGGCAGACATCGCTGGGCGACGGCAGCCGCGTCGACAAGCACGACCTGCGGGTGACCGCGTATGGCACGGTCGATGAGGCCAACAGCGTTATCGGTCTTGCCCGCCTGCACACCGAAGGCGATCCCGATGCAATGCTGGGGCGGATCCAGAACGATCTGTTCGATCTGGGGGCTGACCTGTGCACACCGGAGCAGGACCAGCCGAAATACCCGCCGCTGCGCATCCAGGAAGCGCAGGTGGAACGGCTGGAGCACGAGATCGACACCCTCAATGCGGACCTGGGCAAACTCACCAGCTTCATCCTGCCCGGCGGATCGCCTGCATCGGCCTATCTGCATCTCGGCCGCACGGTGATCCGGCGCGCGGAGCGGCTGATCGCACAGCTTATGACTGTCGAGGCCGTCAACCCGGCGGCACTGCGCTATGCCAACCGGCTGTCGGACCATCTGTTCGTCCTGGCGCGCTGGCTGAACGACAAGGGTGGCGACGATGTGCTGTGGGTTCCGGGCGCCAATCGGTAGACCTCTCGTGCCGACGAGATCCGGCGCCGTATCGCAGTCTCCCGGCGGGGTGCCGCGTTGACAGCGCTGAAATCTTACGCCTATTGTCGCGCCCCATGTTGCGGCGCGGTTGCAGCCATTGGGAAGCGCAAGCCGGTTCCCGCCGCCGATACGGCACCGATGGTGCGGTTCGGTTGCGAAAAGGGGTCGTCGGTGTCTTCGGTTTCAAGTCGCGGGCACAGGATCGATGTCTAGCTCGCTGGATATGAGTATGATTCGCAAGATAGGGGTGATCGGCGCAGGCCCCATGGGAAGCGGTATCGCCCATGTCTGCAGCCTGGCTGAGTTCGACGTTCACCTTATCGACATCGATGCCGATGCGGTCCGCTGGGCCCTTGACGCGATCGACCACAATATGGGCCGGCAGGTTCAGAAGGGCCGCGTCACTGCTGGCGAGAAGAGCGCCGCACAGGGCCGCATCTCAACCGGTTCGGGCGTTGAAGAGCTGTCGGATTGCGACCTTGTGGTCGAAGCGGCGACGGAAGACGAGGACGTCAAGCGGTCCATCTTCAAGGCTCTCGTGCCGCATCTGAAAGAGAACGCGATCGTCGCGTCCAATACCTCGTCGATCTCCATTACCCGGCTGGCGGCCACGACCGACCGGCCGGAACGCTTCATCGGCATGCATTTCATGAACCCTGTGCCGGTGATGAAGCTGATTGAGATCATTCGGGGCATCGCCACGAATGAAGAGACGTACAAGCTCATGCGGGATCTTGCGATCACGCTGGGCAAGACACCGGCCGTGTCGGAAGATTTCCCCGCCTTCATCGTCAACCGCATCCTGCTGCCGATGGTGAACGAGGCTGTCTATACCCTCTACGAAGGCGTCGGCTCTGTCACGGCGATCGATACGGCCATGCGGCTGGGCGCCAACCATCCCATGGGTCCGCTGGAGCTGGCGGATTTCATCGGCCTCGACACCTGCCTGAACGTCATGAACGTGCTGTATGACGGCTTGGCCGACAGCAAGTATCGCCCCTGTCCGTTGCTGGTGAAGTATGTCGAAGCCGGCTGGGTGGGCCGTAAGGTGGGGCGTGGCTTCTACGACTATTCGGGCGACGAGCCGACGCCGACCCGTTGACGGTCCGCTGGTGCGATCCGCATCTTTGCCCGGACCGTCGGCATCCCCATCTCCTAGCCCTTGGTTGCGCGATTGCAGGGAAGGAGCCCCCATGCAACGATCAGCTTTTCCAGCCGCTTTGGCGTTCTTTGCCGCCGTAATGCTGCTGCCTGCCGTTCCAAATGCGCAGGGCATCGACTTCGACCGCCTGTGGGACCAGACCGAAGAAGCTTGGGACAATACCGGCCGAGCGCTGGAAGAGACCGGCGAGAATATCGGCCGCACCTGGGATGAAACCGTGCAGGGCGTCGACGAAGCGCTGGCGCAGCCGGCAGCCCCGTCGGTCGGATCGCTGGCGACGGACATCTTGGGCGCGCAGGTCATTTCGCCCGAAGGCGAGACGCTGGCAACCATCGACGATCTGGTGATCGTCCCGCCCGGATCGGTCGTTCTGGCGGTCTTGCGCGTGGGTGGCGGGCTCGGCGTCGGTGGCGACTTGGTTGCGGTGGACTACACTCAGCTGACGCCGAATGGCGACACGGGCAATCCGTGGTTCGAACTGCCGCGCGAACAACTGCTGTCCGCCCCCGCCTATCGGATCTCCGGCGCCCGCTAAGGCGGCCGCCAACGGCATGACCGAGGCCGTCGACTGCGTCGTTGTCGGCGCCGGTGTGGTCGGCCTGGCGGTGGCGAGACGGCTTGCCCGCGCCGGCCGCGAGGTTGTGGTGCTGGAGGCGGCGGACGCCATCGGCACGGAGACGAGTTCGCGCAACTCAGAGGTCATCCATGCCGGCATCTACTACCAGCCCGGCAGCCTGAAGGCGCGAGCGTGCGTCGCCGGCAAGCACGCGCTCTATGACTACTGCGCCAGCCACGGTGTTCCCCATCAGCGGGTGGGCAAGCTGATCGTCGCCACGTCGCCGGAGGAGGAAGCCGGGCTTGCCCGGCTGAAGGCGACTGCGGCCGCCAATGGCGTCGACGATCTGGAATGGCTGACGGCGGATGAGGCGCGAGCCCTTGAGCCCGAGCTGTCCTGCACTGGCGCGCTCAAGTCCCCGTCGACCGGCATCGTCGACAGCCACGCGTTGATGCTGGGCCTGCAGGGCGATGCGGAAAACGCCGGCGCCATGATCGCTTTCGGCGCCCCGGCGGCCGGCGGCAGCCTCAGCGACACCGGCATTGAGATCGATGCCGGCGGCGAGGCGCCGATGCGGCTTGCCTGCCGCAGCCTCGTCAACTGTGCTGGGCTTGGGGCCCAGAATCTAGCCGGTGCCCTGACCGGGATTCCGGCGACCAAGGTGCCGCCGCGATACCTCGCCAAGGGGAACTATTTCACCTTGGCCGGGCGGTCGCCGTTTTCGCGCCTGGTGTATCCCATGCCGCCGCCGGGGGGGCTCGGCGTGCATGTCACCATCGACCTCGGCGGTCAGGCGCGCTTCGGCCCAGACGTGGAGTGGATCAACGGGGTCGACTACGACATCGACGCCGGCCGCGCGGAACGGTTCTATGCTGCCATCCGCACCTATTGGCCGGGGTTGCCGGATGACAGTCTGCAGCCGGGTTACACCGGCATCCGGCCGAAGCTGGTGGGCAAGGGCGAACCGGCAGCCGATTTCATGGTGCAGGGCCCGCAAGACCATGGTGTCCCCGGCCTGGTCAACCTGTTCGGCATCGAAAGCCCAGGACTGACGGCGTGCCTTGCGCTCGCCGATCTGGTGGCTGCTGAGCTTGGGCATACCGACGGATCGGACACGGCGATCCTGGAGTCAGCTGATTGAAGCCCCGCCGCCGTCCGGTGTGAATCTGTCACGCGTCGGGACGCTTTTGCGGGTGCCGGTCATGGCTTCGCCCACATTCCTGAGGAGAAACCTGCAGATCCCAACGGCCCACCTGGGCCGGGATGATTGGCGGCTTCGGAGAATTCTGGAGGGTCACCATGGGCGTCATCTGCAACCTCTTTCTCATCCCGTCCAATTCCGTCGATAACCCACCGAGGCCCGCGCACGAGATTGCGGCTGCCATGGTCACGGCAAGGATGCTCCGCGGACCGGTGATGGTCGGCCCGACTTTCCGGCAGGACGGTCGTCTGGTGGAGCCGCAGGCGGCCTGTGGCGGCTGGGCTGGCGATGCATTCGCACAGACGGCCACTCGATTCGAAGCGCCTGAGGACGCAATCGCGAGCCTTCCATCCTCGGCCGGCTCCATGATCATCGCATTCACCGCGCTGGACGAGACCCACCCGAGCATCGCGAAGGATTTCGATATGTATGAGGGGTACGAGTGCAGCATCGCCGCCTACAGCGTGGCCGAGGGATACCGCCTGCGCCTGACCGGCGAGCCCGACCCGGACCGGAACGAAACTGAGGGCGAGACGATCTTTGACGGAATGCTGTTCGAATGGATCCACATTCAAGGCAAGGCAGCGCCCTACACGTCTATCTATGAAGGTTCTGACCTGGCGGCGATGGTCGATCGGCTCTGGCCCGGCCACCAGGTAGTGGAGATCGCTTACCTGTAACGCGCGGGAAGGGCGCCGGCGGCTCTCAGGCGGGCAGGTGGTGGCGAACCAGTGGGGCCTCGCCCTCGGGAAGCAGCGCCCGGATTTCCGCCTGCAGGCGCCGGTCTGCTTCGGTCACCCGCTCATGCTGGCGCAGATGGTCAGTCCACGACGGCAGCAGGAAGGTCTCGCGCAGCACACCGTCTTCCTCCAGCGGGCGGAACAGATGCCAACTATGGGCGCCGTCGCGCAGTCGGCTCTCCCGTAGCGTTTCCATCAGCCCTCGGAAGGCAGCTTCCTGCGCCGCCGCGACTCGATAGTCGACGGTGACCATCACCGGGCCGGTATCCGCCTCTTCCGGCGGCACGATGGGTGGGGCTGGCCAGTGCAGGCTGGCGGCGTGTTCTGCCCCATCGCCTTTCTCCAGCCTGATCCGGAGCGATAAGGTCGCGGCCACTGCCAGCGCGGATGCGGCGACGAGCAGGGTCGGGGCGACGCCGATCTGGCTTGCGACCAGGCCCCACAGCAAGGCGCCGCCGGACATGGCGCCGAAGAAGGCGGTCAGGAAGAGCGACAGCCCGCGCGCTCTGACCCAGTTCGGCAGCGCCGTCTGTGCGGCAACCTGGAAGCTGGACAACACGGCGATCCAGCTTGCCCCGGCGAGCAAAGCCGCCGCGGCCGCAGCAGCGGCCGAGGGCACCGTCGACATCGCCGCCATGGCGGCGGCCGTACCGAGCGCGCCGAACAGCACCAGCCGATTGATCTCGATGCGGCGGCGAAGCTTTGGCAGGACAACTGCACCGCCGACCGCCCCGGCGCCGATGCAACCGAGCAGAAGGCCGTAGAGCCCGGAGCCGCCACCCAGCACATCCCGGGCGATCAGGGGCAGCATCGCCCAATAGGCCGAAGCGAAGACGAAGAAGGCCACAGCGCGTAGGATCGTGCGCTGCAGCGGCCGGCTGCGCCGGGCATAGCGCAGCCCGGCCACCATGGCCGGCAGCACCCGTTCCGGCGGCAGCCGGCTGTCGCCATGCGTCTCGCCACGCCACAGCCAGAGGGCGGCGATGATGCCGATAAAGCTCAGCGCGTTGATCAGGAACGGTGCATAGAGCCCTACCGCGGCGATCAGCAGCCCGGCCAGCGCCGGACCGATGGCACGGCTGACATTCACGCCGACACTGTTCAGAGAGATCGCGGCCGGCAGTTCCTCCCGCGGCACCAGGCCCGGCACGATTGCCTGCCAGGCCGGGGCCATGAAGGCGGCACCGGCACCCAACAGGAAGGTGAAGACCAGCAGCAACTCCGCCGTCATGGCGCCGGTCGCCACCAGCAGTGTCATCGCGGCGGCCGCGACCGCCATCAAGAGATTTACGGTCAGCAGAACGCGGCGTCGGTCGAAGATGTCGGCGATCGCGCCCGCCGGCAGCGCCAACAGGAACACCGGAAGCGTGGTCGCGGTTTGGACGAGCGCCACCATGGTCGGGCTCGGCGCCAGCGTGGTCATCAGCCAGCCGGCGCCGACATCGTTCATCCATGTCCCGACATTGGAGGCTACCGTTGCCAGCCAGAGCGTGGCGAAGACGCGCCTTTGCAGCGGTGCCATCGGGGAAGGCCCTGCGGCAGCAGCCGTCCCCTCGGTTGCGGCAGTCATTGGCTGACAGTCTCCGAGCCAGCGTCACTGATGGTCGAGAGCACGCCGATCCGCATGCCGGGGCGCAGCACGGCATCGGGATTGTCGAACGGTGCCCAGATCGTGATCGCACCGGTGTCGGGGTCGACCGTGGCGCTGGCGAAATCGGGTGCGGATCCGTGCGGATACACCTCGCCGTCCGGCAGGACGAGCTGCAGGGTGATCCGTCCGAAAAGCTCGTCCAGCGTCGCGGCGCCACTCTGCTCCATAGATGCTAGCCGCACGGCATAAGGCACCCGATAGGCGACCAGCACCGGGTCCAACTGAACGATCGTCGCCAGCGGTGGTCCCGCCTCCGCCTCGACAAAGGCGCCGACGGCGACCATCGGACGGCTGACGAAACCGGCGATAGGCGACCGGATTATCGAACGGTCGAGATCCAGCTGGACGCGGTCGCGCGCAACCTCTGCCATGGCCATCTCGGCCTCCGCCGTTGCCAGCGCCGCCTCCGCCGCTTCCACACGGACATCCGTTGCGATCCCGCGCGTCGAGAGTTGTCGCGCCCGATCCGCTTCCTGCTCGGCAAGGCCAAGCTGGGCGGCAGCCCGGGCCGCCTCTGCTTCTGCCATCGCCGCGGCGAGTTCAAGCTCTGCGGCATCGAGCGCGATCAGAGGCTCGCCAACCTCGACCCGTTCGCCGCCACGGAAGAAGATCTCCGTGATTGCACCGTTCAGGCGACTGGACAGCTGGCCCTGCTGCAAGGCTTCAACCTGCCCTTCGAACTCCAATGGCTGGGCCCGCGTCGTCGGACTCGACGCCAGCAGGACCAGCCCGCCAAAAAGGGCGATGGCGATGCCCCACTGGGGCGCCGGTGCAATCGTCACTGCCAGGTCCTCAGACGGCGAAGCAGGAACAGCCGAGCGCGCCCCAGAAGCTGCCGCGGTCAGAGACCGGAAGCGGCGTCGCCCAGGCGATCCGATGGTCGTGGCCATGCATGCTGCAGTGGCTGGTGCAGCCGTCATGGCACGAGCGCGCGAATGTCGGCGTTGCGGCGGCGGCCCGCATCGCCGGGCTGGGCTCGGCGTTGACGGGACTCCAGCTGGGTGAGGCCGGCGGCAGCGGCGGCGAGAGGTCGCCGTAGTCGCCCTCGCCATAGACCACATCGCCGCCGACCACGGTCAGCACCGCGTGGATCTGCCGGATCTCCTCCGGCGGCACGCTTATATAGTCGGCCGACAGCACCGCGAGGTC
>JANQIX010000090.1 GCA_028281925.1 Alphaproteobacteria bacterium
ATGCCCGGGCCATCTTGTGGTGGCATCGCCAGCATCGCTTCTGCGGTGTCTGCGGCAGCCCGACGGAGAGCAGCCAGGCCGGCTATCTGCGGCGGTGCCGGAACCCGGACTGCGCAGCACAGCAGTTCCCGCGCACCGATTCCGCCGCGATCGTGCTGGTCTATCACGGCGACAGCATTCTCTTGGGCCGGCAGCCGGGATGGCCGAGGGGCATGCATTCCGTGCTGGCCGGCTTCCTGGAACCCGGAGAGAGCCTTGAGGGCTGCGTCGCCCGCGAGATCAAAGAGGAAAGCGGCATCGACGTCACCGATATCCGCTACCATTCCTCACAGCCCTGGCCGTTTCCCCAGTCGATGATGGTCGGGTTCACCGCCCGCGCGCTCAACACCGACATTGTCCTCGATCCGGAAGAGCTGGAGTCGGCCGCGTGGTACGCCCGATCCGCGCTGGCCGCGGCACCGCGCGAGCCTCGGCGGGGGGCTGATTTCTACCTGCCGCGGCGGATCAGCATCGCCCGCCGGCTGATCGAAGACTGGATTGCCGGCGAAATCGTCGAATGATGCGCTGACGGCGACAATCCCGTTGATTCGTGCGCGGGGCACGCGCTACCCAGAGCCGCGCTTTGAGGTTCTGCCGCCATGCCCCCATCGGCCTTTCTTGTCCGTGACGTCATCCAGCACGTGCTTCCCACGCTGGTGGCGCTCGTGCTGTTTGTGCCCTTGGCCACCGACGATGTTGGGGGCGGACCGCTGGTGCTGGGGGCGGTGGTGCTGGCCGTTGTCGCCGGGGCCCTTCTGTCGACAATCGGCGGACCGGTGGTCCGCCTGTTGCCTGGCCTTGCCGGACGGGCGCGGCGGCACCGGCGCAACCGGGCCTGGTGGAACCGAAACTTCGACTTCGTCCGGCTGTGGTACCGCCTGACCCAGGCGGAGCGGCAGAATCTCTACGCCACGCAGGCCTATGCAGAGATGTACGCCATGGTGGGCTTCTACCTTCTGGCGTATGTCGTGATGAACGCGGTTCTGTGCTTCCTGGGATTTGCCCTGCCGGCGATGGAAGACGGGGCCGCGTTCGATCTGGAGATGGCGAAGACCATCGCCGCGGCGCTGTGGGAGATCGAGACGCCCATGTTCGGCGATTGGCGCGCACCGTCGATCGCGCTCGCGCTGATCGGCCTCTGCATGCTCGTGTTCGCCGTCACCGGCCATGCGCGTGAGATGGAGCTGCTGTTCGGTGACGATGGCCAGTATGTCTCACTGGCCCGCATCCATCATCTGGAGACCGGCGACATCGCCACCGGCCTCTGGGGCCGCGTGTCCCGCGCGGGCCGTCCGCTGGCCAATGCGTCGATCACGATCATGGACGTCAATGACGAGAAGCTCGGCTGGTCCGAGACGGACCGTCGTGGTCGATTCCAGGCACCGCATCTGTTCGCTGACAGCTTTCCGCCGGGTCAGGAGGCGGGCGCACGCACCTTCCGTCTTGAGATCTCCACGGACGACGAAGACAAGCTTTGCGTGATTCCGTTGACGCGGCGCCAAATCCCAGAGCTGAATATCAACCTTACTTGACCCGTTTCTCGCCAACCGCCCTTGGCGGACTTATTGATTTCTTGGCGAATGCAGCGCGCGCGGATACTGTGAGTGCCGCGGCGGGACGAAGCGCTGCAGCCCAGGGAGTCTTTGTAGATGACATCTTCAATCGGCACTGATCTGGACTTTCGCCCCGTGCGCCGCCGCCTCGCCTTGGCCGCCGTCGCGCTGATCGCCTGCGTCGGCGTCGGCCGCGCGGACTCGCCGCCGCAGGTGGCGATCACGCCGCAGGGCATCACGCTGCCTAGCAATCCGGGCGCGGCCGGCCGCAATCTGCCGGCGACGGATGTCGAACGCTATCGCCAGATCTTCGCCCTGCAGGAAGCGGGCGACATGGGTAGCGCTGACCGCCTGATCGGGCAACTGCAGGACCGGACGCTTTTGGGCTATGTGCTGGCCCAGCGCTACCTGCACCCGACGGCCTGGACGTCGTCCTTCGACGAATTGAGCGACTGGCTGTCGCAGTACTCCGACCACGCGATCGCAGACCGCATCTATGCGCTCGCCGAACGCCGCGGTGGCAGTAGTGCGCGCGGCTTGGCAGTCCCGTCCATCGTGCGCGACCCGGCCACCAGTGACGTCGAGCGCTACGGCGTGGCGCGCTGCAGCTATTCCGATGCCGGTGGGACGGCGGAAAGCCGCGTGCGCCGCTATATCCGCAACGACCAGATGTCCCAGGCGCTGTCCTATCTGGAAGGCCAGCGCGCGAGCCTCGACCCCATTGTCTACGGTCGCCTGCGTGCCGATGTGGCGGCCGGCTATTACTTCTACGGCGACGATCAGCGGGCGTTGGCCGAAGCCCAGACCGCGGCGGCAGCGGCCGGCACCTATGCCCCGCGCGCCGGCTGGACCGCCGGCCTGGCCGCGTGGCGCATGGGCGATTTCGCGCTGGCCGCGCAACAGTTCACGACTGTGGCAAACGCCCAGTGCGCCTCGGCTTGGTGGCAGGCGGGCGGCGCCTATTGGGCCCACCGTGCCTACCTGCGCGCCCGTGACCCGCGCTCGGCCACGCGTTGGCTGCGCGAGGCAGCACAGTATCCGCGCACCTTTTACGGCCTGATGGCGAACCGCGTGCTCGGCACCGATCCGGTCTTCGACTTCACCGTCCAGTCGCTGACGCCGGCCCATATCGCGACCGTCTCGGGTATCCCCGCCGGCCAGCGCGGTATCGCGCTGTTGGAGGCCGGGCAGCTTGAATGGGCGGAGCTTGAGCTGCGCGAGGTCGCGGCCCGCGGCAACCCCGCCATGCACCAGGCCCTGATCGCGCTGGCGGAAACGGCCGAACTGCCGCGCCTCGCCATCCTGATCGGCCGCTCCGCGCAGCCGGGCGCCGGGCGCTATTACGACGGCGCGCTCTATCCCGTGGCGCATTGGCAGCCCGCGGGCGGCCTGCGCATCGACCAGGCGCTGATCCACGCCATCATGCGTGAGGAAAGCCGCTTTAACCCCACGGCCGTCAGCCATGCCGGTGCGACCGGTCTGATGCAGCTGATGCCCGGCACTGCCAGCCTGGTGGCCGGCACCAACTATCGCGGCGGCAATCGCGTGGCACTCTATGAGCCGGAGCTGAACATGGAGCTCGGCCAGCGCTATGTGCGTGACCTGTTGTCTGGGCCGACGGCCGATGGCGACATCATCCGCATGCTGGCCTCCTACAACGCTGGGCCGGGCAATGTCGGGCGCTGGATGGCGGAGATCGACTACCGCAATGACCCGCTGTTGTTCATGGAGTCGATCCCGATCCTGGAAACGCGGTTCTATCTTGAAAAAGTGATCGCCTCGTTCTGGATCTATCGGATGCGCCTGAACCAGCCGATGCCCACATTGGATGCTATGGCAGCGGGCCAATGGCCACAGTACCAGCCGTTGGATTCGCGCGTCGCGCAGCTGCCGCAATAGCCGAGGAAAGGCCCATGAGCCGGATTGACGACGACCGCCCGTTCCTGCCCGTCAGCATCGCGGTGCTGACCGTTTCGGACACGCGGTCGCTGGCCAACGACAAGTCCGGCGACACGCTGGTGGGCCGCATCGAGGCCGCCGGCCATCGGGTGGTTGATCGCGACATCGTGCATGACGAGGTGGAAGAAATCGTAACCCGGCTGAAAACCTGGATCTCGGATCCGGCGGTCGATGTGGTGATCTCCACCGGCGGTACAGGCGTGACCGGGCGCGACATCACGCCGGAAGCCTTCGCCAAGGTCTACGAGAAGGACATTCCCGGCTTCGGCGAGCTGTTCCGCATGCTGAGCTTCCAGAAGGTCGGCACTTCGACGATCCAGAGCCGCGCCACCGCCGGTGTGGCCGGCGGCACCTACTTGTTCGCCGTCCCCGGCTCCCCCGGCGCCTGCCGCGACGCCTGGGACGACATCCTGGTCCACCAGCTCGACTACCGCCACCGCCCGTGCAACTTCGTCGAACTGATGCCGCGTTTGACGGAGCATCAGAAAAAGGCGGGGTAAGCGCCGACAAGAACCTGGACCCGTCGCGCTCGCGCATGCGAGCACCTCCGGCCCATGTCCGCGATCTGAAGCCCAGGAGGTCTTCGCCTTCGCGAAGACGACGAGATGGATGGTGGGCGACAGCTGCTGCGGGTTTCGCTCTGCTCAACCCGACCTACGAGGTGATGAGCCGCTCGTAGGTCGAATCAAGCGAAGCGCGATCCGACAGTCGGTCCGACCCTCAGTCCAGGTCCTTCGCCAGCTCCGCCCGGACCTCTTCCGGGATCACCGCCATGTGCTCATACGCCGGATGGGTGATGGCCAGCAGCGTACGGGTGCCGGGGGTCTTGAAGGCGGCCTTCTGCGCATCGGTCAGCGCGAAGTGGACGAACTGCACGGATGACGCCTTGCCGGCGGCCGAGGTGCGGTCGACATCCTCCTCAGCCGCGGCGGTGATGGTCTCGCCGCCGATCTCCAGCGTCATGGTCTCTTCCACGCCGCCCAGCTTGCCCAGCACATTGGCGCGCAGGGTGGGGTTGTCGATCTCGAACATCACCGTGGCCACAAGCTCGCCGCCCTTAGGGATCAGCGGGTTGTAGGCTTCCAGCTCGTCGGCGATCTGCTCCTCCCCGCCGCGCTCGATGAACAGCATCTCATGCACCTGATGCCACATCGTCTCGTAGCTCTCGAAATAGAAGGTGGCGTGGGGGCCGATCGCCACGCGCCGCCGGTCCTTGATCGGGCGCATCTCGCGCCGCTTGTCGGCGCGGATCTTGGCATAGGCCTCCATCGGCATGATGTCGGCGCGGGTGATCTCGTGCTTGGCGGTCATGGTCGGCAGTGATCCGTTGTCTCAAGGTGTCCGTCGGCAGTGATCTATGCGGCGTCGCCCAGCAGGCCATAGGCCCTGGCGAACAGCTCGATCGGATGGGGGGCCGTCTCGGGCACAGCGGCACCGTTGGCCAGCTTGGCCATGCCTTGCACGATGTGCGGGCCGGCCAGCGGGCATTCCGAGGCCAGATGGGCGTTGCCGGATTTGAGTGCCTGGCGCGACACCGGGCGGCCGACCTTCAGCGCCGTCTCGAAATTGTCCTTCATGACGCCCCAGGATCCGCCATGGCCGGAACAGCGCTCGATCACGTCGATCTTGGCCTCGGGGATCAGGCGCAAGAGGTCGGCGGCCTTCTGGCCCATATTCTGGGCGCGCGCGTGACAGGCGATATGTAAGCTCACGCCGCCCTCAAGCGGACCGAGCCCTTCAGCCAGGCCTTCCTTCCGGGCGATGTCGACGATGTATTCGGCGATGTCGAAGCTCGCCTCCGACAACCGTTTCACAGCCGGATTGTCCGGCACGATCAGCGGCCATTCGAACTTCAGCATCAGCGTGCAGCTGGGCACCAGGGAGATGACGTCGTAGCCCTTGTCGATCCAGGGCCCCAGGGTTTCGGCGATGCTCTCGGCCGCCTTTGCCACTTTGGCGATGTCGCCATGCTCGAGCTGGGGCATGCCGCAGCAGCGCGGATGTACCACCTCGGTCTCGACGCCGTTATGCGCCAGCACCGCACGCGCCGCCATGCCGATGGGCGGGTTGTTGTAGTTGACGAAGCAGGTGGAATAAAGAACGGCCTTACGCCCATAGGCCGGTGCCGTCGTACTGACTTCGGCCGGCTCCTGCGCGGCGCGCACCGTGAAGGTCTTGCCGTGATAGCGCGGCAGCTCTGCCGCACGGTCGACACCGGCGGCCTTCTCCATCAAGGGGCGGGTCAGGCTGTTGCCGGTACGGGTCGCCCAGTTGGCCAGCGGGGCCACCAACGTGCCGGCCTTACCATAGCGGTCGGTGGCCGTGAGTTGCCGATCCACCCAGCCAACACCGGCCTTCTTCGCCTCTATGGCGCGATAGCGCAGCATCAGGTGCGGGAAATCCAGGTTGAACTCGTGCGGCGGCACATAAGGACACTTGGTCATGAAGCACATGTCGCAGAGCGTGCAGGCATCCACGACCGGCTTGAAGCCGCTGGACTCAACGGCATCCAATTCGCCCGTCTCACTCTCGTCGATAAGGTCGAACAGGCGCGGAAAGCTGTCGCAGAGATTGAAGCACCGGCGGCAGCCATGACAGATGTCGAAGACGCGCCGTAGCTCTTCGTCCAGCTTCGCTTCGTCATAAAATTCGGGATTCTGCCAATCGATGGGGTGCCTGACCGGCGCCTCCAGACTGCCTTCGCGCATCTGCCCCTCCGCAATACGCTCGCGTCAAACAAACAACAGGACAAACCGAACCGTGCACCGCAGCCATGCCAAGGTGCAGGTGGGCCATAACAATGACGGGGACCCCGTGAGGGTCCCCGCCCATATCTACGGTCGGATACCGCTCCGCGCCGCTGTGCCGACTTACGACAGCGTGTCGAGAGCCTTCTGGAACCGGCCGGCGTGGGACTTCTCAGCCTTGGCCAGCGTCTCGAACCAGTCCGCGATCTCGTCGAAGCCTTCCTCGCGGGCCGTGCGCGCCATACCCGGATACATGTCCGTGTATTCATGCGTCTCGCCGGCGATGGCCGCCTTGAGGTTCATGTCGGTGCCACCGATCGGCTCGCCCGTCGCCGGGTCGCCAACTTCCTCGAGGAATTCCAGATGGCCGTGGGCGTGTCCCGTCTCGCCCTCCGCGGTCGACCGGAATACGGCCGCGACGTCGTTGTACCCCTCGATATCAGCCTTCTGCGCGAAATAGAGATACCGGCGGTTGGCCTGGCTCTCGCCCGCAAAGGCTTCCTTCAGATTGTCCTCGGTCTTGCTGCCCTTAAGAGACATCGTGTTCCCCCGTTGCCCTGCTGTGCAGTGCGGCGCCTCGGGCCGTGTGGCGCCGCCCCTCCGTCACCTGCCGCAAGTGCCGCAAGCGTTCGGAAAAATCGTATACAACTAAGGCGTTTGAAGATCAATTCAGAATGATTCTAAAAACTATTCAGCCGCTTGCGCCTTGGCCACGCGGACGATGACATCGACCCGCGAAATCTGCATCCCGGCCGGCGCCGAAGGCAGGTCGGACACGCTCAGCTTCGCCCCTTCGATGTCGAACAGCCGGCCCGTCTCTTCATTGAAGAAATGGTGGTGCTCCCGGATATTCGTATCGAAGTACGAGCGGCCGGCATCAACCACGACCTCGCGCAAGAGACCGGCAGCCGTGAATTGGTGCAGCGTGTTGTAGATGGTCGCCAGCGACACGCTGATACGGGCGTGGCGTGCTTCGGCGTGCAGCTGTTCCGCCGTCACGTGGCGGTCGCCGTTCTCGAACAGCAGCCGGCCGAGCGCCAAGCGCTGCCGTGTCGGCCGCAATCCCGCGTCCTGCAACAGGTCGAGGACATGCTTATAGGGGCGTGCGGTACCCATACCTCGCAACCTTGTCAGTTCAGTATCGGTCGCAACTAATACACTAGACCCAATCACGCCACAGCGCAACGTTGGCGGTCTTCACTCCGCTCATCGGCCGCGGTGGTAACGACCCGATCGCGTCCCCCCTGTTTGGCGCGGTAGAGGGCCCGGTCGGCGCGAATCAAGGCCGCATCCACGCTTTCGCTGCCGACCCGAAATTCCGTCGCGCCGATGCTGACCGTCAGTTTCAGGCGGACGTCGTCGACCGAGATTTCCAGCGCTGTCGCGCCCTTGCGCAGGCTTTCTGCAATCTTCGTGGCGTCTCTCAGCCCGCATCCCGGCAGGACGACGGCAAACTCCTCGCCGCCCATGCGCCCAAGCAGGTCATCCAGCCGCAACAGCGACCGCCAGTGGTCGCAAACCTGCACCAGCGCCTGATCGCCAACGGCATGGCCGTGGCTGTCGTTGATGGACTTGAACCGATCCACATCCAGCATCAGCAGCGACACGGACATGTCCTCGCGCCGTGCCTGCGCCACGATCCGTTCTGCCTGTGCCAGGAAGTGCCGCCGGTTCCAGACCCCGGTCAGCGCGTCGGTTGCTGCCAACCGCCAAAGCCGAGCCTCCAGCTGCTTACGCTCGGTGATGTCCACGGCCACACCGACAATGCCGGTGGCCTCGCCCTTCGGGCCGGTGACGACCGATTTATGGACGATGACCTCGCGCAGGCTACCGTCGCTGCGGTGCAGCTGTGTCTCATAGCTCATGGCACCGCCATCGACCAGCAGCGCCGCGTCGGCCCGGCGTTCGCTGGCAGCGACGGCAGGCGACATCAGATCGTCGATCTCACGGCCGACGATGTCGTCCCGTTGCAGCCCGTGCATGTCGCAGAACGCCCGATTGCAGCCAGCAAATCGTTGTCCGGTATCGACGTAGTAGACGGGGCTGGCGATGGTATCCAAGAGGGTCTCGTGCCTGCGGCGGGCGCTTTCCGCCACTTCCCGGTCACGTTCGGCATCCTGCAGCGCCTGTTCGGCCTTGCGACGAGCCTGATCCAGCTCTTCGGCCAGGGTGGACAAGCTTTGCGTTGACGTCTCCAGATGAGCCTTGCTGGCTTCCAGTTCCTGTTCGTAGTCGACACGGTCCGTGATGTCGACGATCGCCACCTGAAGACAGCGCTCCCCCATCCAGTCGACAACATGGGCCTCCCAGTCCACCCAAATCTCGCTGCCGTCCTTTCGCAGGCGGCGGGTCTGCTGGCGACGGCCGCGTTCCAAGTCGCCGTCCAGCAGCTCCTTTGTGAGTGCCAAGGTTGCGGCCCGCTCCGATTCCGGCACAAAGGGCAGCAGCGTGGGCAGCGACATGATCTCTGACGGTTCGTCGAACCCCAGCATGCGGGCGAAGGCACGGTTGGCGAAAAGCGGACGCAGGTCCTTGTGAATGACGATCCCCTGGATCGATCCTTCGATCAGGTCGCGATACCGGGCTTCGCTTTCCGCCAGACTCTGCCGCTCGGCCGTGACGACCGTGTCGATCCGTCGTGCAAGCCCATTGAAAAGCGCGAACAATCCGCCGCCACAGACGAGACAGATTGCGAGAACGATAGCCAGGTGCATGGCCCCGTCGCGCCGCGCGGCGGTGACATCGATCGGCGCGACGACCAGACCGATCTGCCGGCCCCTGTCATCCGTCAGGTCCATCGAGGCGATCGAGAACGTCCTTCCGCCGGCTCTGGCCAAGATGCCCTGCATCTGGTCGCCCGGTCCGTCGATCGCAGCAAAGAGGGCGGCCGGGACGTCCGAGGTTGGCCGAGACACCAGCACCCAATGGGCCATCAGATCCCAGTCCGCGGCCCGGCCACGCATGCGTGCGGCAGCCTGCCAGGGAATCCGGTCGACATCGTGCTTGTCCAAGAGGGCGATCAGCGGCTGGTGGGTGAAATCGCCAACGCGGGAGACGATAGCCCCAATGTCCCGCCCCAGCTCCATATAGCCGATGACTTCGCCATCGATCCGCCACGGCGCGGCGACGCGGAGCGATACCAATGCGGAAACGTCTCGCTGCAGATCGGCAACGACCTCGCCTTGGCTCAGCGCCCGCAAGATGACGGGTTCCGTTGCAGGCTCTCCGTAGCGCATCACGTCATGGATCCGCAGGACCGTCGTGCCGTCGACATTGTGGAAGAACCACTGATCGATGGCATGATCGCGCTGAAGACGCTCAAACAGGGGAGCGGCAGCGCGGATCAGCTCTTGCCGGTCCTGCGCTCGATAGGCGGCGGCGATCGCCCGGTCCTGTGCGATGACCTCGAGGATCGCCGTCATCAGCTCGGTGTCCCGACTGATTTCGAAGTCCAGGAGGTCGCGGATTTCTGAAGACCGGCCTTCCAGATCGCGGCGCTGCATCTCGCCATGCGTAAAGAGGCCCTCGGCGATCAGGGCCGCCGACAGAACGCCGAACATCACCGCCAGCGGGATCAGCAGGTGGCGGCGGACAGGGCCGAGGATCGGCGTGGCCGACTGTACCGCACGCAGCCACCCGCCAGGCGAGCCGATGCGGTGCCAGCGTGAACCACCGCCAATGACGCCGTCAGAGCCGGGCTGGAATGCTTCTCCCGAGGACATTCGGGCAGTGTGGTCAGCCGCCTCTTAAGATCGGGCTAACCTGTTAAGCTATTCCGGTCGCTGGAAGACGACCTTCTGGTAGAGCCCGCCGAACACCGTCTCCTTGGTGTGCGTGAACGCGCTCGCGTCGCTGGCATAGCTCACGATCTCCCGCGTCCAAAGCCGTTTCGCGAACGGCTCCAGCAGGCTGAAGACCATCGTCATGACGGGGCGGAGCGGGTGGAGCCTGAGCGGCTCGTGGTAGTCGACGAAGATGGCCCGCCCCCCCGGCGCGACACGGCTGAGGATGCCGTCGACAATGGCCGTCTTGTAGTCCTCCGGCACCTCATGCAGCAGGAAGAAGCAGACGATCGCGTCGTAGTCGCCACGATCGCCAAGGCGCGCCGCATCCGCGACGCCGACTTCCGCCCACGGAAAGCGGTCCAGTTTGCGCTGGCAATGGCGCACTTGGATCGGGGCAATGTCGATCACCTCCAGGTGACCATCCGATCCGATATGCTCGGCTAGCCTGGCTGAGAGATGGCCGTAGACGCATGCGGTCTGCAGCACGCGCGAGCCAGGCGTCACCTCCTCCAGCGCTGCCTGCATCAGGCGCAGATAGTTTCCCCAGAGGATGCCGTGCACGATCAGCGGGTGATCGAACACCGCCCGCCCGACCGGGCTCAGATAGGCCCAGTGGTAGTAGTCCCGGAGATAGTTCGGGATTTCCGCAAGGGCGGGTCGGACGGCAGTGCCAGGGACGGACGCGCCTGCGCGTTCGGCGCGGACCAAGGCGTCGTCGGTCGACATACGTCGGTGTCCTTTCCGGGATTACGTAGCGGCGCCGTGAGGGGCGATGACCGGGGCAGTCGCGAGACCCGGAGCGTGGGCGGCGCCGTCTCCGTGATACCGGCGTTCCGCCTCATGTTCAAAGGAATGCATCAGCACCTTGATCGACTCGCCGGTGATCATCTCAGCAATCTTGGACAACCGCCGCGAGCGGAACTGAAACTCGACGGTCAGATCCACGGCACAATCGTCCTGGCCGGCGTGCTGGAACTCCCAGCGCAGGAGGAACGCCTTGAACAAGCCGTCGGCCGCGCGCACTTCGACCCAATCCGGGCGGTGGAAGGTCGTTCGCGAAGTGAACCGCTGCCGGATCACCTTCAGCGACACCACCTGATCGGTCATGTACGCGTCAGCGTCGCGGCGGACGATCCGGGCAGCCTCCCACCACGGCACGAACGCTGGGTAGCGTTCGACGTCGATCACCAGATCGAACAACTGCTCTGGTGTGAACCGGAACGCCCGCTGTGCGACATGCACCGCCATGCCGGTATCAGATCGCCAGCAGGAAGACGACGGTCAGCACCGACCCGACGCCGGCCAGCACATAACACGCCCAGCGTACGGCCGCGTCGTTGTGGATGCCGAAGTCATGTGCCGTGATGCGCAGCCGGTGTGCGGCGTGCCACATCGGCAGCAGGATCACGCCCAAGAGGATCAGCTTGCCGATCCAGTTGTCAGCGAACGCATATGCGCGCTCATAGCTCAGGGCCCCCGGGAACAGGAAGCCCGTGGTCAGCACGATCATGATCGGCAGAACGAAGGCCGCCAGCATCCCGCCGGCAGCGAAGGGTAGCCAGATCAGGGCCTTGTGCGAATGTACAGCCATCAGACGAGCCCCACGAACAGAAGGATGACAAGCGACACGCCGACCCAGCCGGCATAGTGGGCGGCCACGATGGCTTTGGGCTGCACCTTCTCATCCTTGAAGCGCATGGGCGGCATGCCCTTCGGCGCCAGCTTGAACCACGTGATCGTATGGTAGACGGCAAATGCCAGGATGATCAGCTGAAGGATCAGACCGAGCGGGCTGCGCATGGCCTCCAGATAGGCCGTGTATTCCGCCTGGCCTTCGGACAGACGGATAAGGCCGATGATCAGCAGCGCCGAGTAGAGAGCGACCGCAATACACGTCGCTTCCCGCATCATGTACTCGGTGTAGAACTTCTTCTTCAGCCACCAGGTGAACCTTGGCACCTCGCGGACGTAGGGTCTTCTGCTCATCAGCGGCTCCAGGGCATCAGGAAGCTCTTGAAGTAGTCGACAGCCGACTCGACCTTGCCGAGCTGGATGGCGGCCGCCGGGTCCACATGCTTCGGGCAGACTTCGGAGCAGGCGCCGACGAACGAACACTCCCACACACCCTCGCTCTTGGAGAACATGTGAGCGCGCTCCGCCTTGCCGCCGTCGCGCGAGTCTTTGTTGTAGCGGTAGGTGAGTGCCAATGCCGCCGGGCCGACGAATTCAGGTGCCAGCGCATATTGCGGGCAGGCCGCATAGCACAGCATGCAGTTGATGCACATGGAGTACTGCTTGAAAGCCTCAAGCTGCAGCGGCGTCTGCAGGTACTCGCCGTCATCGATCGATTTTTCTTCTTTCGGAATGATGTAGGGCTTGGACGCTTTCAACTTCTCCATGAAGTCGTCCATGACCACCACGAGATCCTTCTCGATGGGGAAGTTGGCCAGCGGCTCGACACGGATCTTGTCCGGATAGTCCCGGATGAACGCCTTGCACGACAGCACCGGCTCGCCGTTCACCATCATGCCGCAGCTGCCGCAGACCGCCATATGGCAGGACCACCGGTAGGTCAGGCTGCTGTCCATGTGATCCTTCACATGGTTGATGGCGTCCAGCACCACCCAGTCTTCCTGGCACGGAACCTGGAAGGTTTCGAAACGGGGCTCGCTATCCGTCTCTGGCGAGTACCGGAGGACCTCCAGCTGGATCTCTCGCATGGTCTCAGGCTGCCTTTCCTTCTCCGGATCCGCCTTCTTTGGCTTCCTTGGCGGCCGCCTCGGCAGCGCCGCCGTAGAGGCGCTCCGCAGGCTGGGATTTCGTGATCACCACGTCGCAGTAAGAGATCTCAGGTACATCGGCGCCGCGATAGGTTGCCAGCGAGTGCTTCAGGAACGCCTCGTCATCCCGCTTCTCGAAGTCGAGCCGCTGGTGCGAGCCGCGGGACTCCTTCCGGACGATCGCGCTGTGCACGACGGTCTGGGAAATATCCAGCATCGCCTCCAGCTCAAGCACGCCCATCAGGTCCGTGTTAAAGACCTTGGACTTGTCCTTCACCGGCACCTTGGCCACGCGCTCGCGCAGCTGTCCGATCAGATCACAGGTCGCCTGCATCGCCTCCTCGGTGCGATAGATGCCTGCACCCTCTTCCATCGACGCCGTCATGGCGTTGCGCACGCCCGCTACGCTTTCGCCCACATCCTCGCGATCGAACAGCCCCAGAATGCGTGCCTCGGCTTCGCGGCCCTGGGTCTCAACGCCAGCCGGCATGCCGTCCGCCACCTGGCGGGCCACCTCCGCCGCGCCTAAGCCGGCGCGCTGCCCGAACACCAGCAGCTCCGTCAACGAATTCGAGCCAAGCCGGTTAGCGCCGTTGATGCTCACGCACGCACATTCGCCGGCCGCAAACAGGCCCGGGATCGGCGTCGCGGCGTCGATATTAGTGTGGATACCGCCCATCATGTAGTGGACCACTGGCCGCACCGGCACCGGCTCGTGCACCGGGTCCTTGCCCATATAGCTGGACGCCAAATCGCGCACGAAGGGCAGCCGCTCGTTGATCTTCTTCTCGCCCAGATGGCGCATATCCAGCAGCACCGCGTCGCCATAGGTGGTGCTGACACAGTTGCCCTTCTGCTGTTCATGCCAGAACGCCTGGCTGAGGCGGTCGCGCGGGCCCAGCTCCATCGCCTTCTTGCGCGGCCAGGGGTCGGGCGGGCCCAGACCATAGTCCTGCAGATAGCGGTAGCCGTCCTTGTTCACCATGATGCCGCCTTCGCCGCGGCAGCCCTCGGTGAGCAGGATTCCCGTGCCGGGCAGGCCGGTCGGGTGATACTGGACGAACTCCATATCCTTCAGCGGCACGCCGATGCGATAGGCCATCGCCATGCCATCGCCGGTCTTGATCGCGCCGTTGGTGGTGAACGGGAAGATCCGGCCCGCCCCGCCCGACGCCACAATCACCGATTTGGCGTGGAACAGGAACACACGGCCCGAGCGCATCTCGATCGCGACGACACCGCGGCAATGACCGTCTTCGACGATCAGGTCCGTCGCATAGAACTCGTCGTACCGCTCGATGCTTTCGAACTGGATCGAGGTCTGGAACAGCGTATGAAGGATGTGGAAGCCGCTCTTGTCGGCGGCAAACCACGTCCGCTCGATCTTCATGCCGCCGAAGGGCCGCGTGTTGACGCGGCCTTCGGGCGTGCGGCTCCATGGGCAGCCCCAGTGTTCAAGCTGGGTCAGCTGACGCGGGGCGTCTTCGATGAACAGCTCCACCGCATCCTGGTCGGTCAGCCAATCGCCTCCGGAAACGGTGTCGTTGAAGTGATGTTCCAGGCTGTCTTCGGCCCGAATGACGCCGGCAGCTCCGCCCTCTGCCGCCACCGTGTGGCTGCGCATCGGGTAAACCTTTGAGATCAAAGCCACCTTTAGTGACGGATCGGATTGGGCGATCGCGATCGCCGCCCTCAGTCCGGCGCCGCCCGCCCCGACGATGGCGACATCGGCGGAAACGATTTCCATCTCAGCTGCTCCCCCCACGGATCTCCGGTGCAGTCTATTGGTAATCCGCGACTTCGCAACGGCTAACTGGACGCAAGGGTTGCGACGAATTCCTTCGCCGGCCGGGTTTGATACGGAGCAATGCAGAGTTGCGGGCACGCATCCCCCAAATGGGGGATGACGCGCTGCAGCAAATCGAGGAAACTACCCAGTCACCAGCCTGATGCCTCTTGGCATGCCAAGTGAATTCATCTGCAAGAGTGCGCTCAGTAGTTTTGCGATGCGTAATATCTGGACGTAGCCCAATAACCAGATACACGCATTGCGGGAGAGTTCGCGGGACGGATCGTTTCGACGGGTAGCGAAAGCTGTTATGTCGGGGGAAATCCGGATGACCGAAATCCAGAAGTATGTGGCTGCGGGGTCTCATGCGGAGGACGATATGGGTACGACCGCCGACGCGCTCGCGTGCTGTCTGACGCAACTTGCACAGGAAAGCGAAGATGCGGGCCTGAGCGAAACCGCCGATCTCATTCGTGCGGCAGCGTTGTCCGCCTTGGAAGAAGTCCGGGTATCGGGTACCCGGCGCCATTGACCTGCCTGCGGTACGTCCTTGCCTGCGGCGGGACCGGGCCGCAGACAGAGGCCGGTTGCCGCAGGCATGTGTCGGGAGCATTGCGGGTCTGTGACAGCGGACCATGACTGAATCCTTGTCCCCGCCTGCAAAATCGCTACAGTCGCCCTGCCTAACCGCGGAGCGAGACCGGATTGCGGGGCTGTGACCGGCAAGAGCAGCTATAGTTACGAAGACCTCCTGCAGTGTGCCCATGGAGAGCTGTTCGGTCCCGGCAATGCGCGTCTGCCATTGCCGCCGATGCTGATGTTCGACCGCATCACGCATATCTCCGACAAGGGTGGCAAATACGGTAAGGGAGAGATGAGGGCCGAGCTGGACGTGAAGCCGGACCTATGGTTCTTCGCTTGCCATTTCGAGAGCGATCCGGTGATGCCGGGATGCCTGGGCCTTGATGCGCTCTGGCAGCTGCTGGGGTTCTTCCTCGGCTGGAGCGGAGCGCTCGGTCGCGGTCGTGCGATCTCGGTCGGCGAAGTCCGGCTGACGGGGCAGGTGTTGCCTTCATCCCGTCTGGTGACCTATCACGTCGACATCAAACGCGTGATTCAGAGCAGGCTCGTGCTGGGCATCGCCGATGCCGTCATGCATGCCGACGGCGTCGGCACATACGAAGCTAAAGACTTGCGGGTAGGGCTGTTCACATCGATCGATGAATTCTCGTCCGACGAGTAAGGAAACCGCGATGCGACGCGTCGTCGTCACTGGGCTGGGCATTGTCTCCAGCATCGGCAACAACTCCCAAGAGGTGCTGGGCAGCCTGTTCGACGGGCGGTCGGGCATCAGCGCTGCCGGCGACTATAAGGACCTCGGCTTCCGCAGCCAGATCCACGGCGACATCAAGGTCGATCTGGAAGGGGCGATCGATCGCAAGGTCCGGCGTTTCATGGGCGACGGCGTGGCCTACAACTTCCTGGCGATGGAGCAGGCGCTCGCCGATTCCGGGCTCGAGCCGCATGAGATCAGCGACGAGCGCACGGGCCTGGTGATGGGCTCGGGCGGGCCGTCGACCCGCAACCTTGTCGCCGCCGCGGACATCGCGCGGGAGAAGGGACCGAAACGCGTTGGCCCCTACATGGTCCCGCGCGCGATGAGCAGCACCAACTCCGCCGTTCTGTCTACGCATTTCAAGATTCGCGGCATCAACTATTCCATCAGCTCGGCCTGCTCCACCTCCGCACATTGTATCGGAAACGGGGCGGAGCTGATCCAGTGGGGCAAGCAGGACATCGTTTTCGCCGGTGGCGGCGAGGAGCTGGATTGGACCCTGTCGGTGCTGTTTGACGCCATGGGCGCCCTGTCCAGCAAGTACAACGACCAGCCCGACAAGGCTTCGCGCCCATTCGACAAGGCACGCGACGGGTTTGTGATCGCCGGCGGCGGCGGTGTCGTCGTGCTGGAAGAGTTGGAGCATGCCCGCGCCCGCGGCGCCAAGATCTATGCCGAGCTTGTCGGATACGGGGCGAATTCCGACGGCCATGACATGGTGCAGCCGTCCGGCGAAGGGGCGGTGCGCTGCATGAAGATGGCCATGGATGGGCTGGACTGCCCGATCGACTACATCAATGCCCATGGCACCTCGACACCGGCGGGCGATCCGGTGGAACTTGACGCGATCCGGCAGGCCTTCGGCGAGCGGATTCCGATGATCAGTTCGACGAAGTCGCTGACGGGCCATTCGCTGGGCGCGACCGGCGTGCAGGAGGCGATCTATTCCATCCTGATGCTGCAGAACGACTTCGTCTCGGCATCGGCCAATATCGATGAGCCCGACCCGGCCTGCGAGGGACTGCCGATCGTCTATGAACGAAAGGACAACGCCGGACTGAACTGCGTGATGTCCAACAGCTTCGGCTTCGGGGGCACAAACGCGTGCTTGGCCTTCAAGCGTTATGCCGCTTAAGAAAGCGGTGAGCGAGCCCCTCGTGGCCACCGAAATCGCACCTCGCACCGGCTCGTTGATGCAGGGCCGGCGTGGCTTGGTCATGGGGGTGGCTAACAGCCACTCCATCGCCTGGGCGATCGCGCGGCGGCTCTATGAAGAGGGGGCCGAACTGGCCTTCACCTATCAGGGCGACGCCATCCTGAAACGGGTGGAGCCGCTGGCCGAGACGGTGGGCGCTGACGCCGTACTACCTTGCGATGTCGAAGACGAAGCGGCCATGGACGCGGTCTTCGAGCGCTTGGCTGCGGACTGGGGCAGCCTGGATTTTCTGGTCCACGCCATTGCCTATTCCGACAAGGAAGAGCTCAAGGGCCGCTATCTCGATACGACGGAAGAGAACTTCCTCAGGACGATGCGGATCTCCTGCTATTCCTTCACGGCGTTGGCGCAGCGGGCCGTGCCGCTGATGCCCAATGGCGGCAGCCTGCTGACGCTGACCTATATCGGGGCCGAGCGCGTCATGCCCAACTACAACGTCATGGGCGTGGCCAAGGCGGCGCTGGAGGCCAGTGTGCGGTATCTGGCGGCCGACCTCGGCCCCAACGGTATCCGCGTCAACGCCATTTCCGCCGGACCCATGCGTACTCTGGCGGGCAGTGCGATTGCCGATGCCCGTTATGTCTTCAAGTTCAACCAGATGCACGCACCGCTGCGCCGCACCATCCTGCATGAGGAAGTGGGGGGCGCTGGCCTCTATCTGTTGAGCGATCTCGCCGGCGGGGTCACCGGCGAGATCCACCATGTGGACAGCGGCTTCCATGCCATCGGCATGCCGGCCGCCCCGAAGAACGGGGCGGAACCGGAGACGCCGTCACAGACATAGCACCGAGCGCAGCCAGCGTTACGCAACCTTGTCCGGGGATGCGCCGTCGTGGGGGCGAACTGCCGACTGCAGCCTAGAATCGGACGAACGGGTTGAGCAGGCGCCCGATCGGACCTGTCAACTTCAGCGGTGCGTCGGTCACCACGAAGCAGATGCAGTCTTCATCCGCGTCGGCGACAGGGCGATGTTCCACTTCCGGGTCCGACACGGCAATGTCGCCCCGCACGAAATGGCCGCGGTTGTCACTGAAACCGCCGGACAGGACCAGCGTCATCTCGCTCCCATGATGGGTATGCCGCGGCACAGCGACACCCGCACCGATGCGCATAAGCCGGCTTTTTGCCGGGCTGGTGCAGATCGGCACAGCCGCCTCATCCAGGCCGCGCATCACGGGCTTCCACGCGACATCTTTCAGGTCAGTCGCCAGATAGCTGCGCAATGGCTCCGGCACTACGATGTCTTCGTGCCCGCGCGGCGCCACAAAGGGGCTCGTTTCAACCGCAGACGTCACGTCATCCAAGCGTGCCAGCACGGCCTCGAGACTGCCTGCACCCACTGCCGTTGGCGCAATCTCGTCCAGCAAGGCACCGCCGACCGCATCACAAGCCTCAACCACGGCGCGGCAATCCGGGCACAACGCCAGATGCGTGGCAATGATCAGCGCTTCCGCTTCACCGCAAGATCCGGCGGCATAGTCCAGCAACAACTCTTCACTCAAATGATGAGTCGGCACGCGATGGGCTGGCAGGGAGGCAATCCCATTTGGCATCTTGCGTGTCATTCTTCTTCTTCCTTCAAGCCCTTTCTCAGTTTCGTCAATGCCAAACGAATTCGCGACTTGACGGTTCCGAGGGGTAAATTGCTCGCTTCTGCGATGGCACTGTGCGGTTGGTCGTCGAAGTAGGCCATCCGAAGTAACTCGCGCTGTTCCGGCGGCAAGTCGTTCATCGCAGCCCTGAGACGTTTCGCCGCCTGATCGACTTCGATGCGGTTATCAGCCGATATGGACTCAGCCGGCACCAGCGCCGGATCGTCCGGGTCGTACTCGGGTCGCCGATTGCGGCGGAATGCGTCGATGCGTTTGTTACGCGCGATGGTGAAGACCCAGGTGCTGGCGCTGGCCTGCGACGCATCGAACGTCTCTGCCCGGCGCCACACGGTGATCATCACCTCTTGCGCGATTTCTTCCGCCGCCCCGGCTTCGCAACCTGTGCGCAGCAGATACGCCTTGATGCGCGGTGCGAAATACGCAAACAGAGCGGAGAATGCGGTCCGATCGCGCGACGTCGCGACCGCCGTCAACAGATCTGTCAGCGGCGGTTCGCTGCCGTTGGTGGTCGGAACCGATTGATCTTGCTCGGTCATGCGTCCATTGAACGGCATAAGCATCATGGCCACAACCCGTGATGGGCGGCTTGATCGTGGGATGCCGATACCGGCTGCGGGGGGCTCGACCTGGCGCATGTCATTTGGTACGGAGCAATCACGGCGGCGGATCACACGGAGATGCCGCAAAATTGACCAATAAGCCGCCAAAAGTCCGATCCGCCGACGACGGGCTTTGCGGCGGCCGCCGCAGGTCGGTCCTTGATCGGCAATGAACCAAGGCAGTCAACCACGAAGGCATGGGACGGGGTGATGGCGACGGTAATGCTCAGACGCGGTCTTTTCAGCATTTTCGGCGTGGCGTTGGCCGCGCTTGTCGCAGTGTCCGGCACGCGGCCAAGTTTGGCGCAGGACGAACTCGAGTATCTGGGAACCCATAGGGACTGGCACGCGTTCAGCTTCATCGAGAACGGAAGCCGCGTGTGTTACATCGCCAGCCGTCCGACGCGGGACGAAGGCAACTACACCAGCCGGGGGGACATCTTTCTTCTGATCACGCATCGGCCCGCTGAGAATTCGCGCGACGTGGTCAGCTTCATCACCGGCTACACCTATCAGCCTGACAGCGAGGTCGAGGTCACGATCGGCAGCCAGCAGTTCCGGCTGTTCACCAACAACGATACGGCCTGGGCCTACGACGCCGACGACGACAGGCGCATGGTCCAGGCGATGATCTCCGGCACCACCATGGTGGTCCGTGCCACCTCCAATCGCGGCACCCGCACGACGGACACTTACAGTCTGCTCGGCTTTACCGCTGCCCGGAACCAGATCAACGAACTCTGCGGGGCTTAGCCGTCAGCCGGGCCGACTGGTCGGCATGGCCGCCAAACCCCATATCGTGGAGCGATGAGCGTACTCAGCCACAGCCACGTCTTCGAACCGCTGCCACCTCAGGATGGGCAGGGGCCGCGCGAACTCGTCGGGCTCAGCCGCGACGAACTGGCGGAAGCCGTCGCCGCATTGGGCGAGCCGGCATTCCGGGCGCGGCAGTTGTGGCGTTGGATCTACGGCCGCGGCGTGACAGATTTCGCCGCCATGACCGACATGGCCAAAGCCTTGCGGGTCCGCCTGGCGGAGCATTTCGCCATCGGTCGCCCCGGAGTCGCGCGGGGGCAGGCCAGTGCCGACGGCACGCGCAAATGGCTGATTCGCCTGACCGACAACCATGAGGTCGAAACGGTCCACATTCCGGAGGAAGATCGCGGGACGCTGTGCGTGTCCAGCCAAGTGGGCTGCACTCTGACCTGCCGTTTCTGCCATACCGGAACCCAGCGGCTGGTGCGCAACCTGCAAGCGTCGGAGATCGTCGGCCAAGTCATGCTGGCCCGTGATGCGCTTGACGACTGGCACACGCCGGATGGCGACCGCCGCATCTCCAACATCGTCATGATGGGGATGGGCGAGCCGCTCTATAACTTCGACCATGTTGCCAAGGCGCTGAAGATCGTCATGGATGGCGAGGGCATCAGCATCTCGCGCCGGCGCATCACGCTGTCTACGGCCGGCGTGGTGCCCATGATGCGCCGCTGCGGGGAAGAACTGGGCGTCAATCTCGCCGTCAGCCTGCATGCCGTCACCGATGCGCTACGGGACGAACTGGTGCCGCTGAACCGCAAGTACCCGATCGCCGAACTGATCGGCGCCTGCCGCGACTATCCCGGCCTCAACAACGCGCGGCGCATCACCTTCGAATACGTGATGCTGCGCGACGTCAACGACAGCCCGGCTGATGCCCGTGCGCTGGTGCGGCTGATCCGCGGCATTCCGGCCAAGATCAACCTGATCCCCTTCAATCCGTGGCCGGGTTCGGCGTACGAATGCTCAACGGCCGAGGCGATCGACCGGTTCTCGAAGATCGTGCTCGATGCGGGGTATGCGAGCCCGGTACGCACACCGCGCGGCCGCGACATCCTGGCCGCCTGCGGCCAGCTCAAATCTGCAAGTCAGCGCCAGGGCAGCGCGGCGGCGGCAGCGCGCCGGCAGGCGGCGGCTCGGCAGGCCGCTACAGGGTAACGGCAGGCCCGGAACGGACGATCGGCTGTATGATTGAGACGTTGAAGGCGCTTGTCGCGTCGCCGGACGCGATAGTCTACCTGTTTCAGGTTCTGGCGGTGTGGCCGTTCTGGCGCGCCTATACGCGCGCCGGTTTGCGGCCTTATCTCTCCCTCGTCGTTCTGATCCCGCTGGTCGGAATGGTGGCGGTGCTCGGCTTGCTGGCCCTCTCACGCTGGCCCGCCGCTGCGGACAGGGGATGACGGGCCAATGGCATTGCTCTCGGGCCTGGAGCCGTGGCTCTTCCACCTGATCATGGGCCTCCAGATCGTGGCGACGATGGCCTTCGGCTCGATTGTGCTGGTGAAGGCGCGGATCAGTCCGATCTGGGTGTTCCTGCTGCTGGTGCCCTATCTCGGTCTGATCGGCCTGTGGCTTTTCGCCTATGCCCGCTGGCCGAGGTTTGATCCAAAACCGGACCGGCCGCGCTAACCACCGGCCTGGATCAGTGCGACGATGGAGCCGGCGATGGTCCCAACCTTGTCCGATCGTGTCTGCGACAGGCGTACCAGGGCCGAGAACACGGCAGGATGCCGCCGAGCATTCGATGTGAGCGTCTCATGCGCGATCACCGCCATTGTCACCTCGATCAGGGCGCGCTGTTGCGACTCCAGCGTCAGCGCCGGAAACTCACGCGGTAGCCGCAGTTCCGGATTGTCTTCCCAGTAGGTCAAGGACTCGGCGACCTCGGTGATGTACCGCTCGTCACCGGTCGCGAAGAACGAAACCCAAAGAAGGTCAATATCGAAGTGGCTGGTCGCGCGCAGGTTGGGAAACGGGTAGGGAACGGCATTGCGCACTGCGGCCAGGGCGTCCGGCGCCAGCAGCCCCGAGGCTTCGATAGCCCCCAGGCCTGCGTCGGAGGTGGGCGCCGCCGCAGTGGCGATGGCCAGTCCGCCCACCAACGCGTTGGCGTGGCGGCCGCCGGCCACGAGCCGGGCGGCCAAGGGTTCCACCAGTTCGGGGCCCTGATGCAGGACATGGGCGAAGAAGGTCGTGAGGATCGCCATCCCCTGGGTCTCGGCCGATTCGCGCTCCGCCTCCACGAAGGCGCTGACATCCAGCGCCACCAGCCGCTCCACGGCCTCGCCCGGCCGCGGATCCTGGTAGTAGGTCTCAATGAAGGTCGCCAGACCTTCGGCCGTCATCGGCTGCGCAGGCGCGCTGCCCGTGCCTGCGAGCACGGCCAGGGTCACAAGGCTCGCCAGCCATCGGGCCAATACGGGCCGTCGGTCAGTGGCGGGGCGTCTCGGCTCCATGGGTTTGTCGTCGCCTCCGTCGGGAAGTGCAGCCGTCAGCGTTACGATGACATGGGGATGGGGGGCAATCGTGGCGAGAGGTCGGGCCAGGGGTTTGTGGCGCCGGCCGTGCTCGCCTATCATCGCCGGCAATCGCCATGACAGACTTGCTGGGCAACCCCGACCCCCAACCCGAGCCGCCGCCTGACGCCGACGGCTACCGTGTGCTGGCGCGTACCTACCGACCGACCACCTTTGGTGAGTTGATCGGCCAAGAGGCGCTGGTGCGCACGCTGACCAACGCGATCGCCAGCGGTCGTCTGGCCCACGCCTTCATCCTCACCGGCGTGCGCGGCGTCGGCAAAACCACGACCGCGCGTATCCTCGCCCGCGCGCTGAACTGTGTCGGCCCGGACGGCACCGGCGGACCGACGCCGGAGCCTTGCGGTGTCTGCGACAACTGCCGGTCGATCGCCGGCGATCGGCATGTCGACGTGCTCGAGATGGACGCCGCTTCGCGCACCGGCATCGGCGATATCCGCGAGATCATTGAAAGCGTGCGCTACGCGCCGGTCCAGGCGCGCACCAAAATCTACATCATCGACGAAGTGCACATGCTGTCTCAGGCGGCCTTCAACGGCCTGTTGAAGACGCTGGAAGAGCCGCCGCCGCATGTGAAGTTCATCTTCGCCACCACCGAGATCCGCAAGGTGCCGGTGACCGTGCTGTCCCGCTGCCAGCGCTTCGACCTCCGTCGTGTGGATCAAGAGGTGCTGGAGGCGCATTTCCACGGCATCGCCGCGCGCGAGAAGGTAACGGCAGAGCCAGAAGCAGTAGCCATGATCGCCCGTGCCGCCGACGGCTCGGTCCGGGACGGACTGAGCCTTCTGGACCAGGCGATCGCGCTCGGCGACGGCGCGGTGACGGCGGCACAGGTGCGCGACATGCTGGGCCTGGCCGATCGCAGCCGCGTGGTCGACATCTTCGACCACGCGATGGCCGGCAATGCAGTCGCGGCCCTGGAGGTGCTCGCCGATCTGCACCAGGCCGGCGCCGACCCGCTGGTAGTGCTGCACGATCTGTTGGAGATCACCCATCACGTCACCCGTGCCAAGCTGGTGCCGCAGACGCTTGAGGACAAATCCGTTCCGGCGGAAGAACGCGCGCGCGCCGAAAAGCTGACCGGCGAGTTGTCGATGCCGGTGTTGCAGCGGGCATGGCAGATGCTGCTGAAGGGTGTGGGCGAGGTGCAGACGGCCCCGGCGCCGGCCACGGCCTTGGAGATGGTGGTGATCCGGCTGGTGCATGCGGCCGGCCTGCCCACGCCGGGCGAGGTGGTGCGAAAGCTGGAAGGCGGCGGATACACGACGGCTGCGGGAACCGGTGGGGCGAAGCAGGCCTCATCGCCGGGGCCGTCCGCTGCCTTGACCCCACGCACCGCATCGGCTGCACCGGCCGCCGTGCCGGTCACCGCACCGGCGCCCGGACCGGCGGCGCCATCGCCCGCACCGGAGCGGGCGGTCGCGCCGCAGAGCTTCGAGGCGCTGGTGGCGCTGTTCGCGGAACATGACGAGACCCTGCTGCACGCCCATCTTTGCGCTGGCGTGCATCCCGTGCGCTATGAGCCGGGGCGGCTGGAGATCCGCATGCGCGAGGGCGTACCCTCCAGCCTGCCGTCCGACGTGATGAAACGGCTGCAGGCCTGGACCGGTCAGCGGTGGATTGTGAGCGTGTCCGGCGCCCCGGGCGAACCGACGTTGCGGGAACGCGCGCGGGCGGACGAAGTCGCCGCGAAGGACCAGGCGGCCGGGCATCCCGTGGTCCGCGCCGTTCTGGAGGCCTTTCCCGGAGCGACGATCACGGCCGTGCACGATCTGCGCAATGATGAGGATAGCGCGGCGGACGCACCGCCGATCGACGAGGACGAACCGGAGAGCGGGTAGAGACCATGAAGAACCTGGCGAACATGATGAAGCAAGCCCAGCAGATCCAGGCCAAGGCGGCGGAGATGCAGGAAAAGCTGGCGGAGATCGAGGTCACCGGCCAATCGGGCGGTGGCATGGTGCTGGTGACCATGAGCGGCAAGCACGAGGTCAAGCGCGTCAAGATCGACCGTGGACTGGTCGATCCCGACGACGCCGAAGTGCTGGAAGACCTGATCGCCGCGGCCTGCAACGATGCCCGCACCAAGGTTGAGCAGACCGTGCGCGAACAGACCGAAGAGATGATGGGCGGCCTGAAGCTGCCGCCGGGGATGAAGCTGCCGTTCTGAGCGGCCGCCGGACCGGGCTCTATCGCACTTCGATTACGGTCCACCCGCTGTCGGGGTCATTGCCGGGCTTATCCAGGCCGGCTGTGATGCGCCATTGATGGCGGCAGTACCGCCCGTGAAAGCTGGGCGGCACACCCTGCGGGACCGGCACCTCAGCCTCGAACGTATAGCTCTCGCCGGCCTTCAGCGTCTGCGCGCTTGCCACCTGGATCTCCTGGTCGTGGGTCTGTTCGCGCCGCTCAAGGCCCCGTCTGGTCTTGCCCTTGTCGGCACCGCTCTCGTCGACCACGGCGACGTCGGGCACGTCGATCTCCTCCGTCGCGCGTAGGCGGACATAGACTTTGCGCACCTCGACATCGCTGTCGGCGATCGTGGCGGTCACCTTCACGGGCATCGGCTGCCCGCGCACCGCGTCGCCGACTTCCAGCCCCACCTCGGCACCGCCGCCGCTGACGAAATTCATCAGACCTTTGAAGAAACCCATCGCGATCCTCCCGGTTGTCATTGTGGCGAGTTATCTGACTTGCCGCCCGATCGTGATGCGTCATCACATTCGTCGCAAGTCTAACATTCTGCCGTAGCAAGCCTGCCATCCATCAGCCTGATAGGATGGTTCCGGCGATGGGACGCAGACAATGCGTCCCGCCTGCGGCGCCGAGGGCGGTCAGTCGATCTCTTCGTTGGTGTAGAGACCCCAGACCACCTGGCGTGGCAGCCAGCCGCGGTGGCCGCCGATGTCGCAATAGCACCAGCCATGCCGCGGCCGGCCCGGTCCGGGGCAGGCCAAGAGCCGGCCGATCACGCCCGGCTCCACCCGCGCGACCATGGCGGCGGTATCGGCGGGCTCGGTGCGTAGCGCCTGGACGGCATCGCCGATCACCACTAGCCCGCGCCGGCCCGACAGCAGCGACTGATGCACCCAGCCTTCAACGCCTTCCCAGTCGCGCACCCGCCGCCAGGTGTCGAACTCGCCAACAACCTCCACCGGCATGTACCTGCGCACGAGGACCCATTCTATGGGGTACCGCCCGCCGGGACCGGTGCGCAGATTGGCCTCCGAAGCGCCGACCGTTACGAAGCGGGGAATTGGCAGTCCGCTTTCGGCTTGCGTGGTCGCGGTTGAGGCGATCACGACCGCCAGTGCAGCCAAGACCGTCCACGGTGCGCGGGCCCGGCAGCGTCGTGCACGACGGGGCGCCGGACCAGGTCGCATGGATTGGCGGGTGGTGCGCGCCGTCATGGTTCCATCTCCAGCGCAAGAACGGTCTGTAACCGATTGATTCGTACAACGAAACCGTGAATATCGGCAAGCGGCCTCGATGGTCAAGTGTTCTTATTGTCTGGGGAGGGGCACAGATCGGAGAGACTGGACAATCGCGCCGGCCGCTTGGTAATGCCAAACTCTTGTCCCCGCGATCGCGATGTCCGCGATCCCGTCGGAGCCCGGACCCATGACCGACCGGAAACGGCCGCTCGTTGTCGTCACCCGCAAGCTGCCGGATGTCATCGAGACCCGGATGATGGAGCTGTTCGATACGCGGCTCAATCTCACCGACGAGGCGATGGACAAGGCGGCCCTGATCGAAGCCGGCGAGACGGCCGACGTGCTGGTGCCAACGGTGACCGACAGGCTGGATGCCGATGTGGTTGCGCACATCGCCAAGGCGGGGCGCTGCCGCCTGATCGCCAGCTTCGGCACGGGCGTCGACCACATCGACATCAATGCGGCGCGCAAGCACGGCCTGGTGGTAACCAACACACCCGGTGTGCTGACTGAAGACACTGCCGACATGACCATGGCGCTGATCCTGGCGGTCGGCCGCCGTCTGGTGGAGGGCGAGAAGCTGGTGCGGTCCGGCAAATGGACGGGGTGGAGCCCGACCTCCATGCTGGGTCACCGGTTGACCGGCAAGCGCCTGGGCATCATCGGCATGGGGCGGATTGGCAGCGCCGTGGCGCGCCGGGCCCGCGGCTTCGGCCTGTCCATCCACTACCACAACCGGCGCCGCGCGACCGAGGAGCTGGAGGCGGAGCTGGAGGCGACCTATTGGGACAGCCTGGACCAGATGCTGTCGCGCATGGATGTCATCTCCATCAATTGCCCGCATACGCCGGCGACGTTCCATCTCCTTTCGGCGCGGCGTCTGGCTCTGATCCGGCGCGAGGCGATCCTGGTCAACACCTCACGCGGCGAGGTGGTGGACGAAGCGATCCTGGCCCGTCTGCTGGAGCGCGGCGAGATCGCCGGCGCCGGCCTGGATGTGTTTGAGCATGAGCCGGCGATTAATCCCAAGCTGATGAAGCTGCCCAATGTTGTGCTGTTGCCGCATATGGGCTCGGCCACGATCGAGGGCCGCATCGACATGGGCCAGAAGGTGATCGTCAACATCCGCGCCTTCGTCGACGGCCATCCGCCTCCCGACATGGTGCTGGAGACGGAATTCTGAACCCCGACACCGCGAAGGCGCGATTATGAGCCGGCTCGACAGCGTCATCCGCCGCCTGCAGGCGCAGCGCGCGTGCATCGACTGGGCCGTGGCCGAGGTCGAGGGGCGGCCCGGCTGCGTGCTGGAGCTGGGCCTGGGCAACGGCCGCACCTACGACCACCTGCGCGAACGCATGCCTGGCCGCGACATCTACGTGTTCGATCGGCAGATCAAGGCCCATCCCGCCTGCATCCCGCCCGACGACCGACTGTTCCTCGGCGATATCGGCGAGACCCTGCCCTCGGCCGCAGGCCGGCTCGGCCGCTCCACCATCCTGGTGCACAGCGACCTCGGCACCGGCGACGAGGCGCGCAACCGCGCCCTGGCGGCGGGGCTGGCGGTGATGCTGGCGCCCATGCTGCTGCCCGGCGCGGTCGTCATGTGCGACCAGGAGATGCCGCTTCAGCCCGGCTGGGCGCGCCTGCCGGAGCCCAAAGGCGTGCCGCCGGATCGGTACTATCTCTACCGGACGGGCTAGGTCGCGTAGGTCGGGTCAAGCGAAGCGCGACCCGACGTGAATGATTGGATGGGCCGATTGTCGGGTCGCGCTACTGCTTGACCCGACCTACGACAGGTGAGGGATCTCCGGGAATGTCCTTCAAGATCCAGCAGCTCGACCACGTCGTCGTCTACGTGACGGACATGGACCGCGCGATTCGTTTCTACACCGATGTGCTGGGCTGCGTGACCGAGCGCCAGGCCGAGTCGATCGGCCTCATGCAACTGCGCGCAGGCGCCTCGCTGATCGATCTGCTGCCCACAGAATCCGGCGCCGCCATCGGCGGCCGCAACATGGATCATCTGGCCGTCCGCATCGAACCGTTCGACGAACCGTCGCTGCGCGCCCATCTCACCCGGCATGGAATCGAAGCCGGAGACGTGGTCTCCCGCTATGGCGCGGAAGGCTCCGGCCCGTCGCTCTACATCGACGATCCCGACGGCAACACGATCGAACTGAAGGGGCCGCCCGTCGGCTGATCGACTGGGATGGACCTCACCATCGTCTTTGTGGCCTGCGTTTTCGGTCTCGCCGGCACGGTCAAGGGGGCTATCGGACTCGGGCTTCCGCCGATCGCCATGGGGTTGCTCGCCATCGTCATGGCGCCAGTGGAAGCGGCGGCCCTGCTGGTCCTCCCGGCCTTTCTGACGAACGCCTGGCAGATGCTGGTGGGACCCTATCTCCCTCAACTTCTCCGGCGGTTCTGGCCACTGCTGGCGTGCGCCGTCGTGGCAACGTTGATCGGCGCCGGCTGGCTGACGGAGGAAAATGCGCGGATCGGCACCGCCATTCTCGGTGCCATTCTTGCTGTCTATGCGCTCAACAGCCTTCTGTCCGTACAGCGCATGATCGCCGCGGCATGGCAGCGGTGGCTCGGGCCAGTTGCCGGCGGCACCACGGGGCTGATCACGGCCGCCACGGGCGTTTCGGCCATCCCCGTGGTGCCCTATTTCCAGGCCGTGGGTCTTGAGAAGGACGAACTGGTCCAGGCCATGGGCCTGTCGTTCACGGTCTCGACCGTCGCGCTGACCGTGAACCTAGCGTCGGTCGGTGCGTTCTCATGGTCGTTAGGGCCGTCCGTCCTGGTCGCGGTTGCATCCGTCTGCGGGGGGCAGTGGGCCGGGCAGCGTCTACGCCGGAAGCTCGATCCTGCGACGTTCCGGCGGTGGTTCCTGTTCGGACTGCTTGCGCTTGGCCTCTATCTTCTTGGCCGGTCTGTGCTCTGAGGTGTCCCAGACCCTGATCGTGGATCTCAGGTGCTGCGGTCTGGCACGGTCAAACAGAAGCCCCGTGCGGGCGCACGGGGCTTCCTTTGGTCAGAGGGCGGCGAGAGTGCGCCGCGGATGCGGCCTTATCCCGCGATCGGCGTGGCGGCGGTGCTCAACAGCTGCTGATTTCCAGCATCGTCCATGCCCGAGAGGGTCAAGGTGACCAGCCAGACCTCGCCCCAACCGCTGTCGTCATCCTGCAGGTCGTCGACCCCTACCTGCAGGGTCACGATCCACTGCCCGTCGCTTTCCTCTTGAGCCATGTCCATGACGGCGTGCCAAGTGCCCCATTCGCCGGCCAGGACGACGCCGCTCAACAGCCGGTAGGTCTCGGGGTCCACCTGCTCGCTGGACAGCGCAAGCGCGATGTACTCTGCAACCAGGCTGGGCTCCGACGCACCGTAAGCGCCAATGAAGACACTGTCCTGAGCGGTCGCCGGGCCGGTCGCCGACAAGACCGTTGTCGCCAGGAATGCCGCGCCGGCGATGGCTGATCGTCGTAGAGTCATCATGATCCCCAACTGTTGTTTCGTTGTCTTCGCGTGCTGTCCGCGCGGCACCGGGCGTCGCGGACCGATCACGCTGCACGAGTGTGCCGCACCAGGCTATTCAGCGGCATGGCAGCATCGTGGCGCGGACGCAGAATTGTGGCAGCGTTGCGGGAGCACGGACCCTGCGTCTTCGCATGACCGTGAGAATGCGCGCGCGTCACTCCGTCAGCTACGCTCCACTCTCCCGCACGTCCTCAGAGCACATCTCCATCGCGCGATAGAAATCGGCCAGAGTCTTGCCACGCTCCGGGCGGAAGGTCTCGCCGTCGCTGTCCATGCCGCTGATCCGGTCCAGGCGGAACATGCGGAAATCGTTGCGCAGTTCGCACCAGGCGACCAGCGTCCACACCTTGCCCCAGAACCAGAGGCCGAGGGGCCGGACCGTGCGTTCGGTCGGCCGGGCTTCCGCGTCGACATATGCCAGAGAGAGCCGCCGCCGGTCCTCCACCGCCTGTTCGATCTCATCGATGCGGGCGCGGACGTCCGGCGACAGCCCCGGCGCCATCGCGTGGATTTCGATCTCGCCGGCCCGCTGCCGGCCAGCCTCGGGCAGAACGGCCGCGATCTTGATCAGCGCCTCTTCCGCTGCGCGCGCCATGGCCGCCCCGCCCCAGGCGCGGATCAGCCGGGCGCCGGCCACCAGGGCCACGATCTCGTCGCGCGAGAACATCAGGGGCGGCAGGTCATAGCCGGCGCGCATCACATAGCCGACGCCCGCCTCGCCATCGATCGGCACGCCGCTGGCCTGCAGGTCGGCGACATCGCGGTAGATGGTGCGTTCCGACACCTCCAGCCGTTCGGCCAGAGCCGCCGCGGTGACGAGCCGACCGCCCCGCAGATACTGCACGATCTGGAACAGGCGGTCGGCACGTCGCATGCGGTCGGCCTCAGGGCGCGAAGACGCCGATGGAGTTGCCGTCGGGATCAAGAATATAGGCGAAGCGGCCGGCCGGAATCTCGATCGGATCGGACAGAACCGAACCGCCGGCTTCCGTGACACGTTTCAGCGCATCTTCCAGCGCGTCGGGGCAGGCCAAGTGCACTGTCGGGCCATCGCCATCGGTCGCCGGCTTTCCGGGATAGAGATGGCCGGCGCAGCCGGATCCGTTGGCCGTCGCGAACATGGCCATGGGGTTGGGCCCGTTCGTCTCTTTCTTCAGTTCGGTCTTGAAGACGGTGGCGTAGAAGGCCATCGCCTTGTCCAGGTCGGTCACGGGGATCTCGGCCCAGACGGTGAAATGCTCGGGCGTGAAGCTCATCGTCGGTTACTCCGCGAAGGGGTGCGATGGGCTCATCCTGGCACAGCCCTCCTGACAGCGTTTTGTCAGGAGCCGGCAGGCGGCGGGGCAAACACTTCAACCGGCGCACCGACGCCGCGCAGTTGGTGTTCGCCGAGCGGGATCCAACCGGGACGCCCATGGTGGCTGACGAAGTTGCCGCTGGCCAGAACGGGCCGGTGGAGAGTCTTCGTTAGGTCTTCCAGGCGCGCCACCTCGTTGATCGCGCTGCCGATGACCGTGAATTCCAGCCTGTCCGGTACCCCGATATTGCCGTACATGACGCGGCCCGCATGCAGGCCGAGGCCGTAAGCCAGCGGCGCCAGCCCCGTCTCGGCCCGTTCTGCGTTGAGGTCGCGCGTGCGGCCCGCGGCGTCGGCCGCAGCCGCCAAGGCGCGGGCGCAGGCATCGGCGCCTTGCAGGGGGAAGATCGCCAGCACGGCATCGCCGATGAAGCTCAAGACATTGCCGCCGGCTGCCAGCACGGCACCGGCTGTGCATTCGAAATAGCGGTTCAAGAGGGCCAGGAAGTCGGCCGTCGTCAACGTTTCGGCCAGATGGGTGGAGTCCCGCAGATCGCAATACCAGATGGCGGCCTCTATGACTTCGCCGCTGCCGCGCCGGATCTCGCCGCTCAGCACCCGCGCCCCGGCATCCGGCCCGAGATAGGCCGTCATCACATTGCGCGCGATCACCTCTTTGATCGTGGATTTGAAGGCAAGCGCCAGGTGCTGCTCGATATGCTGTAAGGCCTGAAGCTGTCGATCGCTGAAGCCGCCGGCGGCATCCGTGGCCCAGGACCCGGCGATGCCGTCCACCATGTCGGCGGAATAGGCGATCAGGAAGGCCGAATAATCGGTGCCGCCCGCCGCCTGCAGGTCTTCCAACAGCGTGTAGTCCAGTGTGACATCCGCGCCGGCCAGCCGGCGCCGCAGCTGGGGAACGCCATCGCGGATCATCGCGTAATGCGGGCTGCGCTGGAACTGGTCGGACACCTCGGGCCCCATATGCGGGCTGACATAGTGCTCCAGCGCCGCGCCCCGGCCGCGATACCAGGTGGCGCCGGCGCCGCGGAACAGCGGATGCAGCACCGGCAAGGCCACATGGGCGCGCCACAACGGCAGTCCCGCCGCGCATAGCCGCTCGCAGGTGCCTTCGAAGATCTCTTCCATCGCCGCGCCGATCAGCGCCTGTTGCGTCAGCCAATCGGCGACGGCCTCGATCTCTGCTGCCTCTCGTCCGCTCTGCATGGTCGGGCGCCGTTCTTCCTCGCCAGCCAAGCAGGCTGCGCCCACCCAACGCCGTCATCAAGGGCCGCGGTGGGGCTGGGGGGTTGCAACGGCGCGGGTGCATCCGAATCTCAAAAGCTGGGGGTTGGAAGAGAGGGACCGTGGCGCTCGAGATCCGCGTCGATCCGTCGTCAATCACAGAAGCGGTTGCCGCGGCAGGGCCGGGCGACATCCTTCTGCTCGACCCCGGCGTCTATACCCGGCCTCTCCTGCTGAAACGCATTCGCGGCCGGGCGGACGCGCCCGTGGTCCTGCGCGGCCAGCCGGGCGTGGTGCTGGACGGCGGCCAAAGCTTCGAGAGCTTCAACCCCATCGCCGTCGAGCTGTCGCGCGATCTTGTGGAAGACGGCGCCTATCCCGGCGTCTACCCGATCGCTGACCAAGGCTTCGTGCGCATCATCGACTGCGACTGGTTGCGGCTGGAGAACCTGACCTTCCGCGGCTGCTGGCCCACGGCCATCGCCATCCTCAGCAGCCGCAACGTGGCGCTCACGGGCCACGACATCGTCGGCGGCAGCTTCGCCATCCATGCCTCGGGCCGCAGCACGGCGGGTCTCGACATCGGCCACTGCACCTGGGTGCAGGACCCATCGCCCGACCGCCGGCTCTGGCGCGAGTTGGGGTGGGAGCGGGTGCATCGCGCCCATCCGGTGCTGGACAGCGATGCCCGCGCCTATGACGGCGACTTCTTCCGCGCCATCGCCATTGCCGGCGACGTCTCGATCCACGACAACGTGATCGAGAACGCCTTCAACGCCATCCATCTCTACAACGTGTCGCTGGAGCGGCCGGATCCGGACCTGAACAACAACGTCCGCATCTTCCGCAACCGGTTCCGCTACATCCGCGACAACGCGATCGAGCCGGAATACGGCGGCTATAACTGGTGGATCCACCACAACAGCTTCTACAACGTGCACAAATGGCTGTCGCTGGAGCTGCGGCGGTCCGGCCAGTTCTACATCTTCGGCAACACCGGCTGGTTCGACGAACAGCCGGGGCCGCCCGACGACAACCACCGCGGCGGCGCCGTCTTCAAGCTGCTGGCCGAGCCGGAGGATACCGGCCTCGGCCACTACATCTTCCACAACAGCTGGTACCTGCGCAGCGGCTATGCCAAGCGCCACCGTGCCCGCAACCTGCTGCATTTCAACAACGCCATCGAGTATTGCGGCCCCGACGCACCGGCCGGCGCCGGCTGCACCTGGCCCAAGTCCCTGTTCGGCTACAGCCTGCGGGAGGCGCCGAGCGCGATCTGCGACGAACGCGACCGCTTCACCATCTCCTGGGCCGAGCTGAACGTCCGCATGGTCGGCGACATCGTCTGGCACCCCCATGTGCCCGACATCCTGCACCGCTGGCACTACCCGGTGGAGGGCTGGCGCCAGGCGCGGCCTGGCTTCCGAGACCCGGCCCACGGCGATTTCCGCCTGGCGGACGGGGCGGCCGCCCGCGGTACGGCGATTGCCCAGACGGTGCTGTTGCCGAACGGCAGCGAGTGGCAGATTCCGGCCGGCGGGGATGTGGGGGCGTGGCAGGGTGATCAGTTGATTTTAATTCCCGAACGTGGCTGAGGCCGGCTTACCTGAGGCCAAGTTCATCCGTTGTAGAACCAGGTAGAATTAGAAAGGCTCGGTGCGCCGCTGAGGGATTGCTTTGTCTTTCTGCCCTTCCGCGGAGATTCCCTGGGTCGCATCAGTTGCGAAATGCAGGACGATCTGACCAAAGTGCGGATCGAGTTGGACTGCTAGATTGATTTTTTCCGCCTTCTCTTTGTCGTGATCGTGCATCGCGGCGATGAGGTTTGCAAAACCACGAAACCAAGTCTCTGCAATGTAATGATGTGTTTCATCAGAAGTTGGCCAATTATAATTACCAGCGATCGTTTGAAGCTCATCATGAAGTATGTGAGCGGATGCTATGTCACCTAAAGCGCAAAACATCAGCATAAGATTGGCGAGGCCCATTGCATATCGATGCTGGAGTTTCGCATCTTCTGGATGCGCCTTTGCGATCTCCTTTAGTTCGTTGGATATGTGCCGCGCATCTTCAACAGCATATTCTTTGCCAAGAGCAGTAATTAGATTCACAGCGCCGCCAGCTTGGTGCAGCTTGAATCCAATTTCACGAGGGAACATTGCTGATGATGCCTTCAGTCTTTTGTATAATTTGATGCAGGATTCGGAATCATTTTCCTTCTCATAAGCATATATTAGGTTCACAGCAGCCTCTGACTCCCTTAGCAAGAGGCTGATTTCGTCCTTATGCATGTCTGTCAGTGTATGCAATTGATCATAATACATCTGGGCTGCATTCATATTGCCTGTATTTGAATTTGCCTTCATCAAATTGAATATGGCGTCAGAAAGTGCGCGCCTGAATTTCGGAATGTCGTGATATTTTTCTGTCATCTGTTGCAGATCGGAGAGAATGTCATGTGCGATCTCGTGTTCGCCCTTCCCACTATATGCTGCCGTTAGATTAACGACGCACTTTGCCTGCTGGAGTTGAATTTCATACTCTAGTGGATATGTGGACGCCAATATTCGCAGCTCATCGTAAAGCTCCTGTGCCAATTGTACTTCGCCAACATCGCTGTAGCATTTCACGACGTTGAATGCACATTGTGCCTGACGAACCCGCAATTCGGCGTAGTCAGGATGCGCAAGAGAGATATCCCTCACAGCGTCATAGAGCTGGCGCGCTAGCCTCGGATACCGGGACCCACCAAGTAGGCTTGTAAAGTCAATTATCCATGCTGCCCAAGTATAGAGAATTCCGAGAGAATTTAGTGTTGGTCTATGAGTTAAATGCGGAATTGCAGGATGTTCTCCGAAATCACTAAGTATCAATGCCGTGGTATGCCCGATTTCGACTGCCCTAAGAGACCAAGCCAAATCTAAGAATTTTCGGCGGATGCGGCTATTCGGAAATCCCCGCTCGATAGTATTCAAGACGAAGAGCTCGCCGAGCAGGTCCGGCTCTAACGGTGAAATGTGGTCAGATGGCGATTTCCCGGCCATATCCGCGAGTAGCGCTTCGTCTATGGTATGCAACGGTGGAAAGATACCAACTAAGTTGTTTATATTAAAAACATCTTCTAATTTAAGCGTTCGACACAATGTTGCCAAGGCCAGTAGAGCGTGGTGGGAATTGTCAGCGCCCAGGGCGTCCCACCGTTCGTACTCACGCCGCAGCACGTCATCCATAAGGGTCGTCCGGTCCCAACGGCGATCGCTGCCGTGGCGTGTCATAGCATCAGCCAGAAAGGCGACGAACAGGGGCCGGATCTGCGGGTCGAGGTCATGGACTTGCCCGCCGATATCCTCTGCATCGGCTCGGTCGCGTAGCGGCCTTCCCGCGGCGGCGAACGTTTCCGCGATCATGCGGAATTGGTCTTCCAATGGGGGCGCCGCCAAGGCCAGTGGCTCATTATGGCGGCTTTCGGCGATCGCGTGACCGTCACCACCGCTGGCGCGGAAATCATCCCACCACTGGCCCCCCGCTTCGCGCTCAAGCACCAGCACGCGCACCGGCATCTCCAGATCGGTGCGCCGTCTGAGCGCTACGATCATGCGCCGAAGGGCATCCGGCCGCTCATAGGCATAGTCGACCACGATCAGCGTCGGACGGTCCGGCTGCCAGCGCTGCCAGTCGTGGTCTGCGCCGCGAGCCAGGAAGCCGGCGCGCCAGACATTGGCTTCACGCAGGATCAGCTCCAGCGCCAGCCGGCTCTTACCCATGCCGCCTGAGCCGACGACGATCCACCAGCAGAACGCAATGGGCTGGTAGAGGAAGTCACCCAGTCGCTCTAGCTCTTGCGCGCGGCCGATGAAGGGCACCCTCTGGGCCGCGTAGTGGAAGCGGCCGCCCTCCAGGCTCGGGTCGCGGAAATCGACAGTCAGCACCGGCTGAGGGTTCAGCCGATCAGCGATCTCGACCCGCAATGCCTCGATCTGGTCCGAAAGCCCTTCGAGATCGGACAGCAGCTTGAGGTCGGCCTGCAGGTCGAGCGTCAAGGCTTTAGCATCCTCATGGTCGTGCACCGGCCGGCGGCCCAGCAGGATCTCCTTGAACTGCTCTTGCGCCTCATCGACGGTCTTCAGGGTGTCCAGCTTTGCCTTGATGGCCTCAAGCAGGCCCCTGACGCCAGGGATCTTGGCGATCAGCGCGCCCAACCGCTTCAGCGCCTTGCCGCCCAGCCACTCGCCGCCCTTCTTCGCCTTCTCGGCGACGATCGGGGCGAGCAGACGCAGCAGATAGCGCGCCAAGGCCTGCTTCACCGGCTGGTTGGGCAGCGCGTCGGCCACCAGCCGCTTGGACAGGTCGGAGTCGGTGATGAACTTCACCAGCCCTGCATCCAGGGCGGCAACGGCGATCTCGTCGATATCCGAGTCCAGCGTTACCGGGTCTTCGGCATCGTCGGCCACGCGCGCCTCCGCAGGTCCAGCCGGTCGAAGTCTAACCGGAGGCAAGTCGTGCAACAATCGGCACTGGAGGACGAAAAAGGCAGTGAGTGCGCCGTCAACCGCCCTGCGGGCTGGCCCACCAGTACGGCGTCTCGCGGGCCGCAACCGTGTTCGGCATTCGCGTGTGTAGGAGCGCGAAAGCGCGTCTTTGCGCCCGCGCTTCGCCGATCGTGCCGCAACTGTTGAACCTGCAGAGCCGGATCAGCGCGGCAAGCGCTTCTGCTTCCACGCGATGGACCCCGAACATACGTTCCCATACCGAATCCGTGCTCTCGTCCGCCCAGGCGATGATCACGCGGGACACGGTGTGCATCAGCCGGGCATCGCCTGCCAGATTGCCGATCTCACCCCAGGCGATAAGGCGCGCGAAGTTCGCGCCGCGCGCGGACGGCCCGTCCGGGATCAGGGATGGCGCCGGAACATGACCGTCGTCGATTGCGGGCTCGCGACGGCTTTCGCGCCCGATCCGGCCGATCGTGAAGCCGCGCATTCCGCGAAAGGCGCGCCAGCGCTGCGGCAGCCTGAGCCAGACCTCGAAGTCGCGCTGCAAGATGCCGCCATGGGCATAGTCGCGGGGCAGGTCCCTGACGCCGGCAATGTCGCGCTGATGATACAGCAGAGCCACGTCGCCCCAGCGCTCGCCGCCGGTGATGACCGTCGACAGGTTCGGGGTCTCCAGCACGATCAGGGCGAGCCGCACGGTCCGCGGAAGGTTGAGCCCCCAGGTCCTGCCGATGGCCTCGGCCCGATCGGGTGTCGCCGCTTGCAAAGCGGGCAACAGTGCCTCGGCGCGGTCCCAGTTCTCCAGCGCCACGTGCCGGGCGAAGGCGGCGCGGGCGAGCGAGGGGTCCAGGCCGTCCCTTTGCGCCAGCGCTGCGATGTCGTCGGCCGAAAGCAGATTGTATGCCCGCCGTGCGTAGGCGTGGTCCGACAGCGGCACCTTCTCGATCGTCGGCGCGGCATACAGTTGGGCGAGGTCGACCGACTGGAGCCATTGCTGATCATCGGGTGCGAGGTCCCGGAATTCGGCCAGCCCGGCTTCCGCGTCCTCGAACGGCGCGTCGAGGGTCTGGAGGGCAAAGCGGTAGAGCCGGTTGGCCGCGATGGCGCTGCGCACGGTTTGCGGCAGATGGGCGAAGATCGCCGCCTCTACCGGGCTGTGCCGATCCCGGACCCCCTGGCTGACGGCATAGGCCGCATAGGCCTGTGGGCTGGCTTGGCAATCTGGGATCTCCTGACGCATCACGCCGAACGCGTGGTCGAGGGACCCGTTCCGTTGCGACGGGAGCCTGTTGATCTCTGCCGCCACCAGCCATTCGATGCCGTCGCCGGCCTCGAAGCGTGCCGCTGCCCTCTCGGCCAGGCGCCGATGGCCGTCGAGCGTGCTTTCATGGGTGCCGGCCGCGAGATGCCAGTGGTTCGCCCAAGGGGCGTTCGATGCGGCCAGCACGGTCTGCAGCCAGTCGATTGCTGGCTCGGAGGCCGCTGCATCGGCCACCCAGCGCTGCCAGTCCGACAGCTCTGTGAAGGCGACCGCGCGATGCCACCAGTCGGGCGTCGGCCCGAGCGAGGTCAGGATATCGAACCCGAACCCGGCCCAGACCACGTCGTAGCTCGGGGCGTTCGCGGGGGCCTCGGGCGACAGCGCCCATCTTGCCCTCGCCCACACGTCCTCGACCCCGGCCTCCCATATCCAACCATGGGAAAAGGCGTCGTCCTCAGGCGACGGACGGGGCGGCTCGAACCGCCGCAATCCGATGTCGGGAAGGCCTCTCCAGAAACGGTAGAGGTCCAGCGTCGCCCCGACATCGTCAACCCGGTGCCAATGGTTGCCGCCGGAATAGAGCGTGCCGTATTCGCCAAGCGCAGCGTCGACCAGCATCGCCGCTTCGGCATAGGCACCGCCGCAGTAGGTGCCGGGATCGGCCGACGTTGGCTGCGGGATCGTCAGGACGGCGGCGGCTGCGATGCAGACCCGGAGCATTCGCGGATTGCCTCTTAATATGCGAATAGACTGGCGAGAATACTGCAATGCGTCTTGTCCGTCCCGGCGCCGCGGACGAAGACGGCCTTGCGCTGGTGGGCGAGGAAGCCGCCACGGGCGCGACTACGGACGAGTGTTTCATTGACCAGCGTCTCAGCGAACAAGAAGCCCTCGAGCTCCTTGGCGTGCGGGAGATGGGCCGCTGTGATCTGGTACTACATTAAGCCGTCTTAACCCGCATCGGCTGACCGGTCACCGCGGCAAGGCCATCAAGGTCTTCACATGGCCGTTGGCCAGCCAGGCCATCACGACTGGGCTCAACGAGCCGCGCCTTTGTTCCATCAGGGCCACCGCATCGCCCAGCACCCTGGCCGCGTCGCCGATCTGCCCCGCACTTGCGTAGGCGATCGCGACCTCTGCGGAGCCATCGACGATGACCCCATCCTGATCGGCCTCCTGAATGAGACGCTCCGCTTCCGTCAGGAGTGTCCGGGCTTGGTCATTATGGCCCGTCGCGGTGAAGGCTGCCGCCATTCGGGCAAGGGTGATGACGTCGAAGGGCGTTGGCTCATCCCCGACCAAATCGAGGAGGGCAGTGGCCCCCTCGACGTCGCCCGACTGGGCCCGCGCCACCGCAGCCGCCCGCAGATTGTTAACCCGCAACGGAGCGACGATCAGCGGCAGCGCCCGAGGTTCTGCCTCTTCGAGTAGAGCTTCGGCCATCTCCAGATCGCCCGACTGCGCATGGGCGACGGAGAGAGACATCGTTACCGCCACGTCCGTTGCCGCATCCATGTTGTAGGCGATCTCGGCGATGCCCTGAACGAGCTGGGGGCGACCCGCATCAGCTATGGTCCCAAGTTCTCCGGCGAAGGCAACGATCTGGATCTCGTTCTCGATCGCCCAGCCGAGCAGTTCCTCCGCCTCATCCAACATGCCCTGCCGGACGAGCGGCATGAACTGATAGAAGACGTACTCTGCTGCCACTTCGGGGTTTTCCGACAGCACTGCCATGCCGGCATCGAACCATCGCGATGCGGCATCGACCTGACCTATGCCCTGCATCCCCGCCGCAATGTCAAAATGCTTCGTCGCCACATTTCCGGGTCCGCCTGCGTCGGCCGCATCAAGGATGTTTTCGAACGTCGCGGCCGCAGCGTTATCCAGCCCCGCTGCGGATTGCGCGACGCCAAGGTTCAACAAGACGGGGAACCACAGATGTCTTTCCCAGTTGCCGGTGCCCAAGGCATCGGCATCGGCAATCAAGTTTTCCGCTAGACCGAACTGCCCATGCAGCGCCATGGCTTGGGCAAGCCTGGTCATCAAGTCAGCCTGATCCCGTTCATTTGCCCCGGCAATAAGGGATGATGTGTCCTCGAACAGGCCGCAGAAATCTGCTTCGGCGGTGCATGAGCCTTCGTGCGATCCCGCCGCTGCCGGCGCCGACAAAAGCAGCCCCACGGTCGTAATCAGGATTGCCTTCACAAGACCCATGAACTGACATTTCCCAGTTGGGCGGCCCATCCGCCTCTGATCGACGGCAAAATAGTCCGCTTCTGGCCCAATCGGAAGGCGGACCGCCGCCTCTCAGACGCTGAAGACACCGACCGGTCGCGTTTGCCGCAACCCTGCCATGCCGACCCGAACCGCGTCGGGGCCTGGGCGGGGCCGCGGGGTCACCTTATTCTCTGAAGGGTTACAAAGAGCCACAGACCATGCGAGCCATCCTTGCTAGCGCCGCATCCTGGCCGGCGCCGGTTCAGGGTGCGCTGTTGATGACAGGTGCGGCCTGCGCGTTCTCGCTGATGATCATCCTGATCCGCGAGGCGAGCGAGACGCTGCACCCGTTCGTCGTGGCCTTCTGGCGCAACGCGTTCGGGCTGGTGTTCATGCTGCCGTGGCTGGCCCGTGTCGGCCTCGGCGGGCTGAAGACCCGTCGGCTCGGACTCTACACCCTGCGCGGCATGGCCGGCATCGTCGCCATGCTCACTTGGTTCTACGCCCTCTCGGTGATGCCGATTGCCGAAGCGGTGTCGCTGAGCTTCACCGTGCCGCTGTTCGCCACCATCGCCGCGGCGGTGGTGTTGCGCGAGGTGGTGCGCGCCCGCCGCTGGACGGCGACGGCCGTCGGCTTCGTCGGCGTGCTGGTGATCCTCAGGCCCGGTGTGGAGGCGATCTCGCCGGCAGCCCTGCTCGTGCTCGTCTCGTCGCTGTCGATCGCGGTCTCGGTCGTGATGATCAAGATGCTGTCTCAGACGGAGAACAGCAACGCCATCGTCGTCTATATGGTGCTGTTCCTGACACCGCTGTCGCTCGTGCCGGCCCTGTTCGTCTGGGGGTGGCCGGCCCCGGCGACATGGCTGCTGCTGATCGGCATCGGCCTTGCCGGCACGCTGGGGCATATCGGGTTCACCAATGCCATGCGGGTGGCCGATGCGTCGGCCGTGCTGCCGCTCGACTATCTCAGGCTGCCGCTTGTGGCCGTTGCGGGGTATGCGCTCTACGGCGAGACCATGGACCTGGCGACGTGGGCCGGTGCTGCGATCATCATCGCTGCCACACTCTACATCGCGCGGCGCGAAGCCATCGTGGCTCGGGACGACAGGCGGCGGCAGGCGGCTGAGATTTCGGCCCCCGCCCTGCGTGAGCGGCCATGACGGTCACGGCTGCCTTCGAACGCCTCTCGCGCGGCTGGGCTGCACTGCCGGCGAACGCGCAAGGCGCGCTCTGGGTGCTGCTGGCCTCGGCAGGCTTTTCCGCCATGGCGACGCTGGTGAAAGTGCTGGGACAGACGCTGGACAGCTTCCAGATCGCCTTCTTCCGCTGCATTGTCGGCCTGATCGTGCTGCTGCCGCTGATGCTGCGCGCGGGCCCCGCGATCCTGCACACCAGCCGGCCGTTGTTGCATCTGGGCCGGGCTGTGGCCGGGATGACGGCCATGTTCTGCGGCTTCTACGCCTTCACCCATCTGCCGCTGGCGACGGCGACCGCGATCACCTTCACCAAGCCGCTGTTCATGATCGTGATCGCCGTCTTGTTCCTGGGCGAGGTTGTTCGCTGGCGGCGCTGGAGCGCGACGATCGTGGGGTTCTGCGGTGTGCTGATCATGCTGCGCCCCGGGGCCGGCACCTTGGACCCGGCCATGCTGGTCTCACTGGTGCAGGCATTGGCGATCGCCGTCGCCGTTGCGGTGGTGAAGTCGTTCCCCCGGTCGGAATCGACCTTCACCATCCTCTTCTACTTCGCGATCCTGTCGACGCTGATCTCGCTGGGCCCCGCTCTTGTGGTCTGGCGCGACCCGACCTGGACGGAGCTGGGGATCGCGGCGGCCATGGGTATGCTGGGCGTCTCGTCCCAGGCGGCCGTGGTGCGCGGCTACCGTATCGGCGAGGCGACGGCCGTCGCACCGTTCGACTATTCCCGGCTCTTGTTCGCCGCGATCTTCGGCTATGTGCTGTTCTTCGAGGTTCCGGATATCTGGACGGTGGCCGGCGCCGGCGTGATCATCGCCAGCACGGTCTACATCGCCCGGCGCGAGTCCCGGCTGGGCGCGTCGCCCAAGGCTGGCCCAGCTCCGCACTGAGCGGCGGCCTATTGCAGGGTGAAGTACCGCACCAGGGCCGCGATCAGCGGGATCTCCACAAGCACGGTCAGCGGCAGGCGGAGATCGAGATACCAGTCCGGCGCCAAGCCGCGGGCGGCGGCACGCTTGTCCTGCAGGTAGATCAGCGGGAAGAGGATCACCAAGACGACCAACACCCAGGGTGCGGGCGATAGCAGGGCCAGCCAGGCGACGATTGCCGGCACCACGCTGAAGCCCAGCTGCCGCAAGACCGGCGGCGTCAGCCCGCCCGTGTCCAGCCCATGCAGCGCCAGTCCCCAATGGACCGCGCCCATGAAGCTGGCGATCACAGCCGCATAGGCCAACAGCGCGAGCCACGCCGTATTGGCGATCGGCCCGCCGGGCGACACCCAAAGGGCCACGGTGCAGACATAGAATGGGATCAGCCCGGCAAACCCCAACGCCACGGCCAGCCGCGGCACGCGCGGCAGGATCGTCGCGACGATGCTCTCCAGCCGGTCAGCCAGCGGCCTGATCCATGAAACGGGCCAGCGCGATGTCCTTGGCCGTGACGCCGCCGGCGTCGTGTGTGGCCAGCGTCACCTCCACCCGGTTGTAGACGTTGAACCATTCAGGATGGTGGTCGGCCTTTTCCGCCGCCAGCGCGACCCGGGTCATGAAGCCGAAAGCAGCATTGAAGTCGGCGAACCGGAACGTCTTGGCGATGGCATCGCGGCCCTCCACCTCTTGCCAGCCAGAGAGCTGGGCAAGGGCATCGGCGCGGGCCTGTCCGGAGAGTTTTTCTGCCATGGATGCGGTCACTCCCTGCGGTGCGATTGAATTTGCGCCTTCTAGCAGGACGTGAGCTGTCGGACCACACCGGGGCGTCGCTCGGCCGCGGTTGCCGGCACCGGCCGCTCGCAGCGTAATTGACGGTTAACGGGTGGCGCTGTAGGGTCGCAGCCGATCGAAACCGGCCTCAGCCGCAGTAGCTCAGCTGGTAGAGCAACGCATTCGTAATGCGTGGGTCGGGGGTTCGAGTCCCTCCTGCGGCACCATCGTTCACCGGGTCCATTCTGGCCTATGGCGTGGCAGCGGCGCGCATTGGCGCGTTGGCTGTCGCCGGGGTATCGGCACTGCGATCCTCTGCGATCGCCGCCATCACTCGGTCCCAGATGCCTTTGCTACGCCATCGGACATAGCGGTTGTAGCATGTCGAATGGGGGCCATACCGCTTTGGAAGGGAGCGCCAGCTGCCACCGCTGCGCAGGACCCAGAAGATGCCGTTCAGTACCCGACGGTCGTCGACACGCGGGATGCCGCGCCATTTGGTCGGCAGCACCGGTTGGATCGCCGACCACTCCTGATCCGTAAGCCCGAATTCGCTTATTGCACTCATCCGGATTTCTCCCGTTCGTCGTTGCGGTCGACGCGCCGCCGGGGCAGGCGGGGGCCGATCGCGAAGGATGATATCGGCTCTCGGCGTTGCCTCTAGCCGACCTACTGGCTGGTCGACACACCGCACTGATGCTTTCGCCATCCAGAAGGCGGGCCACGAACCGCAGACGTTCATCCATCACCGAACACTCTCTCCACGGCATCAACACTTCTTGCCCAAAGGCGAAAAGTGTTACCCATGTGTCCGGTACGACTTATCACCTATGTCTCGGGTCGTTCACCTCTGTGCCCCACCCTCGCGTTAGTTGCCCCAATTCATCGTGTTCCAGTTGGATTTTTTCTTGCTGTTGATGTGGGCAATCGCGGCGTCTTGGTCGTCTCGCTTCTTGAACATCATGCTGATGCCCTGGCGGTGTTCAACCCACTTGAAGAAGCCATTGAACTCGTCAATGGAGTACACGCGACGCCCCTTCAGCTCTTCCTCTTCCCAAGGGTCGAGACAACACACCATCTTGTGGCCGATATTCGCTCCGGTCAGCACGATGATGTGGCCACCTTCGAGCTTCCCTGTGGTCTTGTTGACGTAGCCGCGGCGCACATAGCAGGGGCCGCGACTGCTTACCAATTCAGCCAACTGATCCACAGTCCACTTGTTCGACTGCGGAAGAACGACTCCTACAAGGCTCTCGTTCTTTTTCAGTTCTTCATATCTCTTATGCATACCATCGGGATTTTCCTTAGTTCCGCCCCACCAAGTCTTGTATTGCCTCGGCACACCTTTGCGCGGGCCGGGCTCCCAAAAGAAACCGATCATGGAGATCGCCGCGAACCAGCAGCCGCCTTCTTCGACACGCCTCGTCTTATAGTCCACATGCGCGCCGTACATTCTCTGACTGATGAACGGAACCTCCAACTCGATCGTCTGTGCGGGCATTGTCTCGCTCCATGTCTTGGGGTCGGTGATAG
>JANQIX010000106.1 GCA_028281925.1 Alphaproteobacteria bacterium
GGTCGACCTTCGTCGGATCCTTGCCGGAGAAGGCGCCCCCGCCGTGCGGCGCCGCGCCGCCATAGGTGTCGACGATGATCTTGCGGCCGGTCAGGCCGGAGTCCCCGTCCGGGCCACCAACCACGAAGCGGCCGGTGGGGTTCACATAGAACTCTTCCTCCGGGCACATCCAGTCGTCCGGCAACACGGCCAACACGTGAGGTCGGACAACTTCGCGGACCTCCGCTTGGTCCAGCCCGGGATCGTGCTGGGTCGACACGACCACTGAGGTCGCGCAGACCGGCATGCCGTCGGCATAGCGCAGGGATACCTGGCTCTTGGCATCCGGCCCAAGCTGGGATGCCCGCCCGGCGTGGCGCGCTTCGGCAAGACTGCGCAGAATGGCGTGGGAATAGTGGATCGGCGCCGGCATGTATTCCGGCGTTTCCCGGCAGGCGTAGCCGAACATGATGCCCTGATCGCCCGCACCTTCATCCTTGTTGCCGCTGGCGTCTACGCCGACTGCGATATCCGGCGATTGCTGGTGCACCAGCACCACGACGTCGGCATGTCTCCAGTGGAAACCGTCCTGCTCATAGCCGATATCGCGCACCGCATCGCGCGCCGTCTGCTCGATCAGTCCGGCCGTGATCTCCGCGGGGCCGCGGACTTCGCCCGCGATGACGATCTTGTTGGTCGTGCACAGCGTCTCGACCGCGACGCGGGAGTCGGGATCCGCCGAGAGGTAGAGGTCGACGATACTGTCGGAAACGCGGTCGCAGACTTTGTCCGGGTGACCCTCAGCGACCGACTCGCTGGCAAACACGTAAGAGTTCCGCGGCACTTTCAATCCTTTACACGTCAAATGTCGCCGCCAGCCCCGGCGATGGGGGCGGTGATCAAGGCCGTGGTTGTGGCAAGGAACACCCGGCGGGTCAAGTTGTCACGAAGTATGCGGTCGGCAAGGGAATTGAGGACGTAGAGATCAGGCGTCGCCATCACCGTCGGTGCGCACCTGGGCGATGGCCTTGGTGAGATCGAAGACACGTTTGCGGACGCTCGCATCCTCGATCTCGTAATAGGAGCGGATCAGATCTACCGTCTCCTGACGTGTCATCGTGTCTTGTTCATAGAGTGATTCGCCGCTCAGTTCTGTCCCGCTTGAGGTCGGCGCTGTGGCCGCCGTAGGGGCCGCGGCGCCCTCCGGCTCCGGTGCGTCGTCGAAGAAGAAGGACACGGGAACGTCAAGCACGCGGCTCAGCTCGAACAACCGGCTTGAGCCGATCCGGTTCGCGCCGCGCTCGTACTTCTGAACCTGTTGAAATGTAAGGCCAATCGAATCGCCCAGCTTCTCTTGACTCATGCCAAGCAGCGTGCGGCGCAAGCGCACGCGACCGCCCACATGAACATCGACTGGATGGGGCTGCCCGATACGTGGTCTTCCAACGGGGCGCCGTCCCGGCTTTCTACCTTTCGTCACCAACCCACCCCCAACCGCATGGCAGCGGAAGAATCATACGTGCGTATGCATTCTTATGCGCAATTTACGCCGCTTTCCAGCGAATATGCTTAACAGTGTGGGGATTCTTCCGCGGTGGCGTCGGCGGATCGGCGCCGGGCTGTCAGAGGTGCTGCCAGACAGAGGACGCACAGCACCCAAAATGCCGTGTCGCCGATCCGGGCATAGAGGGTCGGCTGCGGCAAGGCCACGGGAAGTGGTGCGTCGACGACGCCTCGCCGGCCCAGGTCGAGGCTGGCGGTGACCCGGCCATAAGCATCGATGACGCCGCTGACACCGGTTGTGGCGACCCGGGCCATGGGCAACCCTTCCTCCACAGCCCGGACCTGCGCGATGGCGAAATGTTGATGCGGGCCTGCCGTATGGCCGTACCAGGCGTCGTTTGTCACGTTGACCAGCCATTGCGGCCGGTCCGACCGATCGATAACCGCGCCGGGAAAGATCGCTTCATAGCAGATCAGCGGGCTGAACGGCGGCAAGCCGTCCAACGCCAATGTGCGAGGTCCGGGGCCTGACGAATAGTCCGTGCTGCCCGCCGCGATGCTGTCGAGCGGCAGCCAGTCGCGCAGCGGCATGTACTCGCCGAAAGGCACCAGGTGGAACTTGTCGAAGGTGGCGGCAATCGACCCATTCTCGCGTACGACCTGCAGGCTGTTCCAGTATTGCTGAGGTTCGCCCGGTGCGCTGGCCCGCGGTGCGCCGACCAGGGCGAGCCCGCCGGGCGGCACGATGGATCCGATCGCCTGCTGCACCGCTACGTCACGCTCGATCAGATAGGGGATCGCGGTCTCGGGCCAGATCACGTGCGTTATCGGCGGGTCGCTCTCCAGCAGGCTGAGCTCCATCTGGTTGGTCAGGTGCTGGGGCCCCAGCTCCGGCCGCCACTTGTCTGCCTGGGCGATATTGGGCTGCACCAGACGCAGCATGATGCCGGGCACCGTATCGTCGCTCGCATCCGACAGCCGCAGCGTGCCGGCGATGGCGAAGCCCGCCAGGGCCGTACAGGCGGCAAGCCAGACGGCCAAGGCCGGCCTGGACCATCGGCCGTCGCGGTCGACGGCGGCGGCCGGCGCGGCGGCGGCTAGAACCGTGACCATGCTGAGGCCGTAGATTCCGATCCAGGCGGTCGCCTGTATGACGGGCGTCCAGTCAACCCAGGCATACCCAATCAAGTTCCAGGGAAAGCCCGTCAGAACGTGGCCGCGCAGCCATTCCGCCAGCGCCCAAAGGCCGGCGAACGCCATCGTATGGGCGGTGCCTGTCAGGTTCAGGCGCTGCAGGCACCATATGGCAGTACCCGCGAAGAGCGCCAAAAGGGCCGGCAGGCCGCATACCGCAAAGGGGATCATCCAGCCGAACCGCTCCAGATCGACTGTCAGCGCGAACGCTACCCAGTAGAGACCGAAGACGAAGAACCCGAAGCTGAATGCCCAGCCGGTCCAGAACGCCGCCCAGCGGCGGCCGGTGCCCCGCAACAACCAGATGAAGGGCGGAAACACCAGCAGCAGGACCGGGACGGCACCCACCGGCGGCATGGCCAGCGTAGCCATCGCGCCCAGCAGGACGGCAACCGCGAACCGTCGCCACCCCGTCAGGGCGGCGAACCCGTCGGCCGTACGGCGGAGTGTCGCCGCAAGTGGGCTAGCCCGCATTTCCTACACCGTCTGTGGTCTGCGAGGCGGTCTAGCCATCGGCCGCCGTGGGGATCGCGGCGATCTGGCGGATGCGGAGCCGGCCGATACGGCGGGGGTCGGCTTCAGTGACCTCGAATTCGAAACCGGCCGGATGGCGCAGCAGCTCCCCGCGCGCCGGAATGCGCCCGGCCAGCGAGAAGACCAAGCCTCCCAACGTGTCGATATCGTCGCGCTGGTCCTCGTCCAACAATTCGCCGAACCGTGCCTCGAAGTCCTCGATCGGCAACCGGGCGTCGGCGAGGAAGGTTCCGTCGGGACGTTCGATCATCTGTGGCGCCACGTCATTGTCGTGTTCGTCGGAGATCTCGCCGACAATCTCTTCGATCATGTCTTCAATGGTGATCAGTCCGTCGATGCCGCCGAATTCGTCCACCACAAGCGCCATGTGCTGGCGTTTCTGCCGCATCTCCAGCAGCAGGTCCAGGACACGCATGGACGGCGCTATGATCAGGACATCGCGAAGGAAATCGCTGAGAACCTTGTCCGTCGCGTTGATTGTATCCTGATGCGCCAAGCATTCCGCGATATATGGCATGACATCCTTCACGTGGACCATGCCCAGAATGTCGTCCAGCTTCTCGCGGTAGACGGGAACCCGGCTGTGTGCCTTGTGCGCCAGCAGGCTCAGTGCGTCGGCCAGCGACGTGTCGACGTCGATGGCGACGATGTCGGCGCGCGGGACCATGACGTCATAGGCCGTCAGATCACGCAGCCTGAGGATGTTGCCCAGCAGCGTCCGCTCGTGACCGGCCACCACCGCTTCGCCGTCGGCGTCGTCGTCACCGTTCTCTTCGATCAGTTCTTCGATGGTTTCGCGCCAGCTGCCTTCGCCCTTTGACCTGAGGGCGGTCTTCAGCCATGCGCGGAAGAGGCCGCGAGAAGCATTCGGCTGTTCAGCCCCGCCAAAGCGGGGCTTCCTACTGGAAGAAGAGTCCGTCATTGGATGCGCGAGGCCGGCAGTCCATACGGATCGGGTATTCCGAACCCGGCCAAGATCTCCGTCTCCAACCGCTCCATCGCCAACGCGTCCGCATCGTTCTGATGATCATACCCCAGAAGATGCAAAACTCCATGAACGACGAGATGGCACAGGTGAACGAGCGGCGATCTGCCCGCCGACTGCGCCTCTTCGACCACCCGCTCAAAGGCGATTACGACATCGCCCAGCATCACCGGGGCGCCCGGCAGCAGCGCCGGGCCATCGCCCTCGTTCAGCGCGAAGGACAGAACGTTGGTCGGTTTGTCCTGGCCACGATAGCTATGATTGAGGCGCCGCACCATCGCGTCATCGCCCAGCACCAGCGAGACTTCGGCGGCGCCCGGCGGGCCGCCGGTCGCTGCGCATGTGGCCTCGACCAACGGCGGCAGGCGCTCGGACAACGCCGCATCAAGAGACGCCCAACGATCGTCGGCGACCGTAACGGTGACGTCGACCTGGCCGTCGGGGCGCATCATCGCGAACCTTCGTCCTGCTGTCGGTTCCGGTCGTCGGCTGCCCGATAGGCACGCACGATGCGGGTCACCAGCGGGTGCCGCACCACGTCCGCGTCATTGAACCGGACCGTCGAAACACCCTCCACACCGTCCAGGACATCGATGGCATCGGCAAGGCCGGACCTCTGAGATGGGGGAAGGTCTGTCTGGCTGGGATCGCCGGTCACAGCCATGCGGCTGTTTTCTCCCAGCCTGGTCAGAAACATGCGCATCTGGACGGGTGTCGCGTTCTGCGCCTCGTCAAGGATGACGAAGGAATTGGCCAGCGTACGACCGCGCATGAAGGCCAGCGGGGCGACCTCGATCGTGCCCGTTTCTAACCCCCGCGCAACGTGCTCGGCCGGCAGCATGTCGTAGAGCGCGTCGTAAAGCGGCCTCAGATACGGATCGACCTTCTCGCGCATGTCGCCGGGCAGGAAGCCCAGGCGCTCGCCGGCCTCAACGGCAGGCCGCGAGAGGATGATGCGGTCCACTTGGCCGGCGCCCAACAGCGCCACGGCCTGCGCCACGGCCAGATAGGTCTTGCCCGTCCCGGCGGGACCGAGAGCGAATACCAGTTCCGACCGCTGCAGCGCCTCGACATAGGTCACTTGGGTCGGTGTCCGCGGCATGATCAACCGGCGGCGCGTGTGGATGGCGCATTTCTCGCGGATATCCGTGGTGTCGCCCCCATCGCCGCTGATGCCATCGGCGAGGCGGATCGCGCTGTCGACATCGGCGGAGCCGACGGCGTCACCCTTCTCGGCCTGTCGGCTAAGGGATTTCAGGGCCGTCGCCGCCCGATTGGCATCCGGCTCTGGCCCGCGGATGGACAGCTTGTTGCCCCGCGCCAGCAGCGAAACGCCAAGCTGGTGTTCGATCCGCGCCAGGTTGGCGTTGTGCGGTCCATAGACCATTTGCGATATGCGGTTGTCGTCGAATGTGAGGTCGATCGACGCGGCGTCGGTTGCAGTCACGCCGCCGTTCCCGAATGCGCCGACGCCGGCAGCGACGGCGCAAGGCGAGCCTGCGGACCGCCGGGGCCGGCCGTGACGACGGTGCCGGCCAGGCTATTGGCATGCCCGGCTGTGATGTGGACTGGGACGGTCGCGCCGATCAGCCGGTCCGGTCCGGCGGCGTTGACGGCCTGCATGTAGGGGCTGCGGCCTTGAAGCTGACCGGGCTGCTTGCCCCTTCGGTCGAACAGCACCGGCAGCGCGCGACCTTCCTGCTGGCGGTTGAACGCATGCTGCTGTGCGTTCAGAACCTGCTGCAGTGCCTCAAGCCTCGCGGCCCTGACATCGTCCGGGACTTGGGCATCGTGCCCGGCGGCGGGCGTTCCTGGCCGCGGGCTGTACTTGAAACTGTACGCCTGGGCAAACCCGATCTCGGTTACAAGGCGCAACGTGTCGGCGAAGTCTCTATCGGTTTCGCCTGGGAAGCCCACGATAAAATCACTGGACAGGGCGATGTCGGGTCGTGCGGCCCGCAGCCGGGCAACGACGCGGCGGTAGTCGTCGGCGCGGTGCCGCCGGTTCATGGCCGCCAGCACCGTGTCGGATCCACTCTGCACCGGCAGATGCAGGAAGGGCATCAGTTCTGGTATCTCGCGATGGGCTGTGATCAGGCTTTCGGACATGTCGCCCGGATGCGATGTGGTGTAACGCAGGCGCGTGATCCCGTCGATCTCGGCCAAGCCGTACAGCAGCCGGGCCAGATCCCAGGTCCTGCCATCCGGTGCCTCACCGTGATAGGCATTCACGTTCTGGCCCAAAAGCGTGATCTCGCGGGCTCCGCCGGCAGCCAGCCGCCTCGCTTCCGCCAGGATCTGCTCTGCGGGACGGGAGAATTCGGCGCCGCGCGTATAGGGCACAACGCAGAACGTGCAGAACTTGTCGCACCCCTCCTGGATCGTCAGGAACGCCGAGACACCCTGTGACGACGCCTCTTCCGGCAGATGGTCGAACTTCGCCTCGACCGGAAACTCCGTGTTCACGATCGGCGCGTTGCGTGCCCGGGCCAGCCTGGCCACCATGTTCGGCAGGTCGTGATAGGCCTGTGGGCCGAAGACCATATCGACATAGGGCGCGCGCGCCAGGATCTCGGCCCCTTCGGCCTGTGCCACGCACCCTGCAACGGCGATCACGGTGTCGCCGGCGCCGTTGCGACGCCTGGCATCCTTCACCGCGCGCAGCCGGCCGAGTTCGGAGAACACCTTCTCCGTCGCCTTCTCCCGTATATGGCAGGTGTTGAGGATCACCATGTCGGCTTCCTCCAGCCGCGCTGTCTGGGCATAGCCAAGCGGCGCCAAGACATCCGCCATCCGGGCGGAATCATAGACGTTCATCTGGCATCCCCAGGTCTTCACGAACAGCTTGCGCAGCATCGGCGGCATCTGCGATCCGTCCCTGGCCTCAGGCTGCCGCCGGCAGGGCGATCCGACCCGAATTGGCATCGGAGACGCCGTTGGCGACCTGGTTCCAGCAGTGATCGGCTAAGGTCTTACGCGATCCGAATTCCCGGAACGTGACGGGCGGATGAAAAATCACGGTAATTGTCAGATCGCCGAGCCGAACCATGGACCAGAGATGGGTCACCAGGTCCATATCGCCAAACCATGAATAGACCGATCTGAGGCCACGGCCCAGAGGAATGCCGTCGAGATGCGTGCAGGACACGCTGACGGGCTGGACGCGGATCGGTTGGCCGTCGATCTCGGTCTCGGCCACGGCGAACAGGGCGCTCTTGAACGGCAGAGTGCGATTGCCGTCGCTCGATGTGCCTTCGGGAAACAGGATCAGGTCGCTGCCTTCTTCAAGCCGGGCAATCAGCTCGCGGCGGTCGCGCAATACTTGGCTGGCGCGGCGATCGACGAAGATCGAGCGCTGCAGTTTGGCCAACAGCCCGAAAAAGGGCCAGTCGGCAACCTCCTGCTTGGCGATGAAGGTGCCTTCGATGATGCCGCCGAGAACGGTGATGTCGAGATAGGACGTGTGGTTGCACACGAACAGGGTCGGCCCGTCGTGTTTGTGCTGGCCCCGGATGTCCAGCTTAAAGCCGCACAGCCGCGCGCAGATGCCGTGATAGAACCGCGGAAATCCGTAACGGATGGGCGCATTCAGCTTCAGCAACACCCACTGAATCGGGATGGCGATCGCTGTCCAGCCGAAATAGGACAAGAGACGGACGATGCCGAGCGGTGTCGACCCCATGGCGTGTTCCGGCGCGGAGCTTAGGGGCTTGGGTGAACCAGGACCGGCCGTCGTTCGCTGCGCTCGTAGTGGCGGATGTACTTCTCCGTCACCAGGTCGGTCTTGACGATGACACAGACATCGGTGGTGTTGAACTGATAGTCCACGACCGCACCGTCTCCGATCATGCCGCCCAGTCTGAGATAGCCCTTGATCAGCGGCGGCATGACGTTCATGGCCGCTTTCTGATCGATCTCTTCCGGTGGAAGGCGACGCATCTCGACGAACCGCTCGGGGATCGCGCGCGGCCTGAGCGCCGGCGGGGCCAGGCTGTAGTGCCAGAGATAGGACAGCGGCAGGCCAAGTTCGTCCGGATCGACACCGGGGATGCTGGCGCACCCGAACATCAGCTCAATCTCATACTCGAAGACATACGCGGTGATCCCGCGCCAGAGCAGGTTCATCGTGTAGCCGTTGCGGTAATCGGCATGAACGCACGACCGCCCGAGCTCCAGGATCTCGCCGGGATACGCCTCCAGCTTGGTGATGTCGTATTCGTCAGCGGAATAGAAGCGTCCCATGCGCGCCGCCGCCTCGCGCCGGATCAGGCGGTAGGTGCCGACCACGCCTTTGCTGCCGCGACCCCGAGCGTTGTCGATCACCAGCAGGTGGTCCGCAACTTCGTCGAAGGCATCCCAGTCGCGTTCCGCCACCGCCATTTCAGGCGAAGGCTGCGCGGCCATCTCACGATAGAAGACCGAATAGCGAAGCGCCTGCGCCGCTTCCACTTCAGCCGGTGTTCTGGCCAAACAAACCTCGAGACTGCCGCTGCGCAGGCTCCAAGAGACGTCGCCTACCGGAGTGAGCTCCGCCATCTTCCCCCTTTCAAAGACCATGACCGACCGAACCGGACGTTCACCGAACCTACACCATAGACCGTCTGTCGACCTATGGACAAACGATCAACCCACCGCTCTCTTCGAATGATCGGTATACCCGACACCGGGCACGAGACTGCGATCTGTCGCACCGCATTGCGGCAGGTTCACGGCGCTTGTCATTCCGCAGCCGCCGGCGGTGCTGCCCGGTTCATCGCAATGTATCGAAATGCGATCGAAAGGGGACGCGTACGGCCTTCCGAATTGTGCCGGAAGGTTCCGTCAGGCTGGCGCCCGATGCCGCGTCCCGCGACGATCAGCCCCGGCCGCCGCGGCGAGCCCGCGTGCCCAGGCCGATTTCCTTCGCCAGATGACTGCGCTGGGCGGCGTAGTTCGGCGCCACCATCGGATAATCGGGGCTGAGCCCCCAGCGCTCACGATATTCCTCAGGCGACATGTTATAGGCGGTCTTCAGGTGCCGCTTCAGCATTTTCAGCTGCTTGCCGTCTTCCAGACAGATGATGTAATCCGGCGTCACCGACTTCTTGATCGGCACGGCCGGCTGGGGCCGCTCAGGCTGCGGCGCCTCTTCCACGCCGACATTCGCCAGCGTCTTGTAGACCTGCGTGATTAGCGGGGGCAGATCGCTCACTGCCACAGAGTTGTTGCCGACATGGGCCGACACGATGGTGGTCGTCAGTGACAGAAGCTCGTGCGCCGGAGTCTGACCGGTCATGTTCCCCCTCCCAACAAAGATGCTTTTGCTATATAAGTGTAATCTCAGCCTTGCGCAATAGAAAGACACATTGAGGCAATCGATTTGCAGCGCATGTCAGTAAGCCCTGACTACTTCCTCGATATCACGCAAGAGGTATGCCCTATCACCTTTGTACGGACGAAATTGCTTCTGGAGCGAATGACCGAAGGCGAGGTGGTCGAAGTTCGCCTGAACGACGGTGAGCCGTTGATCAATGTGCCCCGTTCGGCCGCCGAATTGGGCCACCTCGTGATCGACCGCTGGCAGGAAGACAACAGCGTCCATCATATCTTGATCCGCAAGGGATCGGCGCCAGCCAGCTAGCTTTCGACGTCCAGACGCAGGATCAGCGCGTCGGTGCCATTGCCGGAGTCTGCATAATACCTTGCACGCCGGCCGACTTCGGCGAATCCGGCGGCTCCATAGAGCGCCATCGCCGGAGGATTGCCGGCCGATACTTCAAGAAAGACCGATCGCGCTCCCCGCCCCGCCATCTCGCGGATCAATGCCGACAATAAATGGCGGCCGATACCGCGCCGGCGCAGTGCCGGCCTGGTCGCGATGGTCAGGACCTCCCCTTCATCTGCGGCCAGCCGGCCGATCGCGAGCCCGGCCGGTTGTTCGCCGATCGCCGCAACAAGCGCGGCCACGCCCGGCATGCCGAGCAGTGTGGCCATGGACCCCGCCGGCCAGGCGTCGGAAAAGCACTCTTTATGGATTTCCGCCAACAGGCCAGCCGCACCGGGACCGGCGGCCCGAATCAGGATCCCTGCCGACGCGGGGATCACAAGCGTATGCCGCGACCGGGCGGTGGCAGCCGTGCGTCCGGCGGTCGCAGGTACCGCGGGACCGGTGCCTCCCGGCGCGCCTGATCCGACCGGGCCGCTGCCAGCGATGCAACGATAGCGGGATCGGCCAGATCGGCCGTCTCTGCAATCCGAAGGTCGTCGGCCCGAGCCACGTCAAGCAGCCGCCGCGCCGCATTTCCCGCCGCCAGTGTCGCGCGTCCGCGTAGGTGCCCGGAGACGTCCTCCGGCGGTCCGCTCCAGGGCGGCCCGACGGGTTCAAGCGTGTGGTCGAACAGCTGCAGGTATGGCTCCGCGCGGCGGCTGTCGAGCGCGATCAGCACATCGTGGCCGGCCCGCACCTCCGCCGGAATGGCCGCGGCGATCGCCAGGAAACTGCAGATGCCGACGATCGGTCGGTCGCCCGCCAGTGCCATTCCGGCAACGGTCGCCAGCCCTACGCGCAGGCCGGTGAAAGCGCCGGGGCCAACCGTGACCGCAAACAGGTCGATCGACGCCAGTGTTCGGCCGGTGGAACCGACGACCGTACAGACCATGGGCACGAGCGCTTCCGCGTGCCCGTGGCGCATGCGCTGAGAGACGCTGTGCAGCGTCTGTCCATCATGCCACAGGGCTACGGAGCAGGCGTCGGCCGCGGTGTCAACGGCCAGCACCTGCATCCTGGCGCACCCGCGGGCAGAGCCTCGCGTCAGCCGTCGTCAGATCGGCAGAGCGGGGGTGGTCACCTGCACGTCGACGGTCTGCAGTCGCGCATCGTCGACGCGATCGAGGCCTTGGTTGCGGATCAGGTTGCGGATGTAGCGTATGTACTGGTCACCAAGCTCCGAATACGCCATCAGGCCGCCCATCAGCGTCACACCGTCCGGCTGCTCACCGGCCGCCCGCTGCGCTGCCCTCAGCTCTCTGAAAGAGGCGTAGGCGCCGTTCGTGTTCAGGTTATGGATGTACGCATCGACGGCGTCGATCAGCTGATCGAATGTTGCGTATGTATGCCCCGTACTGGCCCGTATGCCGCTCGACCCAGTCTGGCCGAACAGGGCATTGCCGTTGCGCGCCAGCGACGATGTGCCCCACCCGCTTTCCACGGCCGCCTGGGCCAGCGCCATGGATGGGGGGACGATATCGACGCGGTAAAGCAGCCGATCGATGGTCTCGCTGCCGGGGGTGTCGGCATCGACATTGTAGGCCTCAGCGAGCTGAAGCAGCCACCTTGCATCCGCGTCGGACAAGGTGGCGCCGGCCCCGAGCTGCTCGCTCAAGTCAAGCAGCCGGGCCCGCTCCGCCTCGATACCTTCGTTCACCCGAAGAGTGAGCGGCAGCAATGTGTTGAGGAACAGGTCGATCCGCTGGCTGGCGTCGGCCCGCTGGGAATAGTCGGCCGGCAACTCGGCGAGGAAGATCCGCGGCACCGGCATGCCCAGATCGCGCACAGAGGCGAAGTCGTACCCCAGCGTATCGAACATCTCGATCAGATCGCCGGTGCTGGAGACGCGCATGATGGTGTTCGACAATTTGTCGATCGGCGGCTCGTCTTCGGTTGCATCGGGCGCTTGAACCATCGGCAGATCGCGCCAGTCGGTGTCGGCTTCGCTGAGGGTGGACGACCGAGGCGCCCCGGAGGACACGAGCTGCGGCGCCGGCAGGGTGGCGCTGGTCGGTCCAGATTCTACCGTTGGAGCGGATCCGACGGAACCCAGAGCCAAGGCCGCGGAAGCGACCGCTATGCAGGTGACGGACACGGGCAGAAGCGCACGCCGACGCTTCGCGCCGATAAGGATCGGTGTTGTGGTCATGCTACGACTACTTTCGGAACTCTCGATCTCTATGGGACGAACGCACGGCGCGCCCTCGGTGATGTATCGACCTCGGCAGCGCGGGAGTGCGTTCGGCGGCAGGTCCGCCCGTCACATGACGGCGCGGACTTCCACGACTTCGGGGATATAGTGGCGCAGCATATTCTCGATGCCCGCCTTCAGGGTCATGGTCGAACTCGGGCAGCCTGCGCACGAGCCCTGCAGATGCAGGAAGACCACGCCGTCCTCGAAGCCCTGGTAGGTGATATCGCCGCCATCCTGCGCCACGGCAGGCCGCACGCGTGTGTCCAGCAGCTCTTTGATCTGGGCCACGATCTCGTCGCCGTCGTCACCGGCATGGGCGGCATCGTCGCCGGCCTCCGGATCGATCACCGGCCGGCCTGACGCGAAATGCTCCATGATCACGCCAAGGATCGACGGCTTCAGCAGATACCATTCCTTGTCGTCGGTCTTGGATACCGTGACGAAATCGCTGCCGAGAAAGACGCCGTTGACGCCTTCAATATCGAACAGCCGGTGTGCCAGCGGCGATCGCCGGGCGGCTTCGCCGTCCGGGAAATTCGCGGTGCCCCGGCCCATCACCTCAATGCCTGGGATGAACTTGAGGCTGGCCGGGTTGGGGGTCTGTTCAGTTTGGATGAACATGTGATGCCTTCTCCTCTGCCCGTCGGCGCCCCTTCGGCGAGCCGTGAGGTTCAGCCACACTTGGGCGAATTGCCGGGGAATTCAAGACCGGACCGCTTGCGCAATGCTGCCGTGCAGCACGCGCAATTCTCTTCACTTAATGTGAACGCGGCCCGAGCTTACGCCATCCGGTCGATTTCGTAGGGCGACAGTCCGCCGGGAATGATGGTGACGGGAATGCGCATACGGCCGATGCGCTTGCTGGCCAGATATTGAATCAACGGGCCCGGGCCTTCGGTTGACGGATTGGCACCCAGCACCAGCACCGATATGGAAGGCTCCTCGTCGATCAGGTTGAAGACCTCGTCGCGCAGCCGGCCTTCGCGCACATGCAGCGATGGCATGGTTCCAGTCAACTCGTTCACTTCCCGCGCCACGCGTTGCAGCATCTGCTCGGCTTCCTGGCGCCGCTCCTCCCGGATCAACTGTCCCACCGACATCCAGTGTTCGAATTCCGCCGGCTCGATCACGCGCAAAAGCGCGACCCTCCCACCGGTCACGGCCGCCCGGCGGCAGGCGAACCTGAGCGCCGCCCGCCATTCGGCACTGTCGTCGATGATGACCAGGAAGATCCGGGTCTGGGCCGGTTCGATACCCGACAGTCTTTCGGTGGGGGGGAGGGTCTCTGTGATCATTGCTGACCTCCTCGGGAAACAGCCGTCCGAACCGCGCTCATGTCCGGCGGAAGAAGACGCCGGCAAGCCAGCCGGCAGCGACCGCAATCAGAATGGCGATGCCGCCATAGGCGGCAGCCTGTGTCTGTGCGAAGGCGAACACGCGGGCTCCTACCCCGATCTTGTTGACGAACAGCGGCGTGGTCTGGGCGCTGGCCAACTGTCCGTCGCGGAACAGATAAACACTCACCGTATACTGACCCGTCGGCACATTGGCAGGAAAATAGATATTGGTTCTAAACAAACGCTCGCCGAGGCGCGCAATTGGGTTGGTATCCGACGTTCCGGTTCCGATGGAATAAAGTTGCTCGGACTGCATTCTCCCGATCAGTGCCGCACGGAATTCGTCATAGACCGGCGAATCGGCGTCGGTTGGATCGGCCGGCTGCAGGCGCAGATGGTCCAGCCCGATGCCGTGCCGCGCCAGCACCGTGCTGTCGCCGATCTCTTCCAGCGGCGACGTCGTGGCGACCTTGTAATAGGTGGGCACGCGCTCGAACGCCATGCTGGCCGCATTGACCCAGATCCCGAGCGTCCTGTCTTTTCGGCGAACGACCATGTCGTGCTCAGGGCCCATGACGACGACAGCGACATCCCCCGGCCCGTCCAACGCCCCGAACAGAACAACCTCGGTTCCTGTGAACGCCGTGCTGATCGCGATCAGATGATCGGACAGATCCGCCACCAGCGGCTGAGTCCGAGCGTCGCGCGCCGGTATGTGCGCCAGCAACAAGGCCGCCAGCATCACCGCGCATAGGGATCTTGCGCCTGCCACGGTCAGCCCGCCCCAACGGTGATGGAATAGCGAGCGACAGGCTCCACCACGAGATCCATCGCCAGTTTCATGCAGACGACCAGGACCAGAAGGGCCAGCAGGGCGCGCGCCTGCTCGCCGCGCAGCCGCCCGCTCGCGCGGCCGCCGAACTGCGCTCCGATCACGCCGCCAGCCAGCAGCAGCAGCGCCAGCATCACGTCGACCGTCTGGTTCTGGTAGGCCTGCAGGAAGGTGGCGATGGCCGTGGTGAAGATGATCTGAAACAGCGAGGTGCCAGCCACCGTGGAGGCCGGCATGCCGAGCACGTAGATCATGGCCGGTACCAGGAAGAACCCGCCGCCGATCCCCATGATGGCGACCAGCAGGCCGCCGATGATGCCGAGGCCGAACGGCAGAAGGGCGCTGATGTAGAGGCGCGATTTCTGGAACCGGGTCTTCAGCGGCAGGCCGTGCAGGATGTTGTGCTTGTGCAGCTTGCCGCGCGACGCACCCTTCCGCCGCCGCTTGAGCATGGCGTTGATGCTCTCGCTCAGCATCAGAATCGAGATGACGCCGAGGAACAGCACGTAGGACAGACCGATCACCAGGTCGATCTGTCCCAGGCGCTGGAAGACGCCGAACAGCCACACGCCCACGACCGTGCCGATGGTGCTGCCGCACAGCATCAACAGGCCCAGCTTGACGTCGACATTGCCGCGCCGCCAATGGGCCAGCACTCCGGAAACCGAAGCCGCCACCAGCTGATTGGCCTGGGTTCCGACCGCCACGGCCGGCGGCACGCCGATGAAGATTAGAAGCGGCGTCATCAGAAACCCGCCGCCGACGCCGAACAGGCCCGACAGGAACCCGACGATCCCGCCCATGCCGAGAATCAGCAGGGCGTTGACCGTCATTTCAGCAATGGGCAGGTAAACTTGCATGGGCTTTCGGGCCGTTTGCCGGCCGCCAACTTAGCCGCTCCGCCTGCCCGGTCAAACTCGCATCGTCACCGGACCGTTCGTACCGTTTCCGATCGTATGCTTGCCGGCTGTGCCGGGGCTATACCCGATGGATGCCCATGATCTCCTGCGTTCTCGCGATCACGGGATCGGCGATGGCGCGGGCGCGGGCGGCGCCGTCATGCAGGACGCTGTCGACGTGACCCGGGTCGTCCAGCAGGCGGCGCAGCTCTCCGGCGATCGGCGCCAGCGCGGAAGCCGCCAGATCCGCCAGTTCCGACTTGAACGTCGAGAACTGTGATCCGCCGAAGCGTGCCAGGACATCGGCAGTCGGCATCTCCGCCAGAGCCGCGAAGATCGTCACCAGGTTTGCAGCTTCCGGCCGGCCCTCGAGCCCATCGGGCTCCGATGGCAGTGGCTCGGGATCGGTCTTTGCCTTGCGGAACTTCTGGGCGATGGTGTCCGCATCGTCGGTCATGTTGATACGCGAGAAGTCCGAAGCATCGGACTTGCTCATCTTCGCCGAGCCATCGCGCAGGCTCATCACGCGTGTGGCCGAGCCCAGGATCTGCGGCTCCGGCAGCGGGAACATCTCCACACCGTAGCGATGGTTGAAGCTGCCGGCGATCTCGCGCGTGAGCTCCAGATGCTGCTTCTGATCCTCGCCGACCGGCACATGGGTGGCCAGATAGGCCAGGATGTCCGCCGCCATCAGCACCGGGTAGGAGTAGAGGCCGAGCATGGCCTGCTCGCGCTTCTTGCCGGCCTTCTCCTTGAACTGGGTCATCCGGTTCAGCCAGCCGAGAGGGGCGACGCAGGAAAACAGCCAAGCGAGCTCGGAATGGGCCGCCACGCCGCTTTGCGCGAAGAGAATGCTGCGCTCAGGATTGATGCCGGCCGCGATCAGTGTTGCCGCCAATTCACGTGTGGCTTGGCGCAGCTCCGCCGGGTCCTGCGGCTGGGTCAGCGCGTGCAGGTCGACCACGCAGAAGATCGCGTCGAAGCTGTCCTGCAGCCCGACCCAGTTCCGCACCGCGCCCAGATAGTTGCCGATATGCATTTTCGCGGTCGGCTGAATGCCGGAAAAGATGCGATTCATGGCTGCAGGTGTCCGAAAGGCGATGTTGCGGTCGGGCCAGCGCCTTAGCGGCCCTATGCCCCGCGGTCAACCCGATTACCGGCGAATAACGCGCCTGAGCTCGCGCCGGTCGACGGCGCCGACCGCCGCCGCCACGACCAGATAGAGGACCGCCCCGCCGACCACCAGCAGGAACAGCGCCAGTATGCGTTCGATCGTTCCGCCGGACAGAAGACCGGTCAGCGCGTCGGCCGCGAAATAGACGGCCACGCCCATGATCACGCTGGCCCCCAGCATGCGCAGTGTGCGCGTCAGCAACGTTCGGTCGAGGTCGACCAGGTTTCGGCGTACCAGCGCCAGGCCCAGAAGGCCGGCATTGATCCAGGCCGCCAGGCTGGTGGCTAGCGCCAACCCCACATGGGCAAACGGGAACACCAGAATGACCCCGAACGCGATATTGGCGGCGGCCCCCACTATGGCGAAGCGCACAGGCGTTTTAACGTCTTGGCGGGCGAAGAACATGGTCGCCAGCACCTTCACCAGGATATAGGCGGGAATGCCGACGGCGTAGGCCGCCAACGCCTGGGCCGTGCCCACCGTGTCTGCCGGTTCCCAGGCGCCGCGTTCCAGCAGCACGGAGATGATCGTCCCGGGAACCGCCAGCAACGCCACCGTCGCGGGCAGGCTGAAGAAGAGGCCCAGCTCCGTCGCACGGTTCTGTGTCGCCAGCGCCTCGGGGCCCGCGCCGGCTGCGATCTGGCGGGACAAGAGCGGCAGCATGGCCGTGCCCAGCGCAATGCCGATCACACCCAGCGGAAGCTGGTAGAACCTGTCGGCGAAATAGAGATAGCTGACGGCGCCCACGGGCAGAAAGGTCGCCAGCAGCTGGCTGACGAACAGGTTGAGCTGCATGACACCCGCGCCAAGCGCCGCCGGGGCCATCAGCTTGAACAGCCGGATGATGCGGGGGCTGAGGCGCGGCGCCACCAGACGCATGCGCACGCCCGCCATCTTGCAGGCCGCTGCCAGCAGCAGCAACTGGGCCACGCCAGCCGCGGCCACGCCGTAGGACAGCGCATGCCCGGCCGTGGTCACCAGCGGGGTAAGGCCGAGCAGGGCAGCGATCAGTGTGAGGTTGAACAGGATCGGCGCTGCCGCAAAGGGCGCAAACCGGTTCAGCGAATTCAGCACGCTGCCCATCAGCGCCACCAGCGAGATCATGAGCAGGTAGGGGAAGGTGATCCGGGCGAACTCGACGGTCATGGAGAACCGGTCCGGTTCGTCGATGAAGCCCGGCGCGATCACCCAGACGATCGCCGGCATGAACGCCAGGGCCAGCATCGTCATCGGCACCAGCACCGTCATCATCAGCGCCAGCGTGTCTTCGGCAAACGCGATCGCCGGCGGTCGCCCCTCCCGCTGCAGCGATTCGGAGAAGATGGGCACGAACGAAACCGCCAGAGCCCCTTCGGCGAATAGCTTGCGGAACAGGTTTGGCAGCCTGAGCGCGACGAAGAATGCGTCCGCCACCGGCCCGGCGCCGAGCAGCGCGGCCGTCAGCAGGTCCCGGGCGAAGCCGGCGATGCGGCTGACCATGGTCAGCCCGCCGACCGTGGCCATGGCGCGCAGCAGGCTCATGGGTGCCGAGCTTTAGCGCGCACGAGCGGGGAACTCCAGCGGCGGTGATATCGTCGGTCGCCCGTAGCGGGTCCGGCTGTCGTTTGGCTGTGCCCTACTGGGCTGCGTCGGCCGGCGGCGGTTCGGTGCCTTCGACCGATGGGCGGTCGCCGTCTTTCTTCTCGGAGTCAGAGCTACCCGGCTCCAGCGCTTCCCTCAAGGCGCGTCGGATCTGCTCGACCTTGCTGTCGTGCGTGATCTTCAGGCCGAACACGTCTTTCACATAGAAGACGTCCACCGCACGCTCGCCATAGGTGGCGATCTTGGCGCTGGAGATCTGCAGCGACAGTGTGGTCAGCGCGTGGGTGACGTCGTAGAGCAAGCCCGGCCGGTCGCGGCCGTTGATCTCGATCACCGTGTGGGTGTTGCTGGCTTGATTGTCGATCAGCACCCGCGGTTCCACCCGGAACACATGGGTCCGCGATGCAAAGGCCGGGCGGCGTTTCGCCAGTTCCTGATAGGGCTTGATCTCGCCGGACAAGCTGTTGCCGATCAGGAACGACAGCCGGGCCAGCTTGTCCCCGGCCTCCAGGGCCGCACCGGTCACAGTGTCCTGCACGCTGAAGATGTCCAGCGCCATGCCGTTGGTCAGCGTGAAGATCTTGGCTTCCACGATATTGGCGCCCGCAACGGCCAGTGCTCCCGCCAGGCGGGAGAACAGGCCGGGATGGTCCGTGGCATAGACCGTCACCTCGGTCACCGCGCCGGCGCGATCGATCCGCGTTTCTACGGTCAGCGGCCGCTTGTCCAGGTCAGCCTGCCGCACGATGCTGGCGTGATAGAGGTGCGTGTCCAGATCCAGCGACAGCCAATAGGGCGTATAGCCCTTCGCAAGGAAGGCGTCGATGTCCTCTTCTGGCCAGGACGGCAGAGCTTGGCGTACGGCTTCCTGCGCAGCTGCAACACGGCGCTCACGGCCCAGACCTTCGAAGCCGCCGGACAGATGCTCCATCGCGCGGTTGAACAGCTGGCTCAGAAGGTTGCCTTTCCAGGCTGTCCACCGACCCGGGCCAACGGCACTGATGTCGATCACCGTCAAGACATAGAGAAGCCGCAACCGCTCAGGTGAATTCACGACTGTAATCAAGTCCAGGACAGTCTTTTCGTCGTCAATGTCCCGCTTCAGGGCTGAACGGCTGAGAACTAGGTGATATCGGACGAGCCACTCGACCGTTTCCGTTTCTTCGGCGTCCAGGCCCAAGCGGGGGCACAGCCGGCGCGCGACTCGGCTGCCGAGAACGGAATGATCGCCGCCGCGACCCTTGGCAATGTCGTGCAGCATCAGCGCGACAAAGAGAGATCGGCGCGACTGAACCTTGGTCAGGACATGGGTCGGCTCGGAATAGGCTTCGGACAGGGCGCCTGTCTCGAGGCGGTGCAGAATACCGAGCGCAAACAGTGTGTGCTCATCCACCGTGAACACGTGATACATGTCGTACTGCATCTGTGCCACGACCCAGCCGAAGTCCGGAATGAACCGGCCGAGAACCCCCGCTTCGTTCATCCGGCGCAGCGCCAATTCGGGGTCCCGGCCGCCGGCCAGGATGTCCATGAACAGGCGGTTGGCCTCTGCATCCTGCCGCAAGGCCTGGTCGATCAGATGCAGCGACCTGTGGATCTGCTTGTAGGCCGTGGGGTGGATATCCAGCCCGTGCTCTTGGCCCACATGGAACAGGCGGATCATGTCCGACGGGCGGTCTTCGAACTGCGTCTCTTCTGCCATGCTCAGGCGGCCGTTGACGATCGGGAACCCATCCAGAGATTTCTCGCCGCGCAGGAAGAACATCCAGCCGCGGCCGCTGCGGTGATGGTGCTCTGCTTCCAGTGCCGCACAGATGATGCGCGTCAGGTCTCCGATCGTGCGGGCGGTGATGAAGTAGTGCTTCATGAACCGCTCGACCGGGCTGCTGCCGCTGCGCTGCTTGTAGCCCATGCGCTGGGCGATCTCCGGCTGCACGTCGAAGGTCAGCCGCTCTTCGGGACGGTCCGTCAGATAGTGCAGGTGACAGCGCAGCGTGCGCAGATAGCCTTGCGCCTTGGCGCACCGGCGGGCCTCGGCTTCCGTCAGCGTGCCGTGTTCCACCAGGCCGGCAATGGAAGAGGCGTGGTAGAGGTACCGGCCGATCCAGAACAGCGTATGCAGGTCGCGCAGGCCACCCTTGCCCTCTTTGATATTCGGCTCCAGCACATAGCGGCTGTCGCCCAGCTTGCGGTGGCGCTGCTCGCGCTCCTCAAGCTTGGCGGCGATGTAGGCGGGGCCGTTCCCGGCGATAACGTCCTTCTGATAGCGCTTGCGGAATTCATCCATCAGCCGCCGATCGCCCCAGATCAGGCGGCATTCCAACAGCGTCGTGCGGATCGTGAGGTCCTCACGGGCACCGCGGATACTCTCGTCGATGGATCTTGCCGCGTGGCCGACCTTCAGCCCGAGATCCCACAGCAGGTAGAGGATGAACTCGATGAACTGCTCCACCCTGGGCGTGCGCTTGTAGGGCAGCAGGAACAGCAGATCTATGTCGGAATGCGGCGCCAACTCACCACGGCCATAACCTCCGGTGGCGATCAGGGCCAGCCGATCGGCCGATGTGGGGTTGGGCGCGGCGTAGAAGCGGTTGTTCGTGACGTCCGCCATCGCCTGAACGATCTGATCCATCAGGAACGCCTGCTCGACAACGCAGGCGTCACCTCCGGTCTGCCCCTTTTGGAAGCGGTCGCGGATCTCTTCGCGGCCTGATTTCAGCGCCTCGCGCACCAGCGCCAGCACCGCGGGACGTGATCGGGTGGGTTGGTCGCCGGCAGCCTCTGCCGCAGCGTCAAGCTTCTGCCGCAGGGCAGCGGCGTCGATAATCCGCTCCGGCGAGGGAATCCCCTCAGGCTGGGTCGCCGTCGTCACCCACGGGGCCGCTTCGGCACGTGCGCTGGACTTCAGGCCGCGCAGCAAGGGACTGACTCTCGTTCGTTGGGACGATGGCATCACACTGTCATCATGGGATCGGTCGACCTGGTTCGCTATCCATGATGGATGCGCGGCCGGGCGTCTACTCCTGACGATGTTGATGGGCTTGCAGATAGTCCAACAGGGCCATCAACAGCTGGCGCACCTGTGCGTCCGACAGACCCGGCAGTTCGGGCGCCGGGCCATCGTCTGCGCCGCCTGCGGCCAGTGCCGACCTCTCGTCAAGCTGCTGCAGGAGAGCCGTCAGGTCGCAGAGGGCCTCGGCCAGCGCCGTGACTTGGCCGCGAATGGTCCTCACTTCGTCCATCAGCTCATCCAGCCCGGGCTGAGTGTCGCGCTCGGCCAGGGCGGCCAGATCGCTCCCGGACATATCCAGGACAACCCGCCAGGATCCGTCTTCCGCCTTGAACCCTTCGACAGACCCTCGCTGCAGCCGTTTGCGCAGTGTTTCGACGCTGACGCCGAGGAACCTGGCGGCGGTCGTGATGGTCGTCGTTGTCCGGTGTTTGTCCCGAGTTTCCATGCCATTCTGATACCACGACCTGGACCGATCCGCGAGCCTGGAGTTGACACAATCATGACATGAAACGATCGGCGTTCCGAGAGCGAGGAGACGCTCCAGCGGCTACCATCGCGCGCCCGTCTTTTAAACGAGTAGCATGACAGTGCATCACTATAAAGTGGTAATCTAGCGCATTTCTAGACACGCCTAATCCATCCTGCTAGCGTCCCGAAAGACGAGATTTAGTATCCATTTCCGCCCGGTACGACCAGGATGTCAGAGCCGATCGGCACGCCGCCTGCGACATCGCCAACGGGGGCGGAAGAGAAACGCGATTCGACTGCGGCGGGGCGGGATCGCTCATCCAATGCCGTGCGCGTGGAGCGGCACAAACGCAAGCTCGCGGCCAACGGCTTGCGTCAGCTCAATGTTCAGGTGCCGGTGTCATCCCATGGCCTGCTGAAGGTGCTCGCACAGCGGCTGCGCGACGGCGAGGACCCTAACCTGGTGCTGTTCGACCTTGTGGCGGAACAGAGCATACCGGCGTTCGATGCCGAGTTGCCGCCGCGCATCGATCCGAAGCCGCCGTTGCATCGGGGGGAGCTGAAGAGTCCGCCCGTCGAGCCGAACGGAACGACCGATCGGGCAGAGGCCGATGCCCATATCGTGAGGCGGATCCGCGAGGTTCTCGACCGCGGCGGCTGGCGCGCTGCGCTCATTCGCGGTTTGCTGGATTGATGATCCTGGCCGTCAGGACTGGCGTCCATCCGCCGACTTGAGGGCGTAGAGCAGATCCAGCGCCTCCCTCGGGCTGAGGGCGTCCGGCTCTATCGTGGCGAGCAAGGCCTCGACCTCGGACGGCTTCGCAGGGGCCGGCGGTTGGACCGGCTGAGCGGCGCTGAACAGCGGCAGGTCGTCGAGCGCTGCCGTTTTGCGGCGACCGTCGCCGGTTTCGACCTCGTGCAGCACGGCCTCAGCCCGGGTGGTCACTGCCCCGGGCAGGCCTGCCAGCCGGGCTACATGGATACCGTAGGATCGGTCCGCCGTTCCCGACGCGACTTCGTGCAGGAACACGATGTCGCCATGCCATTCCTTGACGCGCATGGTGTGGCAGGCCAGCTCCGACAGCCGATCGGCCAGCACGGTCAGTTCATGATAGTGGGTGGCGAACAGGCCGCGGCAGCGATTGTGGTCGTGCAGGTATTCGATCGTGGCCCAGGCGATCGACAATCCGTCATAGGTGGCTGTGCCGCGCCCGATCTCGTCCAGGATCACCAGGGACCGGGCGCCCGCCTGGTGCAGGATAGCCGCGGTTTCCACCATCTCCACCATGAAGGTGGAGCGGCCGCGCGCCAGGTCGTCGGCGGCGCCGACGCGGCTGAACAGCCGGTCGACCACCCCGATATGGGCGGCGTCGGCCGGAACGAAGGCGCCCGCCTGGGCCATCAGCGCGATCAGCGCATTCTGGCGCAGAAAGGTGGACTTTCCGGCCATATTGGGGCCGGTCAAGAGCCACAGTCGGCCGCCGCCATCGTCTTCGCGCGGGGAAAGGTCGCAATCGTTGGGCACGAAGGTGCCGCCCTCGCCGGCAGCGGCCGTCTGCTCGACCACCGGATGACGGCCGCCGGCAATGTGGAAAGCCAGGCTGCGGTCGATGGTCGGGCGCTGATAGCGCTGTGTGGCCGCCAGCTCGGCATGCGCGGCGGCGACATCCAGCCGGGCCAGCGCCCGCGCGGTCTCCGCCACCCGGGCGGCATCGGCCAGGATCCGTGCTGCCAAGCCGCCGAACAGCCGCAGCTCGATCTCCAGCGCGCGGTCTGCCGCCGTGCCGATGGCGCGTTCCAGTTCCCCCAGCTCCACGGTCGTGAAGCGGACGACATTGGCCAAGGTCTGTCGATGGACGAAGGTTTCGGCCGGCGCGCCGCGGGTCAGCTTGTCCGCCTGCGCCGCCGGTACCTCAACATAGTATCCCAAGACCGAGTTGTGGCGGATCTTCAGGCTGGTCACGGCCGTGGCCTCGGCATAGCGCGCCTGCAGCCCGGCGATCAGCCTGCGGGAGTCGTCGCGCAAGGCCCGCTGTTCGTCCAGGTCCGGGTCGTAGCGCTCGGCGATGAATCCGCCATCGCGGGCAAGCACCGGCAGGTCCGGCGCCAGGGCCCGCCCAAGCTCTTCGATCAGCGGGCCGTGGCCCCCCAGGGCGGCAGCCGCTTCGGCCACCAGCGGCGGCGGCGGCATGGCCGGCGCTCCGGCCGCCTGCGCCAGCATCGTCTGCGCAGCGGCGGCCTGCGCCAGCCCGTCCCGCACCGCGGCCAGGTCACGGGGGCCGCCGCGGGCAAGGCTCAAGCGGCCAAGCGCGCGTTCCAGGTCCGGGCACTGGCGCAACAGCCGCCGCAATCCGTCGCGGGCATCGGCGTTGGCTGCGAAATGGGCGACGGCGTCCAGTCGCCGGTCGATCGCGTCCGGGTCCGTCAGGGGTGCTGCCAGATGTCCGGCCAGCAGTCTCGCCCCCGGCCCAGTGACGGTCCGGTCGATGGTGTCCAGCAGGCTGCCCTTGCGCTGGCCGTCGAGCGTCCGCGCAATCTCCAGATTGCGGCGGGTGGAGGCATCGATCTCCATGACCGAGCCGCGGCCCTGCCGGCGGGGTGGCGCCAGCACCGGCAACCGGCCCTTCTGAGTCAGGGCCACATAGTCGACCAGGGCGCCGGCGGCCGCGACCTCGGCGCGAGTGAACTGGCCGAAGGCATCCAGCGTGCCGACGGCGTACATGTCCAAGAGCCGTCGCCGCCCGTTCTCGCTGTCGAACCGGCTGTTGGGCAGCACCGTGCAGCGCGATCGCCAGTCTGCCAGCACGTCCGTGAGCGCCGGCACCGCGTCGGTGCGTTCAGGCACCAACAGCTCACCGGGATGGAGCCGTGCCAACAGGGTGGCCAGATCACCCGCCTCCACCGGCTCCATCACCAGTTCGCCTGTGGTGATGTCGCCATAGGCGAGGCCCAAGGCCGGCGCATCGCCGCCGCCGACGGCGGCAAGGGCCGCCAGATAGTTGCTGGCGCGGGATTCCAAGAGACCGTCTTCGGTCAGCGTACCCGGCGTCACCACACGCACAACGTCCCGGCGCAACAGCGGTTTGCCGCCCCGCTTGCGGGCATCCTCCGGCGTTTCGACCTGGTCGCAGATCGCGACCTTGAAGCCCAGCCGGATGAGCCGCGCCATATAGGCTTCGTGCGATCGCTCCGGCACGCCGGCCATCTGGGCGCCGCCGCGCTCGGTCAAGGCGATGTCCAGCGCCGCTGCGGCCTTCACTGCGTCGTCGAAGAACAGTTCGAAGAAATCGCCCATGCGGAAGAAGACCAGGCAGTCGGGGTGGGCCGCCTTGGCTTCGTGGTACTGGGCCATCATCGGTGTCTGGGGGCCCGTCTGCTGGCCCTTGGAAGACTGCGGACTGTCCGGCACGGCTGATGTCACGCGTTGCGGTCGGGTCGTCGGTCGCTGGTGGCAGTGACCCTAGCACGAAGATCCGGGCGGCGGGCACGCCTGCCTGCCCGATCGTTTCAGGGGTGCAGAATTGACTTTCGTCACTGCAGGTTGGGCTTGACGTCCCCGCCATTGTGCGGCGCAGTCGCGGGCTTCGGTCGGTGCTCAGGATTGCAGGGCTCCCTCCACTTCTTCGACGCCCAAGGATCACCCCCCGATATGACCAGTAAGTCCGTCGAGACAGAGGCGCTGGCCCTGCATTCGCAAGGGCGACCAGGGAAGCTGGAGGTCGTTGCAACCAAGCCGCTGACGACGCAGCGCGACTTGGCGTTAGCCTATTCTCCGGGGGTCGCCGCGCCCTGCCTGAAGATCCATGAGGACGCGGCGAAGGCGTACGATTACACCGCCAAGGGCAACCTCGTGGCGATCATTTCCAACGGCAGCGCGGTGCTGGGGCTCGGCGATCTGGGGCCGCTGGCGTCGAAGCCGGTGATGGAAGGCAAGGCCGTCCTGTTCAAACGGTTCGCCGATGTCGACGGCATCGACCTGGAGGTGGACACGCAGGACGTGGATGCCTTCGTCCACGCCGTACGCCATGTCGCCCCCACCTTCGGCGGCATCAATCTGGAAGACATCAAGGCACCGGACTGCTTCATCATCGAGCAGCGCCTGCGCGAAGCGCTGGACATTCCGGTGTTCCACGACGATCAGCACGGCACCGCCATCATCGCCGCGGCCGCGCTGATCAATGCGCTGGACCTGACGGATCGGCGCATTGATGAGGTGAAGGTCGTCATCAACGGGGCCGGCGCTGCGGCCATCGCCTGTGTCGAGCTGTTCAAGTCCATGGGGCTGCCGCCGGACCACGCCGTGCTGTGCGACCGCAAGGGCGTTATCTACCAAGGCCGCCAGGAGGGTATGAACCAGTGGAAGTCGGCCCATGCCGTGCCGACGGACGCCCGCACCCTGGCGGAAGCCGTGGCAGGTGCCGACGTCTTCCTGGGGCTCTCGGTCAAAGGGGCGATGACACCGGAGATGGTGGCCTCCATGGCGGACCGCCCGATCATCTTCGCGCTCGCCAATCCCGATCCGGAGATCGCGCCGGAAGACGTCCGGGCCGTGCGCGGCGATGCCATCATCGCCACCGGCCGGTCGGACTACCCGAACCAGGTCAATAACGTGCTGGGTTTTCCCTACATCTTCCGGGGTGCCCTGGACGTGCGGGCCCGCACCATCAACGACGCCATGAAGATCGCGGCGTCCCGCGCTTTGGCGGAGCTGGCCCGCGAGGACGTGCCGGACGAGGTGGACGCCGCCTATTCCGGCCGGCGTCTGCGCTATGGCCCGGACTACATCATACCCGTTCCCTTCGACCCCCGGCTGATCGTCGCCGTGCCGCCAGCCGTGGCGCGCGCGGCGATCGACACAAGTGTCGCCCGACTGCCGATCGTCAGCATGGCGAAGTACGAACAGTCGCTGCGCTCCAGACTGGACCCCACGGCCCACAGCCTGCAGATCATCGTGGAGCGCGTGCGCGCCACGCCCAAGCGCGTCGTCTTCGCCGAAGGCGAGCAGGAGCGCACCGTGCGGGCCGCTGCTGCCTTTGCCAATGCCGGCTACGGCAGCCCGATCCTGATCGGTGCGGCCGACGAGATCCGCGACTGCATGCACCGGCTGGGTCTGGGTATGGCCGGCGGGCTTGAGGTGATCGAGCCGCGCCTGTCACCGGATAACCAGCGCTATGCCGACCATCTCTACGGGCGCCTGCAGCGGCGCGGCATGCTGATGCGCGACTGCACCCGCATGGTCAGCCAGAACCGCAACGTGTTCGCCGCCTCCATGGTGGCGGCCGGTGATGCCGATGCCATGGTCACCGGGCTCAACCGCAGCTTTTCCGTCTGCTATCAAGATATCCGCCGCGTCTTCGAGGCTCGCGGCGGCAGCACGCCGTTCGGCCTTTCGATCCTGGTGATCCGCGGGCGCACGGTGTTCATCGCCGACACCACGGTGAACGAGCAGCCGACGGCCGAGCAGCTGGTGACCATTGCAGCGGAGAGTGCCGCCAAGGCCCGAGGCCTCGGCCATGAGCCCCGTGTGGCCCTTCTGTCGTTCTCCAATTTCGGCCAGCCGCTGCACGACCGCGCGGGCCATGTCCGCGAAGCGGTCGCGATGCTGGAGGAGCGTTCGGTCGACTTCGAATTCGACGGCGAAATGACGGCGGAGCTGGCCTTGGATCCGGAACTGCTGGGCCGCTACTACCCGTTCTGCCGGCTCTCTGGGCCGGCAAACGTGCTGATCATGCCGGACCTGCATGCCGCCAATATCGGGGCGAAGCTGCTGCAGAAGGCCGCCGGGGGCACGATGCTCGGGCCGTTGCTGATCGGCCTGGAAAAGCCCGTGCAGGTCGTCCAGATGGGCGCTACGGTCAATGAGCTCGTGACGGCGGCGGCCATGGCAGCACACGAAGCGATCCATTTCGCGGGGTGAAACGCCGGAACCCGGCCGCCAGCCTTGCGAATGCACACGGAAAGCGAGTGACCGGCTTGATGGTCAACGCGTTGTCTCGATACCTTCACTTTACCGGCCAAGAGTCGTTGGTAACAATCGCCTGTCATTGACAGGCTAAGACTTTATGACGAAAGCATACCCGGCCCCGCCCGCCAGTCGGTGGATTTCGCGAAGCGTTCGATTCGCGGCCCCCGGTGTTGTGGCTTTGCTCATCTTCGCCGCCATCGGCTGGATCGATTTCGGGGCAGCCGCTGCCGCTTCCCTGATCTTTGCGCTGGGCGTCGCGGTGTTCGTCCGCGGCTTCGATCGCGATGGCGCAGCCTTGAAGGGGCATCTCCGTGCGCTGGCCGATGCCGGGTCGAACCATGCACCGCCGCCACCGCGCCCGCCGCTAGTCACCACCCATGGGGAAGAGGCGCTGTCGCTGGTCCGAAGACTGGATCAGACATGGCGTGGCCGTGCCCATGGCGTGGCGCGCGAGCGCGACCGCTTCACGGCGATCGTCAGCGAACTGGCCGACCCGCTGATCATTCTCGATGCCGCGCGGGTCGTGCGCATCGCCAATCCGTCTGCCATCCGGCTCTTGGGCGAGCGCCTGATCGATCGTGATCTGGCCGACAGTCTGCGCCATCCCGATGTGCTGGAAGCGGTCGATGACGTGCTGGCCGGCGAGCGATCCCGCAAGATCGAGATGACCCAGCCGGTGCCGATCGAGCGGGTCTTCGAGGTTCGGGTGAAGGAGTTCCACGACGAAAGCGACCGTGTGGCCGCCGCCCCCCAGGTCCGCATGGCGCTGGTGACGCTGCATGACATCACCGCCATGAAGCGGTCGGAGAACATGCGTGCCGATTTCGTCGCCAATGCCAGCCATGAGCTGCGGACCCCGCTGTCGACGCTGATCGGCTTCCTGGAGACGTTGCGCGGGCCGGCCCGGGACGACGCCGAGGCGCGCGATCGCTTCCTGACCATCATGGGCGAACAGGCGGGCCGGATGGCACGGCTGGTCGACGACCTCTTGTCATTGTCGCGCATTGAGCTTGAAGAGCACACGACGCCCTCGGGCCGCGTGGATGTGGTGGGCGTGCTGGGCGCCGTGATCGACATGCTGACCATGCGGGCGAAAGAGCGTGGCATGGCCATCGACCTCGTGGTGCGGGACAGCCTGCCGCGCGTGGTCGGTGATGACGACCAGATTACGCAGGTGTTCCAGAATCTGATCGTCAATGCCATCAAGTATGCTCGCGCCGGCACGCCGATCACGGTGACCGCCTGCCTCACCGACATGACAGAGACTGGGTCCAGGCGCGCTGTCGCCGTCAGTGTCGCCGATATCGGCGATGGCATTCCCAAGAGCCACATTCCACGGCTGACGGAACGCTTCTATCGGGTCGATCCCGGGCGCAGCCGAGCCATCGGCGGCACAGGGCTGGGGCTGGCGATCGTCAAGCACATCCTCAGCCGTCACAGCGGACGGCTGGCGGTCGACAGCGTGGTCGGCGCCGGCAGCACGTTCACCGTGCTTCTGCCGGTTCCCCTGGACGCGGAATATGACATTGACGACGAAACGGTCGAGACGGCGCCGGAGCCAATGGCGACTTAACCGCTGCTGAAGGTCTCCGTCAAAAAACTGTAATCAAAATGCAGTAAAAAGATCAGCAAACGGCGGTAGGGTCCGCCTCGACGCCAGTTGGCACCGGTGAAACCTCAGGCGCGCACGGCGCCGCTCAGGTAACGAGAATGCTGGTGCCTACGCCAATCGGTTTCCAGGCAGTCAACGAACTTCCCAGCGGCATATCGGAGGCACACAAGCAATGTTGAAGAAGATGGCGCTCGCCACAGTGGCGACCGTGGCAATGGTCGGCGCGGCCGAGGCTCGCGACCGGATCCTGCTTGCCGGTTCGTCGACCGTTGCGCCGTTCGCGCAGATCGTCGTGGAGCGCTTCAACAACACGACCGACTTCGAGGCGGAATACAACACCACCGGCACCGGCGGCGGCTTCCGGCTGTTCTGTGGCGGCGTCGGCGACGACTTCACCGACTTCTCCGGTGCGTCCCGCGCCATCAAGGACTCCGAGGTGGAGCTTTGCGGTTCCAACGGTGTCACGGACATTCATGAAATCCAGCTCGGCTTCGACGGCATCGTCGTGGCGAATTCGGTCGACGGCCCGGCCGTGGAGCTCACGACTGAGCAGCTGTTCGCCGCCCTGGCCGCCGAGGTCGAGGTCGACGGCGAGGTGGTTGCCAACCCCTACACGATGTGGTCCGAGATCGATGCAAGCCTCCCGGAAGAGGAGATCGAGGTTCTGGGCCCGCCGCCGACCTCCGGCACCCGCGACGCCTTCGTCGAGCTGGTGATGGAAGAGGGCTGCGAATCTTTCGAAGCCATCGCCGCTCTGGAAGAGACGGACGAGGAGCGCTTCGAGGCCGTGTGCGCCACCATGCGTGAAGACGGCCGCTTCGTCGAAGCCGGTGAGGACGACAACCTGATCGTCCAGCGCCTTGAGGCCAACCCGGCCGCCTTCGGCATCTTCGGCTTCTCGTTCCTCGACCAGAACCTGGACAAGATCCAGGGCAGCGTCGTTGACGGCGTCGAGCCGACCTTCGAGAACATCGCCAGCGGTGACTATCCGGTCTCGCGCTCGCTGTTCCTTTACATGAAGCCGCAGCACATCGGCGATGTGGTCCCGGCCGGCCTGCAGGAGTTCGTGACCGAGCTCACGTCCGAGGCGACCTTCGGCGACGAAGGGTATCTGGTCGATGCCGGCCTGATCCCGATGTCGGCGGAAGAGCGTGCGGCTGTCCGCGAGGCCGTGTTGGCCTACTTCCAGTAGACTCTGGTAGGAAGAGGGGCGCCGGGAAACTGGCGCCCCAAATGCTCTTGGCAGGGAGTTGCTGCGCCGCTTGCCGGCGTGGTCACCTGTAGGTCGACGGGGCAGCGATCATGTCCGCCGGTATCCTCTTTGCGCTGATTCTGCTCGTCGCCTTCTCGGGATATTTCATCGGGCGGGGGCGTTCGCTCTCCGTTGCAGGCGGCGCCATGGCCGACCTGCATTCTCTGCCGAGCTATTACGGGCTCTATATCGCCCTCTGGGTCGGCGTTCCCGGGATCTTCCTGATCCTGGTCTGGCTGTTCCTGGAGCCCATCATCATTGAGGCGATGGTGCTCTCGAGTATTCCCGGCTACGAGACCATGACGGAGCCGGATCGGCAGCTCGCGCTGGCGACCGTGCGCAATCTTGCAGGCGGCATCGGCATCAGGGAAGACACCTCGGCGGATCTGCTCGCCGCCGCTTCGCGGTACACGGGCCTGAACAGCACCAGTGCCTGGATGATGTTCGCCGTTGGCATGGCATTGGCGGCCGGCACTCTGGCTGTGACCTACCGGCACATCGCGACGGAGATGCGGGCGCGCAACCGTGTCGAGGCTATCATCCGCTTCCTGTTGGTGCTCTGCTCGGTCATTGCCATTCTGACGACCGTCGGAATCGTTCTGTCGCTGCTGTTCGAAAGCCTCAGGTTCTTCGCGCGCGTTCCGCCGCAGGAATTCCTGTTCGGCTTCCAGTGGAGCCCGCAGATCGCGCTTCGCGCAGACCAGGCCGGTGCCTCCGGCGCCTTCGGCATGATCCCGCTGTTCGCCGGTACGCTGCTGATCGGCGCCATCGCCATGCTGGTGGCGGTGCCGATCGGATTGACGGCGGCGATCTACCTTGCCGACTACGCTCCGGCGCGGGTGCGCGCCATCGTCAAGCCGGTGATGGAGATCCTCGCCGGCATCCCGACGGTCGTGTATGGCTTCTTCGCGATCCTCACCGTGGCGCCGGTGGTGCGCGATTTCGGCGTGATGCTTGGCATCGATGCGTCGGCCAACAGCGCTCTCGCGGCCGGCGTGGTGATGGGTGTCATGATCGTGCCCTTCGTCTCGTCGCTGTCGGACGACGTGATCAATGCCGTGCCGCAGGCGATGCGGGATGGGTCCTACGGCCTTGGCGCCACGAAGTCCGAGACCATCCGGCTGGTGATCCTGCCGGCGGCGATCCCCGGCATCGTCGGCGCTGTGCTGCTGGCCGTGAGCCGCGCGATCGGCGAGACCATGATCGTTGTGATGGCCGCCGGTCTGGCGGCAAACCTGACGGTGAACCCGTTCGACGCCGTCACGACCGTGACCGTTCAGATCGCGACCCTGCTGGTCGGCGATCAGGAATTCGACAGCCCCAAGACGCTGTCCGTGTTCGCGCTCGGCCTGGTGCTGTTTGCCGTGACCCTGTGTCTCAACGTCATCGCCCTGCGGGTGGTTCGCAAGTATCGAGAGAAATATGAGTGACATCGCCGAACCCACGCCGATGGGCATTGCCCAGGCAACCGCCGGGCATCGCGACATCCACCAAACCCCCGAGGCCATTGCCCGCCGCCAGCGGCGATATCGATCGGAGGCCCGGTTCAAGTATTACGGGATTGCCGGCATCGCTGCGGCGATTTCGATGCTTATCGTCCTTCTGGTCAGCATTGCATCGGAGAGCTTCTCGGCCTTCACCCAGACCTTCGTGACGATCGATGTGAACATCGATCAGGCGACGGTGGATCCGAATGAGAGCGGCGATCCCGCCGTGATAGGGCGGGCCAGCTTTCAGACGCTTGCCAACAACACGCTCTACGCGCTTTTCCCCGATGTGAGCGACCGCCGCGACCGCCGCGCCTTGCGAGCACTGCTCAGCCCTGGTGTGGAGTTCGAGCTTCGTCGCCGCGTAATGGATGACCCCTCCCTGGTGGGGCAGACCATCAGCATCACGGTTGAGATGTCAGACGACTTCGATCAGCTGCACAAGGGGCTGATCGACCGCACACTCCCTGAAGCGCAGCGCCGGATCAACGATCTGCAGCTGAGCTGGTACGACCAGCTTGTGTCCGAAGGTCTGATCGAAACCCAGTTCAACTGGCGGTTCTTCTCCGGTGCGAACAGCCGCTATCCGGAGCTGGCGGGCATCTGGGCCGCCCTGGTGGGGTCGCTGCTGACCATGGCGGTGACCCTGGGGCTGGCGTTCCCGATCGGCGTGGCGGCGGCCGTCTATCTTGAAGAGTTCGCGCCGAAGAACTGGTTCACCGACATGATCGAGGTGAACATCAACAACCTGGCAGCCGTGCCGTCCATCGTGTTCGGTCTTCTGGGCTTGGCGGTGTTCATCCAGTTCTTCGGCATGCCCAACTCGTCGCCCCTCGTCGGCGGCATGGTCATCGCCCTGATGACATTGCCGACGATCATCATCGCCTCCCGTGCTGCGCTGAAGGCCGTGCCGCCGTCAATCCGCGAGGCGGCGCTGGGGGTGGGGGCCTCGAAGATTCAGGTCGTCTCGCACCATGTGCTGCCGCTGGCCATGCCGGGCATCCTGACCGGCACCATCATCGGCATGGCGCAGGCGCTGGGAGAGACCGCACCGCTTCTGATGGTCGGCATGGTGATCTTCATCACCTCAATCCCCTCAGGCTTCACCGACCCGTCGACGGTGCTGCCCGTGCAGATCTTCAGCTGGGCCGGCAACCCCGAACGCGGGTTCGTCGCGCTGACTTCGGCAGCGATCATGGTGCTGCTCACCTTCCTGATCGTCATGAACGCCTTGGCGATCTATCTCCGCAAGAAATTCGAACGCCGGTGGTGATCAAAAAATGAGCGCACAGACAGTGGACGCAGAACCCATGGCAGCGGTCGGCCAGGCCAAGATGACGGCGCGTGATGTCGACGTGTATTACGGCGAGAAGCGCGCGCTCCATAGCGTGGACTGTGATGTCATCGAGAACGAGGTGTTGTCCCTGATCGGCCCCTCGGGTTGCGGCAAGTCGACGTTTCTGCGCTGCCTGAACCGCATGAACGACACCATCGATATCTGCCGCGTCGAAGGCAATATCACCCTCGACAGCCAGGACATCTACGACAAAGAGCTGGACGTGGTTCAGCTGCGGGCGCGCGTCGGGATGGTGTTCCAGAAGCCGAACCCGTTTCCCAAATCCATCTACGACAACATCGCCTACGGGCCGCGCATCCACGGTGTCTCATCCCACAAGGACGATCTCGACGGGATCGTGCAGCGCAGTCTGGAAGGTGCCGGCCTCTGGCAGGAGGTGAAGGATCGTCTGGCGGAACCGGGCACCGGCCTCTCCGGCGGTCAGCAGCAGCGCCTGTGCATCGCCCGCGCCATCGCCGTGAGCCCCGAGGTGATCCTGATGGACGAGCCCTGCTCGGCCCTCGACCCGATCGCCACGGCGCATATCGAAGAGCTGATCGACGAGCTGCGGCAGAACTTCACGATTGTCATCGTCACCCACAACATGCAGCAGGCCGCGCGCGTCAGCCAGAAGACGGCCTTCTTCCACCTGGGCGAACTGGTGGAGCATAATCTGACTGGCGAGTTGTTCACCAACCCCAAGGATGAACGCACGCAGGGATACATCACCGGCCGCTACGGCTGAGCGGCGGCGGCCGGCGCAGGGGATTTGAGGAAGGAGCAGCCATGCCGCAGGACCATATCGTCCGGTCCTTCGATCAGGAGCTTGTGGCGCTCAAGCGGTCGATCATCCAGATGGGCGGCCTTGCGGAGAGCCAGCTTGAAAGCGCAATGCAGTGCATCGTGCGCCGCGACGTCCAGCTAGCGGGCAAGGTCGTCCAGGCCGACGAGCGTCTCGACGCTTGCGAAACCGAGGTCGATGCCGGCGCAGTGCGGCTTCTGGCGCTGCGCCAGCCCATGGCAACTGATTTGCGCGAAGTGGTCGCGGCGTTGAAGATCGCGGCGGATCTGGAGCGGATCGGCGATTACTCGGCCAATCTGGCAAAACGGGCAATCGCGCTGGCACAGGTCCCCGCTGTGCGCCCGGTCAACGCCATACCGCGTATGGGCCGCTTGGCGCAGGAACTGATCAAAGAGGTGCTCGACGCCTATTCCGACCTCGATCTGGAGCGTGCGCTGGCCGCCTGGCGGCGCGATGAGGAACTCGACGACCTCTATAACAGCCTGTTCCGTGAGACGCTGACCTATATGATGGAAGATCCGCGCAACATCACGCCCTGTACGCATATTCTGTTCATTGCCAAGAACATCGAGCGGGTTGGTGACCACGCGACCAACATCGCCGAGACGATCCATTTCCTTGTCGCCGGGCAGCCGATCGCCCGCACTCGCCCCAAGGGCGATACATCCAGTTTTGCTGTAGTGTCCCCCGAGAGTTCGCAGGAGACCTGACGCATGGCGCGGTCCGCTTTGCAACCGCTCATTCTGATCGTCGAAGACGAAACCGATCTGGTCACGCTTCTGACCTATAATTTCGAGAAAGAGGGCTTCCGTACCCTTGCCGCCTATGACGGGGACGAAGCGGTGCTGATCGCAACGGAGCAGCGGCCCGACCTGATCCTGCTGGACTGGATGCTGCCGCACCGTTCGGGGCTGGACGTGTGCCGCCAGTTGCGCCGCGCCCCGAAGACGCGGGACATCCCCATTATCATGCTGACCGCACGCGGCGAGGAAAGCGACCGGGTGCGCGGCCTGGACAGCGGGTCGGACGACTATGTCGTAAAGCCGTTTTCCACCAGCGAGCTGATGGCGCGTATCCGTGCGGTGCTGCGTCGGGCGGCACCCGGCATGGCCGACGAGGTGCTGAGCTGCGGTGATGTGGTCATGGATCTCGCTGGTCACCGTGTTCGGCGGGACGGCCGGGACATCCATCTCGGGCCGACGGAGTTCCGCCTGCTGCGTCACTTCATGCAGCACCCCGGACGTGTGTTCTCACGCGAGCAACTGCTGGACGTCGTGTGGGGGCACGATGTGTATGTGGAGCCGCGTACGGTTGACGTACACATACGGCGCCTGCGCAAGGCGCTGAACGACACCAGCGATGCCGACCTGATCCGTACGGTCCGTTCGGCCGGCTACGCCCTGGACGCACAGACGGCCTAGGGCTGAGCTCAACCGTCTCTTCGCCAGACCACCGAGAGAAAGCGGCCGCGCCACTCCTTCAGTGGGGCGGCCGACAATCGTTACGATCCATCGCTCCTGCGGCCATCATCCTGGCCAACCGAGGTCAGGCGTTCAGCTTGTCCAGCGCGCGCATGATGCTGTCGCCCATCACGCCCGTCGACACGCGGGCCATGCCGGGCCCCATGATGTCCTGTGTGCGCATGCCGCCGCTCAGCACGTTGTCGATCGCCCGCTCCAAGAGATCCGCCTGGTCGTGCAGGGCGAAGCTGTGGCGCAGCATCATCGCCAGGCTCAAGAGCATGGCGATCGGATTGGCGATGTCGCGGCCGGCGATGTCCGGCGCGCTGCCATGGACGGGCTCGTACATTGCCCGCCGATGCCCGGCACGGTCCGCCTCGCCGAGGGATGCCGACGGCAGCATGCCGAGAGAGCCGGTCAGCATCGCCGCCTCATCCGACAGCATGTCGCCGAACAGGTTGTCGGTCACGATCACGTCGAACTGTTTCGGGTTGCGCACCAGCTGCATGGCGCAGTTGTCGGCATACATATGGGTCAGCTCGATGGACGGATAGCTTTCCGCCTGCAGCCGCGTCACTTCCTCACGCCACAGCCGGCCGCTTTCCATCACATTGGCCTTTTCCACCGAGCACAGGCGACCTGAGCGTGCGGCCGCCGTCTCGAAGGCGATTGCGGCGACCCGGCGGATCTCGTCCGTCGTATAGACCTGCGTGTTGACGCCGCGCCGCCCGCCGTCGGGAAGCTCTGAAATCCCGCGCGGCTCACCGAAATAGATGCCGCCCGTCAGCTCCCGGACGATAACGATGTCCAGCCCGGCGACCACGTCAGGCTTGAGCGTCGAGGCATCCGCAAGCGCCGGAAACACCTTGGCCGGCCGGATGTTGGCGAACAGGCCCAGCTCGCTGCGCAGCCGCAGCAGCGCCGCTTCGGGCCGGATGTCGAAATCGACGTTGTCCCATTTCGGCCCACCGACCGCGCCCAGCAGCACCGCATCTGCGGCAAGCGCCCGCTGCATCGTCTCTTCCGTCAGCGGGACGCCGTGCTGGTCGATCGACGCGCCGCCGACCAAGCCGTCCTCCAGCTTGAAGACCAGTCCATGCGTGCGGCCAAGCCAGTCGATCACCCGCCGTACCTGCCGGCAGACTTCGGGTCCGATGCCGTCACCGGGCAGGATGAGGACCGTTCTTTCGGTTGTCATTGCTTCTTGTCCTGTCGTCTTGGCCATACACCGGGGCTCCTCAAGTCCAGAGCCAGGATTGGGACACACGCTGCTGAGCCTCGAAGCCGTCGATGGCTGCGGCTTTCTCCAAGGTCAGCCCAACATCGTCGAGTCCGTGGATCAGGCAATGCTTGTGAAACGGGTCGATGTCGAAATGGATGACTCCCCCATCGGGGCCGCGGATTTCCTGCGTCGGCAGATCCACGGAGATGGTCGCATTGGCCCCCCGTTCGGCATCGTCCATCAGCAGGTCCACCTGATCCTGCGGCAGCTCGATCGGCAGGATTCCGTTCTTCAGGCAGTTGTTGCGGAAGATATCGGCGAAGCTGGGAGCAATGATGCACCGTATACCGAAATCCAGCAGCGCCCAAGGCGCGTGTTCCCGGCTGGACCCGCATCCGAAGTTCTCGCCGGCCACAAGGATCTTTGCACTCTGGTACTGAGGTCGATCGAGCACGAAATCGAGCGCCTGTCCGTCCGTTCCGACGCGCAGCTCGTAAAACAATCCAGATCCCAACCCCTCGCGCCGAATTGTCTTCAAAAACTGCTTTGGGATGATCATGTCGGTATCAACATTGACCATTGGTAAAGGTGCCGCAACTCCTGTTAGAGACGTAAATGGTTGCATTACTTTACCTTTCCGTTGCTCATCATCGCCCGCCCGAGTTCTGCCACAACCCGGCTAGTTAAGCCAATGCCCAATTGCTCGAATGTGAAGCTTCGTTATGGCGGGCTCAGTCGCGGCATCAGGCGCGCCAGCAGGCCGGGGGCCAGTCGCTGCAGGTAAGCGGCCAGCACTTCGCGGCCGCCGATCAGAACCTGGCGTTCGTCATACTCCATCGCGCGGTAAATCCGTCGGGCGCATTCGTATACAGAGATGCCCCGCCGTGCCGGTGCGTCTCGGCCCATCGGCGTGCCGTCGGCCGTCAGGGCCGCTTCGGCAAACCCCGTATCGACGTAGCCCGGGCAGACCATCGTGATCTTGACGCCGGTGCCTGCAAGCTCCGTCCGCAGGGATCCGAAGAAGCCATGCAGGGCGTGTTTCGACGCCGCATATCCCGATCGGCGCGGCGGCCCCACCAAGCCCGCGATACTGCTGACGACCGTGAACCGCCCCGCCCCCCTGGCCATCATGCCCGGCAGCACGGCCTTGGTGATGGCGACGGGCCCGAGATAGTTGATCACCATCAGGCGGCAGTCGACGTCGAAATCGGTTTCGGCCGCGGCGCCGCGCTGGCCGATTCCGGCCGCATGGACGACACCGTCGATGCGGCCGAACATCGTCTCTGCTTCGCTCGCCTTGGCTGCCAGACTGTCCAGGTCCTCAAGGTCCAGCGGCAGTGTGCGGACATGCTCATCAGGGCCGGCGCAGTCGGCGCGAACCTTGTCGAGCATCCGGGGCCGCCGTGCCGAGAGGATGAGCCGAGCCCCGGCCGCCGCCAGCAGTGGCACAAGCGCCGCCCCGATCCCCGATGAAGCGCCGGTGACCCAGATGACCTGATCGCGGAAAGTCATGGCATTTCAGACGCGCCACGGAGGTCCGGTGGCAGCGCTGCCGGCCTCTCTCGCGCCGGCAGCGTCTTCAGAGCCGAATACCGGCAGTCTGTGCCGGCGCTGCTGCTCACATCGATCCGCGGCCGCGGATATCTTCCAGTGCCTCGTGGATGCGGAAGACCACGATCGTCACTTCGCAGGCAACCCTGATGAAGATCGGCCCCAGGATCAGCTGCAGCAGCCCCATGACGACGGCACCACCACCGACATAGGCCGATCCCGCGCTGAGCATCAGCAAGAGGGCCGAGATCGTGTTGGCGGCCAACAGAATCCAGAAGATCACCTGCATGAAGCCCGGCGTGATGAACTTCTTGAATGAGATCAGGTCCTGCATCCTTCCGTTCCCCCCTTTTCGCGAATGGACACACGTGAAGCGCTGCGCCGCACTGATGCGCTACGCTGGCGGCGGCTACCGAAGATAGCCGCTGCCGGGGAACAAGGTTAGTCTCTATCGTATCTCGCCCGGCCGGCGTCATCCGAGTTCACGGACATCCGTCAGGCGGCCGGTTACCGCGGCAGCGGCGGCCATGGCCGGGCTCACCAGATGGGTCCGGCCGCCACGACCCTGGCGACCCTCGAAGTTCCGATTGGACGTGCTGGCGCAACGCTCGCCGGGTTTGAGCTTGTCGGCGTTCATCGCCAGGCACATGGAGCATCCCGGCTCCCGCCAGTCGAACCCGGCTTCGCGGAACACGCGATCCAGGCCTTCCTCTTCCGCCTGATGCTTCACGAGGCCGGACCCCGGCACGATCATGGCGCGCACCCCGTCCGCCACCTTGCGTCCGGCCGCCACGGCCGCAACGGCGCGCAGGTCTTCGATCCGACCATTCGTGCAAGAGCCGATGAACACGGTGTCGACACGGACATCCGTCATCGCCGTGCCCGCCGCCAGACCCATATAGTCCAGCGACCGGCGGGCCGCCTGGGTACGGCTTTCGTCGGCGAAGCTCTCCGGGTCGGGCACCGCGCCGGTGATGGGTACGACGTCTTGCGGGCTGGTGCCCCATGTGACGTGCGGCGTGATGGTTCCGGCTTCCAGCGTCACTTCCTTGTCGTAGGCGGCGCCATCGTCGCTGGGCAGCGACCGCCAGAAGGCGACGGCGTTCTCCCAATTGCCGGCTTTGGGCGCCATCGGGCGGCCCTTGAGATAGGCGAAGGTCGTTTCGTCCGGCGCGATCAGGCCGGCACGGGCGCCGGCTTCGATCGACATGTTGCAGACGGTCATGCGGCCTTCCATCGTCAGTGCGCGGACCGCCTCGCCCGCATATTCGATCACATGGCCGGTGCCACCCGCCGTTCCGATGGTGCCGATAATGGCCAGGATCATATCCTTCGCCGTCACACCCAGCGGCAGGGCGCCGTCGACCGTGATGCGCATGTTCTTCGCCGGGCGCTGCAGCAGCGTCTGGGTGGCCAGCACATGCTCCACCTCGCTGGTGCCGATGCCGAAGGCCAGCGCGCCGAAGGCGCCGTGGGTCGAGGTATGGCTGTCGCCGCAGACGATCGTCATCCCCGGCTGGGTCATGCCCTGTTCCGGACCGATGATGTGCACGATGCCCTGGCGGACATCGTCCATGGCGAACAGCGTGATGCCGAATTCGGCGCAGTTCTGCTCCAACGTTTCGACCTGCAGGCGGCTTTCCGCATCGTCGATGCCGCCGGCGCGGTTTTCAGTCGGTACGTTGTGGTCGGCCACGGCCAGCGTGGCCTGTGGGCGCCGGACCGGACGTCCTGCCATGCGCAGGCCTTCGAAGGCCTGCGGGCTCGTCACCTCATGCACAAGATGCCGATCGATGTAGAGAACACATGTCCCGTCGTCCTGCTGGGCGACGACGTGGCTATCCCAGATTTTGTCATACAGCGTGCGCGGCCCCGCCATCGCTTCGCTCCTCAAGATCGGCGCTCATCGGTTGATCAAGGGGCGGGAGCATAGCGAAGCGACCGCTGGGGAGAAAGATCCCAGCGGTCATTTGAACAAAAGGGGATCGTAAGGGTCGTGACCGGCTGGATCGGTCAGGCCACCGTGCTCATGTCCACCGTGGCGCCTTCGCCACGCAGGAAGGCCGCCATCTCACGGTCCGCGCCTTTGACATGGCCGGCCATCCAGCCGCGCAGCCAGTCCAGCGTCTCTTCATCAACGCGGCGGTGCCCGCTTCCGACGGCGCGCACCAGAAGGCGCAGCTCCTTCAGCAGTTCGTCATGCTGTTGCTTGTGCCGGGCCATACCGGGAAAGCGGGCGCGCCGCATCATCTGCTCTTCCCGGCAGAAATGCTCACCGGCAAAGGCCAGCAGCTCCTCCAGCAGATCGCACATCACCCGGTCCGACCGACGGGCCGCGACGGTCTCGGTCAGCTCATTGATCAGAAAGGCCAGCCGGCCGTGGTCTTCGTCGACCACAGGATTGCCGACGCGCAGGTCCGCTGTCCAATTCGCCATGGCTACACACTTCCCCCGATGGCAAGTCGGTCCGCGCCGTTTGGCGGCGGAATCCCAACCTTACCCTCCCCCAGTTACTTTTTAGTTTATATGGCGCTGCAGTGCAGCATGATCAACAAGAGAGCATGGTGCGCTGCAAAAAAGTGATGCCTCACCGCCGCCGGGCACGGGGGTGCGCTGCGGCATGGACGGCCAACAGATGCGTCCCGTCGACGGCTGTGTACCGCTGTGTGGTCGACAGCGAGGCATGGCCCAGCAGTTCCTGAATCGTCCTCAGATCGCCGCCGCCGGCCAGCAGATGGGTGGCAAAGCTGTGGCGCAGTGCATGGGGCGTGGCACCCTCCGGCAGGCCCAGCAGGGCCCTGAGCCGGCGCATCTGGCGTTCCGCCACGGCAGGATCGAGGCGCTTGCCCCGGGCGCCGACGAACAGCGGACCGTCGGCTGGCAGCGCATAGGGGCATTGCCGAACATAGTCCGCGATCGCCTGCCGTATGGCCGGCAGTACGGGCACCACACGTTCCTTGCCGCCTTTGCCCAGAATGCGCAGAGCGCCATCGCCTGCGGCCGCACGGCGATCGAGCGCGAGCGCCTCGCCCAGACGCAGCCCGGAGCCGTAGAGCAAAGCGAACAGCGCCCGGTCCCGGGCGCCGATCCAGTCCTGGTCACTGATTTCCGGTGCCTCGCGCACGGCGGCCACGGCGTCGTCGACCGTCAGGGCCCGCGGCAGAGGTTTCGGCTTCTTCGGCGTCGTCACCACGCCGATCGCGGCGTTATGCAGCACGCCCGAACGATCGAGATAGCGGAACAGGCTGCGCACGCCGGCCAGGCTGCGCGCACGGCTGGTCGTTCCGGCTCCGGTGCGGGCACGCGCCGCCAGATAGGCCCGGAAGACCGCAACGTCCAGCGACCCAAGCGTGTTGAGACTGGGCGGGCTTCCAAGATGTCCGCAGAGGAACTGCAGGAACGCCCAGACATCGGCGGTATAGGCGCGCACCGTGTGCGGCGAACAGCGCCGTTCGTTGGCCAGCCATCGATGCCAGGCCCGCACAGCAGCGGCGACATCGTCTGCTGCCGCCAAAGGTCTATCCGGTAGGCTCAACGAGCGGCTGCCTAAAATCGAACCAAGAACATCCTTCAAGTTTATATGGTTGGGGCAAGAAGCTCAAATGCCGTCTTAAGATGACGGTTTCAGCGCCCGCGAATCAGCCAGTTCCGCAGGCAAGAGCCCAGCACACCGGCCAGAAACGACAGCAGGTCAGTGCGCATCCCGGGATGGAACATGGCGGGATCGCGGCTGCCAAGCGCCAGCATGGCCGGAGGCGTCGTATCGTTGACCTTCAGCCGGATCAAGGCATGGCTTTCCACCAGCCCCGCACCGGGCCCGAAGACACGTGGATCGCCTTCGATGTCGCTTTCCAGACAGCTTTCCTGTCCTTCCAGGACCTCGGTCACCGTGCCCGGCTGTACCAGGCGCACACCGGGCGGGCAGGGCTGACCACAGTCCCGGCCGTCGGTCTCAACCACAAGGCACGCCACATCGAGATCGAGCGTCACCGCCAGGTCCGTGCTGATGATCTGGATGAACTGTTCGAAGCTCTCCGCATCCAAGAGGAACAGGATCGCGCGGTGAACCCGTGCCTGCGTGTTCTGGTTCGCACGGGTGGCGGCAACGATCGTTTGCTGCTGGCGCTTCAATCCGTCCAGTTCGCCGCGTAACCTGCCGACCAGGTAGCCGCGCAGGTCCACGGCGCCGTCAGGGCGCTCGACGGACTGGCCCGGCAGCAGGCTGACCGCCTCGGGATGCGCATCGATGAATTCGGCCAGGAATGGTGGGTTGGCCAGCAGGAATTCCCGCACGATCTCGGCGTCCGGTTGGCCGTCCGCCTGTGCCCTGTCGTGCCCCGTCTTGCCTGCCATCGGCTCGATGCCTCGTGTCCTGCTTGTGTGCGCGAGTCGCGGTGACTCTGCCCACCCCGCTCTCAGGGCAGCACTGTAGCGGATGCCGACGGAGGTTTCCAATTCGCCCGAGATCACCGCGTCTGCGGGTTCTCGCCGCGTTGCCGTGCTGCTGCCGCTACCGCTCGCCGGCGCCTACGATTATGCGGTTCCGGCCGGACTGGAGGTCGACGACGGCGACTTCGTCCAAGTGCCGCTGGGCAGCCGCGATCTTGTCGGCGTTGTCTGGGGCCCCGGTGATGGGGATGTGGCGGAAGCGAAGCTGCGGCCGATTGCCGGCAGGCTCAACGCCGCGTCGCTGCCGGAGATCAGCCGGCGATTCGTGGACTGGGTCGCCGCCTACACCATGGCACCGCGTGGGGCCGTGCTGCGCATGGCCATCAGCACATCGGCGATCCAGGAGACGCCGCGGCCGACGATCGTCTATTGCCTGCCGGAAGACCGTGTCGATCCGCCGCGGTTGAGCGCCGCGCGGCGCCGCGTGCTGGCGGTGCTTGCCGACGGCCCGTCTTTGCCGGCACCGGAGCTTGCGCGCGAAGCCGCCGTGTCGCCTGGCGTGATCCGTGCGATGGCGGACACCGGGCAGATCCGCGCCGTCGCGTTGACGGCGGGTCCCGACTGGGCCCAGCCCGATGCCGACCATCCCGGTCCGGCGCTGAAGTCCGATCAGGCTGCGGCGGCGGCGCGCCTGCGAGACACGGTGGCAGAAGGGGGGTATGCCGCGACGCTGCTGGACGGCGTCACCGGGTCAGGCAAGACGGAGGTGTATTTCGAGGCATTGGCCGCGGCATTGGCGCGCGGCAAGCAGGTGCTGGTGCTGTTGCCGGAAATCGCCCTGTCGGCGCAGTGGCTGGACCGCTTCGCCGCCCGGTTCGGCGTAAGACCTGCCGAATGGCATTCCGACTTGGCGTCGGGCCAGCGGCGGCGGACCTGGCGGGCCGTCGCATCAGGGCACGTTCAGGTGGTGGTGGGGGCGCGATCGGCGCTGTTCCTGCCGTTTCCCCGCTTGGGTTTGATCATCGTGGACGAGGAGCACGAAGCGGCGTTCAAGCAGGAAGACGGCGTGCTCTACCATGCGCGGGACATGGCTGTGGCGCGGGCGCATCTGGGCGACATTCCGATCGTGCTGGTGTCCGCCACCCCTTCGCTTGAGACCGTCGCCAATGCCGATGCCGGCCGCTACCGGCGGGTCGGCCTGCCGGACCGCCACGGCGGTGCCGCTCTGCCGCGAATCGACGCCATCGACCTGACCGCCCATCCGCCGGGACGCGGGCAGTTTCTTTCGCCGCCCTTGGTTGCGGTCGTTCGCCAGACGCTGGAGGCCGGTGAGCAGGCGATGCTGTTCCTGAACCGGCGCGGCTATGCGCCCCTGACCCTGTGCCGAGCCTGCGGACATCGGCTGGGATGTCCGAGCTGCACCGCTTGGCTGGTGGAGCATCGGCTGACCCGTCGGCTGATGTGCCATCACTGCGGCTATTCCGCCGTAGCGCCAACCGCCTGCCCCGAATGCGGTGCGACGGAGAGCTTCGTCGCCTGTGGCCCGGGCGTAGAGCGCATCGCCGAAGAGGCTGACCGCGTCTTCCCCGGCGCGCGCTGGCTGGTGGTCACGTCGGACACGCTGATGGGCCCGAAAGCGGCCGAGGCCCTTGTGAACCAGGTGCGCGGCGGCGAGGTCGACCTGTTGATCGGCACACAGATCATCGCCAAGGGCCACCATTTCCCCATGCTCACCTGCGTCGGCGTGGTTGACGCCGATCTCGGCCTGGCCGGCGGGGACCTGCGGGCGTCCGAGCGGACCTATCAGGTGCTGCACCAGGTGGCGGGCCGCGCCGGCCGGTCCGAGCGGCCGGGCCGGGCGCTGCTGCAGACTTATGATCCCCGTTCCGCCGTCATTTCGGCACTTGTCGCCGGCGACCGGGACGGATTTCTGGCCGAAGAGGCGGCGGCACGCCAGCAGCGCGGCCTACCTCCCTTCGGCCGGCTGGCTGCCATCATCGTCAGTGGCCGGGATGCGGCGCTGGTCGATCGCGTGGCCGCCGCACTCGGCCGTGCCGCGCCGCGCGGCGAGGGGATCGATGTGCTTGGCCCCGCTCCCGCCCCGCTGGCCGTGCTGCGCGGGCGCCATCGCCGCCGGCTGTTGGTGAAGGCGACACGGCGCCAGCCGATCCAGGCCCATATCGGCCACTGGCTTGCGCAAGTCGCTGTACCGGGAACGGTCCGCGTGTCCGTCGATATCGATCCTTACAGCTTTCTGTGACCGGCGACGCCGCTTTGTGCATTGCACGGGGTGCGTATGCGATAGTTTCGACTACAATGGAGCAACCATCCTCGCGGTCTTCCCATCGGACGCACCAGCCGACCATGGACTTGATCAACATTTCACCGGCGCCGGCCGCGTTGGGGCTGCTTGGCGATCCGCTCGGCGGACAGCGGACCGCGGTCATGACCGCAAAGCTGACCTTCCGCTTCACGGATGCCGGGCTGGTGCCGGACCGCGACGACCCCGTTCCGCTGTTCGATGCGGACCAGGAGACCGAACTTGGTCTACTGCCGCGGGATGACCTGCCGCGGCTGGACGGTGGGTTCGAGGTCATCGTGCTCGGCCGGGCCCACGCGCCTGAAGGCCAGCCGGCGAATTCGGTCAAGGTGCAGCTCACGGTCGGCACGGTGAAACGCCTGTTACGGGTGTCCGGCGACCGGGTGTGGCTGGGCGAGGGACCGCAGGCCGGGATCTCCGACCCCGTGCCGTTCACGACGATGCCGCTGACTTGGGAGCATGCCTTCGGTGGCCGCACGACGGCACTGATCGATGCGGACTCGCCCGTCGACCTGATGCACCCCCTCAATCCGCTGGGCAGGGGCTTCGACGCAGCGGCGATGGCCAGGGATTTCTGCCGTGCCATCGCCGCCCCTGAGGGCTTTCCGGCGGTCGGGGGCCAGCGGTGGCTGCCAAATATTGAAGACCCCGATACCCTGATCATCGACTGGTCCGATATGCCCGAGCCGGCAGGATGGGCGACCCTGCCGCTTGAGTCGGGCATGGCTGCCCACCGGCCGATCGTGGCCGAGGTGTTCGCCCGGTATGGCGACGGGTTGATGGACCATGTGACCGATGCCGTCGCCGATCTCAGGCCGCATATGATGCTGCGGGCCCATCCGGCCTGGGTGATCGATCCGCCACCGGCCGGTGCCCTCATCGAGCTGATCGGGATGACGCAAGGCGGGCGGCTTGCGGCACCGCTGCCGGCATGCAAGGTGATGGCCGATTTGCTTATCGGCGGCGCGGAGCGGCCGGTGGAGCTTCAGCCGGTAACGTTGGTGCTGCTGCCGGAAGAGGAACGGTGCTATCTGGTCTATCGCGGCGCATTCACCTTTGTGCCGCATCCCGGAGAAGAGCGCACGGCACGGTTGCGGCTGGCGGAAGGCTGGGTCCATGGCGCATGATCCGCGAGCCTCGCACCCGCGCCGGATGACCGAAGGGGGCAGTGTCTGACGCCATGTCCTTCGTCACCGACTGCCACGTCAATGTCGAGAAAGACCCTACCCTCGGCGTCAACAGGCATCTGGTTGTCCCACCGCCGCCGGCACCACCGTTCATAGCCCCGGCGCTGGAGGTGCCGGTGATCCAGCATTGGATCCCCGGATACTATTGCCCGCATCTCTTCAACAAATTCAGCGAGACCGTGAAGCACAAGGGCCAGCAGATCTGCCAGGGCGGCCACAATATCGGCCCGCTGGTGCTGGACCTGACCTATCCGGTGATGCCCAACATCAATTATCTGAAGCAGTGGCCGCTGTCCCGTCGCGCCATGACCTTTGCAGCATCGACGGTCAAGATGAACGGCACACCGGTGGGCTGCAGCCAGGCGCCGTTCTATCCAATGCTGACCTGCGGCGAACCCTATGCGACGCCGACCAGCTTTCCCATCGTGAACCTGATGAACACCGTCAAAGTCTCCATGACTTGGCAGGACATCGTGTTCGGCCTTATGGCTGTCGGGATCAGCCTGCTGGTCGATCGCGCCTTCAAGGTGGAGCCGCCCGGCGGCGGCGCGGCTACCGAAACCGGCGCAAGGGCGACCGCCAAGGGCTTCGCCAAGGCGGGAGTGCGCGCGGGGGCGAAGATCGGGTTGCGCAAGGCGGGTGGGGTCGCCATGAGCGGCCTGCGCAAGTCGACGGGATGAGCGCCGGCACGCCCCCAGGCCGCACGCCCGTGCGGCCGCGTTACGACGCCGTCATCGACCTGGTGGAACGGCCGGATCAGACCGTCGTCTACGCCATCGTCAAGTTCACCTACCGGGTCGATCCGCAGCGCCAGCGCTGCCTTCCGGCACCGGCGGAACCGCTGTTGCACGATTTCCGGGATCCGGCGCTGGACCCCAGGCTGCCGGCAGGCACCGATTTCTGGCCGTCGAAGCACGAAACGGACGTCGTCGTTCAGGGCGAGGCCTTTGCCCCCGGCCACCGGCCGGCCACCGAGATGACCGTGCGGGTGGCGGTCGGCAAGCGCACCAAAGAGATTGCTGTGCTCGGGCAACGGCACGCCGAATGGTCCACCGCAGGCGTGGTCCGGTTCAGCCCGCCGGAACCCTTCGACAGCATGCCGCTCACCTATGAAAACGCCTATGGCGGCATCGATGCCCGTGTGGTGCCGGACGAGGACGACCCCAGCTATCTGGAGTTCATGGCAGATTGCGACCATCCGGGCCTCTATCCGCGCAACCCCTTCGGCAAAGGCTATGTGGTCCGGCGGGAGGCGCCGCATGCGCCAGTCGCTCTGCCCACTCTGGAAGACCCCGAAGACCTGTTGACGCCCGAACGCCTGATCATCGGCGACCCGGCCCAGTGGCATCGCCAGCCCCTGCCCTGGGCCTATGATTGGGTCAATCCTGCGGTGTTCCCGCGCATGATGTTCTATGCCAGCGACTGTCTGCCCTGGTACCCGCCGCCGGACGACGGAAGCCTGCTGGAAGAGCGCCGCGGCTTCCTGCCTGCGGACGTGCTGGGCCTGCTGCACGATTTCGATCTGACCGGCCCGGCCCATTGGCGGTTCCGCCAGGAAGCGTCTTACGGCATGGTCTTCGGGCACTTGCCGCCGGGTGCGCCGATGGAGATCGACGGACTGCACCCGGCCTATCCGGAGTTCCGGTTTTCCTTGCCCGAAGGCGAGCCGGAGATTCGCCTGTTCGTCGACGGACAGGCGTACGACCCGCCGCCCCACCTCAACAGCGTGGTCGTGCGCCCGGCCGAAGAGACGTTGACGCTGACCTATTCCGCCACACTGCGCAGCCCGCGCATGTTCCTGCCCGGTGTCCACAAACGGATCCCGCTTGCGCTTTCAGTCGATCGTGACACCCCCATCGAATACGAGACCCCGCCGACCTTGCGCGACGTTGTGGCCGCGGCACGGGCCGGTGGACAGTGATGAGGAACATGGACCATGTCCGACAACGGTTCGGCCGTAGCACCACTGCTTGATCCCGGCTCGGGGATCGATGACGCTGCCCCACTGGTCGGGGATTGCCTGGATCCGCGCCATCCCTCAATCGCGCGGCGGGCCCTAATTTCCTGGACGGACCCGGAGGGTGCTGAGCAACGGCATTGGCTGCCGACGCTGCAAGGCATCAGCCTGCGCCGCGGCGACCGGGTGCTGTTGATGCGCCCGCGCAACTTCGAAGAGACGGTGATCGTCGGCGTGCTCGACGGCTTTGTCCGGCGGCAGTCGGCAGATGCGCCGCGCGGCCCGGTGGTGGAACTGAAGCCGGACGAGGTGGTGACGGTCACGGACGAGGCCGGCCGCGCCATCGTCGAACTGCGTCAGGGCGAAGACGGACCTTCGATCGCGCTGGTGGGCGACGAGTGCCGGCTGGAGGTCGCGGGCCGCCTGGTGCTGTCGGGACGGGATGTGCAGATTGCCGCCCGCGAAGGCGACACGACGATCGCGGCCACGGGCGATGTCGCCATCAAGGGCGAGACGATCAATCTGAACTGAGGTGATCTCAATCGAGGGGCCATCAACGTGGCCTTCTGGTGCCCGGGGCGAGACTCGAACTCGCATGGTGTTGCCACCACCGGATTTTGAGTCCGGCGCGTCTACCAATTCCGCCACCCGGGCTACGGCGTGCGTGCGCCGTCATTGGCAGCGGCGCGCATCATAACGAGCGGCCTTCGCCCGTCAAAGCGTTTCACCCCGGAAGCCATATGGCCCCGGCAGCGATTGCCGGGTAGGGTCGCGCCGGTCGACCGACACGACAGGACTGCCGATCACCCATGCTGCGCCGCCTCTATGACTGGACGCTGGAGCTTTCCGGACGCAGGCACGCGCTGTGGGCGCTGGCGGCCGTTAGCTTCATTGAGAGCTCTGTCTTCCCGATCCCGCCCGACGTGGTACTGGTGGCGATCATTCTGGCGCGGCCCGAACGGGCCTGGATCGCGGCGCTGGTCTGCACGCTGGCGTCGGCGGCCGGCGGGCTTGCCGGCTATGCCATCGGCTTTCTGCTCTATGACACCGTCGGCCGATCGGTGCTGGAATTCTATGGCTATCTCGACAGCTTCACCGAATTCCAAGCGGCCTATAACGACCATGGTTGGCTGATCGTCTTCGGCGCCGGGCTGACGCCGTTTCCCTACAAGGTGATCACCATCGCCAGCGGGGTCACACAGTTGGATCTGGTTACCTTCTTCGTCGCCTCGGTGGTATCCCGCGGGCTTCGCTTCTTCGTCGTGGCCGCCCTGTTCTGGCGCTTCGGTCCGCCCATCCGCGGCGTGATCGAGCGGTATTTCGGTCTGGCGACGGCACTGTTCTTCGCACTGCTGGTGGGCGGATTCCTGGCGATCCGGCTGTTGGCCTGACTGCAAATTGCACAGACCGAGCGCGGAGACCAGCGATTGCCGGGTGATCGATCCGCGGTAAGGCGGCTATAGTCAGCCTTCGCTGGCCACCCAAGGGGCGGTCGGCGCCGCTTCCAGTACCGCAGCAGGGTTATGTACGGGTCCGACGAACCATACCGCATCACCAAGGACCGCCTGAAGGTGGACCTTACGCTCAGCGACGGTTCCGCCGTTACCGGGTTCGTCTTCGTCGGCAAGCGTGAGCGGCTGGTCGACATGCTGAACGACCAGCGCCAGTTCGTGCCGGTAGAGCGCATGGACGGCACGTTGGTGATGCTGAACAAGGGGGCCATCCTGCGGGCGCAACCGGCAACGGGCGCCATCGGACCCGATGAGGACCATGAGACACCCTATGAGGTCCTGGGCGTCGAGGCGACGGCGGATCTCGAGGCGATCAGGACCGCCTACCGCGCATTGGTGCGCGAGTTCCACCCCGATCGCGTGATCGCCTCCGGGCTTGGGGACTCGTTCGTGAAGATGGCGCAGGACCGTGTGGCGCGGATCAACAAGGCCTACGACCAGATCATGAAGCAACGTGGCGGCGATGAGCGATAGCGTTCGGGAACCGGCGGTGTGAGAAGGACGCGTCAGCCAATCGTCGCCGCCATCGTCGCGACCGCCAGTGCTGTTGGCCCGGCGGCGGGGCAGCAGCCGGTGGGCGCGGCCTGCGGAGATGTTCTTGCAACCCTGCCCCTCTTGGGCACCGCCATGCAGGCGGTCACCGAAGAGAGCCTGCGCAGCCAGATCGCCCGGTTCACGTTGCCACCCGGGGTCACCGGAACGGACATCTTCGCCTGCCTGTGCGGGCGCGATCCGGCGCGCGATTTCTTCACCGTTGTGGAGGACATGGCGGTCGCCGGCCAAGAAGACCTGGCAGCTTGCGTCGAGACGACGAACCAGGAGGCACAGGGCGCGGTTGTCGTGGTCGGCCCCCGTCCGGATGCGGGCGCAGATGTCCCGGATCTGCCGGCGACCGACGGCTCGGTTGGCACCGATCGCTGGGCTGAGTATTCCGACGCGGATCTGCGCGCCTTGATGCAACTCGATCCGGCCCTGCTGGTCGCTTCGCTGGATGCTACGGCGGTAGATCTTCGGGCCGAGCTGGGGCAGCGCCTGGTCGATCGCTGGCAGGAGGCTGAGTTGGATGCGCGTCTATCGGCGGCGGATCTGCGCTTCGTGCTGGAGGATGTGCATGCCGGCACGGCCTCCGTGGCGATGATGGATGTGTTGGCGCAGGAGATCGACCGCAGGCGGGCGGTGCAGCCGACGGCGGTTGTCCGGGGTCGCCTGGTGGGCGGAGGCGAACCGACGATCGAAACCTCCGACAGGGCCTCGACCCATTTCGACGGATGGTCGGACGCCGCGTTGGCCGGCCTGATGTTGCTGGAGGCCACGGACGCTGAGGCCCTCGCCGGCTATCCGCGCCGGGTCGTGGCGGAGGAATTGGCGAGGCGTCTGCTGGACCGACCCTCGCCGGCGGGAACGGCGGCCGAGCCGACGGAGGCGACTGAGGGCGAGGCCGAAGCCGAAGGGACCGACGATGCCCCGCCGGTCGAGGTCGTTCACGGCGCCCCCCGCGAGGCACCGCCACCGCCGCTGTCGCCTGCGCGGGTCGTGCGCACCGATGTGGAGGGCATTGCACCGTCGGACGCTGCAGATGCGGCGCTTCGGCTGGCCGATTGCCTTGAAACAATGGCACCGGCCGAGCTCACCCCCCTGCTTCGAAGCGATCCGGACGGTTTGATCAGGCACTGCGCGCAGTCCGAGTAGGCTCAGCGGCGGTTGCTCGCCGGCCCAAGGCCGTCTATCCATGGTCATCGACCGACGTTTCACTGACACCGCCCTCTGCGCGCTGGACCTGCCCCATGACGAAGAAGACGATCATCACTGCGCTCGGCCTCCTGGTGCTCGCCGTCTGGCTGCATTGGACCCAGTACGATTGGGGCGTCTTCACGGCCAATCCGGATATCCGGCTCTATACCGTCACCGAAGCCGTGCCGGAGGAGGTGGAGGCGGAGTATTACGGCCTCGATGCGGTCGGCGGCCAGACCCACCGCGGCTATGTGCTGGGGCTGTTCCTGCCGGTCTGCCTGCTTGGCGGCGCCTTCTGGATGGTGGGCGTGACCGGCGGCGGCCATCGGCCGCTGCGGCTAACTTCGATCGGCTATGGCGCCACAGCCGTCGTGGCTGCGGCCGTGGGTGCCGTTCTGGTCATGCGGGTCTGACCCCCGATCTGCCTAAGGCCGACAGAGTCGAAGGGACGCGGCCGCAACCGCCCAGCCGAACTGAGATCACGCCCATCGCCCCGCGACTGGCCGGCACTGGCGCGGCGTGGCAAGCTCTTCTATAACGCGGGAGACGCGCCGACCGGCGGGCGCGGTCGGCCTGCATCAGCAGATATCCGACAGGCCGTAACGAACAAGGAAGGCACGGCGTCATGACCTTGCGGCCTCCGGGCGAGAAAGTCGCGACCGTTTTCGGCGCGACCGGTTTCATCGGGCGGTACCTTGTGCAGGCGATGGCGCGCCGCGGCTGGCGGGTGCGGGCGGCGACACGCGATCCCGGGGCGGCCCTGTTTCTCAAGCCCTATGGCGCGGTCGGCCAGGTCACGCCGGAATTCGCCAACATCCGGGACGATGCGACCGTTGCCGCCGTGACCGACGGCAGCGACTACGTGATCAACCTGGTCGGCATCCTGTTCGAGCGTGGCCGGCGCACCTTTGCCGCTACCCATGACGATGGTGCGCGGCGGGTGGCCGAGGCTGCAGCGCGTACCGGGGCCGATCGCCTGGTGCACATCTCGGCCATCGGAGCGGATGCAGCATCCGAAGCGGCTTATGCCCGGACGAAGGCCGCAGGCGAAGCGGCCGTCCGGCAGGCCTTTGCCGACGCGACCATTCTGCGGCCCAGCATCGTGTTCGGGCCCGATGACGACTTCTTCAACCGCTTTGCGGGGATGGCGGGGATCAGCCCGTTCCTGCCGCTGATCGGCGGCGGGACGACCCGGTTCCAGCCTGTCTATGTGGGCGATGTGGTCGATGCCATCCTGGCGGCCCTCGACCAGCCAGACGCAAAGGGCAAGACCTATGAACTCGGCGGCCCGACGGTCTATACGTTCCGCGAGTTGATGGAGCTGACGCTGGAATACAGCGGTCGCCGCCGGGCGCTGGCGACGGTCCCCTGGGGCATGGCGCGGCTGCAGGCCCGGGTTTTGGGGCTGCTGCCCAAGCCGCCGCTCACGCTGGACCAGTTGGCCCTGCTGAAGTCCGACAATGTGGTTGCGGAAGGCGCCCTGACCGCGGCGGATCTCGGCATCGTGCCCACGGCGGCGGAAATCATCCTGCCCACCTATCTCAACCGCTACCGTCCCGGCGGGCGGTTTGCCAACCGGCATGTCGAGGGATAGGGCACCTCTCGTCCGAATGAGCTCAGTTCCAGCTATGCGTTGATCCCGCTCGTCGGCTCTGGCGACCGTTCAGCGTCGTCCTCGCGCGGGCGAGGACCTCGTCGGCAAAGGCGCGGACGGGCGGCGAAAGATGCTCGCCTGCGCGAGCATGACGATTTGGGCGTACGCTACCCTACCGCCGGCCTACGGCCGGGTGCCGGCGGCCAGCTTGGCTTCGATGTCGTCGATCACGGGCGACAAGCCGGCGACACTGTCGATCACGTAATGCGCACCGTCGGCCCGGAACCTGGCTTCGGCGGCGCTCCGCCGGTCCTGCCGCTCCGCCGCTGGCAGGGCCGCCAGTTCCTCCGCCGACAGGCCGAAGGCGTTGCCGCTTTCGACGACGCCGACGGTCCACATCCCGGCGTTCAGCCCTTCGTCGATGCCGGGCGTGGTGTCGTCCACCTTCACGCAGGCCTCGGACGGCCAGACGTTCAGGTCAATCATCACCTGCAGGCACATCAGCGGGCCGGGCCGTCCGTCGGCCAGATCGCCAGCGCAGATCACGCAGTCGGTCTTCAGTCCGTTCCGTTCCGCCGCCGGCAGCAGGGCCTCCATCACCTCACGGGAATAGCCGGTGGTGGAGCCGATGGCGATGCCGCGCTGCCGCAGGCCCGCGATCGTCTCGACCGCGCCCGGGATCGGATCGGCGAAGCGCGCCACCGTTCCAACCTGCATGGGCAGGAAGCGGCGATAGACCTCGTCGATATCCGCCGGCCCGAAAGCGTGGCCATAGCGCCGATGCCATGCCTCGGCGATATGGGCCACATGGCCCATGGCCGCGATATGGTCCCATTTCGGCAAGCCCATGGGGCCGCGCGCTTCGTCCACCGTCACCTCGATGCCGAATTCGGCGAAGGCGTCGACGAACACCTGAACGGGTGCGCGCGAGCCGAAATCGACGATCGTGCCGGCCCAGTCGAAGATTGCGGCCTTCACGGGCCCGCGGTAGGGGCGGTTGGTGGTCATGCCGGCACCTCTGTGGCCGCGGGGGCAGGGCTGGCGATGCCGAGTTCCCGCATCGCCTCGGCCACGGCGTCGATCAGTCGGGCCATGTCATCGGCAGTGATGGCGCCGATGCAGCCCATGCGGAAGCTTGCCACCTCGGTCGTCTTGCCGGGGTAGATGATGAAGCCGCGCCGCTTCAGCGCGGCGTAGAAGGCCTTGAAGTCGTAAGCCGGATCGGCGGGTTCCAGGAAGGTGACGATGATCGGCGCCTGCAGATCGTCGGCCAGCAGGGTCTGGAAGCCCAGCGCCCGCATGCCGTTCACCAGCGCGGCGCAGTTCGCCGCATAGCGCGCGCCGCGCGCCGGCACGCCGCCTTCCGCCTCGTGCTGGTCCAGCGCCCGGTCGAAGGCTGCGACCACATGGGTCGGCGGGGTGAAACGCCACTGGCCGGTGCGTTCCATGTAAGTCCACTGGTCGGCAAGATCGAGGCTCAGCGACGTGCAGTTGCCGGCGGCGCGTTCCACCGCATCGATTGGCGAGACGACGAAGCCGAAACCAGGCACCCCTTCCAGGCACTTGTTGGCCGAGGCGATGACGGCATCGGCCGGCAGCACGCCGATATCGATCGGCAGCGCGCCGAAGGTGCTCATGGCATCGACGATCAGCCGGCGCCCCTGCTCGCGCACGACTGCTGCAATTTCCTCCAGCGGGTTCAAGAGCCCGGTGCCGGTCTCGCAATGGATCAGGCCGACATGGGTGATGTCGGGGTCGTCCAACAAGGCACTTTCCACCTGTGCGGGGTGGACCGCCGCCGTTTCGCGCACGGCCAGGAAGGCATAGGCTCGGCCCATGGTCTCGACCGTGCGCACCATGCGCTCGCCATAGGCGCCGTTGGTCAGCACCAGGATCTTGCCGTTCCGCGGCACGAAGCTGTTCAGCGCCGCCTCAACGGCAAAGGTGCCGCTGCCCTGTACAGGGATCACGGTGTGGGCCCGGCTGCCCTTCGCGATGGTCAGCAGGCGTGCCCGCACCTTCGCGGTCAGTGCCCGGAAATCGTCGTCCCAAGACCCCCAGTCTATCAGCATCGCCTCTTTGGTGGCGGCGGTGGTCGTCAGCGGACCCGGGGTCAGCAGAATCGGCTGTTCGGTCATGGGCGTCGTCGGAGGCGGCTATGAAGGGGCGCCAGTTGTGCGCCCGTCACCACAGGGCGGTCAATGTGGATGCCTTTGTGACGGTGGGGCGACCGATAGCCGATGCCGGCGGCGCCTTAGGCGCGCTTCAGCCGCTCCAACGCTTCATGCAAGGTCGAAAGAAATCGAGACCGGTCCGCCTTGGTGAAGGCCGGTGGCCCGCCGATCTGATCGCCCCCAGCCCTCAGGTCCGCCATGATGGCGCGGGTCGCGATCGCACCGCCGATGGAGTTCTCGGTGAACGGCTTGCCGTTGGGGGCGATCACTGTGGCGCCCGCCTTCAGGCAGCGGTCAGCCAGCAGAATGTCGGCCGTGACCACCACCGCCCTGGCATCGGCCTGTTCGGCGATGTGGTCGTCTGCCGCATCGAAGCTGTCGCCCACGGTGACGCTCTTGACCAACGGGTGGCTGGGCGTGCGCAGATAACTGTTGCTGACGAGTGTAACGGGTGCCTGATGCCGAAAGGCGACTTTGTAGATCTCCTCCTTCACCGGGCAGGCGTCGGCGTCGACCAGGATGCTGGGCAGGGGCTGCCGTTCCTGTCGTCGGTCGATCGACTCATCCGACATGGGCACACTCCGGTCGGTCAGGGCGAAGTCGGTCGTTCCTGTCTGACCCGGAACGACAGAGGAGCCACGATGATACCGGTTCGGCGCGGAAAAAGGGGGCGTCGATGACACGGTCGCAGGACATCTGAGCTCCGCGCCCCGGCATTCGCCAAGAAATATCCATGGCTTGACACCATTACAGTTTCCGCGTTCACACGGCCCGCTCCGATCGGACACTAGCGCCAGGCAATGGTACGGCGTAGCGGAAGCGCATCGGATGAGGTCGCGGCATGCAGACAGAATTCGCGTACCCTTATGGCGCTAGTTTAAAGATGAAGACTCTGCTGATCACGGCATCGGCTCTGTTTTCAGCAGGATACGTGTATGTTGTCATGTACATAGACGATAATGTTCGGCTCTTTTATTTCATAGAGCTTTCATCATTTTATTCAAAGATATCTCATTATCTCGGGCTTTTGTTTTTTCTTTCCATCTTCGTCCTGTCCGTCGTGATAGCGGTTACGCAGGGCCGCAAGCGCCACAGGCTTGTGCTCACGCATGCAACGCTGTCCATACCCCGCCCGTTCCGCGAGGCGCTGGATCTGCGGTTGATCGACGTGTTGACGATCTCGAACGTCGAGATCCACGGATTTCGGAGTATCCGCATCTTCTACAAGAAGGGTGACAGGCCAAGGGGCGTACCGGTGCTGCGGATGAACTTCGCCGATGAGGAGTCGTTTCAGGATTTCGGCCGTCGGTTGAGGATGGCGGTGCATCCGCAAAGGACGAAGCAGTCCGTCGTACCGCGATAGAGCTACCGTCCCCAACTGAAGAAAAATCGCCTTCGCGTGCATCCGTATCCTGCGCGCGCTCGGTAGAGCGTAACGCAGGCCCGAGAATCGGAGTGCATAAGCCGCCTCTCTCGAAGGGAGTGCCAGGTCTGCCCCGGGCAAACCGACACCTCAGAGAGGAGGACAGACCATGACCGACAGTGTTTACAACAACCCCACCGACATCGCCTGCCACGGCGGCGTGCAGCTTCTTCCGTTCACCGAGGGCGAACCGATCGCGGATTTGCACGCCTTTCTGCAAGAGCTCGGCCGGGATGCCTTCATCAACGCCCGGATCTTCACCGAGTTCTTCGAAGCCACCGGCTTCTCCTTCCACGAGCCGATTGATCCCGGCTTCATCACGGAGGCGACCCTTCCGGGAGTCGACTGCTGCCAGCAGAACCCGCAGAGGCCGACGGTCACCGGCATCATGTCGGGCCCGCAAGGCGACGACAGGCGTGCCGTCTACGTGACCGCGACGCATCCATGCGGCATTCGCGAGATCTCGATCTTCTTGGGCGAAGGGCAACTGGTGCGTAAGCGTCGGGGGCGTGGACGGGTGCGCGTGGCGATCAAGCGCCGCCGGCAGGACCGCAGCCTGCTGGGTGATACGTGGACGCGCGGCGATAGCAAGGATGCAACGCCGCAGACGGCGGTCAGCATCTTCCCGCTCGATCAGTTCCTGCGCTTCAACAACAGCATCATGGCAGAGGTCGTCAGCACCTGCGGAACGCGGGTGGCCGTCGAAACCGACTTCTTCGAAGGTTTCCGGAGGGGGCCGTTCTAGGCCAACCACACGGGCGCCGGGCGATGGGAAGGCCCGGCGCCCATTTCCCGGCGGATCGTCAGTCCGCCAGCCCGTGCGCCTTCTTTTCCTTCCGGCTAAGCTGGCGCTTGGCGACCGCGTAGACGCCCGCCTTGCCGTAGAGCGTATCGGGCCGCATGGTCGAGAGGCCCGGTGCCAGCACCACGTCGCGATAGCTGCCCATGGTCGTCACCCACTGGCCACGCCCGGTTGGCCCTTCGCAATAGTGGCGGTTGAACGGGATGCGGCCCAGGCGCACCTCCCACCACGCACCGTCGGCCAGCAGATGCAGCTGGGTGCGCTCATCGACGATGCGGCGGCGATCGCGATGGGCCTGTGCGGCGGTGGCCTCTTTGTCCAGCCGGCGCTGGCGCCAGGTGCGCGCATGCTTGTTGCGGCGCAGGATGCCGGTGCGCGGGTCGACATAGAGCCGCATAGGCGCCTCGGCCAGCGGCCGCAGATGGCCCCCGCGCCACGACCAATAGAGCTGCCCGTGGCGGCTGACCACCGGATGGGCGACGAAGTCGAACACGTGGTCGCGCACATGCTGTTGCACGGTGGAGGTGGGGCGCAGGTTGCGGCAGATCTCCGACCACACCTTGTCCCATGGCCGCCCGACCTGGCGTTCCAGATAGCGCTTCAGCGGCCCCAGGTTCTCGTTCAGGTGCTTGGGATTGCCGTTGACGATATGCCGGCGGCGCAACCCTTCCTGCCGCGGCGACGCGTCGGGGTCCGGTAAGGCACGCGACCCGCGCCGCCCGCCCCATTTCAGGCGCGGCCGCTCGACGATCACCTTGTCCATATCCTCGCGCATGGTCCGGTCCGGCAGACAGTCCGACAGATCACGTCACGATACGCGGTATTGCGGCGCCGTGATGACGCAGTATCGAGTGCGTCAGGGGCCCCAGCCCGCGGCATTCAGTGTGGCCGCCACACTCTGCGTGCGGCTTTTTGCACCAACGGAAACGGCGCGTCGCTCCTCCGCCAGCGGATGCGATGGGAAAGAAGCGCATTATATGAGGGCGGTCTTCGACCCCCTATCATCCGACACTGTCCCTCAAACGCAGCGCTCGACGCCGAATCTGGTGGCCGGGTTTGACCATCACGGACTGTCCGGCAAAGCCTGCCGGCATTTGCAGGAGATCGAACGATGCCGCGTTGCGCATTGACTGCAGCTTTGGCGGTCGCGGTCACTCTAGGCGGCACGGTGAACGTGCGTGCTTTCAGCCTCGACCGGTATGGCGAGGAGGAGACGCACGGGCTCTGGACCGTCTGGTGCGAGGCCTTCGACGATATGGGCGGCTTCGAATACCTGGATTGCGTGGTGGTTGGAGACGCAACGCCGCAGATCGTCTTTGCCGGGCTGGATGGCGAGCCGGCGGTGTCGCGACTGGAGAGCGGAGCCGGTGGAATCCTCAGCCTTGGCAACGAAGCTTACGACCTGAGCGGGTGTCCGGACGACCGCTGTGCGGTGGCGGAGACGGTCGGCGGATTGATCGCCCGCCTGACGGAAGCGCCGCTGACCCTTCAGGAGGACGCTGCAGCCGTTCCGTTTGAGACCGATGGGCTGGCGACGGCTTTGACGCGGGCGGCAGCGCTGATCGATTGACCCGGCACCGTCCATGGGCGCGCCTTCAAGAGCGGTCTGCGCACCCAGGGCCTGAGACCAGCCTGCCCGAAAGCCTCAGCGATGTTGGCCGGTCTCGTCCACTAGAGCGAATTCGCTGGTGGTTGAATCGTGGGATTCCCAAGGGCGGTGAAATGTGATTCACCCTGATGGCTGGTGAAGGAGGCCAGCCGTTATGG
>JANQIX010000025.1 GCA_028281925.1 Alphaproteobacteria bacterium
CCACTGCGCCATGACGGAGAGCCGGCCATAGGCCTTGGTGCCGACCGCTGCGGCCAGCCGGTCGGCGACCTCGCGCTGCAGCATCACCGTAATGCTCTCGAACTGCTTGGCATTGACCAGCCAGTCGATGAGAAGCGGCGTAGCGACATTGTACGGGAGATTGGCGACTACGGCGCGACGCCCGCTATCCAGGGCCGTGAGGTCGACGCCTAGGGCATCCGCGGCCAGCAAGGTCAGTCGGCCCTCGCCCGCCTGGACCAGCGGTTCTAGGGCGGCAACACAGCGGTCGTCACGTTCGATCGCGATCACTTTGCGTGCCGCCGATTCCAGGAGCGCGCGCGTCAGACCGCCTGGGCCAGGGCCGATCTCGAAGACCGCCACGCCCTCCAGGTCGCCGGCAGCGCGCGCGATCCGACGGGTGAGATTGAGGTCCAGCAGAAAATGCTGTCCCAGACCCTTGCGCGCGGCGAGGCCGAATTCGCGGATAACGTCACGAAGGGGTGGCAGGTTGGGAACGCCCCGGCCGGGTGCCGCGGCCTCAGGCATCGGCGGGGGCGGCCCCTCGGTCAGACGCGCAGGTCGATATAGGCGGCATTTCGCAGATCGCGGAGATACCGACGCGCCAGCATGCTGATGCGCTCTTCAGCGAGCGAGCTGGCGATATCGTCACGGTCGATCGCGGCGTCGTCCGGAAACTGACGGCTGCAGACCATGTAGATGACGGCCGCCTGGCCCCCTTCGAGCGGAACGATCTGGCTGGGCTGCCCAACAGGCAGGGTATCCACGTTGGCGCGGACCGGCGCTTCGAAATCCCCCATACGCTGTGTCCCGAGATCAAGCGTGTCGGCGACACCCAGCGACTGCGCGCGCTCACCCAATTGATCACAGCCGCGAACCGTCTCAGTTACGTCCCGAAGCTCGCCGGCGATGCGGTCGACATCTCCCTGGGTCGCCCTTGCCGGAAGCGAGAGCACAAGCTGGTAGACTTGCACCATCGCATCGTCGGGGTTCGAGGCTGCGACGATCCGGGTGTCCCGCACGACGATGATATGATACCCGCCGACGGTCCGGATGGGCGGCAGTAACCGGCCGCCGGCACTGCCGGCCAGCGACTGGTCGATCGCCGGGTCGAGCTGGCCCAGCATCACCCAGCCGATATCACCGGAGGCCGCTGCACTTGGCGACTGGCTGACCTGTTGCGCGATCGCTGCGAAATTGGCGCCGCGCTGGATCTCCTCGACCAACTGGTTCGCCAATTCTGCCACTTCCGTTTCCTGGGTGGGACTGTCGATTGCGAGGAAGATCTCGGCCAGAAGATACTCCGGCTGGCCGCGATTGGCATTCATCTGGGCGATCGCTTCATCGATCTCTTCGTCGCTGATACTGACCTCGCCCATCAGCCGGGCCCTGACGAGGTCGCGCCAAGCCAGCGTCGATCGGATCTGCTCCAAGAGTGTGCGATCGGGAATGCCGTTCTGCTCAAGGCCGGCCAGCAGCTGATCGGGCGTGATCCCGTTGTTGCTGGCAATCGTCTCCATCGCCTGCTCGACCTCATCGGGGTCGGCCTCGATCTCGAAGCGCTCTGCCTCTTGGCGTTGCAGCGTTTCGTCGATCAGCTGGCGCATGACTTGGGGGCGCAGGCTTTCCTCATTCTCCGCCGTCGGCGGCAGGCCGGATGCCAGGAGCGCCAAGCGCAAGCGGGCCCTCAAGTCGGAACTGGAGATGACGTCCTCGTTGACGACGGCAGCGATCCTCTCGACGTCCTGCGAACGTCCCGACGCCGGGGCGAGGGCGACGATCACGGCAAGGGCGACGAGGGCACAGATCTTTCGTGGCATGACCAATTCCACCGGTTGGGCGCCTGACCGACGGCCGTTGTATACCCAGGAAGTGTCCATCTGGTGTCGGACATTTTACTCAATACGGCCCCATCCCGATAGCTGCCGGCCGAGCCGAATGAACCGACCAGCGCTTTCGCCCGGAAAAGCTGGCCGGTGGTCGACGGTCCGGTCATCCATCCTCGAGATGGAGGAGCGTGGCAGTGCCCAGCAGCATGGCGACGCCGGCCGGCGTCCAGGCGGCCAGCATCGCCGGAATGCTCTCCGCCAGGCCGAGCGCCATCACCAGGTCGTTCAGTACGAACATGGCAAACCCGGTCAGAATGCCGGTGACGATCATGAGCACCGTGCCGCCATGCCTGGAATGCCGCAGGGAAAAGGATGCCGCGAACAGCACCATGGCCGATAGCAGCAGCGGCTGTGCCAGCAGTGCATTGTAGTGCAGCCGGTGCCGCAGCGACGAAAATCCCGTGATTTCAAGGGTTTCGATGAACTCCGGCAAATCCCAGAACGACAGGGTCTTGGGCGACGCGAAGCTTTCCTGGATCTTTTCGATCGTCAGGTCACTGGCCAGTCTGTGCCGGGCCACGAATTCCGGCTGGTTGCTGTCGATGCTGACCCAGGCGTCGCGGATGTCCCAGTAGCCTTCTTGCAGCCGCGCTTCCGATGCGTCGATGCGTCCGCGATAGTGCTCTTCGCCGTCGTAAATGAAGAAGATCACGTTGCTCAGCTGGATTTCCTCCGGCGCGGTGCGCTGCGCACGGATCACGGACACACCGTCGTCGTCCCGCTGACGCAGCCACAAGCCACCGCGCGAGATGTCCAGCACCTGACTCAGCCCACGGATGTTGCGATCTTCCAGAACCTCGTAGCGCGCGAACATCGCCGCGGCGACCGGATTGAACAAGCAGATCTTGGCAATGCCAATCATGGCCGCCAGCAGCACGACCGGCAGCAGAAACTGCCAGGCGGAGACACCGGCGGCTCTAGCGACGATCAACTCCTGACTGCGGGTCAGCCGCCAGAAGGTGAACATCGCGCTGAACAGGACTGCGAAGTGGAACAAGAGCGAGATCGTGTCGGGCAGCTTCAACACGGTCATCTGCAAGGCGGCCGCAACCGTCATGGCACCGCTGTCGCCGCGGCGCAGCAGCTCCACGAACTCAAACAGCATGATGATGCCGGACAGCACCATCATCATGACGATGAACCAGAGCAGGAACTGGCGCCCGACATAGCGCGAGAAGGTGCCTATCGGCCCCATGGCGCGCTCAGGCCACCGCCGGCTGCAGAACGGGCTCGCGGCGGCTGCGCGGCATCGGCCTGTACATGGCGCCGGCACCGGCCGCCGCCGTCAGGATCGGCACGGCATAGAGCAAGGGGATCATGTCCAGATCCGTGCGCGTCATGCCGGCAAGCGACAGGGAGGCGGCCTGTAGAACCACGAGCACCATGACGCACAGCACGATGCGCCGACCCTGGCTGCGCCGGCCACCTTCACCGGAGAGCAGGACGCCCAGCACCGACAGTGCATAGGCGAACACCCAGAGCGGTGCCGCAAGTCGGTTGTGCCCCTCGGCGACCAGGACCGTGTACTTCCGGACGTCGTGCGGATGCGACAGGTCGGGCGACAGGAGCTCGCCGAGAAAGCGTTCGTCCGGTTCCGCCCACCGCTCCCTCAGCTCCGGGCGGATGACCTCAAGGTCGATGGCGTACTGGTCGAAGTACAGCATCTCCAGCCGGCCTTCGTCGCGATCCATCTCCTGACGGTTGCCGTCGAACATGATCACGCGCGGCCCGTCATCGGTGGTCATCAGCAGTCCGCGTTCCGCAACCACCGTAACGGGCCGTTTACGGTCGCGGTTGTCGTGAATCAGGATGCTGGTCAGCTCGTCCGACTGGCGTCTCTCGCCGAAATAGACGGTGATATTGTCGTCAACGGCATTGAACTGGCCTTCGCGCAGGAACACCGTCGCGTACTGGGACTCCACCAGAAGGCTCAGCTTGCGGAACTCCTGGCTGGCCAACGGCCAAAGGTAGAGATTCAAGACGAGGCTGACCGACGCCACGACCAGCGCCATGGCCAGTGCGGGGCGGGCCAGCCCCATGGGACCCACGCCGCTTGCCCGGATCACGACCAGCTCGCTGTCGGCCGTGAGCCTGTGATAGGTGAAGAGAATCGCTGCGACGGATCCGATCGGCAGGACTGTGATCAGGAACTCCGGCATCGCCAGCCCCACCAGCTGCAGGAAGAGCCAGATCGGGGCAGAGCCGTCGACGATCACCTCGATCAACCGCAATGACTGGGTCATCCAGATCGCAAAGACCAGAACCGTGGTCACGATCACGGTCGACATCGCCAGATGGCGGAAGACGTAGCGGTTGATCCTGTTCATCGCGCCGCTCTATATCGCATGCAGGCTGGCCGCAAGCAAATCAGCGACCTGCATCGCACCGCCGCATCCCGCGAGCCGGACGCCGTTCACTGTGCCTGCGCGTGTCGCAGCAGAACTGTAAGGATGTTCACATGCATCTCCAATTCGCTGCTCGTTCTCTGCCCGACGCAGGTGCACTGGTTGTCGGCGTCCTGGCGGAGAAGACCCTGACACCCGGTGCCGAAGAGCTCGACCGTCAGTCAGATGGTCTTGTCGGCCGGGCATTGGCCGGCGGGGGCCGCTTCTCCGGCAAGCGCGAAGAGGTGCTTCACCTCGTGGCACCTGTCGGCCTTGCGGTGGAGCGCGTGGTGCTGGTCGGGCTCGGTAGCGCCGGCGACTTGGATGCGCTGGCGTGGCAGCGGATCGGTGGCGCTGTGACGGCCCAGCTCAACGGCATAGGCGTGACGGCGGGGGCGGTCTGGATCGACGCGCCGGCCGACTCCCCGGCGCGGGCGGCCGATGCCGCATCCGCATTTGCCATCGGCGCACAGCTTCGGGCCTATCGTTTCGATCGGTATCGGACGAAGGAGAAGCCGGAACAAAGGCCGACACTCACGCGTCTTGCGGTCATGACCGAAGGCCAGGCCATGGATGACGACGCGCTTGCGCGGGTCGAAGCCTTGGTCGAGGGCGTCTATCTGACGCGCGATCTGGTCTCCGAGCCCGCCAATGTGCTGTACCCGGAGAGCTTTGCGGAGCGCTGCCTCGCGTTGCGGGAGATCGGCGTCGCGGTAGAGATCGTCGACGAAGGTGAGATGCAGGCGCTCGGCATGGGGTCGCTTCTCTCCGTAGGCCAGGGATCTGCCCGGCCGAGCCGCCTCGTCGTCATGCAATGGTACGGCAGTGACAGCGAGCGGCCGCCGATTGCCTTCGTCGGCAAGGGGGTGACGTTCGACACCGGCGGCATCTCGCTGAAGCCCGGCGCCGGCATGGAAGACATGAAATGGGACATGGCCGGCGCCGGGACGGTTGTCGGGGTGATGCGCGCGCTTGCGGGCAGAAAGGCCAAGGCGAATGCTGTGGGCATTATCGGCCTGGTTGAGAACATGCCGTCGGCGAGCGCAACGCGCCCCGGCGACGTCGTTACCTCCATGTCCGGCCAGACGATCGAGGTGATCAATACCGATGCCGAAGGCCGTCTGGTGCTGGCCGACGCCCTCTGGTACACGCAGCAGCGTTTCAAACCCGCCGCGCTAGTTGATCTCGCCACGCTGACGGGTGCGGTCATGGTCGCGCTGGGCAGCCATCATGGCGGCCTGTTCGCTTCCGACGATGCTCTGGCGGACCGCCTGGTGGCGGCGGGCAAGGCAACGGCCGAGCCATTGTGGCGCATGCCCATCGGCGAGCCGTACGACCGTGAGATCGACAGCGACATCGCCGATATGCGCAACGTTGCCGCCCATCGCTATGGGGGGGCGGTGGTTGCAGCCCAGTTCCTGCGACGGTTTGTGCAGGATGTCCCGTGGGCGCATCTCGATATCGCGGCCATGGCATGGTCGAAAAAGGATCAGCCGATCGCACCGAAGGGGGCGACGGGCTATGGCGTGCGTCTGCTGGACCGGCTGGTCGCCGACAGCTATGAGGCCTGAAGCCTGACGGCCCGATGACGGAGATCCGGTTCTACCATTTGACGCGCAAGTCGCTGGAGCAGGCGCTGCCAGAGCTTCTGGAGAAGTGCCTGCAACGCAGCTGGCGGGCGGTCGTCATGACCGGATCGGAAGACCGTACGGCGGCGCTCAACCACTATCTGTGGACCTACAGCGACCGCGCCTTCCTGCCGCATGGGACGGCGGAGGACGGCGATGCCGACCGCCAGCCCATCTGGCTGACCGAACGGGATGAAAACCCCAACGGCGCTTCGGTGCTGTTCCTGACGGATGGCGCCGGTTCGAGCCATGTGGACGCGTTTACGCTGGTCTGCGAGCTCTTCGATGGCAGGGTTGAAGAGGCAGTACGGTCGGCCCGGGATCGCTGGCGTCAGTATCGCGACGCCGGGCACGTTCTGGCCTATTGGCAGCAGAGCGAATCCGGCCGATGGGAAGAAAAGCAGCGCACGGGCGAAGCCGCCACGTGACCGTCAGCCCGCGGTGGCGGTGGCCTCTTCGAGCGCCGTCTGGGCGTCGAGCCAGGCGGTCTCTGCCTCTTCCAGCATTGTGCGGACGCCATGCAGCTTCTTCTGCAGGTCCGTCAGCCGATCGCCGGAACCGGCATAGAGCGCAGGGTCTGCAAGTTGCGCTTCCAGATCTGCCTTGTCGCGCTCCAGCTTGGCGATGCGTTTCTCGGCGTCTGCCGCTTGTCGCCGCAACGGTGCAAGGGCGGCCCGGATCTCCGCCGCGGCCCGCCTCTCTTCCTTCCGCCCAGGCGCACGGGCGGCGGTGCCCGCGTCTGCGCCATTTCCCTTTGATGCACGCGATGTGCTGAGCAGCCAACGCCGATAGTCGGCAAGGTCGCCGTCGAACGGATTGCAGGTGCCGTCGGCGACCAGCAGAAGCCGATCCGCCGTCATCTCGATCAGGTGCGGGTCGTGGCTGATCAGGATCACCGCGCCCGGATAGGCATTGATCGCCTGCACCAGCGCCTGCCGGCTGTCGACGTCCAGATGGTTGGTCGGTTCGTCCAAAAGCAGGATGTGCGGGCTTTCGCGGGCCATAAGCGCCAGCAGCAGCCGCGCTTTCTCGCCGCCGGACATGTCGGCGATGCGCGTCTCCGCGCGCTCTTGCGGGAAGCCGAAGCACCCGAGATGTCGTCGCGCCTGCTCTTCCGTGGCCTTCGGCATGACGGTCAGAGCCTGCTGGACACCGGTAGCCGCCACGTCCAGTTCGTCCGCCTGGTGCTGGGCGAAGTACCCGACCCGGAGGCGCGGCGAGCGGCGCAGCTCGCCACCCAGCGGCTGCAGCCGCCCGGCGAGCAGCTTGACCAACGTGGACTTGCCGTTGCCGTTGGCACCTAAGAGCGCCAGGCGGTCGTCCATGTCGATGCGGAGCGACAGGTTCTTCAGCACCGGCTGACCGTCATAGCCGACGCTCACCTTGTCGAGCGTCAGGATCGGTGGCGCCAGTTCTTTGGGCTCGGGAAAGGCGAATGTGACCGTCGCGTCTTCCGATACGGCGGCGATCGGCTCCATCCGCTCAAGCGCCTTCAGGCGGCTCTGCGCCTGTCGTGCTTTGCTGGCCTTGTAGCGGAAGCGGTCGACGAAGGCCTGGATGTGCCGGCGCTGTGTCTCCTGCTTCGCCCGCATCGCCGACTGGTGCTCCAGCCGCAGCCGGCGCGTCGTCTCGAACCGGTCATAGCCGCCGGTGTAGCTCTCAAGCTTGCCGGCGTGCAGGTGCACGATGCCGCCGACCGCCCGGTTCAGCAGGTCACGATCGTGGCTGACCAGCAGGATCGTGTACGGATAGCGCTGCAGGTAGCTTTCCAGCCAAAGCGTCGCTTCCAGGTCGAGATGGTTGGTCGGCTCGTCCAAGAGCAACAGGTCGGGCCGGCTGAACAACACCTGCGCCAGCGCCACACGCATGCGCATCCCGCCGGAAAGGGCGGAGCAGGGCCCCGCTTGCTGCGTCTCGTCAAAGCCCAGTCCGGCGAGGATGGCGGCGGCGCGGGCCGGCGCGCTGTGGGCCTCAATCTCCGCTAGGCGGTTGTGGATCTCGGCGATGCGGTGCGGATCCGTGGCCGTATCGGCCTCGGTCATCAAGGCGGCGCGCTCGTGGTCGGCGGCCAGTACGGTGTCCAGCAGGCTGGCTTCGCCGGACGGTGCTTCCTGCGCCACGGTGCCGACCCGCCAGCGCGCGGGCATGGAAATCTCGCCGTCGTCAGCCTGCAGCTCGCCGGTGATCAGCCTGAGCAGCGTCGTCTTGCCGCTGCCGTTGCGGCCGACCAGACCGACATGATGCCCGGCCGGCACCGCAACGCCGGCGCCGTCGAACAGCAGCCGGCCGGCGATCCGGTGCGAAAGGTCGTTGATCTGAAGCATGGCGGGCGGTGTCTTACCATGCCCGCGCCAGCCGGCGAAACGGCCGTTAGCCCGTCGCTGCTAGGGCCGCTTCTGGCCCATCAGCGACTGCTCCACGCGGCGCAGCACCTCAATGAGGCTCAACGACGGTGCCGGGCGCCGGCTCGCCGCCCGCATCTGTTCTGCCGCGTCCATCCGCTGCTTCACGATCCTCGCCAGCTCGTCAACGCGGCGGGGATTGCCCTCCACCAGGAGCCGCAAGCAGTCGACGTTGATGCGGATGACGGTGACATCGGTCTTGGCCGTGAACTGCAGAAAAGAGGGCTCGGCCGTCGTCATCGAGGCGATCCCGAAATACTCGCCGGGACAGAGCTGCTCGACGGGCTTCTCCGATCCGTCGGGCAGGACAACGCTCGATTGGACGACGCCGGTGAAGATGACGTCCACAGCATCGGCCACCGCACCTTCGGGCAGGATCACGGCGCCCGCATCGAAGGTGAGATAACGGCTTGCCGCGGCAATCTTCTCAAGCTCTTCGTCCGACCACTCGTGGGTCACGTCCAGCCCCTTGAGCGCAAGCAGGATGTTCGGCGGTTCCGCCTGGGGTACGGTCGCCTTTCGGATATGCCATTCCTGGATGTCCGGCGCGATTTGGATGCCGGCGCTCTTCAGCGCGTAGTGCACCTCCCGGAACAGCTCTTCCCGGCCGGCGAACATGGCCGGATAGTTCCGGAAATGAACCCAAACCATGTAGGTGTAGGGCACTGTGGTGGCATCGTTCAGCCGTACCACGGGCAGGGGGTCCCGCAGCACATTGCTGCACCGCAAGGCCGCCTCCAACAGCAGTGCCTTTGCCATTCGCGGGTCGATCTCCGACGGAACCTTGATCAGGTACCAGGGGGCGTAGAGATGCGTGGGCCCGTGCAGGTTCTTGAAGCCCTGTCCGGCCAGTTCCCCGTTGGGAATCACAAGCGTGGCGTTGTCCCACGCCCTGAGCCGGGTCGCCCGCCAATTGATGTCGACCACCTGTCCAACGGACCCGTCGCGGAGTTCCAGCCAGTCGCCTGCGCGAAACGGCCGCTCGATGCTGAGCGCGATGCCTGAGAACAGGTCGCCGAGCGTCCGTTGCAGCGCGAAGCCGGCGAGCGCGGCGACCACGCCGGTCGAAACCCAGACACCGGTGATCGAGTATCCGTGAGCATTGAGATAAATCGCGAGCCCGGCGACAAAGCACCCCGTATAGAACAGGCCGCGCAGCAGGCCCGGAACCCGGTCGGCCTCCTCATCCCGGGAAGGCGCCAGGAAGATGATGTCGATCGCGCGGGCCACCACCAGTGTGCCGACACCGTAGGTGGCTATCACGGTCATTGACCGCAGATCGTCGTCCAGCCCTTCCGCACCGAGATACCGCGCGGCGACGCGAACGAGGCTGCCGAGAGCGATGACGGCAAGCGGGCCCAGAACCAGTTCGGCAATGGCCGTGATCCGGGGGAACATCGAGACGAACGGGCGGTCTCCGAGCTTCCGCGCCCCGATCATCAGGCCCACAAGGACGATGATGAGGGTTGCCGCCAGTTCCCAGTCGCGTTCGACGAGACGATCAAAGAGGTTGGGCATTGTATCCATCAGTCTTCGGAGACCGGCCCGCAAGTGTTCCGGTTGGCCGGATACGGGAACTGATGCTCCACCGAATGCCGAAGATACCTGTTTTCAGTTCGGGAGGTGACCGCGACGCGATCCGGTGGCCGGATCAGCCGGCCCAGGGCACCGACGAGATCATGAAGCCGGCAACCCCCAATGCGGCCATGAGGCCGATCGTGGCCGCGAACAGCTTCACCATCGAGAATGGGCGATGGCCGTAGACCTTGCCGGTCCTGCCGTTGACCGAAAGCCGGTAGGTCTTGTTCTCGAAGGTGTAGTGGGTGATCCAGACCGGCACCAGGATGTGCTTGAAGGTCTCTTTGCTGTAGCGGGTCCGGCTTGAGGTGATTCGCTGGCGGTGGCCACCGATGTCCCTGCGGATCCAGTCGGCGATGACGGCGCGCATATAGTCTTGCGCCTTGGCAAAGCCCTCTTGCAGGCCGACGGTGTGGTTCTCAGCACGGAACCCGGCCAGGAATTCCGTCTGATAGGTCTCCAGCTCGCGCAGTGGCCAGGGGGCCAGGGCATCCTTGAATTCGGCGGACACGGACCGCGAGGCGGAGACGAGCACGTCGTCGAACGGGCCTTTCACATTCCCGCTGACCTTGCGCCACACGGTGCGGCGGTTCTTGCCGGACCCGACCCGGGTGCCGCGCTGGCCGACATAGTCTGTGTCTGAATGCGCGTCATAGGTCCAGAAGGGCACATAGACGCCGTGGAAATGGTCGGCCTCGGCCTCTTTGGCGATGTCGTTCGGGGCGAACCGGCGCGATTTCAGCCAGTCCCGCATGGCGTCGTGTGCGCCGTCATGCGTCAGCGTGAAGGGCAGAACCGCCTGAGGGACGATCCGCCGCTGCAGTCGTGCGTCGCCGACGATGGCGACGTCGCAGAAGGGGCAGATGCGGGAATGCTCGTCGGGGTGAAACTCGACCGCAGCGCCGCAACCCTGGCAGTTCAGCGAGAGTGCCTCTTCCTGGGTCAGCGCGCCGGTGTCGGCGTCGAGATGGGCGTGATAGCAGTTTTCGAACTGGGCGGCGGCATCGTCCACATGGGGCACCGGCGTGACGCTGTCGCAATGGCCGCAGCGCATGGACTCGGTGCCGGGATCGAAGCGCAGATCGGCGCCGCAGCTGGCACAGGCGAACTGTCGGCGAGACCATTGCTCGTCCTCCGCCTCTTCTTTGGCGGCACGCCGCCGTTCGGCCCGCGCCCGGAGAGGCCGGAACCGGGTCCCCGCCGACGGGTCCGGGTCGTCCGACTGATCCGGCGCGTCGGGTGGCGCAGTCGCGGCCATTGGCACAGGGCCGTCGGGCAACGGCGGTGGGACGGGCGGCGGGGCTGCGGCGGCGACCCCCGCCGCGTCTTCCCGCGATTGCGATCCGCCACTCAATTGTCGCCCAGCTCCGCAAGAATGTGCAGCACCACCTCTAGCCGCACGATGAGGGCGGCGAAGGCGAAGCCCGCATCTTGGAACCAGTACCAGTCGATGAAGAAACTCCAGGCGAGCACGACCACGAGCGACCACAACCCGGCGCGCACGAACCCGCCGAGGCGGGTGCGTTTGGTAAGGCTGTCGCCCTTGAATTCGTAATGGCCTTCCAGTGCGAGGGTCAGCGTGCGGACGGCATAGACGCCCGTGACCGCACATACGGCGGCCACGACAAATGCCGACACGGCGAAGGTGATGAGCTCGGACGTGGGCACGGGATTCCGATAGACTGGTAACAGTTCACCAGCATACGATGGTCCGGCCTGGACAGCCACGGGCATTATGGGTCCGCGGGACAATTCCCGGCTGGCGGAAGCCGAGCGCCCCGGCCGCAAATGTCTGGCAGCAGACGGTTTTCCGCCGGTCGAGTCCTGGCGGTTGCTCCGCATGATCTTCGCGTCTATAAGGCCGCGTTTCCGACCCCCTCACAGTCTCAGACCAAGGAAGCGTCATGGCCGTGGAACGGACATTGTCGATCATCAAGCCCGACGCAACGCGCCGGAATTTGACGGGTGAGATCAACGCCCGCCTGGAAAAGGCCGGACTGCGGATCGTGGCCCAGAAGCGGGTCATGCTGACCCGGCATCTTGCCGAGAGGTTCTATGAGGTCCATGCGGAGCGGGCGTTCTACGACGATCTCTGCACCTTCATGACGTCCGGACCGGTGGTGGTGCAGGTGCTCGAAGGCGAAGACGCCATCGCGCGCAACCGCGAGACCATGGGCGCGACCAATCCCGCCAATGCCGCTCCGGGCACCATCCGGCACGATTTCGCGGAATCCATTGAAGCGAATTCAGTGCACGGGTCCGATGCACCGGAGACGGCCGAGCGCGAAATCGCCTTCTTCTTCAGCGGCATGGAAATCGTCGGCTGATCAGCGGTCAGCCGGCTTGAGAAGGGCCGTCACGATCGACGGCCCATCCATGGTTCCCATTCCCGTCTGAGAGATCGGCGGCCGACCTTGCCTGGCCGGTGCCGCCCGGCGGATGTCGTTCCTAAAGCAGGAACAGCGCCATGCCGATCAGCACCAGCGCTATGCCGACGATCGAATAGGTGCTCCACCTGACGAACGCGCCGTACATAGCGGTGCGCGAGGCGACAATCTCCTCGTCCGGAACCTGGCCGCCCTGGCTGTCCATCGCCGTTGTCCCCATAGCACTGCAACCCGCTCCAACTGCTGCCCTGACTTAGGGGCAACCCCAGGGCGATACAAGCATTTTCGCGGCTGAACGCCGCGTGCGACTAGGCCGCAGGATTGATCGGCCTCCCTTCGGGGGCGATGCTGTCGGCCACGATAACGCGGTTGTCGCGCACACTCAGGCGCCCGCTGGCAGCCCAGGCGAGCGCCAATGGGAAGATCCGGTGCTCGACACCAAGCACGCGCCCGCCCAGGCTCCCGGGGTCGTCATTCGGGAGGATCGGCACGACGCCCTGGATAATGATCGGGCCGTCGTCCATCTCCGGCCGGACGAAATGGACGGTGCAGCCCGTGAAGCGAACGCCTGCGGCCAGTACGCGCTCGTGTGTATTGAGGCCGCGGAAGGCCGGCAGCAGCGAGGGATGGATGTTGAGGATCCGATCCTGCCATCTGTGGGAGAACGCGCTGCCCAACAGCCGCATGAACCCGGCAAGGCAGATCAGGTCGGCCCCAGCATCGACGATCGCGGCTTCAAGGGCGTCATCGAAGCTGTCGCGGTCGGCGAAGCCGCGGTGGTCGATGACGGCGTGCACGATCCCGGCATCGCGCGCGTAATCCAGCCCGCCCGCATCCGCGCGATTGGAGATGACCAGTGCAATCTCCGCCGGATAGTCGGGGGCAGCGGCGGCGTCGATCAGAGCCTTCAGATTGCTACCGCGGCCCGAGATCAGCACCGCGACCTTTACGCGGGCCATGCCGTGTCCGCCCCCGCTAGCTCCACGCCAGGCGCGCCCGGGGCCGCTGCGACCGTTCCGACCCGCGCCACGGTCTCGCCGTCTTGCGTCATGGCGGAAGCGGCTTCCGCAGCCTTCTCCGGCGCAACGATCGCCACCATGCCGAGCCCCATGTTGAAGGTCGTGGCAAGCTGGCGCGGCGTCATGGCCGAGATGGAAATCAGCCAGGCGAAGACCGGTGGCAACCGCCAGGACTGTAGATCCAGTGTCACCGAGAGGCCGTCCGGCAGGATCCGCGGAACATTCTCCACCAGGCCGCCGCCGGTGATATGGGCTAGACCCTTGACCAGACCACTGCGGACCGCCGGAAGGACCCCGGCGGCGTAGATTCGCGTGGGCGTCATCAAGATCTCAGCCAGCGGACGCTGTGGATCGAACGGTGCCGGGGCGCTGATGTCGAGCCCCCTGTCGTCGACCAGCTTGCGCACCAGCGAGAAGCCGTTGGAATGAATGCCCGTGGAGGCGAGCCCCAGGACCACGTCGCCGGCCTGGATGTCAGCGCCGGTCAACAGCCCGCCGCGCTCTGCCGCACCGACCGCGAAGCCGGCAAGATCGTAGTCACCGGCTGCGTACATGCCGGGCATCTCTGCCGTTTCGCCGCCGATCAAGGCACAGCCCGCCTGCCGGCATCCGGCCGCAATGCCGGCCACCACCCGTTCGGCCACGGCCGTGTCCAGCTTGCCGGTGGCGAAGTAGTCGAGGAAGAACAGCGGCTCCGCGCCCTGGACCACGAGGTCGTTCACGCACATGGCGACGAGGTCGATGCCGACCCCGTCATGCAGGCCGGAGGCGATTGCCAGTTTGAGCTTCGTGCCGACCCCGTCGGTCGCCGCCACCAGGATCGGGTCCCGATAGCCCGAGTCGCGGAGATCGAACAGGCCCCCGAACCCGCCAAGCCCGCCCATGCAGCCCGGCCGGCTGGTGGAGTGAGCCAACGGCTTGATGGCGTCGACCAGCGATGCGCCTGCCGCAATATCGACACCGGCACGCCGGTAGGGTTCGCTGTCAGCGCCGCTGTCCACGGCGCGTTGCTCAGGGGTGCTCATGGCAAGGGTGGAATCGCTCGTCTATAGTTGTGGCGCGAACACTAGACGAATGCGCGGGAGAATGCGAATGGGCCTCTGCCGGAGCCGGGCGATCGGGGCCATGGCCGTCATTGCCGCCTGGCTGCTTGCGGCTGCGGTGGCGGGCGGGACCGGCCCAGCCTTGGGGCAGGATGGCGGCGTAGCTGCCAATGACCCCTACACCGTCTCTGAGATCCAGGTGGATGTGGAGGCGGGGGATCGGGCGGCAGCCCGTGACCAGGCGTTCTCGCAAGGTCAGGCCGAGGCTCTTGAGGTCCTGTTCGGACGGCTGGGCGTGGCAGACCAGGTGTCCGCTGCGGCGCTGACCCCGGCGGAGCAGGCGAGCCTGCTGTTGAGCATGCGGGTGCTGGAGGAAAGGACGGCGCCACAGCGCTATATCGGGCGTCTGGCCTATACATTCCGGCCCGAATCGGTTCGTGCGTTCCTGCGCGATCGTGGGATCGCTTATGTCGAGCCCGCGGCCGTTTCTCCGGCGGAGCCGGCCGATCCCGGAGTCGAGGCAGCGCCGGAGCCCTCCGACGAACCTGCCGACGAGGCGACGGATGCCCGCACGGGCCCCCCCGTGATCGTGCCGGTTTGGCAAGACGGCGTCATCGTGCGGCTGTGGGACAGCCCAAACCCCTGGTTCGATGCGTGGCTGAACGTGGAGCGGGAGGAAGATGGGCCGGCCTTTCAGATCCCCTTCGGTGATCTTGAGGATGTGGGGGCTTTGACACCGGACCAGGCGCTGTCGGGTAACGAGGCGGCGCTGGAGGCCCTTGCCGAGCGCTATCGGGCCTCAGCTGCTCTGGTGGCCCTGGCCGAAGCCGAGGGTGATGTGCTTGCGGTGACGCTGATCGAACCGGGCCCGACCGATCCGCTTCGGGAACGGTTCTCGATCGCCGGCGATCCATCGAACCCCGACCTGTTGCGGGAGGCGACGGCCGGCGTGCTGCGGCGCCTTGGCGGTGAGGCGGAGGAAAGTGCAGAGCCTGCGGAACCGGCGGCCCGCTTGATGCCGATCGGCCCGGAAACGGCGGGGACGCGGATGGCGGTCCGTGTCATCCTTGGGCAGCCGCGCGACTGGTATGTGATTCGTGAGCGGCTGGCGACCAACCCGGCCGTCAGCGGCGCCAGTGTCCGCCGTCTGTCCACCGGGGTCGTGGAAATCGAGCTTGCCTTCCTGGGCGGCGAATTCGAGCTGGCGCAGTCGCTTGCCGAACAGGGGCTGGTTCTGACCTCCGGCGGCTTCGGCTCCCAGCTTATGCTGGCGCAATAGGCGGCGGCATCTCAGGCAAACGCGGCGGGACCCATGGCCGAGCGTGCACCTTGGCGATTCTGGCTGATTGGGCTTGGGATCCTGATCCTGGTCCTGTGGGCCCTGAAGGGCATGCTGGCGCCATTCCTGGCCGGCATGGCGATCGCCTATCTTCTCGACCCATTGGCCGATCGGCTGGAGCGGGTGAAGCTGCCGCGCTGGGCCGCAACGACGGTGGTGCTGCTGGCCTTTGCCTTCGCCTTCGTTCTCGTGTTGCTGGTTCTGGTGCCAGTTGTCGAGCGTCAGATCGCAGCCTTCGTCAATGACTGGCCTCAGTATTGGGCGGGGCTCCAGGAGCGAATTGCGCCGCTGTTGGAGCGCATGACGGCGATCGTAGGCCAGCAGGACGTGCAAGACCTGCAGTCGCTGTTGGGGCAGTTCGGCGGCGACGCCATGAGCTGGGCCCGAGCCGCATTGGCAGGCATCTGGCGCAGTGGTGCCGCAGTGGTCGATCTGTTGTCATTGCTGGTGATCACACCCGTCGTCGCCTTCTATCTGCTGCGCGACTGGGACCGGATGGTGGCAAGGATCGATGCCTATCTTCCGCGGGCTTACGCGCCGACGATCCGCGCGCTGGTCCGGCAGGTGGATGCCACCTTGTCGTCTTTCATCCGTGGGCAGGGCACGGTGTGCCTGATCCTCGGCGTGTTCTACGCCGTGGCGCTTTCGATTGCCGGCCTCAACTTCGCCGTTCTCGTCGGCCTCGGCTCCGGCCTGCTGTCGTTTATTCCGTTTGTCGGCTCCATCGGTGGGTTCCTGATTTCCAGCGCAATCGCTCTGGTGCAGTTCGAAGAGTGGACCCCCCGGATCGTCGTGATGGCCATCTTCATCTTCGGCCAGGCGGTGGAAGGCAATGTGCTGACGCCGAAGCTGGTGGGGGGCAGCGTCGGGCTCCATCCGGTCTGGGTGATGTTCGCCCTTTTGGCCGGTGGCAGTCTGTTCGGCTTCACCGGTGTGCTGCTGGCCGTTCCGGTCGCGGCGGTGATCGGCGTGCTGGTCCGCTTCGGACTGGATCGATACCGGGGCAGCGACTATTTCCAGGGCAGGACCACGGAAGTTGGAGCGTCGGAACCGAGCATTCCCTCTGACGCTTCGCCGGGCGATGAGGGGCCGGCCGGTGACACGCTGACCGACGACGGCCCGGCAGAGAGCGGCACAAAGCCATGAGACGGCAGCTGCCCCTGCAGTTTGGCGATTGGCAGTCCTTCGCGCCGGAAGACTTCCTGGTCACCGACAGTAACCGACAGGCCTTCGCCTGGGTCGAACGATGGCCGGAGTGGCCAGGGCCAGTGCTTGGGATCCACGGTCCGCCCGGTGCCGGCAAGACGCATCTTGCCGAAGTCTGGTGCCGGCGTGCTGGGGCACGGCGCTTCACCGCTAGCGATCTTGCGAAGGGCCCTGATCAATGGTTGGACAGTGCGGCGGGCTGCGTAGCGGTGGATGATGCGGACTGCGTTGTTGGGAGTGCGGAGTCGGAGCAGCTGCTGCTGCATCTCTACAACCAGATCGCCGAGAGGCGTGGGTTTCTGGTCTTCACGTCGTGCGAGCCGCCCATGCGCTGGGGGCTTGGGCTGGCCGATCTGGCGTCGCGCCTCAACGCTGCCCCTGCCGCATTGCTGACGCCGCCGGACGACGACCTGCTGGCCGTGGTGCTGGCCAAGCTGTTCGCCGACAAGCAGCTTCGCGTGCCCGGTGACGTGATCGGCTATCTGACACAGCGGATGGAGCGCAGCTTTGTGGCGGCAAGGCAGATCGTTGCCGAAATCGACGCCCTGAGCCTTGACCATCGCCGGTCCATCACGCTCAGCTTCGTGCGCAAACATTGGCGGCCTGCGGGCGCGGAAATCGCCGGCTGATATCGGTCGTCCGCCGCTGCCGTCAAACCAGGCTACGGGGGACCGTCAATTCGCAAAGCGTTCCCTGGCTGACCAGGATTGCTGGCCAGTCGTCGATCTCGAAACGCACGACGGCGAGGGCCCCGGTCGGGAAACGCTCACGGGCCTGTTTCTTCAGCGGCGCGTTGTTGCCGGCCGCCAGTGCGACGGTGAGACTCTGCAGGTCGGGATTGTGACCGACCACGAGAAGCGTGCCGATAGCGCCGTCGACCTTGCTGATGCGCTGGCGGATCAGGCGGTCACCCGAGAGATAGAGGTCGCGGTCATACTCAATCGACGGCCGCTCCGGCCATTGGCTGATGACCAGTGCGCAGGTGTCCGTGGCGCGCTGTGCGGTGGAGCAGAGTATGAGGTCCGGCAGCAGCCCTGCCTGCACCATGTACCGGCCCATTACCAGAGACGCACGCTCACCCCGCGGGCCGAGGGGCCGGTCGTGGTCTGCCAGGTCCGTATGGTCCCAGCTCGACTTGGCGTGGCGCAGGAGGATCAGCGTCTTCATCGAGCAGGACGTGTCGTACCATAGGGGAATGGTGCCGAGCCGCCCGGGTGGTTCGTGCACCGAAAGCGGGCATCATTAAACGGGATGACGGCTCTCCGCAAACATGTATATAACCGCCGAAGAGGTGCCAGCGGGCGACCCGTCAGGGTCGATTTGGTGATGACGGGGCCGAAGAACAGCACCGCACGGGCAGAGCTGGAGCCGGTGGAAGCGTTGGAGACGCTGGCGCCACCTGCTGCGCCGCAGAAGCCGATCACGATCGACCGTAAGTCCATCGACCGGTTCATCAACCGAGAGTTGTCGTGGCTGGCGTTCAACCAACGGGTCCTGGACGAAGCCTACAACGTCCATCACCCGTTGCTGGAACGCGTGCGCTTCCTGTCCATCTCGGCCAGCAACCTCGACGAGTTCTACATGGTCCGCGTTGCCGGGCTGAAGGCACAGGTTGCGCTGGGGTTCAGCCAGGCCAGCCAGGACGGTCTGACGCCGGCGCAAGCGTTGACGGCGATCAGCCAGCGCGTAAGCGCGCTGATGGCCGATCAGCAGGAATGCTGGCGTGTGCTCTTGGACGAACTGCGCGGCGTCGGCATCTCGGTTTTGTCGCGCGCGGAGCTGACGCCGGACGACCACGGCTGGCTGGAGCGCAGCTTCCTGGAAGACGTTTTTCCGGTACTGACACCGCTGGCCATCGATCCAGCGCACCCCTTCCCGTTCATACCCAATCTCGGATTCTGCCTGGCGCTGCAGCTTGAGAACACCAAGGAAGGGCGGGAACTCAACGCCATCGTGCCGGTCCCGGCGTTGTTGCCACGGATGGTCCGGCTGCCGGGCCCCAAGATCCGCTTCTTCTTGATCGAAGACCTGATCTTGATGTTCATCGACCGCCTGTTCCCGGGCTTCGACAGTCATGATCATGGGGTCTTCCGCGTCATCCGCGACAGCGATCTGGAGATCGACGAAGAGGCCGAAGATCTGGTCAAGACGTTCGAAACGGCCCTGAAGCGCCGGCGCCGCGGTATCGTCATCCGCCTGACCGTCAACTCGACCATGCCGGCGGCGCTGCAGGAATTCGTGCGCAAGCAGTTGCGCGTCTCCGACGACGATGTGTTCCTGCTGGATGGTCTGATCGGACTGGCAGATACCAAGCAGATCATCGTCAGCGATCAGCCCGACCTTGTGTTCGAACCCTATACGCCGCGCTTTCCCCAGCGCATCCGCGATTTCGGCGGCGACTGCTTCCCGGCGATCCGGGCGAAGGACATCATCGTCCACCACCCCTATGAGAGCTTCGACGTGGTCGTGCAGTTCTTGCAGCAGGCCGCCGTCGACCCGGATGTGGTAGCGATCAAGCAGACGCTTTATCGCACCTCAGCCAACTCGCCGATCGTCGCTGCGCTGATCGAGGCGGCGGAAGCGGGGAAGTCGGTCACCGCGATGGTGGAGCTGAAAGCGCGGTTCGACGAAGAGGCCAATATCCGCTGGGCGCGCGACCTGGAAAGGGCGGGCGTCCAGGTGGTCTATGGCTTCATGAATCTGAAGACCCACGCCAAGATCTCGCTGGTCGTGCGGCGGGAATCGGGTGGCATGCGCAGCTATGTCCACTATGGCACCGGGAACTATCATCCGATCACGGCGCGCATCTATACCGACCTCAGTTTCTTTACCTGCGACCCCGCGCTGTGCCGCGATGCGGGCGCCGTGTTCAACTACATGACCGGCTATGCGACGCCCCGTGCGCTGGAGAAGATGTCGGTGGCGCCGCTCTATCTGCGCGATACGCTGGCTGAGGCCATCAAGCGCGAGATCGAGAACGCGAAAGCGGGAAAGCCGGCTCAGATCTGGGCCAAGGTGAACTCGCTGGTCGACCGCAAGCTGATCGACCTGCTCTACGACGCCTCGAATGCCGGTGTGCAGATCGATCTGGTGGTGCGTGGCATTTGCTGCCTGCGGCCCGGCGTTTCCGGGTTGTCCGAGAACATCCGGGTGCGCAGCATCGTCGGGCGCTTTCTGGAACACTCCCGGATCGTCTGCTTCGCCAACGGCAGCCCATTGCCGTCGAAGAATGCGGTCATCTACATCTCGTCGGCCGACTGGATGCCCCGGAACCTCGATTCCCGCATCGAGACGCTGGTTCCACTTGAGAATTCGACCGTGCGACGGCAGGTGCTGGAACAGATCATGGCGGCGAACCTGGCGGATCAGACCAATACTTGGGTGCTGTCCAGCGACGGCGAGTATCATCGGCTGCCTTCGGAAGACGACGATTTCGGCGCGCACCGCTATTTCATGACCAATCCCAGCCTATCGGGCCGCGGAACCGATATCCGTGAGCGGAACGGCGCGCCGGTGATTCCGGGGCGGCCTCCCGTATAGGGTTGGACGCGTGCAAGCCGTGCGGCAAGCCCCGGTCGCTTTGTCCCGTGATCAGCCGATCGCGGTCATAGACATCGGTTCCAACTCCATCCGACTGGTGGTCTATCAGCGCCTCGGCCGGGCGCCCGTGGCTGTGTTCAACGAGAAGGTGCTCTGCGGCTTGGGCCGCGACCTTGCGCGTACCGGCCGGCTGAACCCCGAGGGCGTCGATCAGGCACTGGTGAACCTGGACCGCTTCGCATGCCTGCTCGGCGGCATGGGCGTCAGCCATGTCGACGTTCTGGCGACGGCCGCTGTGCGGGATGCCGCCGACGGCATCGCCTTCGCCAACGAGATCAAGCGGCGCTGCGGCTTCGATGTCTCGGTGGTCAGCGGTGCGGAAGAGGGCCGGCTGGCGGCCCTCGGCGTCCACTGCGGCATCCCGGACGCCGAGGGCGTGGTGGGCGACCTTGGCGGCGGCTCGCTGGAGCTTGTCGGGCTGCGCCCGGACGGGATCGATGAACAGGACACCATGCCGCTCGGCCCACTGCGGCTTATGGACGAAGACGACGGTCTGTCCTACCGCCAGCAGAAGGTCGATGCTGCGCTGGAGGGCGCGGGGTGGCTTCGCCGCTACCGGGGCCAACGGTTCTATGCGGTCGGCGGCAGCTGGCGGGCGCTTGCCCGCGTGCATATGGAACGGCACGAGTATCCGCTGCACCTGATCCATCAGTATGTGGCACCAGCCGCAGAGCTGGCTGAGGTCGCTGGCCTGATCGCGCGTCAACGCAAGGTGTCGCTCGCCCGCCTGGCCGGCGTGTCCAAACGGCGCATCGAGACCCTGCCGGCGGCCGCACTGGTCATGGAACGCCTGATCAAGATGCTGGGACCGCGTGAGATCGTCTTCTCCGCGCTCGGTCTCCGCGAAGGGCATCTCTACGATCTTCTGGGACCGGAACATCAGGCGGTCGACCCCCTGATCGAGGGCTGCAGTGACATTGCAGGCCGACTGGACCGCTTCGGGCCGGTTGTGGCAATCGCCGATTGGACCGCACCCGTCTTCGCCGGCGATGATGGCAGGTTCGATCGGATCCGCCTTGCGACTTGCCTGATCAGCGATTGCTGCTGGGGCGAGCATCCCGACTATCGGGCCGAGCACGCGCTGACCTGGGGCCTGCGGCTGCCGCTGTTGGGGATCGAGCATGCCGAGCGGGCCTACCTGGCTGCGGCGCTCTATACCCGGTATTCGGGTGACGCTGCGGAGCATCCGGCACTTTCAGTGCTGAGCGGAGAGGGGCGCGACCACGCCAGGACCTTGGGGCTTGCCCTCAGGCTCGCCCATACCCTTGCCGGAGGGGCGGCCACCCTGCTGGACAGCACGGTGCTGGAGCGGATTGGCGGCACCTTGCGCCTCGTTCTGCCGGAGGCCCTGGAGAGCCTGGCGGGGGACGCCGTTTCGCGCCGGCTCAATGCGCTGGCCCGCGCGATAGACTGCGAGGGCGCCGTGGTCGTTGCGCCATCGACAGCGATGGCCGCCGGTTAGAAGGGTCAGTCGGACGGCGACAGCCTTGCGCGCTGCTCTGCGATCACCGTCGCCAGATGGTCCGCGACCACGCGGACGCGGCGCGAGGCGACCAGATCGGCGTGGATCACCAACCAGATCGGTTGATCGATCGCGAGCGTGACGGGAAGCTGGATCAGGCCGGCCTCCCGCCCAAGAAAGTGGGGCAGCGGCGCCAACCCAAGCCCAGCCTTCGCCGCGCTGAGCTGTCCTGCCAGCGTCGTCGTCGTCAATTCCGGCTGCCGCCCACGTAAGCTCCGCTCCATCCACTGCGCGGCTGGAAGGTGGCTCTGCCCCTCGGACCATCCTATGAAGCGATCGTGGTCGAGCGCGGCCGCGTCCGGGCCGGCCTTCCGCGCAGCCACGTAGCCCGGTGATCCGTAGAGCCCGAAGCCCAGGGTGCCGATGTGCCGTACGGTCACGTTGCCACGCTCGGGCCGCACCATCCGAACGGCGAGATCGGCATCTCGCCGGTGCAGGTTGACCGTAGCGACATCGGTGACGATGTCCACGGACAAGCGCGGATGCCGTTCCAGGAGCGGCGAAAGGGCCGGGATGATGACGGGATTGGCCAGGTTCTCGGCCGTTGCGAGCCGGACGCGGCCGGCTACCTCCATCCCCATATGCGCTTGGGCGCTGAGGGAAAGGACTGCTTCTTCCAGCGCTTCCGCCTTAGGCAAGAGCTTCTCGCCTTCGTCCGTCAGGCGATAGCCGGTCTGGTGGCGGACGAACAGCGGCACGCCGAGGGCGGACTCCATCCGGCCGACCCGGCGTGACATGGTTGCCACGCCGCCGCCAAGAAGGTCGGCGGCCCCCGAAAGAGATCCGGCGCGCGCGACTGCGAGAAAGACCCGCGCATCGTCCCACACCAGCCGATCCGTTCGGGCGGCTCTAGGTTTTCCATTTTCGGAAATCAGTTGCTCTGTGTACGGCATGGCAATCCACAGAGGAAAAGCACATCTGCACGTCAATGCAAGTGGAGATGCGGATCATGCTGAAGCGGCGTCTGGCGGAGAGTCTGGAGGTTTCGGCCCTCGGTCTGGGCTGTATGGGCATGAGCGAGTTCTACGGGAGCCGCGACGACGCAGAGTCGATGCGCGTTCTGCATCGCGCCGTCGATCTCGGTATCGACTTCTTCGATACGGCCGATATGTACGGGCCGCTTCACAATGAGGAACTGCTGGGGCGGTTCCTGCGCGAACGCAGACCGGAAGCCGTCATCGCCACGAAGTTCGGCATCGTCCGCAAGCCCGGCGCCTATGCCCGCAACATCGACAACAGCCCGGACTATGCGCGTCGGTGCTGCGAAGCATCATTGCGACGGCTGGGCGTCGAGCGGATCGACCTGTTCTACGTACACCGCGTCGACCGCAGCCGCCCGATCGAAGAGGTGATGGCCGTACTTGGCGACCTCGTTCGTGAGGGCAAGATCGGCCATGTGGGGCTGTGCGAGGTGAGTGCGGCAACACTGCGCCGGGCCTGTGCTGTGCACCCCGTTGCTGCGCTGCAGACGGAATACTCCCTCTGGGCGCGCGAGGTCGAAACGGAAATCCTGCCGGCATGCCGCGAACTCGGTGTGGGGTTCGTGGCCTATTCGCCGCTCGGCCGCGGGTTTCTGACCGGCACAATCGACTCGCGCGCGGCCTTCGCCGATGGGGATTTCCGAGCGCACCTGCCACGCTTCACCGATGACAGCATGGCGGTGAACCGGTCCATCGTGGTGGCGGTCAAGGCGGTGGCCCGGCGGATGAACCGTACGCCGGCGCAGACCGCGCTCGCCTGGCTGCTGGCCAAAGGCCACGACATCGTCCCGATACCCGGCACCAAGCGGGTCCGGTACCTTGAGGAGAATGCCGCAGCGGCCAGCACCCCCTTGCCGGCCGAAGAACTCGAGGCGCTGGACGAAGCCGTGCGAGGGCTGGCCGTCGCCGGCGCCCGTTATACGGACGAGGGTATGAAGGGTGTGAATGCGTGACCGCGCCTAGTGGGCGGGAATGTCCTACGGACACGCTCCGCCGGGCAGGTTCGGCGCGGGAATAACCTGGATGCGCCGGTCGGCGACGCCCAACGCGATCTCGCCGTGTTTCAGCGCCAGTGCCTGATTGCCGAAGACGGCGCGGCGCCAGCCGCTCAAGGCCCGGACATCGGCGCCGTCGTCGGCCGCAATCAGTTCAAGATCGTTACCGCTGGCGACCAGTTTCTGGGCAACGCCGGCATCCTCGCAGCACATCTTCAGGAGGACGCGCAGCAGATCCACCGTCGGTCCGAGGCCATGCGGAAGATTGGGGCGGTTGGGCGGTTGTGGGCAGTCTTCCCGCGGCGTGGCCCGCCCGCGTTCGATGGCCTCCAGGATGGCTGCCCCGTGCCGCCCTTCGGCGGTAGAGCGGCCAAGCCCGCGGGTCCGCGCAAGTTCGGCCACGGTCTTGGGCGCATGCGCCGCAATCTCCATCACCGCGTCGTCACGCAATACGCGGCCGCGAGGCACATTGCGGCGCTGCGCTTCCGCCTCGCGCCATGCGGCGACTTCGCGCAGTGTGGCCAGAAAGCGTGGGTCCGTTGACCGGGTCCGCAAACGGCGCCAGGCACTTTCCGGCGGCTGCTCATAGGTTCCGCGCGCCGTGAGGTCGGCGATTTCTTCCTCCAGCCAGCTTTCCCGTCCGCTCTCAGCCAGACGTTCCCGCAAGTTCTCATAGACGGTGCGCAGATGAACGACGTCATCCAGCGCATAGCGAAGCTGGCGCTCGGACAACGGGCGGTGCGACCAGTCAGTGAAGCGCGACGACTTGTCCAGGCGCACACCGGCAAGCTTGTTGACCAGGGTCTCATACGCGACGGACTCGCCAAAACCGCAGACCATGGCCGCCAGCTGAGTATCGAACACGGGAAGCGGCAGGCGCCCGGTGCGCTGGAAGATGATCTCGATGTCCTGCCGTGCGGAGTGGAAGACCTTAAGGAGATCGGGCTTCAGCAATAGGTCGAACAGCGGATCCAGGTCGATCCCGTCCGCCTGCGCGTCAATTGCAGCCACATCGCCCGGCCCGGCCACCTGTGCGACGCACAGGATCGGCCAGTACGTGTTCTCACGCATGAACTCCGTGTCGACCGCCAGAAAGTCGGCCGATTCCAGGCTGCGGCAGAAGTCGCGGAGCGCATCCGTCTTGGTGATCAACATCATGATTGCCCTTGTAGCGGACACTGACCGTCCGGCAAGGGCCGAACTGCAGGTTATACACAATGTTCATGCGTCTGGCGGTCTGAGCCGCCCTGCCGGCTTGACAACGCGGCGTGCCGCAGTGTGGTCTGGCGCGCCCTTCCTCGGCATCGCTTATGAGACGGATATCCATGCATCGGTATCGCACGCATACCTGTGGTGAGCTCAGAGACGCACACGCAGGCGAAACGGTCAGGCTGAGCGGCTGGATCCACCGCAAGCGCGACCACGGCAACCTGCTGTTCATCGATCTGCGCGACCACTACGGCATCTCGCAAGTCGTGCTGGATACGTCCAATCCGCATTTTGCGACTGCTGAGGCGGTGCGGCTGGAAACGGTGATCGCCGTGACCGGCCCGGTCGTGCGCCGCAGCCCCGAGACGGTCAACGACAAGCTGCCGACCGGGGCCGTGGAAGTGCAGGTCGAGGCCATCGACGTGTTGTCGCATGCCGCGCCCTTGCCGCTTCAGGTGAATTCGGAAGAGGACTACGGCGAAGAGACGCGGTTGCGGCACCGCTATCTGGATCTGCGCCGGCAGAAGATGCAGCGCAATGTCAAGCTGCGGGCCGATGTGATCGCGTCGATCCGCCGCCGCATGATCGAGCAAGGGTTCACGGAGTTCCAGACGCCGATCCTGACGGCATCGAGCCCGGAGGGTGCGCGCGACTTCCTGGTGCCGGCGCGCCTGCATCCGGGCAAATTCTATGCCCTGCCACAGGCGCCGCAGCAGTTCAAGCAGCTGCTGATGATCGCGGGCTTCGACCGCTATTTCCAGATCGCGCCGTGCTTCCGCGATGAAGATGCTCGCGCCGACCGCAGCCCCGGCGAGTTCTATCAGCTCGACTTCGAGATGAGCTTTGTCGAGCAGGAGGACGTGTTCGCTGCTCTGGAGCCGGTGCTCCAGGGCGTGTTCGAGGAGTTCCGGGGCTTCACCGGACGTGAGATCGCGGTCAGCCCGACGCCGTTTCCGCGCATCGCCTATGCCGATGCTGTGCTGCGTTATGGTTCGGACAAGCCGGATCTGCGCAATCCGCTGGTGATCTGCGATGTAACCGACGTGTTTGCGCGCGACGATGTCAGCTTCCGGGCCTTCAAATCGGTGATCGGCAAGGGTGGCGTAGTGCGGGCGATCCGTGCGCCCGCGGTCGCCGACCGGCCACGCAGCTTCTTCGACAAGCTGAACGCCTGGGCGCAGGGCGAGGGCGCGCCGGGCCTGGGCTATATCCTGTTCGATGACGGCGGCGGCAAGGGGCCGATTGCCAAGTTCGTGCCGGACGCGGCGCAACAGGCCCTCAGCGAGGCGGCCGGGCTGCAGGCCGGCGACGCGGTGTTCTTCGTCTGCGACACCCGTGCGAATGCCGAGAAGATGGCGGGGCTTGCCCGCACCCGGATTGCAGAGGAGATGGACATCATCGACCGCGACCGGTTCGAGTTCTGCTGGGTGGTCGACTTCCCTATGTTCGAGCGCAATGAGGAAACGGGGCAGATTGAGTTCAGCCACAATCCGTTTTCCATGCCGCAGGGCGGGCTGGAGGCCCTTGAGACCCGCGATCCGCTGGAGATCAAGGCCTACCAGTACGACATCGTCTGCAACGGGATCGAGCTGTCGTCCGGGGCGATCCGGAACCACCTTCCCGATATCATGGTCAAGGCTTTCCAGATCGCCGGGTATCCTCAGGAGGAGCTGGAGCGGCGGTTCAGCGGCATGCTGTCGGCACTGCGGTACGGGGCCCCGCCGCACGGCGGCTCAGCACCCGGAATCGACCGCATCGTCATGCTGCTGGCCGAGGAGCCGAACATTCGCGAGGTCATCGCCTTTCCGATGAACCAGCGGGCGGAGGACCTGATGATGGGGGCGCCGGCGGAAGTGGACGCCGCGCGGCTGAAGGAGCTCTCCATCAAGCTGGATCTGCCGAAGCGTCTGCAGGCGGTGGAACGGGACGGGGCGTGACACCGACGCCGCATAAATGCCGCAACTCTGCGGCACTGGGCAACGATCCCGGCCCGGCGGCCATGCCGCTGCCGCGCCATGATCGGGCGGAGGAAGGAATTTGGTCTTGGGACTTCAGGTGAAGATCGGGCGACTTCTGAGCTTAGCGGTCTGCGGTTTGCCGGTCTTGGCAGTCTCGGCCACGGTCGTTCCCGCCGGCGCCACCGAAATCGCGCCGCACAGGGCAATCTATGACGTCCGCCTGAGCCAGCTGCGCAGCGGCACGGCGGTGAGCGACGTCAGCGGCCAGATGCTGTTCCAGTGGGCCGATGCCTGCGATGCCTGGATCGTCGATCAGCGCTACCACCTGGACTTCCTTTATCAGGAAGGCCAGACGGTCGCGGTGAACACGAGCTATACGACATGGGAGACGAAGGACGGACTTGCGTTCACCTTCAATCTGCGGCGCACCTCGAACGGCACGGTGGAAGAGGAACTGCGCGGCAAGGCCACGCTCGAGGACGGGGGCGAGGGGGGCATTGCCGATTTCCGGCTGCCCGATGAGCATGCGCAGCACCTTCCTGCGGGCACGCTGTTCCCGACGGCACACACGATTGAGCTGATCGACCGGGCGGCGGCCGGCGATTCGTTCTTTCTGGCGACGCTGTTCGATGGTTCGGAAGCCGAGGGGCTGGTCGAGCTGAGCGCCGTTATCGGCGACCTGCAAGCGGGGGATGAAGATGCTGAAGATCCGCTGCTGGCCGGCCCGTCATGGTCGGTCCAGATGGCATTCTTCGCCCTGGCGCAAGAAAGCGCGACACCGGACTACGAAATCTCCGTGCGGCTCTACGCCAACGGCGTCATCGACGAGATGCTGATCGACTACGGCGACTTCGTCATGGCCGCAGAGCTGGCGCTGCTCGAGCCCATGGAAGCGTCCGGCTGTTGACCGCGGGCGGCCGCCGTTACCGCCTTTCAGATTTCAGCCCGCGGCCCTTGGTGATGGCCGTGCGGCCGAGTTTGGCGCGGACATCGTCGATCGCCGCTTCGACCTTCTGGCGTTGCAGCGCTTGCGCGTCGAACAGGTCCGGCGGATCGGCGAAGTCTTCCGCCACCAGATGGGCCACGCCGACGCCGATCAACCGATAGGCCGTTCCGTCGATTTCGTCTGCCAAGAGCGGAGCAGCGCTGCGGAAGATGGTGTCGGCAAGCTGTGTCGGCTCGGCCAGGCGGTGGCTGCGGGTGAGCAAACGGAAATCGGCGGTCTTGAGCTTGAGCGTCACCGTGCTGCCGGCCAGGTTTTTGCGCTTCAGCCTCTCCGCGACACGTTCGCACAACGGCCATAGCGATCGCTCAAGCCGCTCACGGTCGCTCAAGTCGCGGTTGAAGGTCGTCTCCGCTGAGATGCTCTTGGCCGGCTGGTCCGGATCCACCGCACGGTCGTCCTCGCCATGGGCGAAGCGCCAGAGCCGCTTGCCGATACTGCCGTAGCGTGCAATCAGCCGGGCTTCGTCGAGCCGCGTGAGATCGGCGATGGTGCGGATGCCGTCGGCCAGCAGGCGGCCTTGCAGCGCGCGGCCGACGCCCCAGATGGCCGACACCGGCTGGCCGGCGAGCACTTGCCGCGCCTCGGCCCGGCCGATGACCATGAAACCACGCGGTTTTTCCAGATCTGATGCGAACTTGGCTAGAAACTTGTTGTAGCTCAGGCCCACGGACACTGTGATGCCCAGATCCCGTTCGATCCGGCGGACCAGCAGGCAGCAGGTGCGGGCCGGGCTGCCGCCATGCACCGCCTCAGTGCCGCTGAGGTCGAGAAAAGCCTCGTCGATCGAAAGTGGCTCAACCAACGGTGTGGCTTCCAGCATGGCGCGGCGGACCGCGGCGCCGACGGCGGAATACTTGGCCATGTCCGGGCGGATCACGACCGCGTCCGGGCAGGCCGCCAATGCCTTGAACATCGGCATGGCCGACCGCACGCCGTAGAGCCGCGCCACGTAGCAGGCCGCCGACACGACCCCCCGCTCGCCGCCGCCCACAATGACGGGTCGGTTGGCTAGTTCCGGGCGATCACGCTTTTCGATCGTTGCATAGAAGGCATCGCAGTCCAAATGTGCAATATTGAGAGAGTCTAACTCTCTGTGCGCGATCAGTCTTGGGCTTCGGCACCCGGGACAGCGGCGTTCCTCGGGTGATTCGCCATCTTCTGCGTGTCCGCAGTCGCGACAGCAATATGCCATCGTCGGTCGATCCGTCTACGAATGCGGGGCAATACCGCATGCTGCTCTTGAATAATGGATCGGCAACCTTCGCCATGCTAGCCTTGGCGTCGGTCATTCGGGACTGGGCGGATATGGGGCTGGGCCGCTTGCGGATCAGAGAGCCGGCGAGACGTGCGCCGGTCTGCTCCGACGCGCCGGATGTCCGCCCGATTGGTTTCGAGTGGAACCGTGGCCAACAAGGATCTTTCGATGCCCAAGACAGTTCTGATTGTGGAAGATAACGAATTAAACATGAAGCTCTTCCATGATCTGCTCGAGGCGCATGGTTACGCGACCCTGCAGACGAAGGATGGCATGGAAGCGCTCAAGTTGGCCCGGCAGAACAAACCCGATCTGATCCTTATGGATATCCAGCTACCCGAGGTATCCGGCCTCGAGGTGACCAAGTGGATCAAGGAAGACGATGACCTGAAGACGATTCCGGTCATCGCCGTCACCGCGTTTGCCATGAAGGGCGACGAAGAGAAGATCAGGGAAGGCGGCTGCGAGGATTACATTGCCAAGCCCATATCCGTTGCCAGGTTTCTAGAAACTGTGCAGCGCTATTTGAGCTGACTCGAGATAGGTCGCCATGTCCGCACGTATCCTTGTAGTGGATGATGTGCCGGCCAATGTGAAGCTGTTGGCGGCAAAACTGTCACGCGAGTATTTCGATGTCCTGACGGCCGATTCGGGGCCGAGCGCGCTTGAGATCGCCCAGCGCGAAGCCCCCGATATCGTGCTCTTGGACGTCATGATGCCGGGCATGGACGGCTTCGAGGTCTGCCGGCGGTTGAAGGCGGACACGCTGACGCTGCATATCCCCGTCGTCATGGTGACCGCGCTGAGCGATGGCTCCGACAGGGTCGCCGGCCTTGAAGCGGGAGCTGACGACTTCCTGACCAAGCCGGTGAACGATATCGCGCTGTTCTCGCGCGTGCGGTCTCTGGTTCGGCTGAAGCAGATGATGGACGAATGGCGGATCCGTGAGCGCACGTCGGACGAGCTGGGCGTCGTCCGCAGCGAGGATACGGAGTTCGACGAAAGCGCGGAGAATGCTCAGATTCTCGTTGTCGAGGACAGCGAACTGCAGCGCACTAAAGTGGCGCAGACGCTGGAAATCGACCGCGCGCACGTGACCAGCACGTTGACCATCGACGACGCCGAACGTCTGGCCAATACGCAGGACTTCGAACTGATCATTGCCAGCCTGACACTGCGCAGCGAAGACGGCTTGCGGCTGGTGTCACGGCTGCGCTGTCTGGACCGGACGCGCCAAGTTCCGATCCTCTTGCTGGCGCAGGAAGAGGAGATGCAGCGCGTCGCCAAGGGGATGGAGATCGGCGCCAACGACTATATCGTCAAGCCGATCGACCGTAACGAGTTGAAGGCGCGCGTCCGCACCCAGATCCGGCGCAAGCGCTATCAGGACCGGCTGCGCACCAACTACCAGCGCAGCCTCTCGATGGCGCTGACCGACAGTTTGACCGGCCTGTTCAACCGCCACTATCTCGGCGCCCACTTGGCCCGCATGATCGGGCGCATAGCCGAGACGCACAAACCCGTCGTCGCGATCATGCTGGATATCGACCATTTCAAGGTTGTGAATGACACCTATGGCCATGCGGCTGGCGATCAGGTGCTGAAAGAGGTTGCGGAGCGCGTAAGCCGCAACCTGCGCAACTTTGATATGGTCGCCCGCTTCGGCGGCGAAGAATTCATCATCGTCATGCCCGACTCCACGTTGGAGGGGGCGACCCTGGTCGCTGAGCGCCTGCGCCTGCGCATTGCCGAAGAGCCGTTTCGCGTAGACGCACCGGTGGGCGAACTGAGCATCACCATCAGTCTGGGCGTGGCGGCGACCGACGATGCCGCGACGACACCGACGGTGTTGATCAACGAGGCGGATCAAGCGCTCTACGCCGCCAAGCGCAAGGGCCGCAACTGCGTGGTCGCAACAGGCATGGAGGATATTCCTCCAGAAATCCTCGCAGCGGCGGCATCTAGCTGATGTAAAGCAAAACCGGCGGCCCATGGGGCTCGCCGACCGGATCGTTAAGAATTTCTTTGTACCCTGTCGCCCGGCCGTGCGGAAAGCAAGGGAGTTCGGGCGAGATTTCAGCCGTCGGCTACTTGATCTTGCCTTCTTTGAATTCGACGTGTTTCCGCGCTACGGGATCGTACTTGCGCAGAGACAGTTTTTCCGTCTTGGTCTTGGCGTTCTTCTTCGTGACGTAAAAGAAGCCTGTGCCCGCCGAACTGTTCAAACGGACTTTCATCGTGGCGGGTTTCGCCATCGCTATTCCCTCTCGGATCTGAATTGGTCAGGTTGCTGTTCGAATATCACGCGTCGCGGTTCTTTGACAACGCCTGCTGCTGTTTCCCCCGATGGCAACGCCTACTCGGCGGCGGTGCGGGCGGCGAGCGAAGGCGGAGTGGAGGCGGCCAGGGCTTGCTGGAACAGAACCGGATCGCGCAACAGGCGCAACGCAACCTCCACATCCAGCTCTGCATCGTGTTCGCGCCAGGGGCATGCTTCGCGCAGCCGCTCCAAGGCCCTCTCGTCGTCTGGCGCGGCCTGCCGCAAGGCGGTCAGGCTGGCCGGTACGGCAAGCTGGCCTGAGGAAAACATCGCCACGATGCGATCGGCGTCTTCGATGCCGTTGCTGGTGCAAATCGTGGGCATCACGCCCTGCAAATGCAGCGTATAGCCCGACGGGGCGAAGATCCGGCTCCAGGTCAGGAACAACTCGCCGTCGTTCGGCAGCCGCGTCACCGTCTGAACGCTGCCTTTGCCGTAGGTAGACGCGCCCACCAGGACGCCGCGACGGCTGTCCTGCAAGGCGGCGGCGACGACCTCCGCGCCGGAGGCGGAGCGGCCGTCGAGCAGCACGACCAAGGGTAGCCCGTTGGCGATGTCGGAGCTGTCGGCCAGGAACTGCTGGCGGCTGTCGGGGTGGCGGCCGCGCGTGTGGATGATTTCGCCGTCGACCATGAACAGATCGGCGACTTCCACCGACTGGTCCAGCAGCCCCCCTGGGTTGCCGCGCAGATCCAGGATGATGCCCCGCGCCCGATCGCCCAGCGTCTCTTGCGCTTCCTCAAGCGCGTCGCGGACGTTGTTGCGCGTGCTGACATTGAACCGGCTGACGCGGATGATCACCACATCGTCGTCATAGCGCGCCGATACGGCATTCGGGATGACCCGTCGTCGGCGAAGCGCAAACGTCCGCTCGCTGCCGTCGCCTCGCTGAACGGTCACCTGGACCATGGTGTTGACCGGTCCGCGCAGGTTGTTCCCTAACTCTTCCAGGCCCCATTCGCGGGAGTCCCTGCCATCCACTGCGACGATACGATCGTCGGTGCGCAAGCCGGCCTCGAAGGCCGGGCCTTCGGCGAACACGTCCTGGATCGACGGGCGCCCCTGGTTGTCGAGCTCCAGCAAGATGCCGATGCCGCCATACCCGTCCCGGAAGGCACGTTCCTGTTCCGCCTGGTCAGGGTTCACATAGCGGGAATAGGGGTCCAGATCGCCGGCGATCGCGCTGAAGATGGCCTCATAGACATCCTCGGTCGATGCCAGTCGCAAGGGTTCCGAGCCGATCCGGGCGCTTTCCAGCGCAGAGACCGTCAATTCCGCCCAGGCGTCGTCGTCACGCGGGCTGGGGGCCGGATAGTCGGCCAGGATCACGTCGCCCGACAGAAGCTGCAGTCTGCCGTCCAGCCGCCGTGCACTCAGGTTCTCGTCGATCCTGGACAGCCCGGAGAGCCCATCGACGGTGAGGGTCCCAATATCCACCGGCTCGAAATACACCTCTTCGATGCGTTCGTAGCCGACGTCGAAGATGCTGTCGGAAAGCAGCGGCTGCCGCTCGGCAGAACGCCCGACGGACCGATCGTACGACCCGGCCGCACACGCGCCCAGGAAGACCGTCAGGGCCAGTGCGGCGAGAATTCCTTTCGGTGCCGGCATAGTCTCCGTGGGCTCCTTTCGCCCTGTTGCCTGCCACTCCGATCGGAGTAAACGCTTATGCAACAGCATGATGGCTGATACGACTCGTAGCATGGTCTTGGATGCGAGGCTATCGGCCAGTTGTCCGGCGGCGGCGGCCCGCGCCGCGCTGGACGGGCCGCGATCGCCCTGCCGGCTTGGGGGGCGGCAGCCATGAGGCCTCCGCCCCGTCATCGGCATCGATCAGACGGAAAACGGTACTTCCCGACAGGGCATCGGCCTCGGCGATCGTGACGCGCACCTGGGCGCCGAGCCGAAAACAGCGTTGCCAGCGGTCGCCCACCAAGGCATGCGCCTGCGCATCGTGGATGTAGCGGTCGTCCGGCAAGGTCGAAACCGGGACAAGACCATCCGCACCGATCTCGTCCAGGCGGACGAACAGGCCGAACCGCGTCACGCCGACAATGCGCCCCGATGCGGCGCTGCCGACACGGCTTGCGAGGAAAGAGGCCGTGAAGCGGTCGACGGCGTCGCGCTCGGCAGCAATGGCACGGCGCTCGGTATAGGAGACGTGGCGGCCCGTTTCCTCCAGCCGCAGCAGTTCCGCATCGGTCGCGCCATCCGTTCCGAGCTTCAAGAGCCGGATCAGGGCGCGGTGCACCAGAAGGTCCGAATAGCGGCGGATCGGCGAAGTGAAATGGGTGTAGCGGGGCAGGGCCAGGCCGAAATGGCCGATGTTCTCGGGGCTGTAGACGGCCTGGGCCTGGCTGCGCAGGATCAGTTCGCTGATCATCGGCGCTTCCGGCCGCCCTGCAGCGCGTTCCAGGATGTGCGTGAACAGGCGCGGCTTGAGCACGGCGCCTTTGGCCAGAGAATATCCCAGCGGCTCAAGCACCTCACGTAGCGCCTCGACCTTGGCCTTGTCAGGCTCAGCATGGACCCGATAGAGCGACGGCGCCTGGTGGTCCAGCAACGTGGCTGCTGCGGCCACGTTGGCTGCGATCATGAATTCCTCGATCAGGCGATGGCTGTCGAGGCGCATACGGCTGCCGATACCGGACACCCGACCGTCGTCGTCCAGCTCTATCTTCGTCTCAGCGATGTCGAGATCGAGCGTGCCGCGCGCCTCTCGGGCCCGCACCAGCGCGCCGAAGGCGCCATAGAGCGGGCCGATCACGGTGTCCATCAAAGGGGCTGTCAGCGCATCGGGCGCGCCGTCGCGGGCCGCCTGAACCTGTTCGTAGGTGAGCCGCGCGGCCGAACGCATCAGGCCGCGCAGGAACCGATGGCGCAGAGGATTGCCGTCGCGGTCGACGGCCATTTCCACCGCGACGCAGGCCCTGTCCTCTCCGGGCTTGAGCGAACACAGTCCGTTGGACAGCGCCTCGGGCAGCATCGGCACGACCCGGTCGGGGAAATAGCAGCTGTTGCCGCGGCGATAGGCCTCGCGGTCGAGCGCGCAGTCGGTCGGGACATAGTGGGTGACGTCGGCGATGGCGACCAGCATCCGCCACCCGCCGGGGTTCTCTGGGCTCTTGTCGGCCTCGGCCCAGACGGCGTCGTCGAAGTCGCGCGCATCGGCCCCGTCGATGGTCACCAGCGGCACGGCGCGCAGGTCGGTCCGGCTGCCGAGCGGACACGGGCCGGCCGCTTCGGCTTCTTCCAGCGCGGTCTGTGGGAAGATCGTGGGCAGGCCCGCCGAGGCGATTGCCACGAGGCTGATGCTGCGTGGATCGTCCGGATCGCCGAGCCGGTCGACGATGCGCGCCTGGCGCGGGCCGAGCCTGGACGGATCCCCGTCCAGCGAGATCAGAACCAGCTCACCATCCGCCGCGCCGCTGCGATTTGCCTCATCGACCGGGATCGGGTCGCGCTGCCGCCGGTCGGCTGGGATGACGACGCCCCCGCCACGGCGCTCGCGGAAGGTGCCGACAATGCGGACAGCCGTCCGGCGTTCCAGCCTGCGGATGGCGCGGGCTTCGTAAGTCTTCTCGTCCAGCCGGGCGAGGCGGGCCAGCACGCGGTCTCCGGCGGCCAGCGCTTGGCCCGAGACATGGTCGGAGGACAGAAAGATGCGGGGTGCGGGCGAGTCCGCCGCCCAATTGAACGGTGCAGCCTCAACCTCGCCGTCGGTGTCCACGCGCACGACCTGAATGACCGCCACCGCCGGCAGTGCATCCGGCGGTGCGACCTTGCGTCCGCGCCCCCGGGACAGCAGGCCCTCACGCTCCAGGTCCCTGATGATGGCCTTCAGTTCAATCCGGCGATCGCCTGTGATGTGGAAGGCACGGGCAATCTCCCGCTTGGTGACAGGCGTCTGGCTTGATCTGATGAAGTCTGCGATCTGTTCGCGTGTCGGAAAGGGCGCGCCCTTCGATTTCGACATTATATCAATCGCTTGCAGTCGTTTTCACAAACTATATCTGAGGTCGTTGTACGATCGTCTGGAATGCACTGGCACCGGAGCGCCCGCCGATGTCGTGAGTCTATCCATCGAATCTCAATCTACGATGAACTGCCGCCGCCCGGCGCGGCGTCGGTGTCGCTGCCCTTCTTTCCGGCCTTACTACCGGCCGGACTCTTGCGGCTCTTGGCCGATGCGGCCGACTTCTTCGGCTTGTCCTCTTTACCGGCGGCGGCGGCCTTCTTGGCTGGCGCCTTGCGCGACGATCCTTTGCCCTTCGCCGCCTTGGCATCGACCAGCGCCACGGCCGCCTCCAGCGTCAGGCTGTCGACGTCCTGGCTCTTCGGCAGGGAGGCCATGACCTTGCCGTGGCGGACATAGGGGCCGAAGCGGCCCTTGTAAATCGCAATGGCGCTGCCGTCCTTGGGGTGCACCCCCAGTTCGCGCAGCGGTTCGGAGCCGCGCGACCCTTTGCGGTCGGCCAGCAGTTCGCAGGCCCGGTTCATGCCGACGGTCAGCACATCCTCGTCCGGGGGCAGCGACTTGAACGCATTTCCCAGCTTCAGATAAGGGCCGTACCGGCCGATCCCGGCCGTGATCATCTGGCCGCTGTCCGGGTCGGGCCCTAGCTCACGCGGCAGCGCCAGCAGCGCCAGCGCCCGGTCGAGCGTAATCGCCATCGGGTCGTCGCGCCGCGGTAGCGACACACGCCGGGGCTTGTTGCCGTTCTCGCCTTCACCCGCCTGCACATAGTGCCCGTACGGGCCCTTGCGCACGCTGACCGGCTCGCCGGTCTCAGGATCATCCCCGAGCGCGCGCGGGAACACCGCGGCCTCCGCTGGCGACTCTTCGCTGACCACCTCCAGCGGTCGCGTGAAGCGGCAGTCTGGGTAGTTGGAGCAGCCGATGAATGCGCCGGAACGGCTGAGCTTGAGGCCGAGGCGCCCGTCTTGGCAGGCGGGGCAGGCGCGCGGGTTAACGCCATCGCTGCGCGGTGGGAAGAAATGCGGGCCGACCTCCTCGTCCAGCGCGTCGATCACCTGGGTCATGGAAAGGCCGCTGGCCCCACCCACGGCGGCGGAGAATGCTTCCCAGAACTCGCGCAGCACCTGCTTCCACTGCCGTCGGCCGCCGGAGACGTCGTCAAGCTGGGTCTCAAGCTGGGCGGTGAAGTCGTACTCCACGTATCGGCTGAAAAAGCTTTTCAGAAAGGCGGTTACCAGGCGACCTCGATCCTCGGGGTGAAATCGTTTCTTCTCCAGCCGCACATAATCCCGATCCTGCAACACCTGAAGGATCTGGGCATAGGTCGATGGCCGGCCGATGCCCAGCTCTTCCAGCCGGCGCACCAGACTGGCTTCGGTGTACCGCGGCGGCGGCTGGGTGAAGTGCTGCTGGCGGTCGATCTCGCCGGTGCGCTCCACGCCGTCGCCGGGCTGAACCTGCGGCAGGCGCCGCTGGCCGTCGGCGTCTTCGCCCTCGGCCGGGTCGTCACGGCCTTCCTCATAGACCTTCAGATAGCCGTCGAACCGGACAATGGACCCGGTCGCGCGCAAAACGACATCGCCTTCCGGGACACCGACATCGACTGCGACCTGGTCGAGGATGGCACTGGCCATCTGGCACGCGATGGCGCGTTTCCAGATCAGGTCATAGAGCCGGTGTTCTTCCGCGCCCAGGCGGCCCCTCAGCTCACGTGGTTCGCGGCGGGGATCGGTGGGGCGGATCGCCTCATGCGCCTCTTGCGCATTCTTCGCCGTGCTTTTGTAGATGCGCGGGTTATCCGGCAGATACGTGCTGCCCAGGCTGTCGGAGATCAGGCTGCGCATGGCGCCGATCGCCTCGCCGGCAAGCTGGGTCCCGTCGGTCCGCATATAGGTGATGAGGCCGACCGTCTCGCCGCCGATATCGACGCCCTCATAAAGACGCTGTGCGAGACGCATCGTCTGGGTCGCGGAGAGGCCGAGTTTGCGCGAGGCTTCCTGCTGCAGGGTCGAGGTAGTGAAGGGCGGGGACGGATTGCGCCGGACCTGCTTGCGTTCCACATCGGCGATGCGGAAGGCCCGGCCCTGAAGCCTGGACGCGGCCGCTAAGGCCGCTTCGGCGTTGGGCAGCGCGAACTTGTCCAGCTTCTTGCCGTCAAGGTGGGTCAGGCGTGCCGTGAACTCCCCACCGTCGGCGGTGCGGAAGGTCGCGGCGATCGACCAGTATTCGCGCGGCCGGAAAGCTTCGATCTCGAACTCACGTTCGCAGATCAGCCGCAACGCCACCGACTGCACGCGTCCGGCTGAGCGCGACCCTGGAAGCTTGCGCCATAGCACCGGCGAGATGGAAAAGCCCACCAGATAGTCCAGCGCCCGCCGCGCGAGATAGGCTTCCACAAGCTCCGGGTTCACATCACGCGGGTTCGCCATCGCCGCCGTGACGGCGCTCTTGGTGATCTCGTTGAAGGTGACCCGCTTGAAATCGGCTTTGGCCAGCCCGCGCTGTGCGCGCAGCACTTCTTGGACGTGCCACGAGATGGCTTCGCCCTCGCGGTCGGGGTCGGTCGCCAGATAGATGTGCTGCGCCTCGCGAGCCGCCTTGGTGATTTCGCTGATGGGGCGCTTGGCGCGGTCGCCCAGCTCCCAGTCCATGGCGAAGTCTTCGTCGGGGCGCACCGAGCCGTCGCGAGCCGGCAGGTCGCGGACATGGCCGAAGCTCGCGAGCACGCGATAGCCGCCGCCGAGATACTTCTCGATGGTCTTGCCCTTGGCCGGGGACTCGACAATGACAAGGTTCGGCGCGGACAAAGCGACCCTCACTTATCCATGGGCAGTGGCGGCCACGCCCCCTGATGGACGGCCCGCATCGCTAGAGCAGGCTGACCCTGTTTCCGGCGTGCCGCTCCAGCCGGCCCGCAAGTTCCAATTCGAGCAATACCGCCAGAACGACGGGGGCAGACAATTGGCAGTCTCGCACGACTTCGTCAACGGGCGTCGGCGAGGGGGACAAAGCGTCCTCCACCCGTCGGCGGGCGGAAGAGAGGTCGGCATCGGCCGGCGCCGCTGCCATATGACGCTGCGACCGTCCCGCCATTGAGGCCGCGGCGGGTCCGTCGATCTGGCGCGTGAGCCCTTCGATGACGTCGGCCGCCCCCTGAACCAAGGTCGCCCCCTGCCGGATCAGGGTGTTCGCGCCACGGGCGCGCGGGTCGCGCGGCGATCCAGGCACGGCGAAGACGTCGCGCCCCTGTTCGCCGGCCATCCGCGCCGTGATCAGCGAGCCGGAGCGGGGTGCTGCCTCGACCACCACCACGCCCAGTGCGAGACCGGAGACCAGACGATTGCGCCGCGGGAAGTGTCGTGCGGTCGGCTGTGCCCCAAACGGGCATTCCGCGATCAGCGTGCCGTCGCGGCGGATGCGCTCGACAAGGGCCGCATTCTCTCGGGGATACACGACGTCGATGCCGCCGGCCTGAACCCCGATCGTTCCGGTCCCAACACTGGCCGCATGGGCAGCGGCATCGATGCCGCGCGCGAGGCCCGATACGATCACGAAGCCAGCGCTCCCGAGATCGGTGGCCAGTTCTGCGGCAAAACGGCATCCGTTGGCCGAGGCATTGCGCGCACCGACGATGGCGACGGCACGACGGTGCAGCAGCGCCGGCTGGCCGGCCACGGCGATGATCGGCGGGGCATCTTCGATGTCGGCGAGCGGTTCGGGATATGCGGATTCGCACGCCGCCACCAATCGGCCACCGAATCGATCGAGCGCCGCCATCTCGTCTTCGGCCGCCGCGCGCGGGTAGGATGTAAGCGGCTGCCTGCGGCCGCCGTGCCGCGCCAGATCCGGCAGGGCGGCCAGCGCCGCACCGGCACTGCCGAACCGGGCCAGCAACTGACGGAAGCCGATCGGGCCGACGGACTCCGTGCGGGAGAGCTGCAGCCAGTCCAGGCGCTCCTTATCCGTCAACTCGCTTAGAGGTTGATGCCGCATGGCGCAACATTGGCCAGAGGCACGCCCCCGGTCAACGGCAGGCGCCGGTGTCCGTCGACCATTGGGATTGACACAGCAGGCCTTGTCGCCATCCTCTCGCGGGATTTCAACCGGGCCGCAAGCGGCCGACATGATGGTCGGAGGGTTCGCCATGAAGGGACACATCGTCACGCTCGCCGCTGCGGGCGTACTGATCGCAGCGTGCCAGCAGGGCCCGGGCGGCGGCACGCTGCTGGGCGCCGGTGCAGGGGCTGCCGCTGGTGCTGGCATCGGTCTGTTGACGGCCGACAGCAGCGACGGCGTCGACCAGCGCCAGCGGGCGCTGATCGGTGCCGGTATTGGGGCTTTGGCCGGCGGCGCGGTCGGCTATTTCCTCGACCAGCAGGAACAGGAGCTGCAGCAGGACCTGCGGGGTACCGGTGTTGATGTCGCGCGGGAAGGCGAGACGCTGAAGGTCACCATGCCCGACGTGTCTTTCCGCACCGACTCCGCCGAGTTGGAGCCGCAGTTCTACGGCCCTCTGAACTCGGTCGCTGGGACCCTGAAAGAGTACAATCAGTCGTACATCAACATCTACGGACACACCGACAGCACCGGCGATGTGGCGTACAATCAGGGGCTGTCTGAGCGGCGCGCCTTGGCCGTGCGCCAGTACCTGATCGCGCAAGGCGTGAACCCCGACCGCATCATCGCCCAGGGCTTCGGCGAGACTCGCCCCGTTGCCACCAACGAGACCGCGCAGGGCCGCGCCGCCAACCGCCGCGTCGAGATCGCGATCATCCCGATCACCTGAGGCTACCCATCACGACAGACAACAGGCCGGCGGGTCGCCGCGCCCTGAATCAATCCGCTGCCCGGTCCAAGGCTCCTTGCCCTTGATCAGGCAGCGGATCTAGCGTCGTGGGGGTTCAGACGACGGCGGCACTACCTGCATTCCGAATGCGATGCCGTTCGGCGCTGCCCGCGCCTCATGGAGCTGACCTGCGCCACGGTCGCCAGTTAACTCAACTCACAATCGAAAACCGTTAGTGGGCATCTGTCGCCATTGTTGATCTGCAATGCCGGGTGGCGTAAACTCCCATCAATATTCATTACGCAGGAATGTTTATAGAAATAAATGGAAACGCAAGCATGGCAATGTATCCGGAATAAATTCTCCACTATTTTCTAGTATTATTTGAATAGTAACTAAATTCCCTTTTAGTTTATTTGGCATCTCTGCTGTAATATTTGGAGAGCGGCAGAGTTTAAGCGGTCAATAGCAAGATCTTCGGACTCGGTTGGCGATTAGCTTCAGCCGTGAAAGGCAAAGCGCGCGCTAACGCCCCATGGAATGCACACCAAAGAGGGATGCGAAATGACGATCAGCAGCACCGCAGAATCGGCAGCGCAACAGTCTGCGACGAACGCCGCAGCGCAGTTGGCGCCCATATTCGTTCGGGAGTGGAAGGCGCGGACATCTGCCGCGGACAATGCGTGGGCCAAGATCATTTGGGCCCCTGAGCTTGGGCTGTTTGTGACTGTCTCGTTGACCGGCACGGGCAACCGGGTGATGACCAGCCCTGACGGGATCAACTGGACTGCGCGTACCTCAGCCGCAGACAATGACTGGGAGGCCGTAGCGTGGTCTCCGGCGTTAGGGCTGTTGGTCGCTGTTGCGGAAACCGGTACAGGTAATCGGGTGATGACCAGCCCCGATGGGATCAACTGGACCATTCGGACATCTGCGGCGGACAACAATTGGCTGTCCGTTGCTTGGTCCCCAGAACTAGCCATCTTTGCTGCCGTCTCGTCCACCGGAACGGGTAACAGGGTGATGACCAGTCCGGACGGCATCAACTGGACCAGCAGATCATCCGCCGCCGACAATGGATGGGCAGAGGTCATTTGGGCTGCGGAACTTGGTCTCTTTGTTGCGGTGTCGTTCACTGGCTCGGGGAACCGCGTGATGACAAGCCCCCACGGGATCAACTGGACCTCAAGGGCGTCGGCTTCGGACAACAACTGGTCAGAGGTTGTCTGGGCGCCGGAGATCGGGCTGCTGGTTGCCGTGTCGGGGACAGGCACTGGCAACCGGGTAATGACCAGCCCCGACGGACTGAACTGGACATCCAGGCAGACGCCGGCAGACAACGAGTGGTTCAGTGTTGAATGGTCTCCGGGACTCGGTCTGTTGGCCTCGGTGGCCAGAACCGGCACGGGCAAACGGGTGATGACCAGCCCTGACGGCATCAACTGGACGCTGAGGGTCACAGAGACGGACAACGAATGGTTCTCTGTGGCCTGGGCGCCGGAACTGTCGCTGTTCGCGGCCGTGGCGCTGAGTGGGACCGGCAACCGGGTGATGACTTCCCTCTAGCCTGAGCCGTCGCCTTCGGCCTTCCTCCGCTGCCCGATCCGCGGCTCTGTGCCCTGGAGCAGGCGGCGGATGTTGGCGAGGTGCTTGATCCAGACCAGGGCGGCGATGAAGACGCAGAATTCGGCGATCTGCAGGCTGGAGAGGAACCAGGTACCGATGGCGAGGTCGGCCAAGAGGTAGGCGTAGACCGGCGCCAGCGCGGCGGCAATCAAGGACGCCAGCGAAGAGATGCGGAAGAGGATCGCCACCACCAACCAGGCGAGGCACACCAGCACGCCGACGGCCGGTGCCATCGCCAGCAGCACACCGAGCGCCGTCGCCACGGCCTTACCGCCGCGGAACTTCAGCCAGACTGGAAAGCAGTGGCCCAACAGCGCGCCGCCGCCGGCCAGCACTTGGAAATCGGGGCCGAAATAGCCGGCGGCCACCACCGCAACGGCGCCCTTGCCGCCGTCCAGCAATACGGTGGCAAGGGCCAGCCATTTCTTGCCCGTGCGCAGCACGTTCGCCGCGCCGATATTGCCGGAGCCGATGGCGCGGATATCGCCAAGGCCCGAGGCCCGCGTCAGCAGCAGGCCGAAGGGGATCGAACCAAGCAGATAGCCGATTACGGCGGCCGCGTAGAACGGCCACGTATAGTCGAAGCTGCCGAGCGGATCGGGCATGCGACGGCCTAGGGTCTGGCGACATTAACAAGTCCCTCCCCCTTGATGGGGAAGGGTTCGGGTGGGGGTGATGGCGGCACGATCACTCCCTCCCAACCCTCCCCCATCAAGGGGGAGGGCTTCAAGAGGGTCGCGTCCACGATTGTCTGCAGACCCTAACTGCGGGCGAAGACGGTGCGGCCGTCCACGACGGTGCGCACGGCGCGGCCCGAGACCGGGCGGCGGTCGAACGGCGAGTTCTTCGAGGTGCTGGCCAGCTCGTCCGCCTCGATCCGCCAGGCATAGTCCGGGTCGAACAGCACCAGATCGGCGGGGCCGCCCACCGACAGCCGGCCGAGGCCGAGACCGAGAAGGTCGGCCGGCCGCCAGGTGAGGCAGCCCAGCAAGTCGGTCAACGCCACCTCGCCGCGGTGATGCAGCTCCAGCGCCAGCGGCAGCAGGGTTTCCAGACCGATCCCGCCAGGCTCGGCGGCTGCGAAGGGCAGGCGCTTGCTTTCCTGGTCCTGCGGATCGTGGTCGCTGGCGATGGCGTCGATGGTGCCGTCGGCGATGGCGGCGACTACAGCGCGCCGGTCGTCCTCAGTACGCAGCGGCGGCGACAGCTTGGCGAAGGTACGATAGGCGCCGACATCCATTTCCGTCAGCGAGAAATAGGGCGGGGCCGTATCGCAGGTGACGCGCAGGCCCCGTTGCTTGGCATCGCGAATGACGTCGAGCGCGAGGGCGGTGGAGACATGGGCCACGTGGTAGCGGGCGCCCGTCTGCTCCACCAGCCGCAGGTCGCGTTCGATCATCATTACCTCGGCCACCGCGGGGATACCGGCGAGGCCGAGACGTGTGGCCATCTCGCCGGCGTTCATCAACCCGTCCTGGGCGAGGCGCGGTTCCTCCGGGTGCTGCACGATCAACAGGTCGAAGGCCGTGGCGTAGGCGAGGGCGCGGACCATCACCAGAGCATCGGCCACGGCGCGGCGGCCATCGGTGAAGGCCACGGCCCCTTCCTCGGCCAGCAGGCCGAGTTCGGCCAGGTCCCGGCCCTTGGCGCCACGGGTGATGCAGGCCTGGGCGAAGATCTTGACCTGGCGCATCTCGCGCGCCCGCCGGGCGACGAATTCCAGCGCCGCCTCGTTGTCGATCGGCGGGTCGGTATCGGGCAGGCAGGCCAGCGCGGTGACGCCACCCATGGCGGCGGCCCGGCTGGCGCTGGCAATCGTCTCCTTATGCTCCTCACCGGGCTCGCCGATGCGCGCGCGCATGTCGACCAGGCCAGGCGCCAGGCAGAGGCCGCCGCAATCCACCACCTCGGCATCGCCGGGCGGCGCATCGGCAAACAGGCGTGGGCCGAAATCGGCGATCTGAGCGCCTTCGGTCAAGAGCGCGCCGGGGGCATCCAGGCCGGTCGCGGGATCCAGCAGCCGCGCGTTCACATAGGCTGTGCGCGCGATCATGTGTTGGCACCCTCGCGCGGCGTCAGCAGGTCCAGGCACGCCATGCGCACGGCCACGCCCAGTTCCACCTGATCCAGGATGACGCTGCGGTTGATGTCGTCGGCCACGGCCGTGTCGATCTCCACGCCGCGGTTCATGGGGCCGGGATGCATGATCAGCGCGTCGGGCTTGGCATAGGCTAGCTTGGCATAGTCCAGTCCGAAGAAGCGGTTGTATTCCCGCACCGAGGGTACATAGGCGCCGTGCATCCGTTCCATCTGCAGGCGCAGCATCATGACGATGTCGGCGTCCTTCACGCCGCGGCGCATGTCGTGGTGCACCTCCACGCCTAAGCGGTCGGCATCCGGCGGCGTCAGGGTGGGCGGGGCCACGATGCGCACACGCGCCCCCATGATGTTCAAGAGGTGGATGTTCGACCGGGCAACGCGGCTGTGCAGCACGTCGCCGCAGATTACGACGACAAGCCCGTCCAGCCGGCCGACGCGGCGGCGGATCGTCAACGCGTCCAGCAGGGCCTGGGTTGGGTGCTCGTGCATGCCGTCGCCGGCATTGATCACGGCGCAGTTCACCTTCTGCGCCAGCAGGGCGACGGCCCCCGATTCGGGGTGGCGCACCACCAGCACGTCCGGGCGCATGGCGTTCAGGGTCATGGCCGTGTCCAGCAACGTCTCGCCCTTGCGGACGGAACTGGTGGCCACCGACATGTTGATGACGTCCGCACCCAGGCGCTTGCCTGCCAGCTCGAACGAGGTGCGCGTGCGCGTGGAATCTTCGAAGAAGACGTTGATGACCGTGCGCCCACGCAGGCGCGACATCTTCTTTTCCGCCTGTCGGTTCAGCGAGACATAGCCGTCGGCGCTGTCGAGCAGCTGGGTGATCTCCACCATCGAAAGCTCTTCGATGCCGAGCAGATGGCGTTTGGAGAACGGG